>DASRFJ010000315.1:0-3223 GCA_035651595.1 Streptosporangiaceae bacterium | reverse complement strand
GTCCCGCTGCTGCCTGTCCCGCTGCTGCCTGTCCCGCTGCTGCCTGACCCGCTGCTGCCTGTCCCGCGCCCGGCTGACTCGCTCCTGCGTATCCCGCGTCGGCCCGGCGTCGTCCCGCATCGGCCGGCACGCGCCCCTGCTGCCCTGCCTGGCCCGAGTACTGTCCCGCCGGGCCTGCCTGTCCAGCCTGGCCCGCCGGGGCCGAGCGCTGTCCGGGGAGCGGTCCAGCGTGAGCGGTCTGCGCGGGATGCGGGCCACCCTGAGCAGACGGCGCCCCGGCCTGTGCCGGACGCTTTCCTCCCTGAGCGGATGGCGTCCCCGGCTGAGCCGGGCGCTGGCCGCCCTGTGCCGTACCGCCGTGCGCCGCGGGCGACCCGGACGGGTCGCCGGGCCGCGGGCCCGCCGGAACCGCGGGCGACCCCGCCTGCGGCGGACGAGCCCCATGCGTACCGTTCGCACCGCCAGGCACGTTTCCGGCGCCTGGCCAGTATCCGTCCGGGCCGGCCGGCTGCCCTGCCATCGCCCGGTCCTGCGCGAAGCCGCGGGGCGTACTGCCCGGCATGTCCAGCAGGCCGCCGGGCGTGATCACGCTCGACGGATTGAGGACCCGATCCCGGCCACGCTGATCCCGGCCGCCATTGCTCGCCGCCTGAGGCCCGCCTCTGCCGGGATGCACGTTCGGCACGAAGCCGGCGCCCGTCCGCGTCCCGGCGCCGGCATATGCGCGGCCGTCCCCGCCAGCCTGGCCGTTCAGCCCGGTGCCGTTGCGCCCGCCCCCACCGGCGGCGGCCATCGCGGGCTGGTACTGGCCGGCCCTGCCGCGCGCCTGCGTGCGCGTTATCCCTGCCCCGGTGATACCACCGCGGAGCAGCACGAGGATGGCGAGCACGATCATGCCGAACGAGAATCCGGCGACGGCCACTTCGGCGCCGAGACCGATGGTCTGGGTGTCCGGATGCTTCCCGACGGTCTGCAATGCGACACCGACGACAACAAGCAGCAAGCCGGCCATGAACATCACGGCGCCGACGATCACCAGGGCGATGACTATCCGCACACGTCTGGCGGTGCCTGGTTCGGGGCGCACTGCACCACGATCGCATCGCGCAAACGCACCCGCAAGCCATATGGACAGGTCCGGACGTGAAGAGTGTCGCCTAAAGTCCTAATTGCGGACTACCTCCTGTGCGGCAAGGGTCACAAAGCGACCATGCGACACGGGTGATCGCTACGCTAAGTACATGAGCACCCAAGCCGAGACCGCCCGCCGCTTCATGGAACTCCACAAGCCCGGCGAGCCACTGCTGCTGCCCAACCCGTGGGACGCGGGTTCGGCCGTCCTGCTCGCCTCGCTGGGCTTCCAGGCACTGGCGACGACCAGTTCGGGTTTCGCGGCTACGCTGGGCCGCGGCGACGGCAGGGTGAGCCGGGACGAGGCGATCGCACACGCCGCGGCCATCGTGGCCGCGACCGAGCTGCCGGTGTCCGCGGATCTGGAGGACTGCTTCGCCACCGACCCGTCCGGCGTCGCCGAGACGGTGCGGCTCGCGATCGGCGCGGGTCTGGCCGGCTGCTCGGTGGAGGACTACAGCCGGAACGACGACGACCCGATCTTCGGCCTCGAACTGGCCACCGATCGCGTTGCCGCCGCGGCCGAGGTCGCACACTCCGGCCCGGTGCACTTCGTGCTCACCGCCCGGGCGGAGAACTACCTGCACGGCCGTCCGGACCTGGGCGACACGATCGCCCGGCTCCAGGCCTTCCAGCAGGCGGGCGCGGACGTGCTCTACGCTCCCGGCATGCGGAGCATCGAGGACATCCGCCTGGTGCTGAGCGAGGTTGACCGCCCGGTCAACGTCCTTGCGATGCCGGGCGTGCCGCCCGTCCCTGAGCTCGCCGTGGCGGGCGTCGCCCGGGTATCGGTGGGCGGCGCGTTCGCGTTCACCGCCATTGGCGCCCTGGTCAACGCCGCCACGGAGCTGCGTGACCAGGGCACTTACGGCTACCGGTCCCTCAGCGCGATCGGCCGGGACGCGGTGCAGCGGGCCTTCTCTTAAGGGCCGCGCTGGCTATACCTGCGGAGCCACCTCGGCCGCGATCAACTCGAGATGGGCCAGGTCGTTGAGGTCGAGGACCTGAAGGTAGATCCGCTCCGCGCCGATCTCGCCGAACTCCGCGATCTTCGCAGCCACCTCACTCGGCGTGCCTGCCAGCCCGTGCTCACGCAGTTCCTCGGGAGCGCGGCCGATCGCCGTGGCGCGCCGCCGAACCTCGGCTTCGTCCTTCCCGCAGCACACGACCTGGGCGACGGAGAACCGCATGGAGGACGCGTACCGTCCCGCGCTTTCGCACGCGTCCCGGACCCGGGTGAACATCTGTGCCGAATCCGCGATGGAGGAGAACGGGACGTTGAACTCGTCGGCGAACCGCGCCGCGAGCTGCGGAGTCCGCCGTGGCCCACCGCCGCCGAGCAGCACCGGCGGGCGGGGGCGCTGCGCGGGCTTCGGCAGCGCGGGCGAGTCGGTCAGCTGATAGTGCTTCCCGGCGAAGGAGAATGGGGTGCCTTCTTCGCTGCTCCAGAGACCGATGATGATCTCGAGCTGCTCGCCGAGCCGGTCGAAGCGCTCACCCAACGGCGGGAAGGGGATCCCGTACGCGGTGTGCTCGGTCTCGAACCAGCCGGTGCCGATGCCCAACTCGATCCGCCCGCCGCTCATCTGGTCGACCTGCGCCACCGCGATGGCGAGCGGCCCGGGCAGCCGGAACGTTGCCGCCGTCATGAGCGTGCCTAGCCGGATCCGGCTGGTCTCCACGGCGAGCCCGGCCAGGGTGGCCCATGCGTCGGTGGGGCCAGGCAGGCCGGAAACGTCGCCCATCTTGAGGTAGTGGTCAGATCGGAAGAAGGCGTCGAACCCGAGTTCCTCGGCGGCCAGTGCCACCTTGCGCAGGGTCTGGTAGTCAGCGCCCTGCTGCGGTTCGGTGAAGATCCGGAGTTTCATGATCCCAATACTTCCAGGTCGACCCTGCTCGACGAAGAACCACCACTTCTCTGCTTGAAAATGGCAGCACCGGGCCGCCGCGCGGCCTTTCGTGGCCGGCGGTGGTCCGGTGCTGGTCTGCTTGTCCTGCTGGTTGTTACCCGGGCTGGGGCGGGGGTCCGCGGACGATGGTCCCGTCCGGGGAGGTGGCGGTGGCGGTGCCGTCGCCGTGGACGTTGATGGCC
>DASRFJ010000314.1:0-13195 GCA_035651595.1 Streptosporangiaceae bacterium | reverse complement strand
CTGGATGCGCTCCCGCGCGTTCCCGGCCGGCTCGATGGGGCCCAAGGTGGAGGCGGCCTGCCGGTTCGCCGAAGCCACCGGCAAGCCAGCCGCGATCGGCCGGCTCACCGACGCAGGAGACCTGCTGGCCGGCCAGACCGGAACGATCGTCGCCAGCTGAGGGCCCAGGGGCTTGGCCCGGTGGCCACTGCTGATGCCATTACCAGCACTGGCCGGGACCGCGACGATAGACTGCGGTCATGGTCAACGATGGGCGGCCAAACGATGGGCGGCCAGAGGATGCGAGCCGCGAGCGGGATGAGGCTTCCGAGCTTCCGCGGCACCTGGCCGCGCTTGTCGGCGCGCTGAAAGGGCCGGCGGACCTAGGGCGTAATCATGACAAATACCTTACCTACCCCGACCGGGACGAGGTCGGCGGAGCGGCGTCCGCGTGATCTTGTGCGATACCGGCCCGCTCGTGGCTGCCTTCAACAAGGCTGACAGGGATCATGGTCGGTGCGTGGAGTTCCTCGCTGGCAACTGGTCCCGCCTGGTAATCCCATCGCTTGCGGTCACCGAGGTCTGTCATCTGCTGGCCGATCCGCAGCGGCGCGGGCGCGTCGGTCTGGCCGCTGAATTCTGCGCCGCCATCGCCGATGATGAGCTGCGTGTCATCGAAATCACGCCCCATGACTATCGACGGATGGCCGAACTACTCACCACGTACTCGTCGCTGCGCCTCCAGGCTGTGGATGCCTCCGTGATAGCGCTTGCCGAGCGACTCGATCTGCATGAGGTAGCGCGAGCTCACCGCACGCTATTCTCGCGCGTGCATCGCGGTCCCGATGCTTCATGCCGCTGTAAGGTTCGGACCGTACGTTACCTGCGTGGATCTGGACATGGGGTCGCGCCATGGCGGCCCGACGCGGTCGGAGCGACGCGCCGACGGCGGGGTGGAGGGTAACGCGCGGCTGACGGCGGCGAGCGCCGTGGTGCTGCTTGTGCTGCTGGCCGTCGAAGGCTTCACGATCCTCGGCGTCCGGCAGATGCTCACCCCGCACGTGTTCGTCGGCATGGTGCTGATCCCGCCGGTGCTGCTGAAGACCGGCAGCACGACGTGGCGGATGGTGCGGTATTACGCCGGGTCGCCCGCGTACCGGCGCAAGGGGCCGCCACCGATTCTGCTGCGGCTGCTCGGCCCCGTGGTAGTGGTGCTCACGCTGGTGCTGCTGGCCAGCGGCGTCGCCCTCATGTACGCCGGCCAGGCCTGGCTGCCGCTGCTGCTGAAGGTGCACAAGGCCAGCTTCATCCTGTGGTTCGGCGCGATGGCCGTGCACGTGCTGGGGCATGTCCTGGAAGTGGCCAGGCTGGCTCCGCGGGATTGGTTCAGGCGCGGCCGCCGGGAGGTCAGTGGTGCTGGGGCCAGGCAGTGGCTGATCGCGGCCAGCCTGGCGGCCGGCGCGGTGCTCGGCGTGCTGCTGCTCAGCCGCGTCGGTCCCTGGCTGGCGGCACAGTGAGCCGCCAGGCCGGCCCGCCGCCCAGGCCGCCCAGGCCGCCCAGGCCGTCCGGCCCGTCCGGCCCGTCCGGCCCGTCCGGCTCGCCCAGGCCTCCCGGGCCTCCCAAAACACCCGGGACACCCGACGTCCTCGGCCGTGCGCTGCTTCCGTTGCGGGCCTTCCTCGGCTTCACGTTCTGCTTCGCCGGATTGCAGAAGCTGGCCAACCCGGGTTTCTTCGACCCGGCGAATCCGATCTCGATCCAGTCGCAGCTGGCAGGTGCCGCGCGGCGCAGCCCGATCCACGCGCTGATGGGGCCGCTCGGTCACATCGCGACCCCGGTCGGGCTGCTGATCGCGTTCGCGGAGCTGGCGATCGGAGTGGGCACACTGCTCGGCCTGTGGCAGCAGCTGGCCGCGATCGGCGGCATCGTGCTGTCGCTGATGCTGTTCCTGACGGTGAGCTTCCACTCGGCCCCGTACTACACCGGTGCGGACATCGTGTTCGTGTTCGCCTGGACGCCGCTCGCGCTGGCCGGGGCCGGCCCGGTGCTGTCCGCGGACGCGGTGATCGCGGCCCGGGCGCGCACCGTCACGGCCGCCCGCCCGTCCCGCCGGGTCAGCGAACAGGAGGCCAGCCGCCGCGAGGTCGTGCTCAAGGGCACCGTGACCGGCGTGGCCGCGGTGGCCAGCTTGCTCTTCGGCGGCGTGGTGGCCGGCCTGGACCGGCTCGCCGGCCGCGCGAAACCGGCCGGTACCGGCACCGCGCTATCGCCGTCCACCCAAGCGTCCACCCAAGCGTCCACCCAGCCGACTGCTCGCGCGTCCACTGCGCGGCCCGCCGCCAGCGGGGGCGGCCATCCGGCCGGCTCCGCGATCGGGCCAGCGAAGGATGTCCCGGTCGGCAGCGCCGCGGGTTTCTCTGATCCGTCAACCGGCGATCCGTCGATTGTCCTCCAGCCGAAGGCCGGCACGTTCCTGGCGTTCGACGCGGTCTGTCCGCACGCCGGGTGCACCGTGCAGTACGACCCGTCGGCGAAAGTGCTGGTGTGTCCGTGCCACGGCTCGCAGTTCAGCGCTAGCACCGGCGCCGTCCAGGTTGGTCCGGCGGTCACTGGCCTGAACCCCATCAAGATCGCCGAAGGCGGGGACGGCCAGCTCTACGTCAGCTGATCCGCGCACGGCGCTGCCTAGGCGCGCGGATCAGCAGCTTTTCTCCGGTCAATCTGACGGCACGATGGCGATGGGTCCATGTGCGTGGCTGAGTACCGCGTGGACGATCCTGGCCGGACCAGGAACATGGTGGCCAGCCCGGTGATGCCTGCCGAGCACGACGAGGTCGGCGCGAGCCGACAATCCGGCCAGCACCCGTCCCGGGTGGCCGTGCACCGCGTCCTGGCTGGCGGCGACCTCCGGGTACTTCTCCCGCCAGTCACGGAGCAGTTCCTCCAGCTGCATGACGGCCTCGGCCTCCGGGAAGCGGTTGTCCCACGCGGGGTACGGCTCGACGGGCGCCCGCGGCGACTGCCAGGCGTGCACGGCAAGCAGGCTGGCCTTGCGCAGCGCGGCTTCGGTGAAGGCGAACTCGACCGCTGCCGCGCAGTCGTGCGGGTCCCGGATGCCGACGATCACCTGGCGATGGGTGGCCATTGTTTCCTCCCGGACGACCACGACCGGGCAGGAAGCGTGGACGGCCGCGTACCGGCTCACCGAGCCCAGGAGCATGGCGGAGAACGCGCCGCTCCCGCGAGACCCGACGACCAGCAAATGGGCGCCGGCCGAGGCCTCGGTGACCGCGATCGCTGGCGGCCCCTCCAGAGTGTCGGTGTCGATCAGCAGATCATGTGCCATGGCGTGCGCGGCGCGGGCCGCTACGGCGAGCGCATCGTCCTGGCTGGCCCGGATGGTGCTGGCCACGGCCTCGACGTTGTATGCCGACCCGGGTGCGGCCATCCGCGGCAGCAGTTCGGCGGCGGATACGATGCGCAGCGGCGCCTGGTGGAGCTTGGCTTCCCTGGCCGCCCACTCGACCGCACGCAGTGACTCGGTTGAACCGTCCGTGCCGACCACGATCGGTTTGGTTGTCATGATGATCTCCTTAACTCACTACCGGCCGGGTGGGCGGCTCGGCGGGCTCGGCGGGGTTGCCGGACGGGGCGGCAGGCGGTTCCGCCTGGGCCGTGTTCCACGACCGCCAGATGAGGCGGTGCACCGGGATCCAGCGCGGGACGTCACGCAGGCCGGGGACGAACGGCACAGCCAGCAGGAGCAAGGTGGCCACGCCGGTCATGTAGATGGCGATCAGGTCCACGTTGGCGGAGTTCCGCCAGCCGGGGAGGTGGTACCAGAGCTGGTACAGCCACAGCCATGGCTGTCCCGGATACGCGCCGGTCTCGTTCATGACGCCCCACTGGTCACCGGTGAGGTGCTCGGCACTCGCCACGTTGGCGTAGTACTGGCCATCCCCGAGGAACAGCAGCGGCTTGGTGAAGTCAGTGCCGTAGAACGGCTGCCCGGCACCGAGTTCGGCATCCAGGGCACCGCTGCGGGCCAGGGTCAGCTCGGTGGCCAGCATGACTGGCACCGGGCCGTCGGACGCCGCCGGCACGACTGGGTTTCCCTGCGCGTCGAACGTGACCTTGGTGACCGCGTGATCATAGGCGGTTGCCCACTTGGTCTGCTGGTCGCCGCCGGCCGCGTTCCAGGTGGCCAGCGCCGAGGCCAGCGCGGGGTCGGTGGGTGCGGTCTTGGCCAGCGGGTCGAGCACGAACACCTTGGCCGTGTCGACGGGCTGACGTACGCCGGCCCAGTTGGCGGGCGCGAACAGCTCGCTCTGCGGCGTGCCGTTGGCGTTGTAGGGCGGGCCGTAACCGGCGGTGGGGCTGGTGCCGTCCAGTTCGGTGGCAGCGGTGGCAAGGAAGTCGTCCGGCGCGACCTGCACCCAGCTCCGCACGGTGACCGCCGGGACGTCGGGTGAGGACAGCAGCCCGGCCAGGCCGAAGGTCAGCGCGAGGATCACCAGCGTGGCAAGCGTGCCTTCCTTCAGGATGTCGTACCGGCGCATCGGTCCGCGCCACGCCGCACGGTCAGCCCGGGCCGCCGCGCGTCGCGCCGCGAGTCCGCGTGGCCGTGCGACGGGCAGCGGACGGCTGACGCCGCGCATCCGGACCAGCAGCACGTGCGCGCCGACGATCGCGACCAGCACGATCGGGATCAGCACGATGTGCCACATCAGCATCTGGCCGAAGTTCATCAGGTTGAAGAACGCGCCCACCCCGGCCGCGTTGAACGCGTCCTTGCCGTTGGTGGCGATCCACTGGGAGTCGAAGTTCTGCTGGGACAGGTACCCGCTGAAGCACTCCACGACCGAGGCGAGGAACGCGATCACGCCGGTGATCCAGGTGAGCGCCCGGCGGCCGCGCCATGCGGCCATCCAGAACTTGCCCCACAGGTGGATGACCAGCAGCGCCATGAACAGCTCGACGCTCCACAGGTGCAGGCTGTTGAAGAAGTGTCCCACTACGTTCGTGTGCCACCAGTCAGGCCCGCCGAGGGCGAGCGCGAACCCGCTCGCGATCACCACGCCGAGCGCGGCCAGCGAGGCGACCCCGAACACGTATACCCAGGAGGCGACGTAGGCCGGCTGCCGGTCGGGGAGCAGCTTGCCCGGTGCGAGCGCGCGCAGCGCCGCACGGCGCGTCCGCGCCGTCCACATCTTCTCGTCACCCGGCGCGATGCTGGCGTCCGGCTCTTCCGCGGGCTCAGCAGCGGGAGCGAACCGCTCGCCGCGCGGGAACGGAAGCACCAGCGCGGCACCGAAGATGGCGACCATCACGGCGATCAGCACCAGGTTCGCCACCGAGATCGTGAAGACGTTCCAGTTCAGGTACGTACCTGGAGAGTTCAGATCCATCCCAGCCTCCGGCTAACAGCTCGTAGCTCGCGGCACCGGCCGCGGCGAGGGTTTCGCGCGAGGCGCGGAAGTGGTGGCCGCACAGCAGCAGTTCTGTCTCATGCCGGCGGGTGGCCGAGGGAGGCATGACGATCCGCACCGCCGGCCGCGACGGGCAGCAGCAGGCTCGGTCCCGAGGGGGGTCTGGGGGGAGGGCATCCCCCCAGATGCGGGGGGCTTCGGGGGGTCGTCCCCCCGAATTACGCTGTGGCCGGGGCAGGAATCGTGCGTTCATGAGGCAAGCCTCGTCCGGCAAGCAGGCACCCAGTAGAGACCTAACTCACTCACGAAAGGGCCGAAGGTCCCATACCTTCGGCCCTGCCCCGCACCACCCGCGTCCAGTGAACTGACACCATGAACACCGCAGTACCCGACGGTGCCTGGTATTCCGCCAAGCGAAGGCTGCTCGGTCCGCCGCTGGCCACCGAGCAGCTCAAGAGCGAGCGGCTGTCCAAGCCGCTGGCGCTGGGCGTGCTGTCCTCCGACGGGCTCTCCTCGGCGGCGTACGGCACCGAAGAGATCCTTTTCGCGCTCATCCCGTTCTTCGGCCTGGCCGCGTTCGCGCTGGTGCTGCCGCTGACGCTGCTGGTCCCTGGCGCTGCTCGCGGCGGCGGGCGCCACGGTGACGGCGCTCATCCCGTTCTACGCGATCGGCGTCTTCACCGGGTTCTCGATGGCCGGGTTCGGCATGGCCAGGTACCACGGCCGTACGAAGGAGCCGGGCTGGCGGTACAAGCGGGTGATCAACACGGCCGGCGGGATCTACACCGCGCTCGTCGTGGTGCTGTTCGCGGTCGTCAAGTTCACCGAAGGCGCATGGCTCATCGTCATCCTCTTCCCGGCCCTGGTCTGGGTGCTGATCCGGTTGAACAGGGAGTACCGGACCGAGGCGGCCGCACTGGAGGACAGCGGCGCGATCGTGCCCAACTACACCCGCCAGGTCATCCTGGTGCTGATCGACGGCTACGACATGGCCGTCGCCGCCGCGGTCAGGTACGCGAAGAGCCAGCGCCCAACGGCTCTCCGAGCCGTGCACTTCGTGCTCGATGACGGGCACGCCGAGCGGCTCCGCGATCGCTGGGTGGCGGCCAGGACCGGCGTCCCGCTGGAACTCGCGGACTGCCCGGACCGGCGCCTCGCCCACGCCGCGGCCGAGCACGCGGCCCGCGAGGCGGCCGCGGATGGCACGTTCGTCACCGTCGTGCTGCCCCGCCGGAGCTACCCGCCGCTGGCCGGCCGGGTGCTGCACGACCGCACCGCGGACCGGATCGCCCACGTGGTCAGCCGGGTTCCCGGCGCGGCCGCCACCATCGTCCCGTGCGACGTGCGGCACCACGTGGGCCGGCATGCCAGCAGCGACGCACCAGCTCCTCCGCCGCCCCCGGGCGCCGACCCGATCGGCTCACTGGCCCCGGCGACCTGACCGCGCTGTTCTACGGCCGGACACACATCCCGGGGCTTACCGCGGGCAGCCACATCAGGCTCCGCGGCACGGCCGGCCCAGGCGCCGACGGGCGACCGGTCATGGTCAACCCGGGATACGAGCTGCTCCGTTTAGCCTGGTGCGCCAACAAGCATCTCAGTATGTGAAACCGCTGGTCGTTCTGAAATGATGGGATGATGGAGCCAGCAGCGGGCATGCTCCCGCACCTGCGACTCGACGAGCTGCTCGCCGAGCTGCAAGGGCGGCTACAGGCCGTGCTCGGCGCCCGGGACCAGATGCACGGCCTGCTCGAGGCGGTCGTCACGATCGGCGCCGGGCTGGACCTGGAATCCACGCTGCGCACGATCGTGCGGACCGCGGTAGGCCTGGTGGACGCCACGTACGGCGCGCTCGGCGTGATCGGTGAGGGGCGGCAGCTCGCCGAGTTCATTCCCGTCGGGCTGAGCGAGGCTGAGATCGGCAAGATCCACCACTGGCCCGAGGGACTCGGCCTGCTCGGCCTGCTGATCCGTGACCCGCGCCCGTTGCGGCTGGCCGACATCGCCGCCCACGCCGAGTCGTCCGGGTTCCCCGCCGGGCACCCGCCGATGGGCAGTTTCCTCGGCGTGCCGGTGCGGGTGCGCGACGAGGTGTTCGGCAACCTCTACCTGACGAACAAGCGGGGCGGCGGCGAGTTCACCGAGGACGACGAGGCGGTGCTGGTCGCGCTCGGCGCCGCGGCCGGCGTGGCGATCGAGAATGCCCGGCTGTACGAGGCGGCCCGGCGGCAGCAGCGGCTGATCCAGGCCACCGCGGACGTCACCACCAGGCTGTTGTCCGGCGTCGACCCGGCCGAGGTGCTGGCCGACGTGACCCGGCAGGTGCGTGAGCTGTCCGGCGCCGACCTGGCCTTGCTGGCGGTGCCGGACGAGGATGCCCGCCGGTTCACCTACGTCTACGCCGAGGGCGAGGGGGCGGACGCGGCCCGTGGCCTGGTGCTCCCGGCCGGCCAGTCGCTGTCTGGTCAGGTGCTGACCAGCGGCGAGCCGATAACCACCGAGGATTTCGCCGCCGACGAGCGCGCCTCCGAGGCGGCGAGGAGCGCGATGAGCCACATCGGGCCGGCGATTTTCTCCCCGCTCGGCGTGCCCGGCAATGTCCGCGGCGTGCTCACCGTCGGCCGGCGGCACGGCGCGGTGCCGTTCCCGCCCGCCCAGATCGAGGTTGTCGCGTCGTTCGCGAGCCAGGCCGGCGTCGCGCTCGAGCTGGCCGCGAGCCGCGCCGATGCGGAGCGGCTGTCCCTGTTCGAGGACCGGGACCGGATCGCCCGCGACTTGCACGACCTGGTCATCCAGCGGCTGTACGCCACCGGCATGTCGCTGGAGGGCACGATGCCGATGATCGGCCGGCCGGAGGTGCGGACCCGGATCAGCGGCGCGGTGGACGCGATGGACGACACGATCAAGGACATCCGGGCCACGATCTTCGCCCTCCAGGCCCGTGACCAGGCCGATCTCGAACCCGATCTGCGGGCCGGGATCGTCGCGCTGGTGGAGGAGATGACACCGCTGCTGGGGTTCGCCCCGTCGCTCCGGCTCGGTGCGGGGTTGCGGGCACAGGTGGCCGGGGACGCCGCGGACCAGGCGCTCGCGGTGCTGCGCGAGGCGCTGTCGAACGTGGCGCGGCACTCCGGCGCCAGCCAGGTCGACGTGAGCGTGGACGTCGACGGCGCCGAGACGCTGAACGTGCGGGTAACTGACGACGGAACGGGGCTCTCTGATCCGGCAAGCGGCGGACGCCGGAGCGGGCTGCGTAATCTCGCCGAGCGCGCCGAGAAATTCGGCGGCGAGCTCCGGCTCGGCCCGGCCCGGGTGGACAACGCTCGGCCCGGGACCACCTTGGAATGGCGAGTCCCGCTGGGCTAGCGTCGGTAACGGCAGGGGAAATATTTCCTTAACCGCGCGGCTGAAGACCATCCTCCGCTATCCAGATAGCGCTGACCAGCGTGCTGAACCACCGCAACGCGCGGCGCAGTTCACCGGAATTCCCGTCGCGTGCCGCGGCGATCGCCTCATCGGCTGCGCGGACCAGCCGCTCTCGCCGCACCAGCAGGAACATCCCCCCGCCGCGGGTGGCCTCGGTTGCCTCCGCGACGATGGCACCCGTCGCGAATACCACGTCGCCATACGCGTTATCTATTTCGTTCTCGCCGCGAACTATAAGTCCGAGCCGGGTCAGATGCGGCTCGCACTGCGCCCGGTGATCTCTCGTCATAGTTCGTCATTCCATGGCCCCGGTCTGCTTCTTCCCAGGGTCGAAGGTCCCGATTTTTGCATAACGACAGTGGTGCTACCCCAAAATCCGTCGACCATCCTTGGTGGCGGCCGACTGCGGCGGAATGCGCGGACAACGGTAACTCGTCGGCCGGCAGTGTGAGCACGTCCGCGACGTCCCTGCGGATGCTGGCGGCCACCTGGGTGACGTTCCCGAACCGGAGGATGAGGTGGGGGTAGGCCCCGTCGCTGAACTGGAGGCGGATGACGCGGCGGAGCCAGGGCAGCTCCAGCGGCTGGCTGTGCATTGCTACCGCCGCGCCGCACGTGCTCGCGGTCAGCAGGATCCGCTGCAGCGCCTGGCCCGTGGCCACCCAGTCCTGCGGACGGTCGTGACGGGTGGTGAGCAGCGCCACCACACCGGTGGATCGCGCCGCTGAGGCGGTGGTCAGCGGCGGCAGGCCCCACCCCCTGCCGTGCGCGAAGTCTCGCCCGGGGAAGTCGGGGCTGGTGTGCTCTGGCCGGGCCGGGTAGGCGGTGGGCGGCACCCCGTCGGCGCGGGGGCTGCCGGGTGGCGGTGCCCACCGCGCGAGCTCGTGTATCCGGCCGCCATCGAGCTGTGCCGCCCGTTCGGCCAGCTGGATGGCGGCGGCCAGCGAGGCCCGGCGCCCGTCGTCGGCCACGACGCGCAACGGCGCCCCGTCCCTGGCAGCACCGGTCCGCATGGCCGCCAGCAGCCCTGGTGCCAGCGGTTCCAGGTCGAACGCCCCGCGGTGCGTGCGCCGGCTGCGGACATGGCCGAACAGCCGCCACTCGTAATCGCCGACCGGTGCCCGTCGCCGCCAGCCGAGCCGTGCGACCAGCATCGGGTCCCTGGCGTCGGACAGCAGGTCCACCTCGGGGATCCAGCCAAGCGAGCGCAACGCCAGCCGGGCGGTGAACACGGCGGCGCCGCAGCTGATCAGCATCTCCCGGCCGTCCGGGTCGGCGATCTCCAGCCTGCGGCTCGGGTCGGCGTGCACGCCGATCTGGTGGTCGTGCACGGTGAACCGCCACGGCTGGGTGTTGTGTACCGACGGCGCCCAGATGGCCTCTGCCACCACTCGCCTGGCGACTTCCGTGGGGGTCAGCGTCTGGCTCATGGCTCACCTCTTTCCGGTCCGTATCATCCGGCCGTTCAGTATTTGCGGCGAGATCCGGATGTAGTGCGCGTGGTCGCCAGGTGCCCAGGTATTAAGCCCGATCCGGTTCAGCCGTTCGAGGTCAACTGGGTCGGTGACCTCGCGGGACTCACCGACCGCGGTGACGCTCCAGCCGCTTTGCGCTCCAATGTCCAGCTGGTCGACCTCGAAGGCCACGACGGCGCCCGCGATCGCGGCGGCGAGCTTTCCGCTCTTGCTGGTTCTGATCACGATGTCGCCGTCGACGATGGCGAAGTTGACCAGCTCCACGGCGGGCATCGCCAGCCGGGTGTAGACGATGCGGCCGACCGCGACGTCAGCCATCCGCCGCAGGCACTGGTCTCTGGTCAGTTGTTCAAGGAACGCGCCGTTGGCATGCATGTCCCGAAGTTGCCAGGGTGCGAACCGGCGACCTAGGGCACAAGGTCCCTCATCTGCCGGGACGTGGGGCATCCTCGTCGTCGTGGTGCTCGCCGAAGATCCGGGCGGCATAAGCGGCGGCCTGGGTGCGGCGTTCCATGCCGAGCTTGGCGAACAGCGCCGAGACGTAGTTCTTGACGGTCTTCTCGGCCAGGAAGATGCGCTCGCCGATCTGCCGGTTGGTCAGGCCTTCGCCGATCAGCTCGAGGATCTTGCGCTCCTGGTCGGTCAGGTCCGCCAGCGGGTCGCGTTTGCGGGACTGGTCGCGGAGCCTGGCCATCAGCTGGCTGGCGGCGCGCGGGTCGAGCATGGACTCGCCGGTGGCGACGGTGCGTACCGCACCGACCAGGTCAGTGCCGCGGATCTGCTTGAGCACGTATCCCGCGGCGCCCGCCATGATCGCGTCGAACAGCGCCTCGTCGTCGCCGAACGAGGTCAGCATCAGGCACGCCACTTCGGGCATCCGGGACCGGATCTCCCGGCACACCGAGACGCCGTCGCCGTCCGGCAGCCGGACGTCGAGGACCGCCACGTCCGGCCGCAGCGCGGGGATCCGGGCCAGCGCCGACGAGGCGGTGCCCGCCTCGCCGACCACGGTGATGTCCGGTTCGGCCTCCAGCAGGTCGCGGACACCCCTGCGGACGACCTCGTGGTCGTCGAGCAGGAATACCGAGATGGTCTTGCCGGGCTGGTCGCTGGACGGGGTGGTCACGATGGCTCCTGTGCGTGCGGGCGGCCCCGGGTCGGGATCGCTACGTTAGCCCTACCCTAAGCAGCCCGGATGGGCGTTGGCCATGGACCTAGGTCCCGGTTGGCCGCGTCCGTAAGGCCCTTCCGCCCCTGTCGCGCACCGCCTAGCGTCCCGGACTGAAATGACAATTCAACCCCTTCTGGGGGACTGGAGAGTGTGACATGTCCGGAATCATCGTCGGAGTGGACGGCTCGGGGCATTCCCTTCGGGCCTTGGAGTGGGCCGCTAGGGAGGCGGCGCTAAGGAAGAGCGCGCTGAACGTCGTCGTGGTGCACCAGGTCCTGCGCGGTTACTCAGGCCACGGCGTCGCGTTCGCGGGTGACACTGAGCTGGCCGAAAAGGCTGGCCGGGCGGCTAAGTCGGAGACCGACGAGGTGCTGGCAGGGCTCGGCGACGACCAGCCCGCAGAGGCGCATGTCCATCTCCGCATCGGCATCCCGGCCGAAGAGCTACTCGACGCGGCCAAGGACGCGGACATGATCGTGCTGGGTTCGCGTGGCGCGGGTGGTTTCGCGCGACTGCTCATGGGCTCGGTGAGCGCTCAGGTCGCGCACCACGCACACTGCCCGGTCGTCATTATCCCCGCAGACCACGGCTGACACGACTTACGCGGCTGGCCGGCTGGTGGAGGCTGGCCAGCCGCTTCTTGACGCCCGGATCCGTGGCGCTCAGAGCTGGAAGCCGAGTTCGCGGCCGGCGTTCCGCAGTTCGTCGCGCACGGACGGGTGGGCGACGTGGGTGATGATCTGCGACGCCTGGGTCGAGGCGTCGTGCCCCCAGATTGCCGCGATGCCCTGGTCGCTGACGATGAAGCTGTGCTGGAACGAGGTCACGGGCCCGGTCAGCCGGGGTACCACGGTGGACACGTCCGCCTTCGGGTGCCAGGACGGCAGCGCGATGATGGCCAGACCGCCGGCCGAGTGCAGCGCGCCGACGACGAAGTCGGTCTGCCCGCCGAACCCGGAGTAGATGGCTCCGTGCACCCGGCTGGCGTTGGCCTGGGCGTACAGGTCGACCTGGAGCGCGGAGTTGACCGAGACCATCCGCAGTTGCCGGGCGATCCGCGCCGGGTCGTTGGTCGTCTCGGTCCGCAGCATCGCGATGTCCGGGTTGCGGTCCATCCAGTCGTACAGCTCGGGGCTGCCGAAGGCGAACGATGCGGTGATCCGCCGCGCGGGGTCCAGCGCTCCGGCCTTGGCCAGCGCGAGCACGCCGTCGCTGAACATCTCCGACCAGACCCGCAGGCCACGCCGTTCGAGCAGCGCGGCGAGTACCGCGTCAGGGACCGCGCCGATGCCGAGCTGCAGCGTGGACCCGTCGCCGACCAGTGTGGCGGCCAGCCCGCCGATGGCGGCCGAGGCGGCCGGGACCGGCCGCTGCGCTGGTGATGGCAGCGGGATGTCGGACTCGATCGCGAAGTCGATTTCCTCCGCGGCCAGCACCGCGTCGCCGTAGGTGTACGGGACGCGGGGGTTGAGCTGTGCGATGACGAGCCCGCCGCGGGCCCGAGCGGCCTCGATCGCCGCGGGCAGCACGTTCACCTCGGTGCCCAGCGACACGGTGCCGCCCTGCGGCAGCGACGTCTGGACGAGCACGATGTCCGGCGGGAGCTGCTCCCGGAGCAGCACTGGCACGAGCGAGAGCCGGCAGGGAAAGTAACGCAGCGCAGCTTGCCGCCGCATGCCGGGGCCGATGAACGGGGACTCCGGGATCACCCCGTC
>DASRFJ010000313.1:0-44411 GCA_035651595.1 Streptosporangiaceae bacterium | reverse complement strand
CGCCGGCCAGCAGCATGGCCAGCACCCAGGTCCGGCCCACGCTCATCCCGGCGGTGCGGGCCGCGCTCGGGTTGGCCCCGACCGCACGGAACTGGAACCCGGTGGTGCTGCGGGCCAGCAGCCACCACATCCCGGCCGCGGCGGCCAGCGCGACCAGGAACCCGACGCCGACCTGCGGCGGTGGCCCGCCGACGTGCGGTAGCTGAGCGTTGCCGTCGATGTTGGGGCTGATCAGGTTGGCCTGGTGCGGGAGCTGCAGCGCGGTCGGCGTGCCGAGCAGGTAGGACAGGAAGTTGTACATCACGTAGTTGAGCATGATCGTGACGATCACCTCGTGCGCCCCGGTCTTGGCCTTGAGGTAGCCCACCGCCCAGCCGATCGCGGCGCCGCCGGCGAACCCGCCGAGCACGCACACGATCGCGTGGATGACCGGGGGCATGCTAACGCCGAACCCGAGGTAGGTGGCGACGATGGCGCCGCCGATGAACTGGCTCTGGCCGCCGATGTTGAACAGGCCGGCCTGGTAGGGCAGGGCCACCGCGAGGCCGACCAGCAGCAGCGGCGTGGCCTGGACGCAGGTCTCCGATATCGGGCCGAACACCGCGCCCAGGTACCCGTTGTGAATCGCGGTCGAGATCGAGGACTGCTGGAACAGCGCGGCCACCGTGTGCGGGTTGAAGATCGCGCCCTGGAACAGCCCGACGTAGGCGCCGATCGCCACGTCCCACGCCATGTTGATCGCGTGCCACGGGTCGCTGAAGAACTTCCCCCACGCGTCGAGCACGGGCTTATTGGTGAACGCGTTCAGCAGCCCGCCGATCATCATCGCGGTGACGATGGCCAAGATCGTGACCGTGACGGAGTTGCCCTCCACGATCGAGTCCAGGATGATCTTGCCGCGGCCGCGCGGGTCCTGTTCGCCGTCGGTGACCGCCGGAGCCTCGGGGGCCGGGGTCGGGGCGGCGGCCGCTTGCTCGCTCATTCTGACCCTCCCGTCGCCGGCGCCGCCGCTTCCTCGTCGGTCGCGCCGGCCATCAGCTTGCCGAGTTCCTCGACCGGAACGCTCGGCGGCCGGAAGCCGGTGATCCGGCCCTCGTACATCACCGCGATCCGGTCGGCGAGCGCGTAGATCTCGTCCAGCTCGGAGGACACGATGAGCACCGCGACGCCGCGGTCGCGCTGGGCGACGATCCGCTTGTGCACGAACTCGATCGAGCCGACGTCCAGCCCGCGGGTGGGCTGGCTGGCGATGAGCAGCTTGTGCTCACGGCCGACCTCACGGGCCAGGATCACCTTCTGCTGATTGCCGCCGGACAGCGTGCCGACCGGGGTCTGCGCCGACTGGGTGCGGACGTCGAACTCCTTGATCCGGTCGGCGGCGTTGGCCTCGATGACGCCCAGGTTCAAATTGACGCCGGAGGCGTACGGCTTGCGGTCGTACACGTCCAGGATCATGTTCTCCGCCACGGTGAAGTCGCCGACCAGGCCGTCTTCCTGCCGGTCTTCGGGGATGTAGGCGATCCCGGCGCGCAGGTGCTGGCGGGGCGTGGCGTGCGTCAGGTCGCGGCCGCCGAGCGAGACGTGGCCCGCCGCGATGGGGCGCAGGCCCATCAGCGCCTCGCACAGCTCGGTCTGCCCGTTGCCCTGCACGCCGGCCACGCCGAGGATCTCCCCGGCCCGGACCGAGAAACTGAGGTCGTTGTTCCATACCCGGCCGTCAGCGTCGGTGACGGTCAGTCCCTCGACCTCGAGTACCGCGTCGCCAGGCTTGGCCACGTCCTTGCTGACCACCAGCTGCACGTCCCGGCCGACCATCATGGCGGCCAGCTGGTCCTCGGTCGCGGTCGGCGCGGCCTGCCCGACGACCGCGCCGCGGCGCAGCACGGTGATCGTGTCCGCGATCGCCTGGACTTCCTTGAGCTTGTGGGAGATGAAGATGATGGACGTGCCGCCGTCCTTCAGCTGCTTGACGATGCGGAACAGGTCCTCGGTCTCGGCCGGGGTGAGCACGGCGGTGGGCTCGTCAAGGATCAGCACCTTCGCTTGGCGGACCAGCGCCTTGACGATCTCGACCCGCTGCTGGATGCCGACCGGGAGGTTCTCCACGGTCGCGTCGGGATCGAGCTCGAGCCCGTAGCGGCGGGACAGCTCGCGCACGTCCTCGCGGGTCTTGCGCCGGTCCAGCAGGCCGGTCGGCGCGGTTTCCTCGATGCCGAGCGTGACGTTCTCGGCGACCGTGAACACCGGCACGAGCATGAAGTGCTGATGCACCATGCCGATGCCGGCGTTGATCGCGTCCTTCGGCGAGTGGAACTGGACGGCCTTGCCGTCCAGCAGGATCTCGCCCTCGTCCGGCTGGAGCAGGCCGTAGAGGACGTTCATCAGGGTCGACTTGCCCGCGCCGTTCTCACCGAGCAGGGCGTGCACCTGACCAGGGGTTACCGTCAGATTGATGCGGTCATTGGCCACCAGCGGACCGAACCGCTTGGTGATCCCCGTCAGCTCGAGTTCCACGTCCGCCATTCTCCAGTACGGCGCCGCCGGGCGTGGCTGGCCACACCCGACGGCGCATTCGGACTTTTCCGAAACCCTACGCGGGGCTCTTCGTGGCGATCTTGATGCTGCCGTTCTCGATGCCGGTCGTGATCGTCTGCAGTTCGGACTGCAGGCTGGCCGGGACCTGACTCTGGAAGTCGTGGAACGGAGCCAGTGCCACGCCGCCGTTCTGCAGGGTGCCGATGTAGTTGCCGCCCTTGAACGTGCCGTTCGCGGAGTTGGTCACCGCGGTCTTCACCGCGGCCTGGATGCCCTTGGTGACGCTGGTGATGAAGTACTTGCAGTACTGCGCCGCGCTGACGCAGCCGTCGGTGTCCACCCAGAACATGTTCACCTTGTTGCTGCCGGCCTGCTGGTCGGCCTGCTGGACCGCCTTCGCCGCGCCGAGGCCGACGTTGCCGGCGACCGGGAAGATGATGTCCGCGCCCTCGCTGATGAACGTCTGGGTGAGGTTCGCACCCTTGGTCTGGTCGGTGAAGTCGCCGGTGAACGAGCCCTTCTGGTTTGTCTCGTTCCAGCCGATCACCTGGACATGCTTGCCGTGCTTGAGGTTGTAGTACTGCACGCCGTCGTAGAAGCCGTCCATGTAAATCGTCACGGTGGGCAGCTCCTGGCCGCCGAACGTGGCGACCTTGCCGGTCTTGCTCATGCCGGCCGCGAGGTAACCGCCGAGGAAGGCGTCCTGCGAGGTGTCGAACAGCAGGGCGTTGACGTTGGCGATCGGCGGGTCGTACGCGTTGTCCACGATCGCCAGGTGCTGGGTCGGGTGCGCCTGGGCGGCGCTCTGCGTCGCCTGCGCCATCAGGAAGCCGACCGTGACGATGATGCCGCACTTGCGGTTGATGAACGCGTTGATGTTCGGCACGTAGTCGCTCTGCGTGGTGGACTGCAGGTACGTCACCTTGATGTTCGAGTCGGCCGCGCTGGCCTCCTGCATGCCCTGCCAGGCCGAGGCGTTGAACGACTTGTCGTCGATGCCGCCCGTGTCGGTGACCATGCAGGCCAGGTAGCTGCTGCCGGACGCCGAGGCGGTGCTTGACGAGGTGGTCGCTCCGCCCGAGCCCGAGCTGGAAGGGGCCGAGCTGCTGCTGCTGCCGCACGCGGCGACAACCAGCGTCGCTGACACGGCCAGCGCCGCCGTGGCCCATGCGCTGTGTTTCACGTTACCTCCACTGGGCAGGCGGCACTGCGCCGCCTGCCTGGATCCATCCTGAGTTGTCCCGCAGGCTATGCCCGGCCGTGCCGCCTGGGAAGGGGACACGCAGGCGTCCGCCCTGCTCGTTGCCGAATCGGAACCCGACCATGATGGCAGTCCTGGCCTGGCAGACAGACACCAGGGGGTTTCCACCGGTGGTGTTGGCGATTCCTACAGGCCAGCCTCGCGGAACTGAACATAAGCCACATTTCTGGCGGAGCCAGGGCTGACGCCGAACGTACCGAATATAAGCAGGCATTGCGGGCAACGCCGAGCTAGCCCGAGACGGCCTGGACCTGGCTGGCGTCGGCGGCGTCCGTGGTCGCCGCGGCGGCGGCGGCCTGGCGGGACGCCCGTCCCTGGCCGTCCTGCGCGCCCGGCACGCCGGGGAAGTCCAGGACGACCAGGAGGCCGCCGCCGGGCGCCGGCTCCAGCGCGGCATGGCCGCCGTTGGACGTGGTGAGCCGGTGCACGATGGCCAGGCCGAGCCCGGTGCCGCCCACGCTCTTGGAGGTGAACCGCAGGAACGCGCGCTCGCGGTCTTCCTCGCTCATGCCCGGACCGTTATCGGTGACCGTGATCCGTACGCCGTCCGCCGTGTCCGCGGCGTGGATCTTGATCTTGTCGCCGGCGCTCAGCGCGTCCAGGGCGTTGGCGATCAGGTTGTCCAGGATCTGCTCCAGGTGCCCCTCCCCGAGCCAGCCCACGACCTTCGCGCCGGTCGCGGTCAGGTCGATGCCGCGGTCCTCGGCGACCGGAAGCCAGGCGGCGACCCGCTCGTGCGCGACCTCGGCGATGTCGATGGCCCGCGGCTGCGGCAGCACGTTCTCCGCGCGTGCCACCGCGAGCAGGCCGTCGACCATCCGGGACAGCCGGGCCACCTCGTCCTGGGCGCCGGCCAGCTCGGCGGCCATCTCCGGGTCGGTGTCCGCGGCGTCGGCGTGCAGCAGGTCCAGCCGCAGCCGCAGCGCGGCAAGCGGCGTGCGGAGCTGATGCGACACGTCGGCGACGACGGCACGGCTGCCGTGCACCAGCGACTCCAGTCGGCCCGCCATCGTGTTGAACGTGCTGGCGAGACGGCGCAGCTCCGGCGGCCCGCCGGGCTTCGCGCGGATCGTCAGGTTGCCGTCCGCGAGCTTACGGGCCGCCGCGTCCAGGCCGGCCAGCGGCTTGCTCACCCACTGGGCCAGCCAGACCGCGAGCAGGGTCGCACCGAGGATGGCCGCGACCCCGATCGCCCCGAGGATCAGCCACAACGTCCGGATCTCGGCGTTCAGCGGGGCGGCTGACCGGGCCAGGATCACGACGCCCACCACCGGGCCCTCACCGTGGTCGTAGACCGCGGTGGCCGCGGCCGCCCATGAGCCGTTGAGCTGGGTGATCGTCTGGGCATTCGAGGCGGTCCTTGAGTGCGTGTTCAGCGTCTTGACCTCGGCCGCCATCGCGCCCCAGTCGCCCGGTGGCATGCCGGTCCGGAACTCCCGGTTCGAACCGTGGGGGTGGACCGGGATGACCATCAGCCCGTCGCCCACCATCCGCACCTGCTGGAGGATCTTCAGCACCGAGGGGTTCGGGCTGCCCGACAGCGGGGCCTGCTCGATCGCGGCATAGGTCCGCGCGGTCTCCGCGGTGTCATCGAGGAACGATTCCCTGTCGTGTCCGGTCGAGTTGATGGCCAGCGGCACCATTGCGGCGACGACGACCGCGACGATGAGCGCCAGCAGCGCGACCACGAGCCGCCGGGTCATGCCGGGTCCTTCGGGTCGGCGAGGCGGAAGCCGTGCCCGTAGACGGTCTCGATCAGCCCGGGCCGGCCAAGCTTGCGGCGCAGCGCGGCCATGTGCACGTCGAGCACCTTCGTCGGGCCGTACCAGTGCTCGTCCCAGGCGCGCTCCAGGATTTCCTGGCGGCTCACCGTCCGGCCGGGATCGCTGGCCAGGCATTCGAGTATCGCGAATTCCTTCGGCGTCAGCTGCACGTTGGCGCCGTCCACGGTCACCTTGCGGGTCCGCATGTCCACGGTGAGCACGCCGTGCTGCATCTGGTTGCTGGCCTGCTGATGGTGGGTGCTGCTGCGCCGCTGGACCGCCCGGATCCGCGCCAGCAGTTCGCTCAGCCCGAACGGCTTGATCAGGTAGTCGTCGGCGCCCTCGTCCAGGGCGAGGACCCGGTCCGACTCCTCGCCGCGCGCGGTCACCACGATGATCGCGGCGTCGCAGGACTGCCGGAGCCGCCGGCAGACCTCCACCCCGTCGATGTCGGGCAGCCCGAGGTCCAGGAGCACCACGTCGGGCACTGGCCAGTCGAGCGCCGCCATCCCCGTGGTGACACTGCCCGTTTCATAGCCGGCCCGGGTCAGGCCGCGTACCAGCATGGTGGCTATGCCGGGGTCGTCCTCGACGACCAGCACCCGGCCAAGTCGTGCGCTCACAGTGTCCACGCTAGGGACGAAACCGCTGCTTGCCGAATCAGGCACATATCTTAACTAAACCTGAACTGCTTGCATGGTGAGTCCTTGCAACTCAGGGGGCATGCTGTAGATACAACTTCCTAAGCTCTTGAGGCTCTCGGAGTTCTCGAGGCGACGCCCCTCCGGGTGCGAGCGGAGTGGCGGTGGCCTCGAGGCGGGAGCGGGACCTGATCGGGTCCGCGTGGCAGAGGCAACCCTGCAGCCCCTCCCACGCGGACCCACTCATTTAAATGCATCCTCCCGCGTCCTCGGCGCGCCGCGCGGCCCCGCCCATCGGATTGTGGCCGCTGGGACTGGTGCGTGCCATGTGCCTGAAGGGACCCCGAGCGCTGCAGCCCGCGGCGTATCGATGTGGTAATCCGCCCCGTCGTGGTAAATTGACCCCTGTTTTCGAGAGTCAGGCTACCACGAAGGGGTAAACCGACACGTTGTTCAGATGATGCGCAACGGCGGTGAGCCCAGCGGTAAGTCGCACGGTAACCACCACGATCGTCTGTCAAGCGCGAAGCCGGACCTTGGCCGCGGCAGCCAGGGCGGCGCGTGCGACGATGTGGGCCATGGTGATCGACTGGAACCAGCTGAAGGCCGCCGCTACCAGCGTGGCGGAAAATGCCTACGCGCCCTATTCGGGACTCCGGGTCGGCGCGGCGGGGCTGACCGAGGATGGCCGCGTGGTCACCGGCTGCAACGTCGAGAACGCTTCCTACGGCCTCACCCTGTGCGCCGAATGCGGCCTGGTCAGCGCCCTCCACAGCACCGCGCCAGGGCAACGGCTGCACGCGGTCGCGATCGTGGCCGGCGACGGCGAGCCGCTGCTGCCGTGCGGCCGCTGCCGCCAGGTACTCATGGAGGCCGGCGGTCCGCACCTGCTCGTGGACACCCCGCAGGGCACGGCCGAGCTCCACGCCCTGCTGCCGGCCGCGTTCACCACCACCGACCTCGACCAGCGACGGGAGAACAAGTGACCGACGCCGTCTCCCTGATCCAGCGCAAGCGCGACGGCGGCACGCTCGCCGACGCCGAAATCCGCTGGCTGTTCACCGCGTACGCGGCCAACGAGGTCGCCGACGAGCAGATGTCCGCGCTGCTCATGGCGATCTTCTTCCAAGGGCTCGACCAGCAAGAGCTCCGCACCTGGACCGCCGCGATGATCGACTCCGGCGATCGTCTCGACCTCAGCCAGGTGACCAGGCCGACCGTCGACAAGCACTCGACCGGCGGCGTCGGCGACAAGGTAAGCCTGATTCTTGCCCCGCTGGTCGCCGCCTGCGGCGCCGCCGTTCCGCAGCTATCTGGCCGGGGCCTAGGCCACACCGGCGGCACGCTGGACAAGCTCGACGCGATCCCCGGCTTCACCTCCAGCCTCAGCCCCGAGCAGACCATCGCGGTCATGCGGCAGGCGGGCGCGGTCATCGCCGCGGCCGGTTCGGGCCTGGCGCCGGCGGACCGCCGCCTCTACGCGCTGCGCGACGTCACCGGCACGGTCGAGTCGATCCCGCTGATCGCCAGCTCGATCATGTCCAAGAAGATCGCGGAGGGCACCGAGTCCCTGGTCCTTGACGTCAAGGTCGGCACGGGCGCGTTCATGAAGAGCTACGACCAGGCCAAGCAGCTCGCGCAGACGATGGTCACCCTCGGCCGCGAGCACGGCGTGCGGACCGCCGCGCTGCTGACCAGGATGGACCAGCCGCTCGGCAACGCGGTCGGCAACGCGGTCGAGGTCGAGGAGTCCGTCCAGGCGCTGCAAGGCCACGGCCCTGAGGACCTGATGCGGGTCACCTACGCCCTCGCCGAGCAGATGCTCTCGCTGGCCGGCATCCGAGGCGAAGACCCACGAGAGAAGATCGCCAGCGGCCAAGCCTACGAGGCCTACCGCACGATGATCCGCGCCCAGGGCGGCGACCCCGACGCCCCCCTCCCGAAGGCCCCGCACACGAAGGTCGTCACCGCGGCGACGACGGGCTGGCTCGCGAACCTCGACGCGCTGAAAGTAGGCGTCGCCGCCTGGCGCCTCGGCGCGGGCCGGGCGCGCAAGGAGGACCCGGTCAGCGCCGCCGCGGGCGTCATGTGCCTGGCCAAACCCGGCGACAGACTCGAAAAAGGCCAGCCCGTCCTCGAACTGCGCGCCGACGACGAGCGCCGGTTCGCGGGCGCCGAACAGGCGCTCGGCACAGCGATCGTCATCCAAGCGGACCAGCCCCCGCCGCCACCGGACCCCGTCATCGAGCGAATCGAGGGCTGATTCTCAAATGCTGACATATGCCGACATTGAGGCGGCCCCGAAGGTCCTGCTGCACGACCACCTGGACGGCGGCCTCCGGCCGCAGACGGTCCTCGAGCTGGCCCGCGAGACCGGCTACGACGACCTCCCCGCGGATAATGCCGAGGACCTCGCGCAGCGCCTCACCGAGGGCGCGAGCCGCGGTCACCTGGAGATCTACCTCGACGCGTTCCGGCACACGGTCGGCGTGATGCAGACCCGGGAGGCACTCACTCGCGTCGCCGCCGAATGCGCCGAAGACCTGGCCGACGACGGCGTGGTCTACGCCGAGGTCCGCTTCGCGCCCGAACTGCACACCCAGCGGGGCCTCACCCTCGACGAGGTCACCGAGGCCGTCCTCGACGGCTTCCGCGCGGGCAGCCAGGGCCGCGACATCACCGTGTATGCCCTGCTCACGGCCATGCGCACGGCGGCCAGGTCGCTGGAGATCGCCGAGCTGGCGGTCCGCCACCGCGATCGCGGCGTGGTGGGCTTCGACATCGCCGGCGCCGAGGCGGGCTGGCCGCCGAGCCGTCACCTGGACGCGTTCCAGTATGTGAACCGCGAGAATTTCCACATCACGATTCACGCCGGAGAGGCATTCGGCCTGCCGTCGATCTGGGAAGCGGTCCAGTGGTGCGGCGCGGAGCGTCTCGGCCATGGCGTGCGTATTGTCGACGACATCGAGATCGGCCACGATGGCGCGGTAAAGCTGGGACGGCTCGCCGCCTACATTAGGGACCGCCGCATCCCGCTGGAAATGTGTCCAACGTCCAATGTGCAGACCGGCGCGGCCCCCTCGATCGCCCTGCACCCGCTGCGGCTGCTGCGGCAGCTTTCATTCCGGGTGACGGTCAACACGGACAACCGGTTGATGAGCCAGGTCACGCTCAGCTCGGAATTCCACCGGCTTGTCCAGGAATTCGGCTATGGCTGGTCCGATCTGGAGTGGCTCACGGTGAACGCGATGAAAAGCGCGTTCGCGGGTTTCGACGAGCGGCTGCACCTGATCAACACCGTCATCAAGCCCGGCTTCGCGATCGCCCGCGCGAAATCAGACTCCATTTTCTCCTAACGGCAAACGCTGCTTCCTCCAGAATAGAACTCGTGCGCCGTTGGGATCCGGAGCGAATCGGGCCGTACGCCATCGTCGGCCGTCTTGGCGCGGGCGCGATGGGGCAGGTGTATCTCGGCCGGTCGATGGCCGGGCGGCTGGTCGCGGTGAAGACGATCCGGCCCGAGCTTGCCGACGAGGAGGGTTTCCGCACCCGGTTCGCGCACGAGGTGGCCGCGGCCCGGAGGGTCAGCGGCGTGTTCACCGCGGCGCTGGTTGAGGCGGACGCCGACGCGGACCGGCCGTGGCTGGCCACCGCGTACGTGCCGGCCCCGTCGCTGCGCCGGCTGGTGGCGGCGGTCGGGCCGCTGCCGCCCGCGGCGGTGCGCTGGCTCGCGGCCGGCTGCGCGGAGGCGCTCCAGTCCATTCACGACGTCGGCCTGGTGCACATGGACCTGAAGCCGTCGAACGTGCTGGTCGCCGCCGACGGGCCGCGGGTGATCGACTTCGGCGTGGCACGGGCCGCCGCGCGGATCGGCTTCGCCGCCGGACGCGGCGCGGGCACCCCCGGATACATGGCACCTGAGCAGGCACGGGACATCACGCAGGCGTCGGCGGCCAGCGACGTGTTCTCGCTGGGCGCCACGCTGCTGTACGCGGCAGCCGGGCATCCGCCGTACGAGGGGGAGACGACGGCGGACGTGCTGGTCCGGCTCGCCACCGAGCCGCCCGACCTGTCCGGCCTGCCGGACGAGCTCAGTGCGCTGATCACCGGCTGCCTGGACCGCCTGCCGCGGTACCGTCCGTCGTGCGCGGCGCTGCTCGCCCAGCTCGGGCCGTTCGCCGAGCCCAGGTCCTACCTGCCAGAGGCGGCCCGTGCGCTGATCGAGGAGTACCAGTACAGCGGGCCCGTGCTCATGCCGTCGCCCGGCGCCCAGCCGTCTGCCGAAGGGCAGACCGGCCCCGGCGAGCTCACCGACGCCGAGCGCACCGACGAGTCGTATCCGGCGTTGCCGGCCCGTGCCCGGCCGGAGTTTCCCCCGCCGTCGCTGCGGTCGGTGAGCCACGGCTGGCGCCGGTCGCTGCACGACAGAGCCTCCGCCGGCTCGCGCAGGACCCGCCTGCTCGCCGGGGCGGCCGCCGCGCTCGTCCTGGTCGCCGGCGGCGTCATCCTCGGCCTCTCACTGTCCGGCTCGGGGTCCCCGAAGGCGTCACCGCCGGCGTCCCCGGTGGCGGCCGCGCGCGGGACGAGTACTCCCACGCCGTCCCCGACCCCGTCGTTGAACGCGCTGCCGCCGGGGCCGGGTCCCGGGTTCCCGCAGCCTCCGCCGGTCGGCCCGCAGTGCGGCAAGACCCATCCCGCCGGCACCACCCCCGCGCTGTGCGTCGACCAGACCAGCGGCGACCGGAACGTGGTGTTCACGGTGCGGTTGAGCGGCTTCCGGCCGGGCAGCCGGGTGGTCCTGACGCTGATCTACTGGCCGCCCCCGCCGCAATCCGGACCGCCTAAGCCGACGCGTACCCTCCGTACGTTCCGCATCGGCGCGAACACCTCGGTCAAGCTGGGCCCGTATCAATACGGGCTGTACCAGCTCGTGGCATCCAGCGTGCCGGGCAGCAACAAGCCGCAGGCGGTCTTCATCGTCGCGCCGTCAGGCTTCGGCCCACCATAGGTCTTCCTGGCGCGAGCACCAGGCGGGGTCGGCGAGCCGGTCCAGGTCGGTGCTGGTCACGATGCCATGCTCGATCAGCACCCGGACCGCGACCTCGTCCGACACCCGCACGTCCGGCGGGATCAGGCCGCGATCGGTGATCTTGCGGCGGAGCACCTTCAGGTGCTCGGCGACCCGCGCGGCCAGCCGGTCACGGTACTCCTGATCCGCCTCGAACCGGTCCAGTTCGTGGTACGCGCCAGTGGCCTCGAGCGCGGCGCGGGCGATCTCCGGCGTGCGCGGCAACGGGGTCGTCGCGCTCGGGTCGACCAGCCAGGGCCGGCACCACATGAGCGCGACCAGGAAGATCTTGGTCATCGGGTCCAGGTAGAGCGGCAGCAGCGTGCCGTCGCCCTCCTGGTGCAGGTCGAGTTCCTTGCCGTCCCCGAGCAAGCCGGGGGTGCCGGGGACCAGCACGGTCAGCGGCTGCGCGTCGTCCAGCATCGCACGGGAGCCCACCAGCGCGGTGCCGCGGCGGACGAACCAGCCGCCGGACGGCTCGTCGTGGCTCTCCAGCCTGGGCAGCCTGATCCGGTACCCGTCGCCCTCGACGTAGAGGGCGTGGGTGTGGCTGATGTTGGCGATCCAGGCACCCGACGGCAGCACGGTCACCAGCCCGGCCCGGCGGGACAGGCCTCGTCCCGCGGAGACGACGAGGTCCACGCCGGGGCCGCGGCCGAACACCAGCCGCTTGTTCTCGGTTACCCGCACGGTCTGCCCAGCTGCCGTGCTGACGTGCGCGGTCACGCGGTCAGTCTAGGCCGGGCCGCTGCGGCCGGATATACCCCGGATCCGGGGATGGCCAGACCGCACGGTATCGCGATTAGCTACGACATGCAGGGCGCTGGATCCCGCGGCGGCGGGACATGCGGCCGGGCGAGGGGGGGCTGTCCAAGGTTGGATGTCCCGGAAGGGCCGACCGGTAAGACAATCCGCCGCCGGGATCCAGCGCCCTGCTTAGTCTCGGCCCCAGCATCGGCGCTACGTGGCATCTCGGGGTCGTCGGAGATGAAGTTGCGGATGTCCGGTTTCGCATAGCTGTTCATCAAGCGTTGCAGGCTGTGCATCCGAGCTGAGGCCCGCCATCCGGGAGCGTCGAGAGCAGGTCATGATCGCGAAGGGTTTTACCCTCGAAACGGGGGCAAAAGGCTTCGCGATCAACACCCAGCACTGCTTGGCGAATAGCTACGGGGCGAGATGTGACGGCGGCAGCGTCCACTCAAATGGAGCCGAACAGCCGGTCCCCGGCGTCGCCGAGGCCGGGGACGATGTAGCCCTTGTCGTTGAGCCGCTCGTCGACGGACGCGGTCACCACGCGCACCGTGCACGGCCCGTCATCGGCGAACGTCTCCTCCACGTGCCGGATGCCCTCAGGCGCGGCGAGCAGGCAGATCGCGGTGACCGCCGTGGCGCCCCGCTCGGCGAGCATGGCGATCACCGTGGCGAGCGTGCCGCCGGTGGCCAGCATCGGGTCGAGCACGAACGCTTCGCGTCCGGTAAGGTCGGCCGGCAGCCGGTTCGCGTACGTGGACGCGACCAGCGATTCCTCGTCCCTGACCAGCCCGACGAAACCGACGTGCGCCATCGGCAACAGCCGGATCATGCCGTCGAGCATGCCGATGCCGGCCCGGAGCACGGGCACGACCAGCGGCAGCGGCCGGGCCAGTTTGACGCCCGCGGCGGTGCCCACCGGGGTGGTCACCGAGACCGGCTGGACCCGCATCTCGCGGGTCGCCTCGTAGGCGAGCAGCGTCACCAGTTCCGCGGTCAGGCTGCGGAAGGTCGCGGTGTCGCTGGTCTCGTCCCGCAACGCGGTGAGCTTGTGAGTGACCAGCGGATGGTCAACGACGAGCGTACGCATGACAAGCAGTGTGGCAGGTGATCCCCGCCGCCAGCCACCCGCCACCCCAACCGCCCCGCCCGCCCGTCACACCGTCGCCCGGTCGATCCACCAGGCCTCAGCCACCCCAACCGCCCCATCAGGCCCCAGGCTCGGAGCGGCGAGCGGCTGCTACCGCTCGGCCCGCCCCTGTCGGGTGATTTGTCCCGGTATGCGAGCGCTCCCGTGTAAGAAAAGTGCTCCATGTTAAGAAAGGCGCCGGATCTGGCACCTTTTCGACACAAAGCACTTTATTACATGAAAAGCTTGCGCATCGCGTCACATCGGTGCCACCTGCATCTCTGGACGCAACCGGAACAAAGCGTCGGCGAGAGACGCGAGTAACATCGGCAACTTGCGTCGCATCGGCCGCGTGGCGAGGACGGTTAGGCGCGGGCGGAGCGGGACCGAGCGCGGGCGAGGTCCTTTTCGACGCGGCGGGCGGTCGCCAGCAACGGCTGGAGCAGATCCTCAACGATGCTCTCCAGGCTGCGGCGGCCGGCGTGCGTGGATACGTTCACGGCGGCGATGACCTGGCCGTCGGCGTCGCGGATGGGGGCGGCGACCGAACGCAGGCCCTCTTCCAGCTCCTGATCGACCAGCGCCCAGCCCTGCGCGCGGATCTTGCGCAGCTCACGGCGCAGCGTGTTCGGGCTGGTGATGGTGTGGCCGGTGAGACCGCGCAGGCTCGTGTCGCGGAGGTACTCGTCGAGCCGTTCCTCGGGCTGGGCGGCGAGCATGACCCGGCCCATCGAGGTGGCGTAGGCGGGGAACCGGGTCCCCACGCTGATCGTCACCGTCATGATCCGCTTGGTGGGCACGCGGGCGATGTAGATCACCTCGTCGCCGTCCAGCTCGGAGACCGAGGACGACTCGTGCACCTGCTCCACCAGCTGCTCCAGGTGCGGCATCGCGACCTCGGGCAGGGTCAGGCTGGACAGGTAGGCGTAGCCGAGCTCGAGAACCTTGGGCCGCAGCGCGAACCGGCTTCCGTCGCTGCGCATGTAGCCGAGCTGGACAAGGGTACGCAGGAACCGGCGCGCGGCGGCGCGGCTCAGCCCCGTGCTCGTCGCCACCTCGCTGAGCGTGAGTGCCGGGTGGTCGGCGTCGAACGCGCGGATCACCGACAGGCCGCGCTCAAGTGACTGCACATAGTCGCCATCGCGTGCCTGCTCCCCGGCGGGCGGATCCTCACTCACTGCCTGTTCCTCCTGGCTGGTCGTTGTCATCATAGACCGGGCCACTTGCGTTCGCTTTATGAACTATCGTTCGGTTTACGGACGTTTCGGCTGAAGGAGTGCCGGGCATGGACGACATGGTGTGGTCATGACGACTCGTACTCGCACCCAGGTCGGCATCGTCGGCGCCGGCCCGGCCGGCCTGCTGTTGTCCCATCTGCTGGCGCTGCACAGCATAGATTCGGTGGTGGTCGAGAACCGCAGCCGGGCATACTGCGAGGCGCGGCAGCGCGCGGGGCTGCTCGAGGCCGGCACCGTCGAACTGCTCCGCGCGGTCGGCCTGGGGCGCCGGATGGACGCCGAAGGCCTCGAGCACGGCGGCATCTACCTCCAGTTCGCCGGTGAGCGGCACCACCTCGACTTCCGCGACCTGACCGGCGGCAGGTGGGTGACGATCTACGCCCAGACGGAGATCGTCAAGGACCTGATCGCGGCCCGGCTCGCGGCGGACGCGGCGCTCGAATTCGAGGTCTCCGGTACCGAGGTGGCGGATCTGGACAGCGACACGCCGGTGCTCCGCTACACCGATGCGGCCGGCGAGCGGCACGAGGTGACCTGTGACGCGATCGCCGGCTGCGACGGCTTCCACGGCATCTGCCGAGACTCGATGCCGGACGGCCTGATCACCGTGCGCGAGCGCGGCTACCCGTATTCCTGGCTCGGCATCCTGGCGACGGTCCCGCCGTCCACCGACGAGCTCATCTACTCCCGGCACGAGGACGGGTTCGCCCTGCACACGATGCGGACCCCGCACGTCAGCAGGCTATACCTGCAGGTTCCCGCGGAGGAGCAGATCGAGGCGTGGCCGGACGACCGGATCTGGGCCGAACTTCAGCACCGGCTCGGCCTGCCCGGCTGGGATCTGAAGGAGGGCCCGATCACCGAGAAGGCCATCTCGCCGATGCGCAGCTTCGTCGCCTCGCCGATGCGGTACCGGCGGCTGTTCCTGGCCGGCGACGCGGCCCACATCGTGCCGCCGACCGGCGCGAAGGGGCTCAACCTGGCGATCGCGGACGTGGCCGTGCTGGCTCGTGCCCTGACCACGCTGCTGGCTGACGGCAGCTCCGAACTGGCGGACGCCTACTCCGACAGCTCACTGACCCGGGTGTGGCGGGCGACGCACTTCTCCTGGTGGATGACGTCGATGCTGCACGTCGACCCGGACCAGGACGACTTCGGCGCCGAACTACAGCTTTCCCAGCTGCGCTACGTCGTCAGCTCCCGCGCCGCCGCCACGACGCTCGCCGAGAACTACACCGGCTACTACCCGATCGATTGGCCCGGGTAAAGTCAGCCGGTCTCCAGGTGATGCCGTGGCCGGAGCGCGCGTGCCAGCAGGGCGGACAGCGCGGCGGACACGCCGGTCTCGGTCAGCGACAGTTTGGTGCCCTTGCCCAGCAGGTTCAGTGCCCACAGCCGATGGCGGAGGTTGTACAGCTCGGTGCGCACCCCGCTGCTCAGACCGCGCCGGGCATCGCCGCCCCAGCCCTCGGCGGAGTGCAGCTCGGTGAGCGCGGCGGTCAGCTCCTCGTAGCTGGCCGGGCCGCTGGTCAGCACCGTCAGCAGCGCCGCCTCGCGCACTGCCACGGCGAACTCGGGCCGCGGGCCGTCGTCGGTGCCGATGAGGGCGGCGGTGCCGATGTGCCAGCGGGCCGCAGGGTCGGCCGCCATCAGCTTGCCGGTCCGGGTGAGGACCAGGCTGGACTTGCTGCGGCGCAACGCGCCCATCTCGCTCTGCGCCATGCCGCGCAGCGTGTGCAGCGGATACACGTCCAGCTCGGTCCGGGTGGCGCCGGTCAGCTGACTGCGCCAGCCGAAGGCATCCACCGCGTCGCTGACCAGCGCCGGGGCGATGTAGTGGCGGCTGGTCAGCCGCAGGCCGTCGGTTGCCTGCTCCAGCAGCCAGCGCAGCGTGGGCAACGGCCTGGCGGGTACGGCGGGCGGCTCGAGCAGCCGGGGGATGAGCCCGCGGGCCAGCCGGGAGCGCTCACCGGAGCGGCCTCGTGCCCAGGCGTCGATCCGCTCCGCGCTGATCCGGCTCAGCCAGGTATCCGCCTCATCCTCGGCAGCCTCGCTGTCCCGCGGGTCCGCGACGCTGGCCGCAGGCTCGCCCGCCGCCGGCGTCGCGGTGAGCCACCTGTTGACTAGGTCGATCCGCTTGATCCGCCAGCTGCGCGCACCTGGCCGCAGTTCGCCGGCCGCGAAGGCGAGCTCGAGGGCCGCCGCGCACGCGTCGTAGGCGGCCCGTTCCTGCGGGCCCATGACCGACCCCCAGGCGAGCAGCTCGGTGTCGGGCGGCGCCGCGTTGGAGGTCTCGATGGCCTCGGTATAAGCGGCTATCCCTTCTTCGTGACCATCCGCGTACGATGTGATGATCTTCTCGGTCCCGGCGGAGGCGCACACCCCCGCGTAGCGGTCCAGGCCAGCCAGCAGCAGTACCCGGCCAAGCGCCCGGGCAACGCCCACCTGGGCGTCGGTGGTCATCGGCCACTTCACTGGCAGCGCATACCACAGGAATTCCTGCAGCCGCAGCAGCGAGATCGTGCCGAGGCCCTCGTCACCAGCCAGCCAGGCCAGCGCGGCCCTCGCGTCCCCGGCGGCCGCCGGGTCCTCGCGAGCAAGCGTCGCCAGCGCCTGGGTCTGGGTCATCATGCAGGCCAGTCTGCCGTAGCCCGGCCGTCGAGACTAGTGCACGTGCGTGTTGTTAACTACCTGAAATATGTCGATAACAGACAGCGACTGATCGGCCCGCGGGCCGGCCAGCGGGCGCGACAGGCCATCATGGACGGGTGGGTGGAATCTACGACGAGCCTGAGTTCTATGCGATCGCCTGCGCCTACCGGGACGTGCGTGGCGACGTGGCGGCGCTGCTGCGCTGGTGGGAACGGCACCGCGGCGACGGGTATCCCGCGGCGCCACGGTCGGTCCTTGAGCTGGCGGCCGGGCCGGCCGAACACGCCAGGCTGCTCGCCAGCCGTGGTCTGTCGGCGACCACGCTCGACGTCAACCCCGTCATGTGCGCATGGGCGAGGGACCGGGCCGCCGAGGCGGGCGTCGAGCTGACCGTGACCGAGGCGGACATGCGTGACTTCACCCTGGGTAGCCAGTTCGATCTGGCGATCACGATGCTGAACTCGCTGTGCCACCTGACCGCGCTGGACGACATGGTGGCCCACCTGATGTCGCTGGCCCGGCACGTCGCACCGGGCGGCCTCTATATCGCCGAACTCGCACACCCGGCGGACTGGCTGACACCGCACCCGCGGACCAGCAGCGAGTGGGTCACCGAGGTCGACGGCGGCAGCGCGACCGTCCGCTGGGGCGGACCTGGCGACCTGATCGATCCGGTGACCCAGGTGGTCAGGGAGCATGTCGCGGTTACCTACCGGACGGCGGACGGCTCCGCGCGCACCGTCACCGACGTGGTGCCGAACCGGTTCTGGACGGCCACCGAGCTTGACGCGGCGATCCGGCTAGCCGGCGGTTTCGAGACCGTCGCCAGGTACGGCGACTTCGACGAGGACCTCGCCCTCGACGCGCCCGGCGCGTGGCGCCTCATCCTCGTGCTGCGTCGAACGGCGGCTGCGCCGCGGGGTCGGATTGCGGCCGCGCCGCTGGGCCGAACCGCGGCCGGTGACGGCGACTAGCACCCCGGCCAGCATCAATGCCACGCCGAGCAACTGGCTCAGCGACGGTCGTTCGGACAGGATCAGGTAGCCGAGGGCCACCGAGCCGGCCGGCTGGACGAGCAGCAGCGTGCCGATCATCCAGGCGGGCAGCCTGGGCATCGACATGGTGATCAGCAGCCAGCCGGCCACCTGCGAGGTGAGCGCGAGCAGGACAAGCCAGCCGATGGCCGGCCAGACTGGGCCGGGCCCGAACCGCAGGTCGCCCATTGCGAGACCGAGCACCGCCGACCCCGCGGCGGCGCCGAGCGTCGCCTCATACAGAGTCGCGACCGGCGACGGATTGCCGCTGCCCGAGGTCGCCTGGCGCAGCGTGAGGATGTAGCACGCGTAGAGCGCGGCCACCCCGGCACCCTCGGCGACGCCGAGGGCCGGGTGCGCTCCGTAGGCGTGCGCGCCGGTCAGGCCGCCGACGAGCACCAGCCCGCCCAGCATCACCGGCGAGGCGAGCAGCAGCGAGCGATGCGGCCGCTCCCCGAGCAGCGCCCAGGCGATCACGGCGATGATCAGCACTTGGACGCTCGGCACGACGGTGCCGAGCCCGGCGCCGATCGCCGCGATCGAGTGGCTCCACAGAACCAGGTCCGCGGCCAGGAACACCCCGGACAGCCGGGCCAGCCACCGGGCGCGCGGGGCCAGCGGCAAGAGCCCGCCGCGGCGGCGCTCCAGCAGGAGCAGAGCGCCGAGCACCGGCAGCGCGAACAGGCAGCGGCCGACCGCGGTGATGCTCGCCGAGGTCCCCGCCAGCCGCATGACCACCGCCGAACTGGAGATGAAAGCCACGCCCGCCAGCGCTGGCCCGACGGCCCGCCCCGTTCCCTCCACGCGCAACGCTCCCGTCATGACCAAAGTATGATTACGCTAATGACGTTAGCCCGCCGTCCGGTCAGGAGTCAATGTGCTTTTCGCTCATGACACCGTCGCCGCCCTGCTGCTCGCCGCGGATCTGGTCAACACCACGGACCTGACCGACCCCGACGCGCTCGAGGTCTTCCTCGACAAGCACCAGCTCACGCCCCGTCCGGCGCCGACGGCGGGGGATCTCGAGGCGGTCAACGGGCTCCGGCCGCGGCTGCGCGCGGTCTGGGAGGCGGACGGGATCGTCCACCTCGCGGAACTGGTCAACGACCTGCTCCGGGATTCCGGTGCCCGGCCCTGGCTGGTCGATCACGGCGGCGGCTTCGGCTGGCACCTGCACGTCACCGGCGCCGAGGCCACGCTGGAGCACCGGCTGGCCGCACAGGCGGCGTTCGCGTTCGCCGACCTGGCCCGGATGCGGGAGGAGAACAGGCTGCGACGCTGCGAGGCACCCGGCTGCGAGGCGGTGTTCGCCGACCTGTCGAAGAACCGGTCCCGCCGGTACTGCGACACCGGCAACTGCGGCAACCGGCAGCACGTGGCCGCCTACCGGGAGCGTCGCGCCGCGCGGCGGATGTTATCGGGCGCGTCGGGCAGCCCGTGGCGCAGGTACCTGTCGAGGATCGTCTCCACGACCTGGCTGAGCGAGTGTCCCTCGCGCGCCGCGGTCCGGTGCGCCGCCGACCGCAGTGCGTGGTCGATCTTGATCGTCAGGTGCGGGCGGTGCGCGCCCTTGCTGGGCGAACGCCGCCGCGGGAACGGCGGCGGCGGCGCGCAATCGGCGGCCCGGTCACGCAGTTCGGCCGGCACGCGCTGGCGGATTCGCGCCTGGATTGCCTGCCGGCTGACGCCGAGCGCCTCGGCCAGCACCGGCAGCGGCCAGCCGTCCGCGTGCAGCGCGGACAGCGTGGCCGACAGCACACCGCTGCGCCCGGCCACCCGCAGCTCCCGCAGCCGCACGGCCGTCGCCGCGGGCAGCACCGGCGGGTTCGGCGGGGCGAACGGGACGGACAGGGCGGACGGGGCCGACGGCACCGGTACAAGCGCCGGGTCGGCATCGCCGCCGGGACGCTGGACGTACTGGCGCAGTCCGCTGGTGATCACCTCGGACATCGTGCGGCCTTCGGCGGTCAGCCGGGACCGGAGCCGCTGCCGCTGGTCCACGTCGAGCCGGAAGGTCAGCAACAGCAGCCGGGGACCCGGCGCTCCCTCGGTCATCCCGCCGCGACGCGCGGCGGCACGGCCTCCGAACGTCGGAGAACCGCGTACTCGGCCGCCGCGACCAGGTCCAGGTATCGCGCGGTCTCGGCCGCGCGGCGGCGACGGCTCCAGCCCAGCAGCCTGCCCATGATCGCGCTGACCTCGTCGGCCGCCGAAGCGCCGGAGTCGGCCGACTCGATGAACAGCCGGACCCGCCGCACCAGCACGTCCTCCACGTGCAGCGCGCCCTCCTGGGTCACCGCGTACGCCACCTCGGCGCGCAGGTACGGATGCCCGGGCGCCAGCACCGTGCCCAGCGCCGGCGACGACCGGACCAGGTCGAGCACGTCCGCGGCCATCGACCCGTACCGGGCGATCAGGTGCTCCACCGTCTCCCGCGGCACGCCGTAGTCCTCCGCCAGCCGGCCCGCCGCGGCCCGCACCGCCGCCAGCCCGTCGGCCCCGAGCAGCGGAGTCTGGTCCGTCACCGACTCCGGCACGTCGGCCGACGGCCCGAGAACCGCGTCGACCACGTCGCGCGCCATGATCCGGTACGTGGTGAACTTGCCGCCCGCGATGCTGGCAAGGCCGGGTACCGGGACGTCGACCACGTGCTCGCGGGACAGCTTGGTCGTGGGCTTGCCCGGGTTCGTGGCGACCAGCGGCCGCAGGCCCGCGTACACCGCGATCACGTCGGCGCGGGTGAGCGGCTTGGCCAGCACCCGGTTGGCCGCGCTGAGGATGTAGTCGACGTCCGCCTCGTCGGGGACGGGTTCGGCCCGGTCACCGGACCAGTCGGTGTCCGTCGTCCCGACGATCCACCGCGACCCCCACGGGATGAAGAACAGCACGGACTTCTCGGTCTTCAGGATCATCCCGGTGTCCGCGCGCACCGCTTCCCGCGGCACCACGATGTGCACGCCCTTGGACATCCGAACCTGGTAACCGGCGGACACCCCGGCCAGCTCGTGGACCAGGTCGGTCCACACCCCGGCGCAGATCGCCACCCGGGCCGCGGACACGGGGAACTCCCGCCCGGTCTCCTCGTCGCGCACCACCGCCCCGCCGACCACGCCGCCGTCCTGCGGCACCGACACGGCGCTGACCCGGGTCGCGATCACCGCGCCGTGCGCCGCCGCGGTGCGCGCCACGGTCAGCGTGTACCTGGCGTCATCCACCTGCGCGTCGTAGTAGCGCATCGCGCCGGCCAGCCGCCCCGGCGCCAGTGCGGGAGCGATCTTCAGCGCCCCCTTCGCGGTCAGGTGCTTGTGGAACGGGACCGGCCGCCTGGTGCCCTCCATCGCGTCGTACAGCGCCAGGCCCGCACCGACGTAAGGCCGTTCCACCACCTTCTTATAAAGCGGATACAGGAACGACACCGGTTTCACGAGATGGGGCGCGAGCTTGGACACCAGCAGGTCGCGCTCGTGCAGTGCTTCGTACACCAGCTTGAAGTCGCGCTGCTCCAGGTATCGCAGCCCGCCGTGGATGAGCTTGCTCGACCGGCTCGACGTCCCCGACGCGAGGTCCCGTGCCTCGATGAGAGCGACCCGCAACCCGCGGCTGGCGGCGTCAAGCGCGGCCCCGGTGCCGGTGATGCCGCCGCCGATTACCAGCAGGTCGAAGCGTTGTGATGCCAGTTTTTCGAGCGTGATGCCGCGTGCGCGGGCGTCCAGGACAGCCGAGGATGGCATTCGGTTCCCCCGTCAGGTAGCAACCAGTCCGTTCTGCTATGTATGTACATCGTCAATCTTAAGCGGAAGTGTCCGATGCCGGAACGTGACGTGATCGCCACCACAAGGTTTCGCGCGGCCGGGGGTGCGGAACTGATACGACGGGGGCACAGATGCACGAAGTAGAGCTGAGGCGGCGCCCGATTGGGGCTCTTTCGAGCGTTCTGCCGGATTCGCAGGCCGCTGCGCTGGAGGCCGCCGTCCACCGGGCCGCGCGGGCCCTCGACGGCCGCGTCGTGTGGCAGGTGAGTTCGGTCGCGACCGGCGGCGGCATCGCGGAAATGCTGCATGGCCTGCTCGGTTATTTCCTCGACGCCGGCGTGCGCATGCGCTGGCTGGTCATCGACGCCGACGAGCGGTTCTTCGTCATCACCAAGCGGCTGCACAACGCCATTCACGGCGTGCCGGGAAAGTTCACCGAAGCCGATCACCGGCATTACCAGGAAATCCTCAGCTGCAACGCACTCGCTATCAATCCCGGCGATATCGTTATGTTGCACGATCCGCAGACCGCGGGCCTGGCTTGCCAGCTGCGCCCTTCCGGCGTGCGAGTCGCATGGCGATCCCATATCGGCCGCGACACGCCAAACGACGTTTCGATCTCGGCCTGGGAATTCCTTCGGCGCTACATTGACGAGGCCGACGCATTCGTATTCTCGCGTGCGCTGTTCGCCCCGCCCTGGATCGACCGGCGAAAGCTGGCGATAATTCCGCCGTCAATCGACCCGCTGTCCGCCAAGAACCGTCCGCTGCACGACCCCGCCGCCATCCTCGCCCGCGCCGGGCTGCCCACCGCGCCGCGCCTGGTCGTGCAAGTCAGCCGCTGGGACCGGCTCAAGGACATGCCCGGCGTGATGACCGGCTTCCGCCTGGCGGACCTGCCCGCGGATGTACACCTGGTGCTGGCCGGCCCAGCCGTCCGTGGCGTCGCCGACGACCCGGAAGGCGCCGAGGTGTTCGCCCAGTGTCACGCGATTCGCGCGAAACTCCTGGCGGACATCAGGTCGCGCATTCACCTGGTCAGCATTCCGATGGACGACGCCGGCCACAACGCGACGATCGTCAACGCGCTCCAGCGCCACGCCACAATCCTCGTGCAGAAAAGCCTGGCCGAGGGATTCGGGCTGACGGTGGCTGAGGGAATGTGGAAAACCAAACCCGTCATCGCCAGTGCTGTCGGCGGAATTCAAGACCAGATCATGGCGGAACGAACCGGCCTGCTTCTGTCCGATCCCGCCGACCCGGCCGAGTTCGCGGCGGCCCTGCGGCGCCTGCTGGCCGACGACGTGCTTGCCCGCCGCCTGGGCGAGGCCGCGCACGCCCGCGTGCTGCACCGCTACCTCGACGACCGCCAGCTGATCCAGACCGCTACCCTCCTGGAATCCCTGGCCGGCCCCCAGCCCGGGCCAGTCCAGCCCGAACCCGTCCTGACCCAGAACCTACCCCGCGCCCGAACCCCCAGCATGACCGAATCCCTCACCGCAACCCAGCCTGACCGATTCCCCCAGCCTGACCGAAGCCTCCCCAACATGACCGATTCCCCCAGCCTGACCGCAGCCTCCCCAACATGACCGAATCCCCAGCCTGACCGCCCCCGGCCTGACCGAAGCCTCGCCCGCGTGTCCACGTACCCGCGCCCCGCCCGCCGGACATTTCACCCATTCCGGGCGCATCATCGGGCCCTCAGATCATTGCGGACACTTACCCCCCCGATCTGGGGGGGTAAGTGTCCGCGATAATTGGCGGATCGCCAGTTAGCGGGGCTGGCGGCCTTCTTCTTGCCAGGGGTCGTAGGTGACCTCGAGTGCTTCCTGGGCCGGGCGTTCCGCCTCGGGGACGTGCTCGAGGTTGAGCCGGATGCGCGTCCAGCTGTAGCTCCTGCCGCGCATCGAGTCGGTGAGCACGTCCGCGGGCTGGATATGCGGCCACACCTCGGGGTGCCGGGCCTTCCACCGCTCCAGACCCTCCATCGCCTCGGCCTTGGTGGCCGCGCGGGCGATCTCGATCAGCGGCTTGGTGGACTTGCGGCGCCCGGTCGCGCCGTACGATTCGCCGGGCGGCGGCGGTGCCACCTCCGGGGCGCGGCGCTTGGAGGGCTGCACGCGCGGGGCCTCGCCGGTCTGCTTCTCGTAGTGCGGCGGCCACGGCGCGTCGGGAACGCCTGCCGCCTCGTCCCTGGCGGCCAGCTCGAGCAGGCCGTCGAGCGGGCCCGGCGCGTCGTCCATCCCGGCCCACGGGTCGCCGATCGACGCGTACCGCTCGGGCACGGTCCTGATCGTATAGTCGGCCGGATTGCACGTCGGGACCTCGTCCCAGGTCAGCGGTGCGGACACCCGGGCGTCGGGCACCGGCCGGATCGAGTACGCGGACGCGACCGTGCGGTCCTTGGCGTTCTGGTTGTAGTCGACGAAGACGCCGTGCCGCTCCTCCTTCCACCACTTCGACGTGGCGATGTCGGGCGCTCGCCGCTCGATCTCGCGGGCGACGGCCACCGCGGCGCGCCTGACGTCGGTGAACCCCCACTCCGGGTGGATGCGCGCGTAGATGTGCATACCGCGGGAACCGGATGTCTTCGGCCAGCCGGTCAGGCCGAAGTCGCGCAGCACGTCGCGCGCGACCATGGCCACGTCCCGGATCTGCGGCCATTCCACTCCGGGCACCGGGTCCAGGTCGACGCGCAGCTCGTCTGGGTGGTCCAGATCCGAGTCCCGAACCGGGTGCGGGTTCAGGTCGATGCAGCCCAGGTTCACCACCCAGGCCAGCCCGGCGGGCTCGCGCAGCACGACCTCGTCGGCGGTGCGGCCGGACGGGAAGCGGAGCTCGGCGGTCTCGATCCAGTCCGGGCGCTTCTCCGGCGCGCGCTTCTGGAAGAACGGCTCGCCTTCGGCGCCGTTCACGAACCGCTTGAGGGCCATCGGCCGGTTGCGCACGCCGCCGAGCGCGCCGTCCGCGACGGACAGGTAGAACTGGACCAGGTCCAGCTTTGTCAGCCCGGCCTTCGGGAAGTAGACCTTGCCGGGATTGCTGACCGCGACCTCCCGGCCACCCACCTCCAGGACCGTCTTCGGGCTAGCCACGGTCGGCTCCGAGGACTTCCGCCAGGTCGTAGCTGACCGGTTCTTCCAGCTGCTCGTAGGTGCACGACCGCGGGGTCCGGTCGTCCCGCCAGCGGACGAATTGGGCGGTGTGCCGGAACCGCGGGCCCTCCATGTGGTCGTAGCGGACCTCGACCACGCGCTCGGGCCGCAGCGGGATGAACGCCAGGTCTTTGTCGGCGTTCCACCGGCTGTTCATGCCCTTGCGCGGGGTCCGCTCGCCCGCCTCGTGTTCGGCCCAGTTCCACGGGTGGTCCTCGAACGTGGTGACCAAGGCCTGCATCTCCTGGAACAGCTCGCGGCGCCGCTCCATCGGGAATGCGCCGATCACGCCGACGTTGGCCAGCTTGCCGTCCTTGTTGTACAGGCCGAGCAGCAGCGAACCGATGGCGTCGTTTCCGGTCTTGTGCACCCGGTATCCGGCCACCACGCAATCCGCGGTGCGATCGTGCTTGATCTTGAACATGACCCGCTTGTCCGGCTGGTACGTGCTGGCCGGCGACTTCGCGATCAGCCCGTCCAGGCCGGCGCCCTCGAACTGGCTGAACCAGCCAGTGGCAACCTCGCGGTCGCTGGTCGCCCGGGTGAGGTGGATCGGCGCTTTCACCCCGGCCAGCGCGGCCTCCAGCGCGGCGCGGCGCTCCCGGAACGGCCGGTCCATGTAGTCCACGTCGCCGAGGGCGAGCAGGTCGAACGCGACGAAGTGGGCCGGCGTCTGGACGGACAGCATGTTCACCCGGCTCGCCGCCGGATGGATGCGCTGCTGGAGCGCCTCGAAGTCGAGCTGCCGGCCCGCGCCGTCCGGGACCACGATCTCCCCGTCGATCACGCACCGCTCCGGCAGCTGCTCCGCGAAGGTCGCGACCAGCTCGGGAAAGTAGCGCGTCATCGGCCGTTCGTTGCGGCTGCCGATCTCGATCTCGTCGCCGTCACGGAAGATGATCGACCGGAAGCCGTCCCACTTCGGCTCGAAGACGTAATCCCCGACCGGGATCGTCGCGACAGGCTTGGCCAGCATCGGCGCCACCGGCGGGTTGACGGGAAGTCTCATGCCCCCATGCCTCCTCGGTCGTGATTAATGCCCGCTACTAGTGACGATCATGCCGTACCGGATTCATCGGCGCACATGCTGGCGAGCAGGAGGCTGACCTGGGCGCGCAGCTCGGCCGGAGATGGAACGGCGCCCCCGCCGGCGCCGGCCAGTGCGTAGAACGCCGTCCCCTCAAGCCAGGCGATCAGCGTCCAGGCGTCGCGGTCGGACGCGGCCGACCCGGCGAGGCCGAGCAAGCGGGCGACCTGGCCGCGGAACGCGCCGCCCAGCTCGTCGTACGCGGCACGCAGTTCCGGTCGCCTGGTCGCCTCGAACGCCAGCTCAAAGCGGGCAAGCAGGCGCCGCCTGATCGCCGCGTCGGTGATCATCCGGTGCAGCATCCCGGCGAGCAGGCTGGCCAGGGCGGAAACGGTGAGCGGCGGGGCCACGGCGGTCGTGGCGGCCCGGGCGGCGCTGACTGCCTCGGCGGCCTCGCCGGCCTGGACCGCGCCCTCGGCGGCGTCGAGCTCGGCGATCCGGCGCAGGGTGATCGCCAGCAGCGCCGCCCTGGTTCTCGCGTAGTTCGACGTGGTGCCCGGCGGCAGGCGGCCGGCCGCGTCGACCGCCCGGTGTGTCAGGCCGCGCGTGCCCGCGGCCGCGAGCACCGCGATCGCGGCGTCACCGACCTCATCGATCCTGCTCACCGCCTCAGCTTACTATTGCTGTAGTGAGCTACTACGGATGTAGTGTTTGGACGGGCCTGATGATTTCGTCGGCGACCCACTGCATGGAGGGCGCCCCGACGGGGGCCAGGACGAGGTGCCGCGCGCCCGCGTCGATCAGTTCGGCGAGCAGTTCGCGGGCGCCGGCCGGGCCGGGAAACCGCGGTGAACTGCCCTGGGCCGGTTCTTGCGGGGTGAAGAAGACCTGGACGGAGCGGGTGATCTCGGCCGGGTCGCGGCCGATCGCCGCGCAGTGGTCATCGAGGACGGCGCTCTTGCGGCGGAAGTCGGCCGCGGTGAACGTGGGGCTGGCCCAGATGTCGGCGTGCCGCGCGACCACCCGCAGCGCGGATCGTTCGCCGCCGGCGCCGATCATGATCGGCGGACCCGGGCGCTGGACGGGCTTGGGCTCGCAGATGGCCCCGCGGAGGCGATAGCACTGGCCGTCGAAGTCGAAGGGCTTGTCCTCGGCCCAGAGCTTCCTGACCAGATCGCATGTCTCGCTGAGCGCGGTCAGCGCCTCGACGGGGGTGACCACGTCGATGCCGAAGGCGTCGTACTCGCGATGCACCATTTCCCGGTAGGCGGGGTCGTTCAGTGCGCTGCCGCCCGCGCCGATCCCGAACACCAGCCGCCCGCCCGCGATGATGTCGACCGTTGCCGCCATCTTGGCTAGCACGGCGGGCGGACGGATCCGGTTGCTGGTCACGATCACGCCCAGCCGCAGCCGGCTGGTCTGGGCCGCGAGCCCGGCGAGCAGCGTCCATGCCTCCAGCGCCGCGCCGGTCACCTCGCCCCGCAGCGGAACAAGGTGATCCCACAGCCAGGCGTGCTCGAACTCCGGCACCGCCTCGGCTTCGCGCCAGGTCCGAAGGATCTGGTCGTACGTCAGGCCAGCCTGGCTGGTCTTGATGCCGAAGCTCACCCGGTCCATGGCGTCCTCCCGTGGCGATAATAAGCAGTCCAACTGAAAGTCAGTATAACTGACGATCAGCCTATCCGTAGGCTGGACCCGTGTCCACGACCGACCATCTCGGGTACCTGCTCAAGCACGTACACGAGCGGTTCTTCCAGCTCACCGCCGCCGCGCTCGCGCCCAGCGGGATCAGCGGCAGGGAGGCCGCCGTGCTCCGCGAAATCGACACCCCGCAGCCGCTGGCCCAGGGAGAGCTCGCCCGCCTGATGGGCATCGACCGGACCACCATGGTCGCGCTGATCGACGACCTTCAGGACAGAGATCTCGTCCGGCGGCGCCAGGACCCGGACGACCGCCGGAAGAACGTCGTGGAACTGACCGAGACTGGGCGGGCCATCACCAGGCAGGCACTTCAGGCCGCAAAGCGGGCGGAGGAGGAGTTCCTCAGCCCGCTCTCCGCCGCGGAGGCGGCACGGCTCAAGCAGGCCCTTCGCGCGCTTCTCGACGGGCCGGCCTAAGCCTGCGCGGTCCAGTCTTCGCTGTGCCGCCAAAGCTCCGTGGCCAGTTCCGGTGTCGCTGCGTTGCTGGGCCGGCGTTTCGCGCATTTGTCGTAGAAGAGCCCGCTGTCCGCCGCCACATCCGGCGACGCCGCGCAGTACACGGACGTGCGCGCGCCGTCCTCGGTGGACAGCATGCGGCGCTTCATCAGCGACCGGGCCGGAGCCGGCACCCGCCGCCAGATGTCGGAGGCCACCACACCGGGGTGCAGCGCGTACGTGGTGAGCCCGGTCCCGGCCTGGCGGCGCGCGAGTTCCTGCGCGAACAGCACGTTGCACAGCTTGGATACCGCGTACTGATGCATGCCGGTTATACCGCGCCCGCGCCGCCGCAGCTCACCGAAGTCGATGCCTTTCGCCGCGTAGTGCGAGTCGCTGGACACGACCACAACCCGGGACGGCGCGCTGGCCCGCAGCCGGTCCAGCAGCGCCATGGTGAGCGCGAAGTGGCCCAGGTGGTTGACGCCGAAGGCCAGCTCGAAGCCCTGTTTCGTCACCCCCTGTCGCCCGGCCAGCCCCGCGTTGTTGACGAGCACGTGCAACGGCTCGTCGAGCGTCAGGAACGCTTCCGCGCACCCGCGCACCGAGTCCAGGTCGGCGAGGTCGAGCAACAGATATGACACGGCCTTGCTGCCCGTCGCCGACTTGATCGCCGCGACCGCGTTCTCCGCCTTCTCCGCGGTGCGGGCCGTCACCAGGACCCGCCCGCCGCGGGCCGCCAGCTCCTTGGCCGTCGCCAGCCCGATCCCCGTATTCGCTCCCGTAATCAAGAACGTGCGCCCAGCGAGGTCGCTCATGTCGTCATCTAATCACCAACCACCCAGCGGCCACGCCCTTCCAGAGCCTCGTGCGTCAGCGTGTCAATTGCGCAATCGAGCCCACTAGAGCGTGTCATATCGCGGCGCGGGCGCGGCGCGCGGCGTGGCGCAGGCCGGGGGTTGGCGTGGCCGCACCCGGCTTGCGGGGAGAATGGGCTTATGCATGCGCTGATCTCCGCTGATATGGAAGGTGCCACTGGGGTTACGTGCCCGGACGACGTCCGGCCGGGGACACCGCAGTGGGAGCGGTTCCGGCGGTTGTTCACCGGTGACGTCGTGGCGGTGTGCGAGGGGTTCTTCGACGCCGGGGTCACCGAGATCACCGTGAACGAGGCGCACTCGTCGATGCGCAACTTGCTGCTTGAGGACCTGGATCCGCGCGTCGGCATGCTGACCGGGAACCACAAGAGGTTCGGCATGATGGAGGGCATTCAGCGCGGGCCGGACCTGGTCGCGTTCGTCGGCTATCACGCGGGCCCGGGGGAGCCGGGAGTGCTGAGCCACACGTTCAACGGGTTCGAGATCTTCAGCGTGACGCTCAACGGCCGGGCGATGACCGAGGGGTACCTCAACGCGCTGCTGACCGCCGAACACGGCGCCCGGCTCGCCCTGGTCTCCGGCGACGACCTGACCTGCGCGGACGCCAAGGAGTACGCGCCCGGAGCGCAGCTCGTCACGGTGAAGGAGGCGGTCGACAGGTACAGCGCGCTGTGCTACCCGCCGGCCAGGACCGCGTCGCTGCTGCGTTCGGCGGCCGCGGCCGGCGCCAGCTCCGCGCAGGTCCCGCCGCGGCCGGCCGGTCCGTACCGGTGCGAGGTGACGTTCACCGGGACGAGTTCGGCGACCATGGCCGCGTGCGTCCCCACCGTCCAGCGGACCGGCGCGAGGACGGTCGAGTTCACCAAGGACACGATCGCCGAACTGTACCCGTGCTTCCGGATCGTGAGCCGGATAGGCGCGGGCGCCGCCGAGCCGTTGTACGGCTAAGACGGCCATCGCCCGCGAAGCGGGCGCCCGTTACGCCCGTTATTTCCCCGCGGTCGGCCTCCGCCAGCGAGGTCTCGAAATTATTGCGGACGCTTACCCCCCCGATCTGGGGGGGTAAGCGTCCGCAATAATCTGGCGGCCCCGCGATCGCGCCCGAAATGTGGTAAATGTCCAGCTTGGGGGCGGGCGCGCGACACGCCGCCGAACCTCGGCGCCTGTAGCTACTCGACCGGGATCTCCTTGTTGATCAGGGACAGGTCGATGCCCTGGCGGTTCCTGATGATCCGCGCGCCGACGTACATGACGATGGCCAGCACGTACATCCCGCCCATGTAGTACAGCGAGTCGTGCGAGTTGACGAAGTAGTTGTCGTTGGACAGCCACTCGACCAGGCTGTACACCAGCAGCGCGATCGTGACCACCCCGGCGGCCGGGACGACCGGCACGCCGAACAGCTTGATCTTGCTGGCCGGCGAGGCGGCCCACAGGTCCGGCTTGCGCAGCGGCAGCAGCACGACCGCGATCGCGCTGCCCAGATAGGTCACGGCGATGACCAGTGTGGCGTCCAGCGTGTAGGAGTGGAAGGTCGAGTTGTACGCGTACAGCGCGCCGAGCCCGACCGCGGGCAGCAGCATGAGGATCAGCGAGTAGAACGGTACCCGCCGCCGCTCCGACACCTGCGCGGCCGCGTCGGGAAGGACCCGGTCGAAGGCGGCGGCGAAGATCACCCGGGTGGAGGACAGGAACAGCGTGCCCACCCAGCCGAAGAACCACAGGCTCATCAGCAGCAGCAACACAACCTGGATCGCCGTGTTGTGGATCAGCCAGGAGGCCAGCAGCACCGGATACGGGAAGATCGGCAGCGCGTTCTTGCCTACCACCAGGAACGAGTCCGCGTTGACGTTCTGGTAGAAGGCCCAGCCGAACGTCTTGGCGAACAGCAGCAGGAAGACCACCGACAGCAGCACCGTGGTCCACAGGCCGGCGAACATCCCGGCGAACACCCGCTTGAAGTCACTGGCGCCGCGGATCTCGCCGTACAGCGTGGTCCCCCAGTTCGGCCACAGCAGGTAGAACATCATCATCGGCACGAGCAGCATCGTCGGCCCGAGCGGCCCGAAGCCCAGTGACGGCGCCTTGTACGTCCCTGCCACGTCTGAGTTGATAGCGGAGTAGGCGCCGTTCATGCCCCAGATCCGGTGCGTCGCGGCGTCGAACGAGGTGATGAAGCTGTTCCTGCTGGAGACCAGCAGCACGATGACGACGATCGCCGCCCCGAGCAGACCGCCGAGGAAGCACCACTTCTGCACCTTGGCGTAGCCCGCCATACCCACCGACACCAGGACGCCGGCCAGCGCGATCGTGATCAGCGTGACCACGAACGTGCCGTTATGGCCGGCGAACCACGCCGCTTGGGCGGGATGGCCGAGCGTGGCGAAGATGGGCTGGAAGAACTCTTCGGACAGCACGGCACCGTAAATGGGCGCCCACAGCCACAGGATGAACCACCATCCGGTGGCGGCCAGCACGAAGCCGATACCGCTGCCGAGGATGCGGCTCTGCCAGACGTAGTCACCGCCTGCCCGCGGAATCGTCACGACGAGCCCGGCATACGCGATGACCAGGAACGAGACCCATACGCCCGCGATGACGATCGACGTCAGCAGCTGGCCCTTGGGAAAGTAGCTCTGATAAGCCCACTCCACCATGCCCAGCGTCACCACGTTCGTGGACAGCGTGGCGTAGATCATCGAGTCTCTGACCGACCAGCCTCGGACGAGGCCGGTCGCCTTGCGGAGGAAGAGAGTAGGTCTCTCTTCGCCAAGCGCTCCCGCCGTCATATGGATCCTCCGGGGTACGAAGCAACTGTTATTGGTGTGACATAAGGGGTTAAAAGCGAAAGTAAGACGGTAACTACCCGTTGACCAGCAGGTGCCGGGTTACCCGGCCCTTCTTCTCGTTCAGCTCGATCACCGCACCCTGGAGCACGCCGTCGTTGTACGAGCTGCCTGGGTTCATCGCCAGCGTCCGGCCGGACTTCCAGATGCCGCGGCTCTCATGGATATGCCCGTGCACCGAAAGCGCCGGCTGGTATTTCGCAATGGCATTGCGGACCGCGACCGAACCCACCGGCTTCATCACCGCGCCGCCGTGAATCGGCCGCATCGACTCGTCCAGAGCCGGCGCCTCGTCCAGGCCCGACCCGTACGGCGGCGCGTGGAAATTAAACACAGCCCGCCCCATGTCGGGGATCTGCGAAACGACCGCGTCGATCTTGCCGGCCAGCACGTCCTCGGGCGCCTCGCGGAACGTGTTCCACGGCGTGGGGTTCGTCCAGCCCATCGACGCCATGTAGAACCCGCCCAGGTCGATCACCTTCGATTCGGCGAAGCTCACGCACGGGGATCGCTCGATGATGTCGTCGATCTCCCAGACGTCGTCGTTGCCGCCGTTCAGGATGCAGGGGATCTGCCCGCCGTGCAGCTTGCTGTCGGCCATGTCCAGCCAGCGGTCCAGGCCCCGGGTCATCTCCACGGTGAACCTGCGGTCCACGGCGTCCTCGGTATTCAGCGCGTCGAGTTCGTCTGGGGCCAGCACGGTCGGATAGGACCCCCGGTCGCGGATCTTGCGCTGGATGTCGTCCAGTTCGGCTCGGGTCTCGAGCCGGATCCGCTCGCCGCCGTAGGTCAGCTCCCAGTAACCCGGGTACTCCAGGATCGGCACCATGACCTTCCCGGTCACGTCGCCGCCGAGGATCACCAGGTCCGCCCGGTAGAAGGCGGCCGCGTTCAGGAACTTCTTCCAGCAGATCTCGGACCCGTGGATGTCCGTGGCGAAGAATACTTTCATCGGGGGCCCCTCTGGGGGATCAACGGTCGACCTCTTCGGGAAGTTCGTACCAGCGGACCTTGTCGCCGATATTGGCCCTGAGCTTCCACTTCAGGCCCTTCGGCACGGTGTCCGCGACGTCCTGGAGCTGCCTGGCCTGGGCCAGCGGGTCGAACCGCGGCCGCGGCGGCACCAGGTCGGGCTGCTCGGCCACCAGACCGGGCAACTTGGCGAGGCTGCCGGTGACCGTCCGCCACCAGCCCCAGTCGCTGGCCAGCACGGAGCCGAAGCGATCCGGGTCGATGGACTGCCCGCCCGGATCGCGGCCGACCGGAACCCCGGACAGCAGATGGACCAGATCGTGTGCGTCCTTGGCGTTGAGCTCGATGATCTGGAGCTTGGACAGCAGCAGGTCGGCGGGATCGAGCGTCGGCGACGCGTTACCCAGCGACGGCCGCAGGTCGAGCACGTGGCACATGGACAGCTTGTCCACCATGACGTCGATCGGGCGGCCGGACGGCGCGGTGAAGTACATCTGCCGGTCGCCGTTCAGGTTGTTGAACCGCTTGTCCGGCTCGCACCCGGCCTGCTCCAGGTGCTCGGCGACCTGCCGGCGGGTCTTGCCCGGGCAGGCGAAGTCGATGTCCTGGCCGGCTCGCTGGCGCGGCGGAAAGTCCGGGCACAGCACGCGAACCCCGAGCCCGCCGAGGATCTTGAGCTTGATCCCGGCAGCCGACGCGCCCTGCACGAGCGACAGCGCCTCGGGCAGGGGATCGGCAGAACGGTTCGGACTGCTCATGATCCTCCGATCATGGAGATGCGATACCCGGTCTGTCTAGTTTTCGGGTGCAGGCTCCCACAATGTGGTGTTTGCGTGGCGATAGAATTCCACGGGTTCCGGGGGCAGCGGAGAATTGCCCAGAATCAGGTCGGCCGCCTTTTCCGCGGTCATCATCACGGGCGCGTAGATGTTCCCGTTGGTGACGTACGGCATGACCGATGCGTCCACCACTCGCAGCCCGTCACACCCGTGCACCCGCATCGATCCGGGGTCCGTCACGGACATCGCGTCGGTGCCCAGCTTGGCGGTGCACGAGGGGTGCAGCGCGGTCTCCGCGTCCCTGGCGACCCAGCCCAGGATCTCCTCGTCAGTGCTGACCGAAGGCCCGGGCGACAGCTCGCCGGCGTTGAACTCGTCGAAGGCCGGCTGGGTGAGGATGTTCCTGGCGACCCTGATCGCCTCGACCCACTCGCGACGGTCGGTCTCGGTGGACAGGTAGTTGAACACCAGGGCGGGCTTGGCCAGCGGGTCCGTGGACGTGATCCGCACGGTGCCGCGCGCGTCGGAGTACATCGGGCCGATGTGCACCTGGTAGCCATGGCCGCTGACCGGCTTCGACCCGTCATAGCGGACCGCGATCGGCAAGAAGTGGAACATCAGGTTCGGGTACGCCACGTCGTCGTTGCCGCGCACGAAGCCGCCGCCCTCGAAGTGATTGGTGGCCCCCGGGCCGGTGCGAGCGAACAGCCACTTCGCGCCCACCATCGGCCGGTTGCGCAGCTTCAGCGCGGGCGCCACCGACACCGGCTGCTTGCAGGCATACTGGATATACACCTCGAGGTGATCCTGGAGGTTCGCGCCGACCCCCGGCAGGTCCGCGACGACATTTATTCCGAACGACCGCAGCTCCGCTGACCCACCTACACCAGACAGCTGGAGCAGTTGCGGGGTATTGATCGCCCCGCCGCAGAGGATCACCTCGCCGGCGCGGACCGGCTGCGTAGCTCCGCGCGGGTTGCCCAGCAGACCTAGCCGGCCGTACTCGACACCTGTCGCCCGGTTGCCGTCGAACAGCACCCGGTGGACCTGCGCCCTGGTGAGCACGGTCAGGTTCGGCCGGTTCCGCACCGGATGCAAGTAAGCTCTCGCGGCCGAAATACGCCTGCCGTTATGAATATTGCGGTCAAAAGCATTAAAACCCTCTTGGTGATACCCATTGACATCATCGGTGAGGGGGTAGCCCGCCTGCCGCACCGCGGCGAAGAAGGCCTGGAACAGCGGGCTGGTCGCGGGGCCGCGCTCCAGGATCAGCGGGCCGCTCGTGCCGCGGAACGGGTCGCCGGGCTCGGCGGCCAGGCAGTTCTCCATCTTCTTGAAGTACGGCAGACAGTGCGCGTAGTCCCAGTCGGCCATGCCGGGGTCGGCGGCCCACCGCTCGTAATCCAGCGGGTTGCCGCGCTGGAAGATCATCCCGTTGATGCTGCTCGAGCCGCCGAGCACCTTGCCGCGGGCGTGGTGGATGCGCCGGCCGCCGAGGTGCGGCTCGGGCTCGCTCTCGTACCGCCAGTCGTAGAACGGGTTGCCGCACGGGAACGTCAGCGCGGCCGGCATGTGGATGTAGGGGTCCCAGATGTAGTCGGGGCGGCCCGCCTCGAGCACCAGCACCGTCGTCCCCGGGTCGGCGGACAGCCGGTTGGCCAGCGCGCAGCCGGCCGATCCGCCGCCGACGATGACGAAATCGTACGTTTGGGGTGCCATGCCCGCATTATGCCGGGGCGTCACATCCTGCGATACCGGGACGGGACGGTGTTCCAGATCCTAGGACTGGGTAGCGGCGTCGAGGTTCTCCCGGACGGTGGACGTCATCGGGTGGTCGGGGCCCAGGTAGCGCTCGCAGTCGGTGAGCGCGCGCTGGAGCACGCGGACGGCGTCGTTCAGCCGGCCGACCGTGAAGTAGGCGGACGCCAGGTTGCACCGGGTGGTCAGCGTCTCGATGTCGCCCTCGCCGAGCATCCGCTCGCTGTCCGCCAGCGCCCGCTCGTACTGCGGGATCGCGTCGCTCAGCCGCCGGGCCTGCTGGTAGGCGCCGGCCAGGTTTGATCTCGCGGTGAGCGTGTCGCGGTGGTCCTGGCCCTGCACGCGCTCCCGGTCCGCGAGCGTGCGCTCGTAGGCGGGGATCGCCTCGCGCAGCCGGCCCGCGCTCCGGTACGCGAACGCGAGGTTCGCCCTGGCCGCCAGCGTGTCCGGGCTGTCCGGACCCTGGGCCCGCTCGCGGTCCGCGAGCACCCGCTCGTACTGGCCGATGGCATCCTTGGTCTTGCCGCCGGCCCGGAGCGCGGAGGCGAAGCTTGCCCGGGCCGTGATCGTGTCCGGATGGTCGCGGCCGTGCATCCGTTCCTGGTCGCCGAGCGCGCGCTCGTACATCTCGATGGCGTCCCGGTGCCTGCCCTCGGCCTGGAGTGCGCCGGCCAGGCTGGCCCGGGCGGCGAGCGTGGTGGGGTGGCCGGCGCCGAGCAGGCGTTCGGCGTCACTGACGAGCTGGTAGTAGGCGTCGATCGCGTCCTTCGGCCGCCCCGCGACGTGGTAGGCGCCGGCCAGGCTGGATCGCGCGGCGAACGTGTTCGGATGCGCGGACCCGAGCAGCTGATCGGATTCCTGCACCGTGCGTTCGAACAGGGAGACGGCGTCGGCGGGCCGTCCCGCGGTCTGGTATGCGTGCGCGAGGTGGCCGCGCGCCGCGATCGTCTCGGGATGCTCCGGCCCCTGGTTGCGTTCCCGGTCGTGCAACGCGACCTGGAACACCGCGATCGCCTCACCCGACATGCCCGCCAGCTCGTAGGAGGCGGCCAGCCGGTCCCGCGCGGCAACGGCGTTGGCATGCGCCGTGCCGAGCAGCCGGGTGGTGGTGGCGACCATGGCCTGCCAGTACCCGATGGCGGAGTTCGTGAGCCGGCTTGCCTCCAGCGACGTGCCGGCCCGGAACAGCAGCGGGTGCGCCTCGGGCTTCCACAGCGGGTTCTGCAGCGCGTCGTCGATCGTGCGCAGTTCCGCGGTGCAGTCGCGCAGCGCCTGGTCCAGATGGGGCGTGGTGTCGTGCTCCGGCCAGGTCTCGAGCAGCGCGTCCGCGGCGGTCACCACCATCTGCTCCAGGTCGGCGCGGGGCAGCCAGGCCCGGACCGCGGCCTGGACGGTGGCGTGCAGCCGGACCGTGCGCACCGCGCTGCCCGGGTCGATGGTGACCAGGCCAGCCTGCGCCAGGTTGTTGATCGCGGCCCGGACGGCGTTCTGGGCAGCGCTGCTCGCTGGGGGGAGGCCTCCCCCCAGACCCCCCTCGGTGCTCGGCTGCCCGCAGATGTAGCCCGACGCGGAGGGGCTGGTGAGCACCGCGCCGGGGATCCCGTTCCGGTCCAGCATGGCGGCGAGCGCTAGGGCGGGCCAGGCCAGCCCGGCGGGGGTGAGTTCGTGTGCGCACTCGGCGGCCAGCGACCAGGTGGCGAGCACCGCGGGCGATACGCCGTCGATGCCGGTCATGTGCTTGCGGCGGTCGGCGTAGACCGCGCGGTATTCCCGGCAGCCCAGCTTGCGCGCGGCCATCACGGCCGTGGCCTGCGCGAGCGCGAGCGGCAGGCCGTCCAGGTCCTCGGCCAGGTCCAGCGCCTCGATCCGCTGGTCCGGGTAGTCGGTGAGCCGCGAGCCGAGGTACGACAGCGCCTCACGGCGGCTGAACCCGTCCACCGGGATGATCCGCGTGTTGCCGCCCTGTGCGGCGAGGGCCGGGGCGCTGGTCAGCTCCGCGGCGGTCAGCCGGCTCGTGATCACCAGCCGGCCCGCCTGGCCGGACGGCCACAGGTCGGCGAGGTCGGACAGCTCCCGCAGGTCGTCGATGACCATCGCCCACGGCCGCCGGGTGTGGCTCAGCCAGGTGATGAACCGGGCGGCACCGGCCTCGGCGGTTTCGTCGGTGCTGCTCGCGTCGACCACGCCGGCCGCCTGCGCGAAGCTCGCCACGATCGCGTCACGGTTCGTCGCGGTCACCCAGACCAGCACCTCGACCAGCCGGGAGTTCCACATCGCGTGGGTGAACTCGACCGCGATCTGGGTCTTGCCGGTCCCGCCCTGCTGTTGCGGGGCGATGTCTGTCTCGTCGCCGTGGATCAGGACGGCGATCTCCCCGGGGCGCAGCGTGACGGCGAGTTCGGGCCCGGATTCGGTGCGGCTGTAAAACGAGTCGGCGAGCGGCGGGACGATGCCGGACAGCAGGATGGACTGCGCGTGCGACGACGCTCCGGCCTGCTGCGCAACCACGTCTAACGCCTCCCGCTCGGCGTCCTCCCGCCTTCGGCTGCCGCTGTACTTGTCCGGGGTCGCCGACTGCACGTGCCGCACAGCCACTTGTGGACCAAGATCATAGCCCCGCGTGCTGGCCTGCGCGGCCGGAACTTATAACTTATATGCCGACAAGTCTCGACTTGGGAAATATGTCCGACTGTGGAACCTTGTGCCCACATTGTGAGCGCCAGTTCGGCAGCCCACTCCCCGGGCTGCCGGCCCCGGACAGCCCACCCGGGCTGCCCCCCGGGCCTGGCCGCGCGGCGCCTGTGGCTGGAGTGCAGTGTGCGGCTACCGGGATGGGAGCGCACCGGCAGTCCCGCCAGCAACGTAGAAGATTACCCCTTCGTGAAGGATCGACCCCCGTGCGCGAGGCCCGCGTTACCACGAAGGGGAAATCCGCCACGTTAACCGAAGCCCATCGAGGCTGCCGCCGACCCACCGGGCGGCCGCCGATCCGGACGCGCCCCCGGAGTAAGCCCGCAGGGTCCGGGGCGGGAGCGATCTTTCAGGTCGACGTGGCGGCTTTGAGGTTGTCGCGGACCGTGCGGGTCAGCGGGTGGTCCGGGCCGAGGTAGCGCTCGCAATCCGCCAGCGCCCGGCGCAGCACGTTGACCACCTCCATCAGCCGGCCGGCCGCGAACAGCGCCGCGGCGAGGCTGCACCGGTCGGTGAGCGTCTCGATGTCACCGGGTCCCTGCATGCGCTCGCTGTCGGCGAGCACCCGCTCGAACTGCGGTATCGCCTCGTTGAGGCGCCCAGCCTGCTGATACGCGCTGGCCAGGTTCGAGCGGGCGGTGCGCGTATCGCGATGCTCGGCGCCCTGGAGCCGCTCGCGGTCGGCGAGGGCCCGCTCGTAGACCGGCAGCGCCTCGCGCAGCATCCCAGCCGTGCGATAGGCGAACGCGAGGTTCGCGCGGGCGGCGATCGTGTCGCTGTGATCCGGGCCGGCCGTGCGCTCGCGGTCGGCCAGCACGCGCTCGTACTGCGTGATCGCGTCCTTCGCCTTGCCCGCCTTACGCAGCGTCGAGGCCAGGCTCGCCCGGGCCGCGATCGTGTCCGGGTGATCGCGGCCGCGCGCCGCCTCCTGCGCCGCGACCATGCGGTTGTACTGGTCGATCGCGTCCTTGGTCCGTCCGGCGGCCTGATACGCCTCGGCAAGGCTGGCGCGCGCGGCGAGGGTCGTCGCGTGGCCGGCGCCGAGCAGCCGGTCGGCGTCGGTGAGCAGCAGCTGGTTCACCCGGATCGCGTCCTTGTGCATCCCCGCCGTCTGGTATGCGTCCGCCAGGCCGGATCGAGCGGCGAGCGTGCTGGGATGCGCGGGGCCGAGCACGCGTTCGGAATCCACCACCGTCCGTTCGTAGACGGCGATCGCCTCGGACCGGCTGGCGCTCGCGTAGGCATGTGCGAGCCGTCCCCGCGCCGCGATCGTGTCGCGATGGTCCGCACCCAGGTTGCGCTCGTGATCGTTGAGCGCGCTGGCGAACACGGCGATGGCGTCGCCGGTCCGGCCCGCCGCCTCGTACGCCGCGGCAAGCCTGTCCCGCGCCATTACGGAGTTGGCGTGGGCAGGCCCGAGCAGCCGGGTGCTGGTGGACACCATGGATTGCCAGTAGCTGATGGCGGCGCCGGCCAGCCCGCTGGTCTCAAGCGACAGGCCGGCCCGGAACAGGAGCTGGTGCGCCTCCGGCTTCCACAGCAGGGCGCTGTCGATGTCGCGCACGGCGGCGCTGCAGTCACGCATCGCCTGCTCGAGCTGAGTGCCGCCGTCATTGTCCGGCCACGTCTCGACCAGCGCGTCCGCGGCGGCGAGCACCAGCTGCTCGATCTCGGACCTGGGAATGAACCCGCGTACCGCGGTCTGCACGCTGGAGTGCATCCGCACCGTGCGAACCGGCGTAGCGGGGTCGATCGTGACCAGCCCGGCCCGGGCCAGGTTGCTGATCGCGCGGCGGACCAGGTTCTGGTCCGCGCCGCCGGCGTTGCTCGGGTGGCCGGTGATGTACGCGCACGCGGTCGGGCTGGTGAGCACCGCGCCGGGGATGCCGTGCCGGTCCAGCATGGCGGCGAGCGCGAGCGCCGGCCAGGCGAGTCCTTCGGGCGGCAGCTCGTGCGCGCACTCGGCGGCGAGTGACCAGGTAGCCAGCACCGATGGCGAAAGCCCGTCGCTGGACCTCGCCGCCATGTGCGCCCGCCGTTCGGCGAGATGGGCGCGGTACTCCCGGCAGTCCAGCTCGCGCACCGCCATGACGGAAGCGGCCTGGGCGAGCCCGATCGGCAGGCCTTCCAGATCCTCGCTGAGGTCGAGCGCCTCGATGCGCTGGTCGGGGAAGTCGGTCAGCCGTGCGTTCAGGTAGCCGAGCGCCTCACGCCGGCTGAACCCGCCGACCGGGATCACGACGAAGTCGCGTCCGCCGCCGGCCGTGGCGCGCAGCGCTTGGCCGGGGAGCCCCGTGGTGATGAGCACCTGGCCGCTCGGTCCGGCGGGCCACAGCCCAGCCAGGTCGGCCGGCTGCGCCAGGTCGTCGATGATCAGCGCCCACGGCTGCGTGGTGTTGGCCAGCCAGGTGACAAACCGGTCGGCGGCCGCATCCGCCGAATCCCCGGAGTCGCTGGCGCCGACGGAGGCGGCCGCCTGCGCGAACCCGGTGACGACGGCCTCGCGGCTCGCCGCGGTGATCCAGACGATCACCTCCACCGCCCGGTTGTTCCACAGGCTGTGCGCGAATTCGACCGCGAGCTGGGTCTTCCCCGTGCCGCCGGCCTGAGTCGTGCCGCCGGCCTGAGTCGTGCCGCCGGCCTGAGTCGTGCCGCCGGCCTGTGTGGTGCCGCCCGAGCCGCCCGCCCCGCCTGGGCTGGCGGATTGCGCCCCGGTACCCGAGGCCCCGCCGTCGGCAAACCCAGCATTCGCGCCGCAGGTGAGCACCACGACCTGCCCGGGCCGCAGTCCGGCGGTCAGTGGCGGCGCGCTTTCCGGCCGCGGGTAATAGGGATCCGCCAGGGGCGGGACGATCCCGGAAAGGAGTATGGGGGGATGCTGTGGCGTACTGGCCTGCTGTGCAACCACGTTGGACAGCCTCTCCCGCTGTGCCTTGGCCGTTCTTCGCGGGTAAGCAGGTGCGTGCTTACCCGCGCCACGCTTAGGTGCCTGCGCGTAACGCGCGTACGCTTAAGCGCGTTCTTTGCGCGTATACGTGTATCGCGTATACGTAACCGCGCGTCCGCCTCTCCTCGCGATCGCGCGCCATTGCCGCCCGCGCGTGGCTTCTCCTCCCACGCACTTGCGCCTAACTCTCGATGTTAGTCGCCATTCCGTTGCCATAGGCAGGATTCGCCATATGTCATAGAAAAGAGGGCTCGCTCTGAGTAGTCAATTGCGGCTAACTGTAACTAGCCAGAACAAAGGCCATGGGTGACTGAACAGTAATTTCACGCGAACCCGCAAAGCCACTGCCTCATGCGCGAGGCCGCGTGTCATAAGTTTCTCATGTGACTGACGATGCCGACCAGAGCCGACCTCGCCGAGGCGAGAAGGAGTGGCCGCGCCGCCCATCCCCTCAGGTGGGGGTCGTTGCGCCACCCCCGCCCATGATCACCGCCGCCCCGGCCCCACGAAGCCGCCGCGAGTCCGAACCAGCCACTCCCTGGACAAATCCCCATGTCTCTGGTCTCATCAGTACAGCAGCGGCGTAGTACTTCATTAACAAGATTGACGCAATATTTTTACTCAAAGCGTGCAGTATCGTGCCCGGGGGCAGGCTAGTCGGCAACTTTGCCAGGAACCAGAACAAGTGGACGAAACACGAGCCCTCTGGAGTAGCAGATGAGCGATACCGTCGGCGCGCGGCACGGCAAGCCGCAGCAGCCTTTGGAGGAGGTGCCGCAGGAGTACGCCGCGTTCAAGATCGAGCAGCGTGGTATCGACCTCATCCCCGACGCCGAACGCAAGATGAAGCCATCCGGCCTGTTCTGGCTGTGGTCCGGTGCCGTGTTCAACGTGGAGTTCTTCTTCTACGGCACGCTGATCATGCTCTTCGGCCTGTCGGTGGGCCAGGCGGTGGCCGCGATCCTGATCGGCAACCTGCTGTACGTGCTGCTCGGCTTCGCCAGCCTGCAAGGCCCCAAGACCGGCACCACGGCGTTCATGGTCAGCCGCGCCCCGTTCGGGCAGAACGGCAACCGGCTTGTCGCCCTGTTCAACTGGATCACCCAGGTCGGCTTCGAGATCGAGGGCATCTTCTTTGTCGTCGCCACCGTGATCCTGCTGTTCGGGCTGCACGGCACCAACCTGGACACCCCGGCGAAGGTCGTGGTGGTCATCATCGCGGCGCTGCTCCAGATGGTTCTCCCGCTGCTCGGCCACGCGACGATCAGCAAGGTGCTGCGGTACCTGAGCTACATCTTCATCGTGTTCTTCGCGGTGCTCGCCGCCTTCACGTTCAACAAGCTGCACCTGTCCACGTTCCACCAGAAGCCGGCCACGCTCGCCGTCTGGACCACCGCGCTGGTGCTGATCATCTCCACCGGCGGCCTGGGCTGGACCGAGAACGGCAACGACTACTCCCGCTACCTGCCGCGCAACACGCCAGGTACCCGCACCTTCTGGGCGGCGGCCCTCGGTGGCGCCATCCCGTCCGTCGTCCTGGAACTGCTCGGCGTGTTCGCCTTCACGACCACCACCAAGTCGGTCGGCATCGCTCAGCTCGGCGTGCCGCAGTCGTTCCCGTCGTGGTTCGTGACCCCGTTCCTGATCTTCGCGGTCTTCCAGTTGCTGGCGATCAACACGATCGACATGTACTCCTCCGGCGTGACGCTCCAGGCGCTGGGCGTGCCGGTCCGCCGGTGGGGGGCGGTCATCATCGACACGGTGATCTGCGCCGGAGTCACCGCGTACATCATCTTCGGCAAGCAGAGTTTCTACGGGTACTTCTCCGCGTTCCTGCTCTACATCGTGATGTGGCTGGCGCCCTGGTTCGGCATCCTGATGACCGACTACGTGCTGCGCGGACGGCAGTACCACAGTCTGTCGCTGCGCTCCTCGCGGGACGGCCTTTACTGGCGCAACGGCGGTATCCACTGGCCCGCCCTCATCGCCCAGGCCGTCGGCATGGTCGCGGCGTTGATGTGGATAAACGTCACTGGCCCTGATGTCCCCAAGGCGGTCCAGTACGCCGGCCCGATCTCGAACCACTTCCCCGGCCTGGCCGGCGGTGACTTCAGCTGGGCCATCGGCATCGTCGTTGGCGCCCTGGTCTACTTCGTACTTGGTGCCAGCGGCGTGCGGCGCGAGGCCGCCCAGCAGGTCGTCGGCTAACCGCGCTGACCAGGACATGCCGCCCGCCGCGCTGAACCCCGCGATATCCGGCGCTGGCGGGCGGCATCGTTTCATCGCCGGCCTGCCGAAGGCAGAGCTGCACCTGCACATCGAGGGCACCCTGGAACCCGGCCTCAAGCATGACCTGGCCCGCCGCAACAACCAGACCGCGCCGGCGGCGGCCGAGGCCTACGACTTCACCGACCTGACCTCGTTCCTGGTCGCCTACTACGAAGCGATGTCCGTGCTCCGCACCGAGCAGGACTTCTACGACCTCGCGATGGCCTACTTCCGCAAGGCCGCCGAACAGCGCATCGTCTACGCCGAGGTCTTCTTCGACCCGCAGGCGCACACCGCCCGCGGCGTCGCCTTCGACCACGTCATCGACGGCCTTCACCGGGCCCGCAACGACGCGGCACGAGAACTCGGCGTCCGTGCCCAGCTGATCATGTGCTTCCTGCGCGACCGCCCGGCCGCAGAGGCACTCCGGACTCTCGAGCAAGCAGCACCGCACCGGGACAAGATCGTCGGCGTGGGCCTGGACTCGGACGAGCGGGACAACCCGCCGGTCAAGTTCCGGGAGGTCTTCGCCCGTGCCCGCGACCAGGGCTACCGGCTGACCATGCACGCCGACGTCGACCAGCGGGATTCGGTGGCGCACATCTGGCAGTGCCTGGACGTGATCGGCGTGGCGCGCGTCGACCACGGCGTGAACTGCCTGGAAGACGACGCGCTAGTGGCCCGGCTGGCCAACGACGGCATCGGCCTCACCGTCTGTCCCATCTCCAACGGGTGGGTGACCAGCAGCCGCAAGACCGCGGAGCTCGCGGCGATGCTACGCAACGGGCTCAAGGTCACGGTCAACTCCGACGACCCGGCCTACTTCGGCGGCTACCTCAACGAGAACCTGGCCGTGGCCGCCGAAGAGGCCGCGCTCAGCAACGCCCAGCTCATCCAGCTCACCCGGAACGCATTCGAGATCGCCTGGCTGCCCCCGGCCGATCGCGACGCCTACCTGGCCGAACTGGACGGCTACGCGACGCAGAACTCGTTACCTTCCGGGTCCCGCATCACCGTGTACGTTCCGCGCACATCCGCAGTGCGCCGCAGCACCGTCCCGCCCGCCGCTTCCAGCCGCGCGACATGCGCGGCCACCAGCGCCGCCCGCTCCGACCCGGCCACCGCCGGCTCC
>DASRFJ010000312.1:0-18217 GCA_035651595.1 Streptosporangiaceae bacterium | reverse complement strand
CGGGGGTAGAACCAGCGGTACGGGTAACCGCTCGCCATGCTGCACTCAGCAGCACACGGTGACAATGCTGTGACCAATAGTGCGCTCTGGAAGCAGGATCGGGTCCGGGTGCGCCGGGCCCTGCTGCCGGACAGGGACGCTGTCGCTTCCCCGGAGCGCACGCGCACGGTGCCTCGCGTGCCCATGCCGGCGTGCACGCCGGATTGACCTTTGATCGACCTTTCATGTACCCGCCACGTACCCGTACCCGCCCAGCGAATGTATATCGCGCAGAGTGACCGGGTACGCCGGTCGCCCTGTCGTCGGCCACTGCCGGTCGACTTTGCGCGGCTAGCCGCCGGGCTCACGGCCTGCCTGCTGCTAGCCCGGAATTCCCGGTCTGCGTTCCGGGGGTACGGCCTGCGCGTACGGCTGAAACGCGGCAGATGAGCGCATGCGTGCGGGGGCTCGCCAGAGCCGTACGGATACCGTCGGCGAAGCTTGCCTGATCAGAACAGCTTGACTACTTGGTCGGCCGGGGCGTCACGGCGGACGATGAGCTCGGCCGCCCAGGCTCCGCGGGTCCATCGGTCCGGTTCGGTTGAACTAAATCTCGAGCGTGCCCCCGGTGGACGAGTTGCAGGTGCTGGCCGACTGGCAGGTCACTTGGTACTGATGCCCAGTGCCGCCTATGACTTTCAGCGCGTTGCCGCCACCCGCGCACGCGGGTGGCGGCGGCGATCATGCCACCCGCCAGCAGGCTGCCGCCGCGATCCCGATGATGGCCAGGTTAAGTCGCACTACGGTGCCCCTCCTTTATGGTCACCGATTGCCCGGATGAGCTCCCGGGCGTTTTCACGCGCACAATAACGATTTCGTAGCCCGATGAATAGGCTGCGCGTTACTGTTACTCAGGGCCATCTTTCAGAGTTGAGGCCGGGTTATCCCTGATGCCATTACCGGTACCAGCCGGGCTGGTACTACAGCAGCGTCAGCCGTTAGCGTTGTGGTGGTTGTGGAGTTGACCACTACCGGCTGTGTCAGCGACACGGCCGTTGGGAGTGCCGTTAACAAACGTGGGTCACCCCCGGCAAGTCTTGAGGCTATGAAACCTGGAATATGGGAGATCATGGTGGTACAGCTGACGGCGAAGCACCATCACCTCATGGCGCAGCACGAGGATCTGGGCGTCTTTCGACGCCTGGCTCCGCCCGAGGAGGACTAGCCAGCCGGACACCCGGAGCATGATCTGATACGGCAGACGTACGGACACGAACCGTGATCTTGCCCCAACCCCGATTGCCAGGCCAAATCGCAGCTCAGGGACGGCGCCGGAGTTTCGAAGCGGTACAGGCTCGATTCCAGTCTTGCCCGCCTGGCGCCCTGCGTTTATGTTCATGTCGGGTCCTTCATCCCGGTCAGCCATGGCCCGCGAGCAGAACTCTCACTAGGAGGAGCCAACATGAAGGCGTCAAGGATCATCGGTATTGGGGTTCCCGCACTAATGGCCGTAGCTCTGGTCGGCGCAACTGCCGCGAATGCGTCGGTCCTCGGCCGCGATAGTGCTAACGGTCCCACCCTCGCAGCCGCTGAGCAGAACGCCAGGATCTCACTTCTTGAGGACTGGGGCCCCTGTACGGGCATTACCTACTATGCATATGGGCAGTTGGCTGACGGCACCTGGTGGGTAGACGTAGAGGGGGCGTGCAGGGGTCCTCAATGAACTGGCCCGTACCGATGCCGTTATGATAATGCGATCTTTAATCGTGGTAAGAGGCCGCGGCTGGCCTACGGTAGTCGCCGCGCCCACCAGTGCGGATCGCGCCATGAGCTGTCCGCTCGGAAACTCGGCCTCGCGCCGTGAGCTGGGGTTTTGCTACAGAACTGGGGATGGCTGGGACCATCTCGGGATGCTGTTGTCCATCACCTACCGCTGGTGAGGCGCCTGTTCGGCCTGCTGGCGGTGATCATCCGCCTGCACCCAGGCGTTCCGCACCCAGTTTCAGCGATCGACGCGACCGCGCAGGAGGTGTGATTCATGAATATCGACTGGTGGCATAGGTTTTCGGCACCCAAGGGGCTCAGGGGACGGGGATTTCGCTCTTATGCCTGGCCAGCCAGGTAGCGAAGTCCTGAAGGCCGGGATTGAGCGCGCGGACGGCGGCCAGGTCGCGGGCGCCGGTGAAGTCCGCCTCGGCATCGTGGTAGTACTGGAACATGTTGCCGACTTCATCGGCAGCGGGGAACCCGAGGGCGCGGAAGGCATCGGGCGTGATCTCGACGGCGGTGACCTTCTCGCCGATGGCGTTGGTGAGGGCCTCGGCCATCTCCGCGGCGGTGAGGTGCTCGCCGGCGATGCTCACCGTCTTGCCGATGAAATCGGCACCGCCCTTGAAGATCGCCAGCGCGCACCTGCCGATGTCCTCGGCGGCGATGCCGGCCAGCCGACTGGCGCCGATGGGGTAGGCGATGATGAGGTCGCCGTCCGGGGTGCGCTGCGGACCGAGCCCGAAGTAGATCAGGTTCTCCCAATAGAACGTGGTGCGCAGGAACGTAACCGGGACGCCGGCTTGGATGAACAGCGCGTCGGACTCGGCCTTGGCATCGAAATGCGGGACCTTGTACGAGCCCTGCAGAGTCGGCATGCGGGTATCGTCCACCGGGATGTGGTCGCGGGTGTCTTCCAGGGTTGACCAGATCGCGTGGCTCAGCCCCGCCGCGCTGGCCGCGCGCGCCAGCGCGCCCGCCTGGGTCAGCTCCTTCTGCCCGGACATGTGCTCCCAGAAGTTGGTCACCAGGTAGGCGCCGTAGGCGCCGTCGAACGCGGCGGTAAGGCTGGATTCGTCGTCGAGATCCGCCCGGACCACCTCGGCGCCCTGGGCGGCGAGCGCCTTGGCCTTGTCACCGCCCGGATCGCGGGTGATCGCGCGGACCGCGAACTCATGCTCCGGATCGGCGAGGATGGCCCGGGCGAGGCCGCCGCCCTGCGCTCCGGTCGCGCCTACCACTGCGATGGTTCTCGTGCTGGACATAGCGATATCTCCTTCGGGTAGCGGACGTGGTCTGCGCAGCTCGCGCCCTGGCCGGTTACTCTTCGGGTGCCGCGTACACCGCGGGAATCCAGTGGCCCGGGTCCGTCACGCCCGATTTGGCCAGCACGCGGTCCCTGGCGTCCTGCGCCAGCCTCCGGACCCGGGCGAAATCGTGCCCGACCAGGACCCCGTCCCGCTTGACCATGTTGCCGTCCACGAAGACCGTGTCCACGAGGTTGGGGTTGCCGGACTCGACGATGGCGCCGGCCGGATAGTTGATCGGCTGCATCCCGTACGCGTCCGTGCGCACCAAGATCACGTCGGCGGCCTTGCCGGGAGTGATGGATCCCACCTGGTCACCGAGCCAAGCGGCGGTCGCGCCGCCCTGGGTGGCGAAGGACAGGACCTCGGTGGCGGTTACCGGGAGAGGATCGACGGCTTGGCCCGCGTCCAGAGCGCTGATGTTCACCAGGTACCGGGTGCCTGCCAGCAGGGCGCGCATCGCGCTGAACATATCCCCGCCTACGGAAGTGCAGACATCGATCGATAGCGAGACCGGGATGCCCCGGTCCCGGGCGCGGAGCGTGGCGAGGCGGCCATGTCCCATATGCATTTCCAGCTCGGGGGCTATGGAGACGGCGCCCCCGGTGCGGGCGATTACGTCGTACTCGTCATCGCGCAGCATGTTGCAGTGCACGTAGGTGGTGCGGGCGTCGGCGAACCCCTGCTCCTCCAGCCACAGCACTGGCAGGCTCTTCCCCCAGCTGCCGTCTCCGACGTGAACGGTGACCGGAATGTCCAGCTCGCGAGCCAGGCCGAAGTCGTGACTCGAGACGTCCTTGGTGGCGAACTGCGGTCCGCGCGGTGCTAGCGCCAGCGTCACCAGCTGGTCCGTGGAGGAGAACCACTGGCTGGCGATGCGCTTGACGTCATGTGACTGCGGTTTGTCACTGACCGGCAGCCACTCGTCGTTGGAATTCCCGTAGGCCCAGACGCACCGGATGCCGGCGTCCAGTACCCCCTGGATGGCGGCATCGGCGTGCTCCGGTGTGTTGTTGTTGTGCGACCAGTCGACCAGCGTGGTGATTCCCGAGTCGAGCGCGTCAAGCATCGCGATCAGGTTGGCCGCGTACATGTCCTCGGGGGTGTAGTTGTTGCCGAGCACGCCGCGGACGCCAGAGAAGTACTGGGGCAGGGTCCAGTCGGTGGACATATGCCGGATCAGAGACTGCCAGGAATGCCGGTGGGTGTCGACGAAACCGGGTAGCGCGATGCGGTCCGTGCCGTCGATAACCTCGGCATCCGTCCCGCCGAGATCCGCGGCGATGGCCTCGATCCTGCCGTCGGCGATGAGGATGTCAGCGGATCGGAGCTCGCCGATGCCGGGATCCTGCGAGAGCACCCAGGCGCCGCGGATGAGGTACCGATTCGACGATGCCATACCTGACTCCCTCATGATCTGCGTTGATCAGCACGGCACGCCGGCATGCAGCTGGCGAGTGTTCAGCACAGTAACGTGATGCTCACCAAGCTTGTCAAGCCTCTCTTCACGATACGGCTGAGCCGCGACCTTCAGTGAACCACTTACCGGCTGGCTACCTCGCATGATCGCACTGAAGACGCTGAGTTTCTGTTGGTTAACGAGCATCTATTCACTGTTCAGTGACACTTGACGCTCTCGTTATCGGCTGTCTAGACTCACGCCACCGGTCAAGTGATCGTTACCGGCAGGTAGCGCCCCTGAAACAACCCGCGACGGGCCGCCATGGGAGGGCCGATGGTTGACGAACAGCTGGCTGAGTACCCAGCGGCCGCTGACGAGCCGTGGCAGCTGGCGGGGCGTTGCTTCGTGATCACCGGTGCGAGTTCAGGGATGGGCGCGGAAACCGCACGGTTCCTGGGTGCCCGGCACACCCGGCTAGTCCTGCAAGGCCGGGATGCGCAGCGGCTCGCGGCGGTGGCAGCGGACGTCGTGAGCGCCGGCGGCGAGGCGATGACGGTCGTCCTCGACCTCGAGGACCCGTCCGCTGCCGGCAGCCTGGCTGAGCAGGCCACAGCGGCATACGGTGCGATCCACGGGCTGGTGCTGAACGCGAGCCTGTTCGATCCCCGCGCGCTGGCCGACACCACCCTGGACAGCATCACCCGCCAGTGGAACACCAATGTGGTCTCCCATTACGTCATCACCCAGGCAGCGGTCGGATCGATGCCGCCAGGATCGAGCATCGTATTCGTCTCCTCCACGACCGCTCAGGCCGGATTTCCCGGATGTTCGGCTTACGCGGCGACGAAGGGAGCGATCGAGGCGGTCTCCCGGTCACTGGCCATCGAACTGGCGCCACTCGGCATCCGGGTAAACACGGTCGCCCCTGGATTCGTCCGGACCCCAATGCTCCAGCCCATCCTCGACGCCACACCCGGCTACGAGGAGCACCTGTTCCAGCAGACCCCGGCAGGCCGGATCGGCAGGCCGGAGGAGATCGCGGCGACCGTTGCGTTCCTGCTATCCGGGATGGCCGCTTACATAAACGGCGTGAGCCTAGCCGCGGACGGCGGCTGGCTCGCTCGCTGAGGACGTCAGCCGGGCGATCCCCGGCCGGTGATTCATGTTCGCGCGCGGTGCCGCCGCCCTTCCGGATCTGTGAGGTCAGCGTGACTGCTCCGCACGACAACGACACTGGCGGCTCGCCTGCCGGCTGGGGTGGCCGTCTCCGGCTGCCCCGCGAGCGTTTCCGGCTGCCCCGCGAGCGTTTCCGGCTGCCCCGCGGGCCTTTCGTCGCTATCTGGCCGGCCACCGCGCTGCTGTTCGCGATCAGCCCTCTCGTGGCGCATGGCAGTGATGGCTCGAGCGCGTTGCGGAGCACGCTTCCGTTCGCGGCGATACTCGCTATCGTCGGCATCGGCCAGACCCTCGTGATCCAGCAGCGTGGCTTGGACCTGTCCGTTCCGGGCGTCATCTCGCTGTCCGCGATCCTGGTCACCAAGCTGCCCGATGGCTCCGACTCGCGGCTGCTGATCGCCGTCATTGTCGTGATCGGGACCAGCGCCGTAGCTGGCCTGGTCACCGGCTTGGCGGTAACCCGGTTCGGAATCACCCCACTCGTCGCCACGCTGGGAGTGAACGCGCTCCTGCTCGGCACCATTTTGCAGATCACCGGGGGAAGCTCGGTCGCCTCCGCACCGCCGGCGCTGGCCAGCTTCACCTTCGGCCGCGTCGTGGGCGTCTCATATCTGCTGCTGATCGCCTTGGCGCTGGTCGCGGGCGTCGCGTTCGTGGTGCGCCGGACCACGACCGGGCGCCGCTTCGTTGCGATCGGGACCAGCGCCGTGGCGGCCCGGGCCGCGGGAATGCCGGTCCGCAGGTATCAAGCGGTGACCTACAGCATCGCCGCGGTCTGCTACGGGCTCGCCGGGGTGCTGGTCGCCGGTTACCTGCAGACCCCTGGGCTGTCGGCGGGCAGCAACTACCTTCTGCCATCGATCGCCGCCGTCGTGCTCGGCGGTACGTCGCTGGCTGGTGGCAGCGGCAGCGTGCTCGCCACCGCTGTCGGAGCACTGTTCCTGACCCAGCTCCAGCAGGTCGTGTTCGGCGCGGGCGCGCCGGCATCGGTTCAGCTCCTCATCCAGAGCATCGCCATCGGCCTGGGGATGGCTCTGCGGAGCATCCCCTGGCGGCGCTGGTTCGGCGGACTCCGCCGTCGGCCTGAGCCGTTTTCTCGTCCGTCGCCAGTCTCTGGCCGAGCACCATCATATGGAGGATCCAGTGATCACATTCAGCATCCGCGCTAGCAGGTGCAGAAATACGCTGTCCGCAGCCGCCGCGCTAGCCTGCGCGCTGGCCCTCGCGGCCTGTTCCAGCAGCTCGTCATCCAGCAGTGCAGGGTCCCCGGGCGGCAGCTCGCCCGCCACCAGCTCGTCCGCCGCGGCGGGGATCAGCCTCAGCACCGCCCAGGAGATCGCCACCTCCGGCATCTCGCCGAGCACCGCCTTCTGCGGAACGAAACCCATCACGCTGGGCATCGAGGACGGGTTCGGTATCAATGCCTGGTCGCAGGAGTCGATGGCCGCTGTCCGGTCCGAGGCGGCGAAGTGCCCCAACGTCAAGACCATCGTCGAGATCGGCGGGGGCGCACTGCCGACCGCCATTTCGCAGATCAATTCCATGGTCGCCCAGGGCGCGAACGCGATCGTGGTCATCCCCGACTTCGGGCAGGCCGAACTGCCCGCTATCCGGGCGGCCACCAATGCCGGCGTGAAGGTCGTGCCGTGGGGCGCTGACCCTGGCGGCACCCCCGGCCAGGACTACGTCACCTATGTCGACTGGAACTCCGGCAACGCCGGTACGCTCTGGGCCAACTGGATGGTCAAGGCGCTAGGCGGCCACGGCAATGTGATCATGACAGGCGGTCCGGCCGGAAACCCGGTGACCACGGCCCAGCTGCGGTCGATCGTCGCCGTTTTCGCACAGCATCCCGGCATGCACCTGCTCACCGGCGGCACGAGCTGGGCCGTGACGAACTGGGACCCGTCCCAGGCTCAGCAGGTGGCTGCCTCGCTGCTGGCCAAATACCCCACGATCAACGGCATCATCTCCGACTACGGTACCGACGCGCTGGCGGAGACGCGGGCGTTCGCCGCCGCGGGGCGTCCGCTGGTGCCCATAGCGTCCTTGGAGGCCAACGGCCTCGGTTGCCTCTACCAGCAGAAATCAACCGGGTCCGGCAGTACCGTCCAGCTCGCGACCATCTCCTCGCGGAACTGGCTCGGCCGGATCGCGGCTCGCAAGGCCATCGCCGCCGCGGAAGGAGTGCCTGACAACGAGCCCAGCACGTTCGACCTGCCGCTGATCGAGGACTCCCTGGGCGGGCTGAAGCCGGTGTGCGCATCGTCGCAGCCGGCGGACTACTACAACTCCAACAAGATTCCCGCCGCTGTCCTTGCCCAGTACGGCAAGGCATAGGAGCGGGAGGGACATATGTCAGCCGAAGTCCTCCGACTCGACCACATCGTAAAGTCCTACCCTGGCGTGCTCGCGCTAAGGGACGTCAGCTTCTCGGTCTGGCCAGGTGAAGTGCACGCGCTTGTCGGGGAGAACGGCGCCGGCAAATCGACCCTGATGGCCGTGGCGGCCGGTGTCGTGGCGGCGGACAGCGGGATGGTCGAGATCGGAGGGCAGCGGCTCACCCGGGCATCGCCGGCGGCGGCGCAGGAGCTGGGCCTGGCCGTGGTGTACCAGCACGCCACCGTCCTTGACGACCTATCCGTGGCGGAGAACCTGCTGTTCTCACTACCGCCAGGTCGCCGTCCCGCGCGTTCCGATGTCCCGGAGTGGGCCAGGACTCACCTGGCCGGAGTTGGCGCGGACATCCCGCCTGGCACCCGCGCGAGCGAATTGACCATTGCCCAGCGTCAGCTGGTGGAGATCGCCCGGGCCCTGGCACTGGAGGCCAAGGTCCTGGTGCTCGACGAGCCGACAGAATCGCTGACCGAGACCGAGAGCGCGCGGCTGTTCGAGCAGGTCGAGCGGCTGCGCGCGGCGGGCACCGCGGTGGTGTACATCTCGCACCGGTTTCCTGAGGTGCAGCGCATCGCCAGCCGGATCACGGTGCTCAGGGACGGTGAGATCCGGGGCACCTTCGACGCGGACGCGGTGACCGAGCAGGACGTGCTGCAGCTGATCGTCGGGCGCGAAGTGTCGCACGTCTTTCCGGACAAGCCCGCCCGGGTCACGGCGCGGCATGCCCAGGCCCTGCTGACGGCACGCGGGCTGTCTGGGCACCGCTTCGCCGGCGTTGACCTGGAGCTTAACCCGGGTGAGATCGTCGGCCTGGCCGGCGTGGAGGGAAACGGCCAGCGCGAGTTGCTGCGGACGCTGGCCGGCCTGCTGCCCAGTGCCGGGGAAATCGATGCCGGCGGGCAGCGGGTGACCGGGCTAACCCCGGCTACCGCGGCCGCCCGCGGCATCGTCCACCTGCCTGGCGACAGACACACCGAGGGAGCGTTCTTGCCGCTGTCGGTGCGGGAGAACTTCTCCGCGCTGATCTTGCCGAAGCTGGCTCGCCTGGGCGTTGTCGACCGGGCCCGCGAGCAGACCAGGGCGCTGGAAGCGATGGCGGTGCTGAATATCCGCGCGCCCGGCATCGAGGCCGCGGTGACCAGCCTCTCCGGCGGCAATCAGCAGAAGGTGGTCTTCGCCCGGTCCCTGGCCGCCGAGCCGGTCGTCCTGCTGGCTGACGAGCCCACCCGCGGTGTAGACGTCGGGGCCCGGATCGAGATCTACCGGTTGCTGCGCGATTTCGCCAACGCCGGGCACGCGGTGCTCGCCCTGTCCAGCGACGCGGTCGAGCTGGCGGGTCTGTGCGACCGCGTCCTGGTCTTCTCCCGTGGCCGGGTGGTCCGCGAACTGGCCGGCCAGGACCTGACCGAACGGGAGATCACCGGAGCCGCCATCCTGGCCCCCCGCGACCAGCCCGCCGCCGCGGCAGAGCCCGCGGAACCCACCGCTACGAAACCCGCCCGCCGGCGCTGGCGCGGCAGGCTGCCCGCCGCGCTCGGCAGTGATCACTTCCCGGCTGCCGTGCTTGCCGTCCTCGCGGTGCTGCTGGCCGTGTACACCGGGGGCCGCAACGGGCGCTTCCTTGACTCCTACAATCTGTCAAGCACGATGCTGCTGGCCGGCATCGGCATCTTCGTGGCCGGCGGTCAGCTGACCGTGCTGCTGGCCGGCAGCATCGACTTGTCGGTGGGCCCGCTGATGGGCCTGGTGGTCGTGATCATGTCGTTCTTCGCCAGCTCCGGCCATGGCGTGCCGGGGCTGCTGGCGGGCATCGTGGTCTCGCTGCTCGCGGGCGTCGGCGTCGGAGCGATGAACGTCATCGGCATCCGCCTGATCCGGCTGCCCGCGGTGATCGCCACCTTGGTGACTTACATCTTCCTGCAGGGCCTGGCGCTGGTGCTGCGGCCGTCCCCCAGCGGATACATCGATACCTCGGCCATCCGCGTGCTGCAGGACAAGGTCGGCGTATTCCCGGTGGTCACGCTGATCTCGGTGGCCATGCTGCTGGCGTGCCAGTGGCTGATGCGCCATTCCCGGCTGGGCGTGGAACTGCGGGCGGTCGGGTCGGCGGAGCCGCGAGCCAGGCGCATGGGCGCCCGGGTGGAGCGAACGTTCGTAACGGCCCACGTCGCCTGCTCGGTATACGCCGTCCTGGCCGGCCTGACGCTCACTAGCGTGGTTGGTGTCGGCCAGGCCGGCCTGGGCGTTGAGTACACGCTGACCAGCATCACGGCGGCAGTGCTCGGCGGCGCGAGCATCTTCGGCGGGCGTGGTTCCTACCTGGGTGCCCTGATCGGGGCGCTGCTGATCCAGGAGATCATCGCGGCCACCAGCTTCCTAGGTCTGGGCGCGGCCTGGCAGGAATGGCTGCCGGGCCTGCTCATCCTGGCTGGCGCCGGGCTGTTCTCGCGCGCACGAGGCCGGGCGGGTTCCTTGCTCCAGGCCGGGATCACCGCTGGCTAGCCGCGGAGCTTCGCGCGTGCCCCGCTCACAGCAGGCCCGGCAGATGACTCGAGCTCGCGGCGCCCGGCTGTCCCGTCACGCGGTTGTCCTCGCGCCTGGCGATCACCACCCAGATGCCGGTGCACGGCTCGTCATACGGGTTGCTCAGCCGGTGCGGGGTCGTGGAGTCAAAGTGGATGGAGTCGCCGGGGTCGAGATGGTACAGGTCGAACCCGATCTGGATGTCGATCCGGCCGCTGATGATGTACCCGTACTCGCGCCCGCCGTGCCGCATCATGTCGTTTTCCGGGCAGGATGCGCTACCTGGCGCGTAACGGACATGCAGGAAGTCCGTGTACGGGTCGTCGTCGTGAGTCAGCCGTTCCCAGACCACCCCGGAAAGCCGGATCTGGCGCCGTCCGTGCGTGCGCTGGACCGGTGCGCCGATCCGGGGCCAGGTCGCGGTGCGCGGATCCCAGGCCATCTGCTGGCCGCCGGCCCGGTCCAGGGGCGCGAAGGCGTCTGCCGCCGTGACCGCCTGGTCCCGATCGGGACCGTCGCCGGTCAGCTCGTCCAGCGATGTGCCCAGCTCGTTGACGAACGCGTACAGCGTTCCGACGGATGGATTGGACTTGCCCCGCTCTACCTGGGAGACAAAGCTCGCCGAGACGCCGATCCTGCGGGCCAGTTCGCGCAGCGAGATGCCGCGGGCCATGCGCACCGCGCGCAGCCGCCGCCCGATCTGGTCTGGGGCGACGCGCTGGTCCTGCTCGCCGGCCGTCGGCTCCGTCATCGTGCCTGCTCTCCTCGCCGCGGGCGCCGCCGTCCGGACGGCGCGCCATTCGGTGTACACAACGTTAAGTAACACTACACGCTTGAAAGGAGCGGCTCAGTGGGTATCGCCACCTACGGTTCCTCGTCCCCGGATTGGGAGCGGCGGATCGATATCGACGCGCTGCGCGGCGATCGGCTCGCCCGTCTCGATGCCAAGCTGGCGGAATCCGAGCTGGGTGCGCTGCTGAGCTTCGATTTCGCCAACATCCGGTACATGACGTCAACCCACATCGGTACCTGGGCGATGGACAAGCTCATCCGATTTGCCGTGCTGCCGCGGAACGGCAAGCCCATCGTCTGGGATTTCGGCTCCGCGGCGCGCCACCATCAGCTGTACAGCCCGTGGCTGGACGACAAGGACGGCGGCAGCCGGTCACGGCCCGGCATTTCCACGCTCCGCGGCGCGTTCCACCCCGGCGCGGGCATCGCGGACGAGGTCGCAAGGAAGATCAAGGTGGTGCTCGACGAGCATGGCCTCGCCGGCGCGCCGCTCGGCGTCGACGTTATCGAGCCGCCGGTTCTGTTCGCGCTGCAGCGGGCCGGGATCACCGTGGTCGACGGGCAGCAGGTCTGCCACGAGGCCCGCCGCATCAAGACCCGTGACGAGATCGCATTGCTGGCACAGGCGTGCTCAATGGTCGATGCCGCCTACGAAGGCCTCTACGAGTTTCTGCGACCGGGCGTCAAGGAGAACGAATGCGTCGGCCTGGTCAGCAAGATCCTCTATGACCTGGGCTCGGAATACGTGGAAGGGGTCAACGCGATCTCCGGCGAGCGCTGCTCACCGCACCCGCACGTGTACTCGGACCGCGTCGTGCGACCAGGCGACCCCGCGTTCTTCGACATCCTGCACAGCTACCAGGGATACCGCACCTGCTACTACCGGACGTTCGCGGTCGGCAGCGCGTCACGGGCGCAACGCGATGCCTACCGCCGGTGCAGGGAGTACATGGACGAGGCGATCGCGCGGGTCCGTCCGGGCGCGACCACCGCGGACATCGTCTCGGCCTGGCCGGCCGCGACCGAGTTCGGATTCGCCGACGAGGAGGCCGCGTTCGGCCTGCAGTTCGGCCACGGTGTGGGCCTGTCGATATGGGAGAAGCCGATCTTCTCGCGGTTGGTCTCCTTCGACCACCCGGAGATACTCGAGGAAGGCATGGTGTTCGCGCTGGAGACCTACTGGCCCGGGTCCGACGGCTGGTCGGCGGCCCGGATCGAGGAGGAACTCGTGGTCACCGCAGAAGGATGTGAAGTGATCACGAAGTTCCCCGCCGAGGACCTGCTCGTCGCCGGGCCGCGGTACATCGCGGCCGGGGGACCGCTCCCGGCGGCCCGCGAGGCGCAGTCCCACCTCAATACGGCGCGGTCCGCCGGCCGGCCGGGCGATGCCGGATGACGACCGTACCGGCGATGATGCGGGCCGCTGTCTATTTCGGTCCGGGTGACGTCCGTATCACGGCGATCCCCGTTCCTGAGCCCGCGCCGGGAGAGGTGCTGATCAAGGTGGCGGTGGCGGGCATCTGCGGAAGCGACGCCGCTGAGTACGCGCATCCGCGCTTGATCCGCACCAAGGCGGACGGGTCCACGGACGTGGTGATACTCGGGCACGAGTTCGCGGGCGAGATCGTCGCTCTCGGGCCAGGGGTGTCCGCCGGCCTGCTCGGCCAGCGCGTCGCGTGCGGCGCGGGTATAAGTTGCGGGGACTGCGCGATGTGCGCGCGAGGCCGGACGAACCTGTGCGCGTCATACCACACGCTCGGCTTCCAGCGCGATGGCGGCATGGCCGAGTACGTCACCGCGCCAGAGTCCATTTGCGTGCCGATCGGCGAGCGTGGCCTGAGCACAGACACCGCCGCGCTCGCTCAGCCGATGGCGATCGCGGTGCATGCTCGTTCTCGCGGCCAGGTACGCGACGGCCAGGTGGTGCTCATAATCGGCGCGGGCGGCATCGGCGTGTTCCTGACGTACGCGTGTGCGGCCGCCGGCGCGGAGGTCTGGGTAGCTGACATCGTCGATGACCGGCTGGCCCTGGCCGGCGCGCTCGGCGCCACGCGAGTGATCAACTCCCGCACCGTCGAGCCTGCGGTCGCGCTGGCTGGCGCCGGCGCACAGGCCGAGACAATCTTCGAGGTCAGCGGGTCGGCCGCGGGCCTGGACGCCGCCCTACGGACGGCACGTCCCGGCGCGCGGCTGGTCGCGGTCGGCATCCAGGAATCGTCTGGCCAGGCGCGTTTCGCCGACTGGACGCTGCGCGAGTACGACATCCTCGGCGCCGTTGCCCACGTGTGCGCAACGGACCTGCCTGCCGCGCTCGACCTGCTGGCCGCGGACGGGGCGGCCTGGACCCGTATCGCCCCGGCCGTGCTTCCGCTGGACGCCCTGGTCGAGGACGGCCTCGTCGCGCTCGGGGCCGGCAGGCCCGCCCGCATCAAGACCCTGTTCGATCCCGGCGCTACCACACCGCGGGCAGCCGCCCATGCCTAGCAAGTACGAGAAACCACCGCCGTTATGATGAGATTCCTTGTTTTCATAACGGCAGTGGTACTTCCATTGATGACGTGTTAACCGTCAGCCGAGATGCCCCGATGATGACGAGGGTCCGCCGTCTGGCCTGCCGGATCTCGGTATGCACGTCGGCGAAGCCGGCGGCCTTCAGGTCATCGGCTAGCTGACCGGCCCGGCGGATCAGACTCGAAGGACGCGAAGAACGGCAGATCCCGTACGCCGTGAGCTGCGTCAGCCCGGCTCCGGATCAGCTCAAGAACCGGGCGAACCTCCGCTTCGGGAAGCTCGTCCACTAGGTGATGCAGTTCTTCACGCATCGCACTCATGCAGCCAGTTTAGGAACACCGGCCAGAGAAGGCAGTTCTCCGAGCCGGGGTGGGACTCCGTGTCCTTGGGCAGAATCTGCGTCCGCAGCTAACCACGTGACGCCTGGACGACTGGGGGCACTGCGGCGGCGCCTGGGGAGTAGGGGAGCTTGCGGGGGTCGGGGGAGCCGAGGCTGGTGTACCCGGGTGCGCGCTTGGCCAGCGATGAGGCGAGCACTCCGACCTGCTCGTCGTGGTAGTCGTGGACTTCGGCGGTGGCTTTGCCGTCGTAAGGGCGCAGGATCCGCCCGGCGTACTGCAGGAGACGTTTCTTGCTAGCGACGGGGGCGGTGAGGAAAAGGGTGTCCAGCGGCGGGCAGTCGAACCCTTCTCCCGCGTAGGGTCCGGTAGCCACGGCGAGCAGCGCGCCGGCGATCGTCTCCAGGTGCCCGGTCCAGTTAGTGAGGACGAGGCAGCTCCGGCCCTGGCTCAGGGCGGCTGCGACGTCGGCGGTAACTTGCTGGTTGCCTCGTCGCTGGCGATGAGGTCCTTGTAGATAAGGGCCATCCCGCCGGGCGTAGTCGGGCTGGCGCCTCCGGTGTAGCGGTAGGCGGTCGGGTGGACGTGCACACACTTGCGGTGTCGCCCGGCCCGCACAGGACAGGGCGCGCCGCGTCCGGCGGCGGCATGGTGCGGGCTATCGGTCGGCGGGCAGGAGGCGGAATGAGTCGAATGTGCGGCTGAGCGGTGTGATCGCGCGGAAGTGACGCTGATCAGTGGTGAGGATCTCGTTGGTGTCGTAGCGGTCCGCCAGGACGGCGTTGACCGCGTCGGTGATGCCGATCTTGAGGTCGCGATGCCGGGCGGCCAGGCTCCGGGCGGTGCGCACGTCATCGACGTCCACGTCGGCGATCTCGTAAGCGCCGCTGGTCAGGTCGTCGATGACCGCGAGTTCCTGGGCGACTCCGGCCTTATCCAGCACCATGTAGTCGATCTCGGCGAGCACCAGCGGAGAGACCACGGGCGGCTCGGCGGCTGCGCGGAGGATGTCCCGGATCGCCTCTGATAGCGGGTGCTTCGCTGCCGTCCCTGCCAGGTAGCCGGAGGTGTCGATGATCAGGCGCCCCACAGCTGATCCTCCGGCCCGGCCGCACCGAACCCGGAGGACAGGTGTTCATCGACGTGATCGGCGATCGATGGGTCTATGTCGAGCCTGGGCGGATTCGGCCTGGGACGCTCGGGTTCCTCCGCGAGCAGGCGGCTGATCGCGTCCCGGATCAGGTCTGCCTCGCTGCGGTGCTGCCGGTGCGCGGCAGCCGACAGGCGCCGCTTGGCGTCCAGCGGCAGGTATACAGTGGTCCGCGTCATCGTCATGCCATATATGGTAGTCACCACTCCTGAGGCTGTCACCGTAGCCGCCTCAAGGGGCAGCATCCCGATCGCGGCGCGCCTCGTCCTGGATCACCCCGGGAATCTTGGAGGCTCTGATACCTGGGAGGATTCAGGGCCATGGCGGCACAGCGGAAGTATCCGGAGGAGCTGCGTGAACGCGCGGTGAAGATGGTGTTCGAGGTCCGGGAGCGGGAGGGGAAGGGGCACGGGGAGCCCCCGGAGTGCCGAGGTTCCCGTTACGGCGAGAGCGAGAACGTCTTGGCATGGGACCTTGGGTCCATTTCACGCTGGGCGCTTTGTTGCCTGTGCGCCGCGTGGGGCGCGGTCTGCCCTGGTGGCGTCCCACGCTGGGATGGGTCCGTCGTCGGCCCGGGAGCCCGGGCCAGGCTCCCGCCGAGTGGGGCCGCCGTCGCCTGGCGTCGTCGCATGCCGCTGCCGGCGGCCCGGATCGGAGACCTCGGCGCTGACGGGGATGCGGTGCGGCTGGCCGGTTGGCGGGTCCTTGGGGACCTGCTGCCTCGTGAGGCCCAGGGCGCGGGAGAGCCGGGCGGGCAGGTACCAGTTGGCCGGGCCGGTCAGGTGCATGACGGCGGGCAGCAGCATGCTGCGGATGAGGACCGCGTCGATGAGGACGGAGAAGGCGAGGCCGAAGCCGAATTCCTGGAGCAGGTGGTGCCCGCCGGGCAGGAACGAGCCGAAGACCACGATCATGATCCCGGCGGCGGCGGCGGTGACGATGCGGGTGCTGTGGGCCTGGCCAGCGGCGACGGCGGCATGGTTGCGCCAGGCTGGGTCTTCGGGGCGGGAGCGCAACAGCCGCCATTCTTCCTGCATGCGGCTGACGGTGTAGACCTCGTAGTCCATCGACAGGCCGAACAGGACCGAGAACATCACGACGGGCAGGAACGCGTCCACGGGCCCCGTGCCGGACAGGCCGTGCAGTGAGGCGCCCCAGCCCCTGGTGAACACGGTGGTGATCGCGCCCAGTGCCGCGACTACCGAGATCAGGTTGAGCAACGAGGCGGTCAGCGGGATGAGCAGGCTGCGGAATACCGCAGCGAGCAGGATGAACGCCAGGATGACGACGACGGCGACGAACAGCGGTAGCTTGCTGCCCAGGACGTGCGCGAAGTCGATCGCGGAAGCTGCTTGGCCGCCGACGTGGGCGACGAGGCTGCTGCCGTGCTCGGCTTGGGGAATCAGGCTGTCGCGCAGCGTGGCGACCAGCGTAATGGTCCGCTGGTCCTGCGGCGCGGTGGCCGGGTAGAGGGTGGCGAGCACAGCGTGCCGGTCGGGAGAGACCTGCGGGGCCGTGACGCTGGCGACCCCTGGCGTGCGCGCCGCGGTTGCCAGCAGCCGGCTGAACGCGGCTTGGTCGCCGGGGCTGCTGACCTGGCCGGCCAGCTCGAGGGGGCCGTTGAACCCGGGGCCGAAGCCGCCGGCGAGGACGGCGTAGGACTGGTGGGTGGTCCAGCCGGCCGGGTCGGTGCTGGCGTCGGAGGTACCCAGCCGCAGCCCCGCGACGGGCAGCGCGATCAGTGCGATCACCGCGAGGGAGGCAAGCGCGGTCACCAGGCTGTGCCGTTCCACCATGCTGGCCCAGCGTGAGCCGGCGCCCCGGGGGTTCTCCCGGGCCGGGCCGTTGCCCGTCAGCGCGGCGCGCTCGCGGCGGGAGAGCACCTTCGGTCCGAGGAAGCCAAGCAGTGCGGGCAGCAGGGTGAGGGCGGTGGCGATGGTCAGCGCGACGGTGACGGCGGCTGCGGCGGACAGGCCGTCGAGGAAGCTCACGCCGAGCGCGAACTGGCCGAGCAGCGCCAGGCACACGGTCAGGCCGGCGAACAGGACGGTGCGCCCGGAGGTGGTCACGGCCTCGGCGACGGCGTCTTCGTAGGAGCGCCCGGCCCGCACGGCGGCCCGGTGCCTGCTGACGATGAAGAGCCCGTAGTCGACGCCGACGCCCAGGCCGATCAGCACGGCGAGGTCGGTCGAGGCGCTCGCGACGGTCAGGCCGTGGCTGAGCAGCGTGATCGCCGAGGAACCGATGCGCCGGGTGAATCCCGAGCCGCGGCTCGACTGGACCGACCTGGCCCTGCTCGCGGCGCTGTCCCGGATGCTGCCCAGAGAGCGGCGCCTGTACCGGGTCGTGACCCCGGGAACGCTGCTGCGCTGGCACCGCCGGATGGTGACCAGGAAGTGGACCCAGCCCCGGTCACCGGGACGGCCACCGCTCGACAGCGAGTTCGCCGAGCTGATCGTCCGGCTCGCCAGCCAGAACCGGACCTGGGGCGTCGTCCGCATCCAGGGCGAGCTACGCCGCCTGGGACACCGGATCGGCGCGGGCACGATCCGCAAGATCCTGCGCAGCCGGCGCATCCCGCCCCCGGCCGTCCGCGATGACCAGTGGCGCGCATTCCTGCGCGCCCACGCTCGGTCCATCCTGGCGATCGACCTGTTCCACGTCGATTGCGCGTTCTCCCTGACCCGGCTGTATGCCGCGTTCGTCATCGAACGCCGGACCGCCGGGTCCACCTGGGCCGCGTCTTTTCGCGTGGTGTATGAAATGACCACTTCGCGATCTGTTTCCATTTAAGCAGGGATTGCCTCTATTGTCAATCCTGCCTCAGTAGTGCTATTGTTTCCCATATCGGGGTTGCCGGCTTTACGGCATGCGG
>DASRFJ010000311.1:0-1152 GCA_035651595.1 Streptosporangiaceae bacterium | reverse complement strand
CGGGTGCCGGCTGGGCAACAAGGACGGCATGGCCAGGATCAGGTCGATCCGCGGCCTCGACGACCGGCATCACCTCACGCTGGTGTGCCAGGACTTCGCCCAGCTGGGCCAGTTCGTGTACGTGCCCAACTCGGTGTTCCGGGCGATCAAGGCGGCGACCCCGGGCAGCTACACCTTCATCCTGCCCGCGACCAAGGAGGCGCCGCGGATCCTGCAGCACCCCAGGAAGAAGACCGTCGGGGTGCGGATCCCGCGGCACGTGGTGTCCCAGGCGCTGCTGGCCGAGCTCGGCGAGCCGCTGGTCTCCACCACGCTGCTGCTGCCCGGCGAGGACGAGCCGATGACCGAGGGCTGGCAGATCGCCGAGGAACTCGAGAACGCCGTGGACGCGGTGGTCGACTCCGGCGACTGCGGCACCACGCCGACAACGGTGATCGACTTCTCCCAGCCAGAGCCGGAGATCGTGCGTCGCGGTGCGGGCGACACGTCCGGTTTCGAGTGAGGATCGGGTCCGGTTCGGATAACCACTGCCGTTCCGGCGTTCAGTCTTCTAGAATTCTAGAAGTGTATGAGCCTTCCTCCGCTGACATCCGGTTCCGGACGGCCGGCCCCGCCGACGCGCGGGCGATCGCCGGGCTGCACGCGGACAGCTGGCGGCGGCACTACCGCGGCGCCTACTCCGACGCCTTTCTCGACAACGGCGCCGTGGCGTACCTGGAGCCGCTGTGGGGCGAGCGCCTCGCGGCGCCGGACCCGCGTGCCCGCACGATCCTCGCCGAACGCGGCGGCGTGGTCGTGGGCCTCGCCCACACGATCCTCGACGCGGACGCCGCCTGGGGCGCGTTCCTCGACAACCTGCATGTCGCGCACGGCCTGAAGCGGCAGGGCGTCGGTTCCCGGCTGCTCGCGCTGACCGGGCGGGCGGTCCTGCGCTGGTCGCCGTCCTCGGGGCTGTACCTTTGGGTTCTCGAGCAGAACCGCGACGCCCGTGCCTTCTACGCCGCCCATGGCGGTACCTGCGTGGAGCGCGCGGACGTGCCGCCGCCGGGCGGTGATCCCGCTCGGCTGCACGGCACGCCGATCGGTCTGCGATACGCATGGCGGCACCCTGCGACGCTGTGCACCGAGGAGAACTCATGGTGATGCCGCTGG
>DASRFJ010000310.1:0-2823 GCA_035651595.1 Streptosporangiaceae bacterium | reverse complement strand
CTCAGGCGAGTTGTCAGGACCTCACCCTAAGCTTGCCATGCATCGCACCGGGTCAGGATACCTAAGGATTTGATTCGTGCCAGAGTTTATCCGCTGCGCGTACCGAGGTGCGTCGCACTCGCCCCTTCTGCCGCGAGGAGTGACGCATTCAGGCATTGGAGCGCATCCAGTTGCTGGTCTCGGGCACCTGCTGGGCTCGTCGGCTACAGATTCTCCCGCTGGCGTCGTCCTACCTTGTCTCTGCGCACTCTCGGAGGATTCTGTTCACCCAGACCTTCGGCGGCATGTCATCGATGCCCAGCTGGTCGCTCCTCTTCGAGATCTGCCGGTGGAGCGCATCGTCGGCCTGGAGCTTAAAGTCCAGGAGCCGACGCGCGTACGCCCGGTCGGTGCGGCTCCAAGAGTAGTTGTTCGCGGCCGCCTTGAAGTCGGCGCAGCCGAGCAGCGGCGGAATGTGATCGAGGATGGCGCGCAAAAGCGCGTGGGACGCGTAGGCGTTTCCCCCGGCTGTAGTTGTCGTTCAGCTCGGCGACAAGCCTGGTGAGCTTCCTGGGATCCAAGCCGACGGCCTCTGCCCGCGCCGCCAGGCTGGCACTGACCTGGTGGTCAACGTAGCGCGGGCGGCTGGAAGCCGGATGGGTAACGTTGCGGGGTTGGCTGTCACCAGCATGGGCGAACACGACCTCGCCCGCGGCTTGATTCACAGACTCCACCCGCCAGCCCGCATCGAGCCAGGCCTTCGCCTCAGCTGTGCCATCGTTGTTACCCCACCAGGCCCGGTGCCGGTAAGCCGATTCCGGCAGGCGGCCGACCAGATCCTCCACTTCCTTGAAAGTCATCTGGACACGGGTGCCAGTGGTGCCCGAAAGGTGCTCACGCAAGGCGCCGTACTTCCCGCCGACAGGCTTGGCTGGCGCCGGCTGACCGCGCTGGGCTAGGCACAGGCCGCAGGGCCGCGGGTAGCCGCCCAGGTGACGGGCGAATTCCTCCAGCTCGTTCCGTTCGCCGCACACCTTGGCGTACTCGCCGGTGAAGGCGGCTCCCTTGGCGGGCCTGCCTGTGATGGTTCTGCAACTAGCGCGGTGCAGCATCAAATAGGCGGCGCTCGGGGTGCGCCCCGTATTGATCACAAAGCCATCAGGATGATGATCAAGCCAATCGAGGTAACCACGATCATCATCGACGAAACGCTGCATGCCGCTCATCATCCCCGCTGCGGGAACGCTCTGTCATGCCGCCGATCGGATCGGTCCGGCCGCTGCCATCTGTTGTGATGACTCGGGACCTGAGTACGATCCTGCGGACTATTGCTGTACTTGCCAGGTGACATCGCCGCTGCGGTCCTGGACGGTCACGGCGACCGTGGCCGTCGACCCGTCGGACGCTCTCATCACGCAGTCGAACACCGACCCAGGGCTTGCCGGCGGGTTTTTCGGGCAGGTCACGGTCACGGCAGACCCGACCTTCGGCTCGGCCCACTGCGCGATCGCCGACTGGAGCTTGGCCTGGTTGAGTTCTGTCCCGTTCGTGATGGCCGCGTTGACCACGGGAATGCTGATGACGATGACGATCAGCCACAGGGTGATGGATGCGGTGAACATCGCCCAGTCCCGGCCGGTCCGGTTCCTGCGCTGGACGGCGCGGGCGAGCAAGTAGGCCCACGGGGGTATCAGGCACCACCACGTCATGGCATAGGACTTCACCTCGCCGGCGCGACGGAGTGCCACGACATCCCGCCATGCCGCGAGCAACGCGATGACGGCTGCGGCTAGGGCGTGTTTAAAAGGTTGTCTGGGTTGGGGTGGGTTGGTCACAACTAGGTGACGTGGCGTGTCGCTGCCTGGAGCGTAGTGAGGTCTCCGGTAGATGAGTCAACGACGAAGAAGACCTTCCTACCGGAGACCTCGTGCCTACCGTACCGGTCAGCGGCCGGGCGGACCTGACTGACGCGCAGTGGGCGGTGCTGGAGCCGCTGCTGCCGTCCGGCATCAAGCCAGGACGCCCGCCGAAATGGACAAGACGCCAGCTCATCAACGGGATCCGGTGGCGGGTCAGGGCCGGGGCGCCGTGGCGGGACGTGCCGCAGCGGTACGGGCCCTGGGAATCGGTATACGGGCTGTTCCGCCGCTGGCAGCGAGATGGCACCTGGGCGCGGGTGCTGACCGCGCTGCAGGCGCGGGCGGATGCGGCCGGGCTGATCACCTGGGACGTGTCCGTGGACTCCGCGACCGCCCGCGCGCACCAGCACGCGGCCGGGGCGCGGAAAAGGGGGATCTGCAGGCCGAGCCGCCCGGCGGCGTGCAGCAAGAGCCGGATGATCACGGGCTGGGCCGGTCCCGGGGCGGGCTGACCACCAAGGTCCACCTGGCCTGCGAGCAGCGGCACAAGCCGCTGTCGATCGTGATCACCGCGGGGCAGCGCGGCGACAGCCCGCAGTTCGAGGTCGTGCTGGGCCGCATCCGCGTCCCGCGGCCCGGCGGCGGGCGGCCGCGCACCCGGCCGGACCGGGTGCTGGCTGATAAGGCCTACGACTCCCGGGCCAACCGGGCTTACCTGCGGCGGCGCGGGATCAGGTGCACGATCCCGCAGCAGGCCGACCGGATCCGGAACCGCAAGAACAAGGGCCGCGCGGGCGGCCGGCCGCCAGCCTTCAGCAAGGACCTGTACAAGCAGCGCCACGCCGTCGAATGCGGCATTAACCGGCTCAAGCGCAACCGCGCCGTCGCCACCCGCTATGACAAGCTCGCCGTCCGCTATGAGGCCACTGTCCACATCGCCGCCATCAACGAATGGCTGCCCCGAGCTTTCTAAACACGCCCTAGG
>DASRFJ010000309.1:0-37779 GCA_035651595.1 Streptosporangiaceae bacterium | reverse complement strand
TGCATCCATTCCATCGTCAACCTCCAGGGTCGTTTCCAGCTGCCGCGGCATGATCCGGTGGGCGGATCGTCCGGACGGTCGGTAGTGGATACACCGCGGCACCGGGAAACTGGGCGCCCGCGGGCCGCCCAGTTCGCGCCGCGGGCGGTGTATATACCGGGCGGAGGCACGACGTGGTGCGGAAGAAAGGAGCGCAGGATGGTGACAGCCGATCTGCTCTCACGGGCGCGCGCAGGAGATGGCGAGGCGTTCCGGGAGCTGGCCGAGTCGCACCGGCGGGAGCTGCAGGTGCACTGCTACCGCATGCTCGGCTCCTTCGCCGACGCCGAGGACGCCGTCCAGGAGACGATGCTGGCCGCCTGGCAAGGCATCGGCGGATTCACCGAGGAACGCGCCTCGCTGCGCACCTGGCTGTACAAGATCGCCACCAACCGGTGCCTCAACGCGCGCCGCGCGGCGAGCCGGCGCCCGGCCAGGGAGTGGGACATGTCTCAGTTCGAACCGCCCGTGCCGACCCCGCGCGACGAGCCCGCCTGGCTGCAGCCGTTTCCTGACGCGTTCCTCGAGGGTGCACCCGGCCAGCCGCTCGGGCCGGAGGCCCGCTACGAGCAGAGCGAAGCCATCTCGCTGGCCTTCGTGGCCGCCCTGCAACTGCTTCCGCCACGCCAGGTCGCTGTCCTCATCTTGCGCGACGTCCTCGGATTCCGCGCCAGCGAGGTGGCCGAGATGCTGGAGGTGACCGTCCAATCGGTCAACAGCGCCCTCAAACGAGCCCGCGCTAGCCTGGAGCGCCGGCAGCAAGCCGCTGACCACCAGCCGCCGCCCCCAGTCGGCTCGCCCGCAGAGGACGCGATCGTGGCCACGTTCGCCCGCGCGTGGGAGTCGGCCGATCTCGACGCGCTGGTGGCACTGCTAACCGACGACGTCTTCATCGCCATGCCTCCGGAGCCATTCGGCTACGAGGGCCGAGACGCGGTGGCCCGCTACTGGGCCCGCCTGTTCGGCGCGGGCCGCAGGTTCGACCTCGTGCCGGCCCGAGCCAACGGCCAGCCCGCGTTCGGCGCATACCTGCGCGTCCCGGCCGGAATACGCCACGCGGCCGGCTTGTACGTGCTCACCCTTGCCGGCGACCGGATCTGCGCCATGACCCGCTTCGAGACCAGCGTGCTGCCGTGGTTCGGGCTGCCGCGATCGCTCCCGGCCCGGTGACCAGCCTTGGCGCGGCGATAGCAGGTAGCAGGCGGAGCGGCGGTCACTGTCGGTAACCCGGCGGCCCCCCGGCCCGCTGTTCGCCAATGGCCGTTCCATGGTGGGCCGACCCCAGATTCCGGTACGCCAGCTCGACACCGGTTAACGAAGACCGGCCCCCGCGAGGAGGACACCATGCATCCAGACATCCTGCGGCAGCTCGCCGCAGAGCGCACCCGGGATCTGATTACCGAGATCGGTGAGGCGCGGCGGGCCCGTGCAGCCCGCCACGCCCAGCGGCGTCGGCCGGCAGCTCACCTGAGGCGGTCAACCCGGAAAGCTATGCGACCTGCGAGGGTTCGGCTGATCCGCGTTGCTTACCGAATGATCGGCTCCCTACAGCTCGCCGGTACCTGCAGCCGCATAATCCGGCCTCCCCAGGGCAGCAGTCCAAGATGGCCGCAAGACCGAGGACGGGCGGAATAGAAGCCGACACCAGCACCGTCCCCGACCCCGCGCTTGAGGACGCGGCGCAAGACTCGGATCCGATGGAGGAGGCCGTAGCCGCGGCCCACGACCAGGCGGAGCGGACTGGCGGCCTGGGCGAGCCGGGCAAAGCCATAAACCGGCGATCGCCGTTCTATATCGGTATGACCGCGGCGGCCGGGGTGGCCGTCACCTACGGGATCATCGAGCTGGTCATCAAGGCCAGGTCGATGCTGATCCTCATCGGCTTGGCGCTGTTCATCGCGGCCAGCCTGGACCCGGTGGTCGGCTGGCTGTGCCGGCACCGGATGCCCCGGTGGGCAGCGGTGGTGACAGTTGTCGTCGGCGTCGTGGCCATCGGCGCCGGCTTCCTCGCCGCCGCGATCCCTCCCATGGCCGCGCAGACCACGGCTCTCGTGCACCAGTTGCCGCACTATATGCACGAGCTCCAGAATCACAACTCCAGCCTGGGCAAGCTCAACACCAAGTATCACATTCAGCAACGGGTGACGAGCATAGTCAGCAGCAAGGGCGGTTCGCTGATGGGCGGCGTCCTCGGCGCCGGGGAGCTTGTCCTCAGCGCTGTTTCCTCGACGCTGCTGGTACTGGTGCTCAGCGTGTACTTTCTGGCCAGCTTGCCGAAGACCAAGCTGTTCGCCTACCGGCTGGTGCCGAAATCCCGCCGCCCCAGGGTCATCCTGATCGGCGACGAGATCCTCGCCAAGGTCGGCGGCTACATGCTCGGCAACATCCTTACCTCAGCTATCGCAGGCCTGGGCACCTTCTTCTGGATGCTGGCCTGGGGCATCCCCTACCCGGTGTTGCTGGCGATGCTGATCACGCTTCTGGACCTTATCCCGGTCATCGGGTCCACCGTCGGCGGAGCTATCGTGACGCTGGTCGCCCTGACAGTCTCGCTGCCGGTCGCGATAGCGACGCTCGCCTTCTATATCGTCTACCGGCTGGCCGAGGACTACCTCATCGTGCCCAGGGTGATGGGCCGCACCGTGCGGGTGCCGGCCATCGTCAGCATGGTGTCGGTTCTAGTCGGCGGAGTGCTGCTCGGCATCATCGGCGCGCTGGTCGCGATTCCGGTGGCCGCGGCTATCCGGCTGCTGCTCCGGGAGATCACCTTCCGCCATCTCGACCAGAGCTGATCCGGAGGCCGCCCTCCGGCGGGCGGCGGGCACGCTCGCGGTTTACCTCGCCCTGACCGGGGCAGCTCAAAGAACCGTCAATCGCCCCAATGGGGAGGAGTTACGGATGTACATCGGCATAGGCACGATCGTGATCATCGTGATCATCGTCGTCATCGTTTTGGCCCTGCGCAGGTAGCGGTCCGCGGTGTGCTGCGAGGGCTTTGCCTGCGGCCTCGGCCTGCACCGGATCGCGATGGACGATCTCGGCCGGGTCGGGGCCGTCTGCGCTAGTGCCCTGAGTGCCGGCCGGCCCGTCGCGCTGACCTGCGAGGCCATAAATCGGGGGCCGCGGACTGCTCTGCTGGCACGTTGGCGCTCCAGCGGATCTCGACCTTGCCCCACCGCCAGTAGGCAATAGCCACTGCCCAGACGATCACGAACATGCCCGCGATGCAGAATCCGGCGACGTTGATGTTGAAGTTGGCCATCGTGTCCCAGAAACCGCCGTGCAGGTGCAGCTCGTCGGTCAGCACGCCGACCAGCTCGATGGTGCCGATGATGAATGCCGCCCCGATAGACAAGCCAGTGATCACGAGGTTGTAGTAGACCTTGCGGACCGGCCGGGCGAACGCCCAGCCGTAGGCGAAGTTCATGAAGCAGCCGTCGAGGGTGTCGAACAGCATCATGCCCCCGGCGAACAGGAACGGCAGCGCGAGCACCGCGTAGTAGGGCAGGCCCTGGATCGCCGCGTAGGCGGTCGCCGCGAGCAGCAGCACCTCGGTGGTGGTGTCGAACCCGATGCCGAACACCAAGCCGACGAAGTACAGCTGCCAGGGGTGATTGATGGATTTCATGAACCGGCCGAAGAAGCGGTACATCAGCCCCCGGGCCTGGAGCTGGGCCTCGAGCTGCTGCTCGTCGTAGGCGCCATTGCGCATCTCCCGGAACACCTTGAAGATGCCTGCCAGCACGATCAGGTTCAGTACCGCGATCAGGTAAAGGAAACTGGCCGCAAGCACGGTCCCGATGGTGCCGCCGACGGTCTCGTAGGCCGAATCCGGGTTGACCACCGCGCCGAATACCGCTTTGGCCGCGATCGTGATCCCGGCGCCGACCACCATGATGATCGTGGAGTGGCCGAACGAGAAGAAGAATCCCGTGCTCAGCGGCCGTTTCCCGTCCGCCATCAGCTTGCGGGTGGTGTTGTCGATACAGGAGATGTGGTCGGCGTCGAAGGCGTGCCGGAAGCCGAGGAACCAGGCGGTGATCGCGACCCCGAGCCCCACGCCCAGCCCGGAGGCGCCGCCCACTCCCTTGTAGTCGAAGTGGTGCGGCATCACGTCAAAGACGTAGATGCCCCAGCCGGCCAGGTTGATGACCAGGATGAACGCGTACATCGCGGCGAGCCTGCCCCATTCGCGAGGCGCCAGCGCGTCGCGGACCGCGCGGGAACGAGCCACTGCCATGAACCGAACCGCCCTTCGCTCGAGGACACCGTCCGCTGGCACACCAGGCCAGGCGACCGGACTCATCCCCCGCGAGGGGGCTTGACCGTTGCGGGACAGTGCCGGGCTCGAACCGGACTTCGCTAGCTGGGGCCGTGGTCAACGTAACCGTCCGCAACGTCAGCGTCAAGACTCAACAGGTAATCAGCTATTCAATTGGAGGCTGACGTGCGCAGTACCGGCTCACCACATGGTGTACGGTCCCGGTATGGCCGTCTCTGAGCTGGCGCATCTGCGCCGGGCCCGGGACTTGATGGATCGCGAGTACGCGCGGCCGCTGGACGTACCGGCGATGGCGCGGGCCGCCCTGATGTCGCCGTCGCTGTTCGCCCGGCGGTTCCGGGAGATCTACGGCGAGACGCCGTACAGCTACTTGCAGGCCAGGCGCGTGGAACGGGCGATGTCGCTGCTGCGCCATGGCGGCAGATCCGTGACCGACGTGTGCATGGCCGTGGGGTTCACCTCGCTCGGCTCGTTCAGCTCAACGTTCACCCGCCTCGTCGGCGAGCCGCCGTCCGTCTACAAGGCGCGTGATCACTCGCGGCTCGCGCCCGTACCGCCGTGCATGACGCGCGCCTGGGCGCGCCCGGGGTGGATCGCGGAGCCATGCAGGATCGGAGAAGCGATGCCGGCCGGCCGCGCGTAGGGTCGCTGCATGACCCTTTCCATTACGCATACGCCCGTGTACTGCACCGATCTGGATGAAGCGCTCGCCTTCTACACGCAGCGGCTCGGCTTCGAGGTCCGCGAGGATGTCCCGATGGGCCCGGACATGCGCTGGCTCACCATCCAGGCTCCCGGTGACCCCCACGAACTGCTGCTGTCCGCCGTCGACCACCACATACCCCCGGCCGACCGGGAGATCATGCGCGAGATCGTCGCGAAGGGTGACCTGGCGGTCTTCATTCAGGTCCACGACCTGGACAAGACCTTCGAGTCGCTGCGCGCCGCCGGGACGGAGATCCTCCAGGAACCCGTCGACCAGCCCTACGGCGTCCGCGACGCCGCCGTCCGCGACCCCAGCGGCAACCACCTGCGCCTGAGCCAGCCGCTGGCGGCCCAAGGGTAACTGCGGAGAAATGTATTGCTCCGCCAGTGCGGGTGTGCCAGGGTGAGCGCCGTGACTGAGAGCAGAGACACCGAGACCGTCCCGGAACGATGGAATGCCGTCGGGCCCGGCTCCGACATGTGGATGGACGAATCGCAGGACCCGAGGTTCGCGTCGGGCACGAAACTGGAGGGCGAGCGGGCGACGCTGATCGACTACCTGCGCGGTTACCGGCTGACGATGGAGATGAAATGCGCCGGCCTCGACGCCGCCCAGCTCGCCCGCCGGTCGGTGCCGCCGTCTACGATGTCCCTGCTCGGCCTCATCCGCCACATGGCCGATGTGGAGCGCAACTGGTTCCGGCGGGTGATGGCGCAGGCCGACGCACCGCCGCTGTACTGGTCCGATGACCTGGTGGATGCCGACTGGGCGGGTGCGGTCGCCGACCCGGCGGTCGTGGCCGATGCCTGGCAAGCCTGGCGCGACGAGGTCACCTTCGCGGAGAAGTTCGTCGCCGAATCCGCCGACCTGGGATCCGCGGCACCATGCGCGATGGCGACACGGTCGCGCTACGCGAAGTGCTGCTCCACATGATCGAGGAGTACGCCCGCCACTGCGGGCACGCCGACCTGCTGCGCGAACGGATCGACGGACGCGTCGGTCAGTTATCCGCGCTGGCGCGTATGGCGGCCGCGGCGGCCCGGGCCAGGGCCGCGACTGACCGGGACGTGCTGTGGGCGGGCCAGGCGAGCAGGAGGTCGACCGGGGGAAGGTCCGACATCGGCACGGTGATCAGATCGTCGCGCAACGGCCGGGTCAGCACCCGGGGTAGCACGGCGACCGTGCGGCCCAGGGCGATCAGGTGCATCAGCTCGCTGAGGCTCCTCATGGCGCCCGGATCGGCGGGCTTGCGGTGCAGGTTTTCGCCGGCCAGGTCGGCCATCTGGAGGCTCTCCCGGTGCGCGAGTTGGTGAGATTTGGGCAGAACGACGACCGGTGCTTCGGTCAGCAGTGGTTCGGTGTCCAACCCGGCAAGCTCGTCGGGCGGTGCGTACAGCAGCGCGGCATCCGCCTGTCCGTCGCGCAGCATACGAGCGGGCCCCGCCCCGAAGACCACCTCGACCGGCAATACCTCCGGCTCTCGTTCGTAGGCGGCGAGGATGGCCGGGAGCAGGCCCGCGTCGCCGCCGGGCTTCATCGCCAGGATCAGGCGCGGGTCGCGGGTACCGGCCCGCTGCGTGCGCAGCGCGGCGGCGGACACCGCCGCCAGCGCGACGCGCGCCTCGCGACTGAGTACCCGGCCGGCCTCGGTCAGCGCGACCGCGCGGCTGGTCCGCTCGAGCAGGGTGACGCCGAGCCTGCGTTCCAGCTGCCGGACCGTCTTGGACAGCGCGGGCTGCGCGATGCCCAGCCGGGTCGCGGCGCGGCCGAAGTGAAGTTCGTCGGCCACCGCCAGGAAGTACGCCAGTTCCCGCGTCTCGAGCCGGTCCATTCCTCCAGGTTATCGATCGCGGCCCGGCCGGTCTTGGACGCTGCGCGTGCACCGGTGATGAGCTAAGGCCATGCCTGCAATCGCGCTCGTGGCCGCTGGGTCACGCCTCGGCCTGTCCCTCGGGAAAATCTTCGGCGGTCACGGATTCGCTGTCGCGCTGATCGCGCGCTCGACGGAGCATCTCGGCGAGCTCACCGGGAAACTCGCGGCCGACGGGGTCACCGCGGCCGGCTTTCCCGCCGACGTGACCGACCGCTCCGCGCTGGTCGCCGCACTGGACAGCGCCGCGGGACGGTTCGGCGGAATCGACGTGCTGCACTACGCCAGCCCCGGTGCGGGAACCATCCAGACCCTGCGCGGCACCGGACCGCTTGACGTCACCGTGGACAACCTCCAGCCGCAGATCGACTGCGGCTGCTACGGCGCGATAACCGCGACACGCGCGGTGCTGCCGGCCATGCTGTCCGGCGGCGCCGGAACGCTGCTGTACACAACGGGCGCCTCCTCGGTGACCCCCGCGCCCGTCTTCGTCAGCGCCGGCATGGCCGGCGCGGCCTTGCGCAAATGGGCCCTCACCCTCAACGCCGCACTGGCCGATCGGGGTCTCTACGCTGGCCATGTCGCGATCGGCACCTGGATCGCGGGCACGCCAGGCGCCCCGGAAGATGCCTCCCCCATGGAGCCCGACGACATCGCCCGCTGCTACTGGGACCTGCACATCCGCCGCGAGCCCGCCGAACATCTCATCTCCGCCTGAGCCGCGGTAACAAGGACGTGGCCAAGGCCGTGATGCTTATGTCGTTCGGAGTATGGCATTGTCGCTGCATGACCCGCCACCAGCTCGACCCGTCACCGGCGACGACAGCAGACGTGTTCTCCCGCGACCTGGCGCCGGCCCTGACCGTCGATCCCGGGGACACGATCGTGCTGCGCTCGCTGAACGCGTCCGGGCACCTGCGGCCGCAGACGTTTCCCGGCGAGAAGGTGCCGACGATGGGGGGCGACGGGCGCCGCGGCCATTGCCTGACCGGGCCGATCGCGGTCCGGGGTACGGTGCCGGGCGACGTGCTCGCGGTGCGGTTTGTCGCGATGCGGCCCGACACCTGGGGTTTTACCGTCGCCGCGGCCAGCGACACCCCGTTGACCAGACGGCTCGGCCTGCATGACGGGCCGCCTGCCTGGCTGCTGTGGCGGATTGACCCGGAGGCGGGGATAGCGGTCAGCGACCTGGGCCACACGGTACGGACAGCGCCGTTTCACGGCGTGACAGGCGTGGCCTGGGACGAGCCGGGCGAGCATTCCACCATCCCGCCCCGGGCCATCGGCGGCGGCAACATCGACTGCAGGGAACTGGTCGCCGGGTCGGTGCTGTACCTGCCGGTCGCCGTGCCCGGCGCGCTGCTGAGCATCGGCGACGGCCACGCCGCCCAAGGCGACGGAGAGGTGGCGGGCACCGCCATCGAATGCGGTATGACAACCGAGCTCCAGCTCGACCTGGTCGCCGATCGGCCGGTCCCCGGAGTGCACGCGGAGGCCCCGGCGGGCAAGATCACCTTCGGCTTCAGCCCGGATCTCAACGCGGCGATGGGCGATGCGCTCGACGCGATGCTGGCCTGGCTCCAGGCCAGCTACGGCGTCAGCAAGGCAACGGCGCTGGCGATGGCGAGCCCGGTGGTTGACCTGAGGGTCACGCAGGTGGTGAACCAGTCGTGGGGCGTGCACGCGCTGCTTCCGGCGGGCGCGATCGGCTGACGGTCGTCGGGTTCGGCGTACCCTGGATCGGGTGAGTCCGCCCGCGCTTCAGCAGCCGCAGTGGCCCGACCGGGATCGCCTGGACGCGGTGGTGCGCCAGTTGGCAGGGCTGCCGCCGCTGGTGCTTGCCGCCGAGTGTGACCAGCTGAAACAGCGGCTTGCCGCGGTGGCGCGCGGTGAGGCGTTCCTGCTCCAGGGCGGTGATTGCGCGGAGACGTTCGCCGGCACGACCGCGGGCAGTATCCGGGGCAAGTTCCAGACGCTGCTCCAGATGGCCGTCGTGCTGACCTATGCGGCCAGCGTGCCGGTGGTGAAGGTCGGCCGGATGGCGGGCCAGTACGGCAAGCCGCGGTCAGCGGCGACCGAGGTGCGGGACGGTGTGGAACTTCCGGTCTACCGTGGCGACGCGGTCAACGGCGCCGAGTTCACCGCCGGCGCCAGGACCCCCGACCCTGGCCGGCTGCTCGAGGCGTATCACTGCGCGTCCGCCACGCTGAACCTGTGCCGGTCCCTGGCCAGCGGCGGCTACGCCGACCTGCGGCAGGTGCACGCCTGGAACCAGGACTTCGTGACCGCCAGCCCGGCCGGGCGGCGCTACGAACAGCTGGCGGACGAGATCGACCGGGCTATCACGTTCATGCACGCGTGCGGGGCCGACCCGCGTGAGTTCCGCGCGGTCGAGTTCTACTCCAGCCACGAAGCGCTGCTGCTGGACTACGAGCGGGCCCTGACCCGGGCGGACGCGCGGAGCGGGCAGACGTACGACCTGTCCGCGCACCTGCTGTGGATCGGCGAGCGCACCCGCGACCCCCGCGGTGCGCACGTCGAGTTCGCCAGGCAGATCCGCAATCCGGTCGCGGTCAAGGTTGGCCCGGACGCCACCGCGCAGGACGTGCTCGAACTGGCCGAGGCTCTCGACCCGGACCAGGAGCCCGGCCGGCTCACGCTGACCACCCGGATGGGCGCGGGCCGGATCCGTCAGGCGCTGCCCGCGCTGGTCGCAAAGGTGGCCGCCAGCCGGGCCGCGGTGGTCTGGGTGTGCGACCCGATGCACGGCAACACGGTCGAAGCGGCCAGCGGCCACAAGACCAGGAACTTCGACGACGTGCTGGACGAGGTCGCCGGATTCTTCGAGGTCCACCGCGAACTCGGCACCCATCCCGGCGGCATCCACATCGAATTCACCGGGGACGACGTCACCGAGTGCATCGGCGGTGGCCACCACATCGCGGAAAGCGACCTGAGCTGCCGTTACGAGACCACGTGCGATCCCCGCCTCAACCGCAGCCAGTCCCTGGACCTGGCCTTCCGCGTCGCCGACCTGTACCGCCAGCATCTCGCCCCCGCCGGTCCGGTTGCTAACACTGCGCGGCAACCGGCGCGAGACGTAAGCGTTCCAAAGTAAGCTGCGTTCCGGCGCGCCGGGGCCGGCTGCTGCACTGGCCCGCAATGCCCCGGTTCGGCACAACATGGCCTTGCCGTTCAGCGGTCTGCGCGGGCTCCGGGAGGCGCTCGAAAAGATTGCGACAGTTACCCCGCCTTGTTCGGCTTCTGCTGGCTTGTTCCGGGGGCGTGCCCGGATCGCTGGCAGCCCGGTGGGTCAGCTGCAGGCTCACGGGCCTCGCTTAACGTGGTAACTTCCCCCTTCGTGGTAGCGGGACCCTTTTTTACGAGGGTCTCGCTACCACAATGGGGTAAACGTCCACGTTGTCGGCGGGACTTCCGGTGCGTTTCTATCCCGCCAGTCCCACACTGCACTCCAGGCACAGGCTGCGCGCACGCGCCAAGCCCGGCGGCCTGCCGGCGCCCTCGGCCGGCGGGTTGCCCGGTCAGACCCGGGCAGCCCAGCCGCCAGTTGAGTCCTGCTAGTCCACGGCCATCACCGTGAAGGTGAACCCGGCGCTCGTTGACCGGCGCAGCGGAACGTCGCACTTGACCCGGCGCAGCACCTCGTTCCTGCTGAGGCCGAGCCCGTGCGCGATGAGCCGTTCTGGTCGCACCGGCACCGGATCCTCGAAGACGACCGCCACCCGGACCGGCCACGTCTGGTCGAGGGATGGCGGCGGGGTGTCCAGCCGCCAGGCTCCCGTCCAGTCCAGGGCGAAATGGTTGCGCTGGGCGAACAGCGGATCCAGCAGCGTGGCCGCTACCAGCCTCGGATCGTTGGCGCGGTAGCCGTCGAGCTCGGCCGGGTTGAGGGACTTGACCGGCGCTCGCTCGTGCACGGTGAGCTTGCTCGTCCGATCGCAGGACACGCAGCGGACCAGCAGCCACACATCCAGCAGCCGGCCGTTGGCGTTGACACGGAACGCACCTTGGCCAGTGGTGGCCGAATCCGATCGGCAGTCCACGCACCGCAGCGACAGGAGGGGCAGCCTGGTCCGGCGAATGACCCAGGGCAGCACGGTATGAGGTTGTGCAGACATGATCTCTCTAGACCTGACACGAGGCCGATTACGCGCGGCCTCAAACGCCGTATGACCGGGGCGCGGACAGGCAGCCCGGCAGAGCCGACGGGACCGTCGGCTTAACGTGAGCGGAAGGTGTCAGGTCTAAAGAGCAGGCGGGGTCACGCGGTTCTGTCCTCTGTTCTCACTGCTGTTCGCACTGCGGCAAGGCCGCAGGCAATCTACTGCGGCGCGGAACATGGCCTCAACCGGTTTTCCTGCCAAACCGGCCGGGGACAATAACGCGGTGGCCGCCGACGACGAGGGCACCGGAACATTTCCCGGTGCCAGCTTCACCGGTGCCAGCTTCACTGGTGCCGACTTCACCGGCGCGACCTTCCGGGACTGCGACCTGCGCCGGGTCAAGATCACGGACTCGTGGCTCGTTGACGTCAGCTTGTCCGGGCTCGTCGGCAACCTCGTCGTCAACGACGTCGACGTCACGGCATTCGTGGCGGGCGAACTCGATCGGCGCCACCCAGAACGCGTACAGCTGAGACAGATGCGGACAGCCGACGACTACCGCGCAATGTGGGACACGGTGGAGCGCCTCTGGGCCGGGACCGTCGCCCGCGCACGGCAACTACCTGGACCTGCCCTGCACCAGCGGGTCGACGACGAATGGTCTTTCGTAGAGACGCTGCGCCATCTCGTCTTCGCCACCGACAGGTGGGCCGGCTACATGATTCTCGATAAGCCGGCGCCGTACCACCCGCTCGGCCTCCCGCAGCCCGGCTTTACGCCCGCGGACGCCGCGGCGCTCGGCGTCGATCTCGACGCGCGCCCGTCGCTGACACAGGTGCTGGAAGCACGCGGCACCCGCATGACGATGGTGCGCGGCATCCTCGACACACTCACCGATGACGACCTGGACCGGATCTGCCCGCGGCTGCCCGCGCCCGGATACCCGGAGGAAGCGCGTTCGGTCGGCCGTTGCCTGGGCGTGGTCATGAAAGAGGAGTGCGAACACCGCCGCTACGCGGTACGCGACCTTGCGGTGCTGGAAACGGACCCAGCCGCCGCGGCAGCACCCCCGGACGCGCCGACGGCGGGATAAGCCGACGGCGGGTCAGGCGGCGTGCTTCTGTACCAGGGCGCCGACGCGGGGGAGAGCGGCGGTCACGTGCCGCGCCGCCTTGTCGCGGACCGCGCCGTATGCCTTGGTGATGACCGGCCGGTTGGAGGCGGCTCCGCGCGCGTCGGTCACCGAAAGCAGCGCCTCGGTGACCGCATCGCCGTGCTGCACGAGGTAGTCGCCGAACTCTGGGCCGCCGGAGGCGGTGAACTGCGCCCAGTACGGCTCGAGTTCGTTTGTCATCTGCGGCAGCAGGACCTCGACCATGTAGCGGACGTGACCGGGGGAGAACTTGTTCACGGTCTTGTAAGCGAGCTTGACCGCGGCTCCGGAGACCCCGGACATGCCCGACAACTCCTGCTCGATCAGCGTCTGGCAGTCGGCGATCACGAGTGGCTGCGTGTGCGGCGCGAGCAGGGTCTGCTGGAGCGTTGCTGTCATGAGCGGGTTCTTCTCCCTGTTGCTAAGGTCCCTGGCACTCGCCAGAACAGTACAGCGACAGAGCACGCGCCGCGGCGCCCATACCACATTGATTACTTTTGCGTACGAATTGTCCGCTTCCTGTTATCGTTGCTGCGCGCCCGGTCGTCTGTGGCTGGGGGGGAACGCGCGAGAGTCTTGGCGGCCGAGGAGGCTGGCATGAACAAGGCGGCGATACGAGCTGGCGTGGGCGGCGGAATCCTGGGCGGCTTGGTGATGGCCATCTGGCTGACATCGATCTTGTGGCTGACCGGCACCGGGTTCTGGACGTTGCTGAACTTGATCGCGAATACTTTCTGGCGGGCCGCCCCGCTCGGCCCGCAGTTCAACGTGCTGGCGGTGGTCATCGGCCTGGTCGTGCACCTGCTGATGTCGATGCTGTTCGGTGTGCTCATCGCCGCTGCGGCGTGGCGGCTGCCGGCGCCGCGGTCCCTGGTGATCGCGGCGGGAGCGCTGTTCGGCTCCGTGCTGTGGGCGGTCATGCAGTACGGCATCTGGCGTGCTGCTGACCCGGCGGCGGCTCGGGTCGTCACGCCATGGCTGTTCGCGTCCGCGCACCTGCTGTTCGGCCTGATCGTCGCCGCGATGGCGGCGATCGTCATTCCCGACGAGGAGATACCGGTCGCCGGCCGCCTCCTCGACACGTCGATGAGCAGGCAGCACTCTGAGCAGGCCGCGGCCGCGGACCGCCCGGCACCGCATGTCCGGACGCTGGTGGCACGCAGCGAGGGTGGGATGCGTACGGTGATCCGCACCCGCGACGGTCTCGGCGTGGTCCTCGACGAGACGCCTGACCACGGCGGCTCCCGGACGGCACCAACGCCGCTGGAGAACGTCATCGCGGCATTGTGCGGATGCGCCGGTGCCACCTTCGCCGCCGCGGCTCGCGAGCTGGGCTTCGGCTATGACGGCATCGACTTCGAGGCCGTGTTCACCCAGGACCCGCGCGGCGCGGCCGGGGAGCCCGGCGTGCGGCCGCACTTCCAGAACGTGCGCGTGCAGGCTCGGGTGCTTCATGCCGAGCCGGACGCGTGGCTGCCGGATGTGGTCCGGATCACCGAACGACGCAGCCCGGTGCGCAACCTGCTCGCCGACGCCGGGGTCGCGCTGGAGATGACCTGGACCGCCGTCCCGCGGGAGAGTTCGCACCGAAGGCCGCGTAACCCCGAATACCTGCCGCGGCAGTAACCCGGGACTACGAAGGGGCGGTGCCGAGGCGGAAGCCGACGCCGTGCACGGTGATGATCCAGGAGGGATCACCGAGCTTCTTGCGCAGGCTGCTGACGTGCATGTCGACGGTCCGGCTGGGCTGGGGCCAGGCGTAACCCCATACCTTGGACATCAGGTCCTTGCGGGAGATGACCGTCGAGGGCTGCGCGACAAGCAGATGCAGCAGGTCGAATTCCTTGCGGGTGAGGGTGACGGGCTGCCCGTCGAGCCGCACCTCCCGGCTGCCCGGATCCAGGGTCAGCGGGCCGTGGCCGAAGCGCCGCGGGCCCGGCCGGCGGGGGCGGACCCGGCGCATGATGGCATCGATACGGGCCAGCAGCTCACGGAGCCCGAAGGGCTTGACCAGGCAGTCATCCGACCCCGCTTGGAGGGCGAGGACCCGGTCGACCTCCTCGTCGCGTCCGGTCACGGAGATGACCGGCACGTCGGAATCGTCTCTGACCGCGCGGCACACCGCGAGGCCGTCGATGTCGGGAAGTTCGAGGTTCAGCAGCACCAGGTCGGCCCCGCCGTGCATGCTCAGCGCCGCGGCTCCCGTCTGGGCCCGCGTCACGTGGTAGCCGTTGCGGCGCAGGTCCCGCGCGAGCGAGCCGGCGCCGTGCGTGTCTGTTCCGATTACCAGTACGTCCACGTCGCTCCAGGCATCAGCAGATGTTGCGTAGCTCCCAGGATGCGCGCTGGATCAGGCTCCAGCCAAGGGTTGCAAGCCGTTGCGACGTAGCTCACGCACCGGGCCGGCGGTGGCGGCGGGGAGCAGGTCGGCTGGGTCGTCCGGCAGGTCGCAGCTGACCTCAAGTGAGGGGTGAAAGCGATACGGACGATGGCTGATCAGGCTGCCCAGGCGAGCCCGCAGCCGGGACAGCTGGGAGCGGATCGCCACCGCATGACCGGTGTCGCCGTAGAGCTCCGCCGACAGTTCCGCGGCCGAATAGCCGCCCGGGGACCGGGCGAGCAGGAACAGGACCTCGGCCTGGCGCGGGCTCAGCACATACCGCCATGTCCCGCTCGGCGTGCTGGCCAGCAGGAGGGGCGGCGCCGCGCGCAGATCGAGCCGGACGGTGGTGGGATCGTCGGGCTCGTCGCGCCCGAGCCGGATGAGCCAGCCGTCGTACAACGGCTCGAGCTGGCACAAGCCCACCGGCGCGACGTGCGCCAGGCCGGCCCGTGGCGCCTCGGGGAGCAGGACCCGCTCGGGCGGGAGCACCCCGGTCGCCGCGGCTACCCAGCCGTTCCGGTCGGCGACGATGGCCGGCTGGCCGATGCGGGCGAGCAGGGGCGCCGCGACCTGGCGGAGCTGCTCGACGGCATCGCGATGAGCCGACCGCAGCGCCGCCTCGGCATGTTTCGCCATCGAGCAGACCAGCGCGAGCGTGTTGGGATGGGCCGTGGCGGCCGGGCCGCTGACGTCGAGGACGCCGAGCAGGCGCCCGTCAACGGGATCGCGGACGGGAGCCGCGGTACATACCCACGGGTGGAGCGTGCGGACGAAATGCTCGGCGGCGAACACCTGGAGCGGACGCTGGACGGCCAATGCCGTGCCCACTCCGGTTGTGCCGACGGTGGTCTCGCGCAACACCGATCCCACGACGAGGCCGGCCCTGTCGGCGCGCCGTCGCACCGCGGGACTCCCTTCCCGCCACAGCACATGTCCCTCGTCGTCGACGATCGTCATGACATGCACGGCCGCATCGGCGCAGGAGGCCAGGCCCAGACTCAGCAGTTCCAGCACGTCGCCCAGCGGTGTCAGCTTGCGTCGGCGCTCGATGTCGTCCGGATCGGCGCGCGGCACCTCGGGTTCAGCCCAGGGGTCGAGCCCGCCGCGCCGTGCCCGCCGCCAGGAGTCGGCGATCACCGGTCTCGGCCGGCCACGCGGCCGTCTGCCCGCCATCGACTCGTCCCAGATGCCGGACAGCTGGCGGGCATACCGCCGGAGGTCGCAACCTGCGCTCAGCGCGCACAACGGACGCACGCGAACTCCTCGGGGATCGTCGGCGGATGCTTACCCTGTGTCAACTCCCATACCCGCGGCCGGGCAAACCCGTTCTGGCGATCTAAATTAGGGTGCCATTCTGCGCTTTTTACATTTATCTTACAGAGATTTGCAGATAAATGACGGCTTGAGTTTGACTAAAACGTCCAATACGGGTGATATGGATTGTCGTAGACCGAATTCCGCAGCTATGCGGCCATCTTTCGGTGAGAGGATTTTTATGGACACCGCTGTCATTATCGCGGGTGCTGGTCCTGCTGGCCTCACACTTGCCGCGGAGCTGCGGCTGGCCGGCGTGGAGCCGATCGTCCTCGACCGTCTGGCCGAGCCAACCGGGCAATCGCGCGGTCTGGGCTTCACGGGCCGGACCATGGAGATCTTCGACCAGCGCGGCCTGCTGTCGCGACTGCCGGACATCGAGATAAGCAATGAAGGACATTTCGGCGGGCTGCCGATCGACTTCGGCATCCTCGAAGGAGCGCACCTCGGCGGGAAAGGGATCCCCCAGGCGCGTACCGAGGAGATGCTCACCGAGTGGTGCCGCGACCTCGGCGTCGATATCCGGCGCGAGCACGAACTGACCAGCCTGACCGATGACGGCGACAGCGTCGAGGTCACCGTGCGGACACCGGCAGGCGAGCAGCGCCTTCGCTGCGGCTACCTGGTCGGCTGCGACGGTGGCCGGAGCACGGTGCGCAAGGCGGCCGGATTCGAATTCCCCGGCACCGCCGCCACCCTGGAGATGTTCATCGCCGATGTGAAGGGTGTCGACATCCGCAAGCGCATGATCGGCGAGGCGCGGCCCAACGGGATGGTGATGGCGGGCCCGCTCGGTGATGGCGTCATGCGCATCGTGGTGTGCGAGAAGGGGAACCCGCCGCAACGGCGCGAAGCACCGCCGGAGTATCCGGAGATCGCCGCCGGCTGGGAACGGCTGACCGGCCAGGACATCAGCGCGGCCACCCCCATCTGGTGCACCGCGTTCGGCGATGCCGCCCGCCAGGCGACCGAGTACCGCCGGGGCAGGGTCCTGCTCGCGGGCGACGCCGCGCACATCCACCTGCCGGCCGGCGGACAGGGCATGAACACCGGCATCCAGGACGCCATGAACCTCGGCTGGAAGCTGGCCGCCACGGTTCGCGGCTGGGCGCCGCCCGGTCTGCTCGATAGCTACCACAGCGAGCGGCATCCGGTCGCGGCGAGGCTGCTGATGAACACGAAGGCACAGGGCCTGCTGTTCCTCAGCGGCCTGGAGGTTCAGCCGCTGCGCGACGTGCTGACGGAACTGATCGCCTACCCGGAAGTCAGCCGTCACCTGGTGGGGATGGTGAGCGGACTGGAGATCAAGTACGACGTCGCCGACGGCGACCACCCGCTGCTCGGCATGCGGATGCCGCGCCAGGAGCTGATCACCGACTCCGGCAAGACCAGCAGCATGGAACTGCTGCACTCCGGCCGCGGCGTCCTGCTCGACTTCACCGATGACGCCGGACTGCGGCGCGCGGCGGCGGGCTGGGCCGACCGGGTGGACATCGTCACCGGCATACCGCATGCGGTCAGCGAGCAGAGCGGCCTGGCCGGGACGACGGCCGTGCTCATCCGCCCCGACGGGCATGTGGCGTGGGCCAGGCCCGGCGGCGGTTCACCCGAGGCGGCACTGCGCCGCTGGTTCGGCAATGGCTGAGAGGAGCACCCAGATGCACAGCACGCTCATCGTGGCGCGCATGGCGCCAGAGAACGCTGATGACGTAGCGAAGGTATTCACCGAATTCGATCAAACGGAAATGCCGGAGCTCATGGGGACGCGTCGGCGTGAGCTCTTCGCATACCGCGGCCTGTATTTCCATCTCCAGGACTTCGACGCCGCGGACACGGACAGCGAAGGCGGCCGGGAGCGCATCGAGGGGGCGAAGTCGCACCCATTGTTCGTCGACGTCAGCGCGAAACTGAAGCAGTTCATCGAGGCCTACGACCCGCAGACGTGGCGGTCACCGGCGGACGCCATGGCCACGCGCTTCTACCACTGGCCAGAAAACGGATGAGGTCTTCCAGTGAATCGCCGAGTTGTTATCACCGGAATAGGTACCGCCACACCCGGCGGCGTGGGCGTCAAAAACTTCTGGGCCCTGCTGAGCGAGGGGCGGACGGCGACCAGGACGGTCAGCTTCTTCGATCCCGCGCCGTTCCGCTCGCGGGTCGCGGCTGAGATCGACTTCGACCCCGAGGCCCATGGCCTTAGCCAGCAGCAGGTACGCCGCATGGACCGGGCTGCGCAGCTCGCCGTGGTCAGCGCCAGGGAGGCGGCCCAGGACAGCGGGCTGGAGTTCGCGGATCTCGACCCGGCCAGGATCGGGGTCAGCCTCGGCAGCGCGGTCGGCGCGACCATGGGCCTTGAGGAGGAGTACCGCGTGGTCAGCGACGACGGCCGGCTCGAGCTGGTGGACCACCGGTACGCGGTGCCGCAGCTCTACGACTACTTCGTGCCGAGCAGCTTCGCGGCCGAGGTCGCGTGGGAGTTCGGCGCCGAGGGGCCGGCCACCGTGGTGTCCACGGGATGCACCTCCGGCCTCGACTCGGTGGGCTACGCGTGCGAGCTGATCCGCGACGGCGCGGCCGATGCCATGATGGCCGGCGCCAGCGACGCGCCGATCTCACCGATCACGCTGGCCTGCTTCGACGCGATCAAGGCGACGACGCCGCGGAACGACGACCCGGAGCACGCATCCCGGCCCTTCGACCTGAGCCGGAACGGCTTCGTTCTCGGCGAGGGCGCGGCCATGTTCGTGCTCGAGGAACTCGAGTCGGCGAAGGCGCGCGGAGCGCATGTGTATGCGGAGATCGCCGGCTTCGGCAACCGCTGCAATGCCTTCCACATGACGGGTCTGCGGCCCGACGGACGGGAAATGGCCGAGGCGATCCGCGTGGCCATGGCCGAGGCCGGCGTGGCCGCGACGGACATCGACTACATCAACGCACACGGCTCCGGGACCAAGCAGAACGACAGGCACGAGACGGCCGCGTTCAAGCGCAGTCTGGGTGAGCAGGCGCGACGGATACCAGTGAGCTCGATCAAGTCCATGATCGGTCACTCGCTCGGCGCGATCGGTTCGATCGAGATCGCGGCCTCGGTGCTCGCCATGGAGAACAACGTGGTACCGCCGACGGCGAACCTGCACACGCCGGATCCCGAATGCGATCTGGACTACGTGCCGCTCGTCGCCCGTCCGCAGCGCACCGACACCGTGCTCACCGTGGGCAGCGGGTTCGGCGGATTCCAGAGCGCGATGGTGCTCACCAAACCCGAGAAGGCGGCCTGACCATGTCCGAAACCGCTGTGGTGACCGGTCTGGGGGTGACCGCCCCCAATGGCCTGGGCACCGAGGAGTACTGGACCGCGACGCTCGAGGGATGCGGCGGCATAGGCCCCGTCACCAGGTTCGATGCCTCGCCGTACCCGGCCAGGCTGGCCGGGGAGGTGCCGGGCTTCGTCGCCGATGACCACCTGCCCAACCGGCTGCTGCCGCAGACCGATCACATGACCCGGCTGGCCCTGGTGGCCGCCGACTGGGCGATGGCCGATGCCCGCGTGGAAACGGCGGGGTACGGCGAGTTCGACATGGGCGTGATGACCGCCAGCTCGTCGGGCGGCTTCGAATTCGGCCAGAACGAGCTGCGGCGGTTGTGGAGCAAGGGCAGCAAGTACGTGAGCGCTTACCAGTCGTTCGCCTGGTTCTACGCGGTCAACACCGGTCAGATCTCGATCAGGAACGGCATGCGCGGGCCGAGCGGGGTGCTGGTGAGCGACCAGGCCGGCGGCCTGGACGCGGTGGCCCAAGCCCGCAGGCAGATCCGCAAGGGCACCAAGCTGATCCTCTCCGGCGGGATAGACGGGAGCATCTGCCCGTGGGGCTGGGCCGCGCAGCTCGCCAGCGGCCGGCTGAGCCACAGCGCCGACCCGGACCGCGCCTACCTGCCGTTCGACCCGGCGGCGTCCGGGCATGTCCCCGGGGAAGGCGGCGCGCTGCTGGTCCTCGAGGACGCCGACGCGGCCGCGGCGCGCGGAGCATCCGTCTACGGCACCATCGCCGGCTACGCCGCGACCTTCGACCCCAGGCCGGGCGGTCCCGGTGACCACGCGGGGGGCAGCGGACGCGAGCCCGCGCTGCGGCGGGCGATCGAGCTGGCGCTGGCGGACGCGGGTGTGCCGGCCTCCGGCATCGACGTCGTCTTCGCCGACGCGGCCGCGATCCCCGAGCTGGACGCCGCCGAGGCCGCGGCGATCACGGCCGTGTTCGGGCCCTACGGCGTGCCGGTGACCGCACCCAAGACCATGACCGGCCGGCTGTATTCCGGCGGCGCATCGCTGGACCTGGCGGCGGCTCTGCTGTCGCTGCGGGACCACGTGATCCCGCCGACCACGAACGTGTCGCCCGCCGCCGGCTACCGCCTCGATGTGGTCACCGGCCCGCCGCGGCCCGCGCCGCCGGCAGCCGCTGGCGCGGCGCTGGTGATCGCGCGCGGGTACGGCGGCTTCAACTCGGCGATGGTCGTCACGGCCGAGGGCACAACCGACGACTCCACGGAAGGGACACGGAAGGGAGCAAGCCATGAGTAACCAGGAGATCACGCTGGACGTCCTGGCCCGGGCGCTGCTGGAAAGCGCGGGCGCGGACGAGCACACCGAATTGAACAACGAGGTAATGGACGTCGACTTCGACGAGCTCGGGTACGACTCGCTCGCCCTGCTGGAGACCGCGGCACGGCTGGAGCGCGATCACGGCATCGAGCTCGACGACGACGCCGCGACCTCCGCCAAGACCCCGCGTGAGCTGCTCGAACTGGCCAACAGCGCGCACTCAGCGGGAAGTTAGCCGAGGGGCGAAAGGAATCACCGCTATGGCCGACTGGGTGATGTGCCCCGACTGCGGGGAACTGCTGTATCGCAAGCGTCTCGTCCAGAACCTGCACGTGTGCCGCGAGTGCGGAAGCCACCACCGGCTCACCGCCGCCGAGCGCATCGCGCAGCTCTTCGACGACGGGCAGGCGACGGCCATCGATGACCGCGTGCCCAGCGTGGACGTGCTGGAGTTCGCGGACACCAAGCCGTACCCGGAGCGGTTGCGTGCCGCCCGGCAGCAGACCGGGCTCGACGAGGGCGTCCTGGTGGTGCACGGCACCATCGACGGCAATCCGGTCATCGCCGCCGTCATGGATTTCCGCTTCCTCGGCGGGAGCCTGGGCGGCGCCGTCGGCGAGCTGATCACCAGGGCCGCCGAGGTGGCGCTGGACCTGCGGACGCCGTTGCTGATCGTGTCCGCGTCGGGCGGCGCCAGGATGCAGGAAGGGGTCATCTCGCTGATGCAGATGGCCAAGACCAGCGCGGCGCTCGGCCGGCTCGACGAGGCCGGGATACTCACGATCTCGCTGGTCACCGACCCGACATACGGCGGGGTCGCCGCGTCCTACGCGACGCTCTGCGACGTCATCGTGGCCGAGCCGGGCGCGCGTCTGGGGTTCGCGGGACCCCGCGTGATCGAGCAGACGATCAGGCAGGTGCTGCCGTCCGGCTTCCAGACGGCCGAATCGCTGCTGGAACACGGCCTGATCGATGCGGTCAAACCGCGTGCAGAGCTACGCCGGACCCTGGCCAGGCTGCTGAGCATCGGATCCGGCGCGGGTACCGAGACGTCCGAGGAAGGAGAAGCGGCGGACGCCGGGATCGTCGAGCGCGATCACCTGCGGTTGCCCGAGGCCGATATGTGGCAGACGGTGCAGCTGGCCAGGGAGCTCGGCCGCCCCACGACGCAGGAGCTGTTCGGTACCGCCTTCGACGAGTTCGAGGAACTGCACGGCGACCGGGCGGGCGGGGACTGCCCGGCGATAGTGGGCGGCCTGGCCAGGCTGGACGGAATGCCGGTGATCGCGATCGGACACCAGAAGGGCGCGACGATCGCGGAGCGGGCCGCCCGCAACTACGGGATGGCCACGCCGAGCGGATACCGGAAGGCCGCGCGCCTGATGCGTATCGCGGCGAAGCTGAAGTTGCCCGTCATCACGCTGGTCGACACGCCCGGCGCCTACCCGGGCATCGAGGCCGAAGAGCAGGGCCAGGCCATCGCGATCGCGGAGAACATCCGCCTGATGGCCAGCCTGCCCGTGCCCGTCGTGTGCGCGATCACCGGCGAGGGCGGCAGCGGCGGCGCGCTTGCGCTTGCCGTCGCCAACGAGGTGCTCATCTGCTCGAACGGAACGTACTCCGTGATCAGCCCCGAGGGCTGCGCCTCGATCCTGTGGCACGACTCGGGCAAGGCTCCGGTCGCGGCCGCCGCCCTCCGGGTCGGTGCCAGGGAACTGCTGCGCCTGGGCGTGGTGGACGGAGTCATCACCGAGCCCGACGGGGGCAGTCAGGCCGATCCGCACGACGCCGCATCGCGGGTGCGGGCCGCACTTTCGTCCAGTTTGACCCGGCTGCGACGGATCGATGCCGCGACGCTCGTCGCTCAGCGGCGGGCCCGATTCAGGTCGTTCGGGATATCGACCATAGAAGGAAGGACCGATGACAAGGAATTCGCCGGACACGCCTGAGCCAGCGGTACCCGAGCCGGAACAGACCGAGCCAGCCGACCAAGGTCAGGTCGGTGAGGTGCTAGAGCAGGTGCGCGGTGAGGCGATCCGCCTGCTGGAAGAGGTTCCCCAGCCGCGCGCACTGCGGGTGCAGGCCGGCGGGGTGAGCGTCGACGTCGAATGGGCCCACGCGGGCCAGGCGGCGCAACCTGTTGCGCCCGCGGGTAATGATCCCGCCGAACCCGCCGCGCAGGGCGCCGAAGCGGCCGCGGCACCCGACGGGCCGCATGTGACCGCTCCGGCGGTCGGCGTCTTCTACCGGGCACCGGAACCCGGCGCCGACCCGTTCGTCGCCGAGGGCGACACCGTCTCGGCCGGCCAGCAGGTCGCGATCGTCGAGGCGATGAAGCTGATGATCCCGGTGGAGGCCGAACAGCCGGGCCGGATCGTCACGGTGCTCAAGGACAACGGGGAGCCGGTCGAGTACGGGGAGCGGCTGTTCGCCCTCGAACCGGAGGACGCGGCATGAGCCTGTTCCAGAAGGTACTGATCGCCAACCGCGGCGAGATCGCGCTCCGGGTTGCCCGGGCCTGCCGGGAACTGGACATCGCCACGGTGGCCGTCCACTCGACCGAGGACCGCGACTCGGCGGTGGTGCAGTACGCCGACGAGGCGGTGCAGATCGGCCCCGCCCCGGCCAAGCGAAGCTACCTCAGCATCCCAGCCATCGTCGAGGCCGCGCTGCGCAGCGGCGCGGACGCGGTGCATCCCGGCTACGGCTTCCTGTCCGAAGACCCCGACCTGGCGGAGGTCTGCCGGGACAACGGACTCAACTACATCGGGCCGCCCGCCGACGTGATCGCGCGGCTCGGCGACAAGACGGCGGCGCGCCAGCTCATGGCCGAAGTCGGCCTGCCCATGCTGCCGGGCAGCCTGTACCCGCTGCACACCGTTGCCGAAGCCGAACACGTGGCCAGCGAGATCGGCTATCCGGTCATCATCAAGGCGGCGGCGGGCGGCGGCGGCCGTGGTATGTCGATCGTGCACGAGGCGGCCGGCTTCGGCGCGGCCTACCAGCGGACGCGCGCCCAGGCGCAGGCACTGTTCGGCGATTCCCGGGTCTACGTGGAGCGTTACCTCCCGGCGGCCCGGCACGTCGAGATCCAGGTGCTCGCCGACGACCACGGCCACGCCATCCATCTCGGTGAACGCGACTGCACGGTACAGCGCCGGCAGCAGAAGCTGATCGAGGAGAGCCCGGCCCCGAACCTGAGCCGGGAGAAGATCGACGAGGTCGGCGACCTCGCGGTGCGCGGCGCGCTCGCCGCCGGATATGTCGGCGCCGGCACGTTCGAGTTCCTGCTCGCCCCCGACGGCCAGTTCTCCTTCATGGAGGTCAACTGCCGGATCCAGGTGGAGCATCCGGTCACCGAGCTCGTCACCCGCATGGACCTGGTGCAGGAGCAGCTGCGCATCGCGGCCGGCCACCCGCTCAGCGTGGGTCAGCAGGACGTCGTACGGCACGGCGCCGCCATGGAATGCCGCATCAACGCGGAGAACCCGGACCGGGACTTCGCGCCCGCGCCCGGCGTACTCGACGAGTTCTGGCCGCCCGGTGGCCCGTTCACCAGGGTCGACACCCACGCGTATCCGGGGTACACGGTGCCGGCCTCGTACGACTCGCTGCTGGCCAAGCTCATCGTCTGGGCACCGACCAGGCCGGCGGCGCTGAGCCGGATGGACCGCGCGCTGGAGGAGTTCCAGATCCGCGGGCGCGGCGTGAGCACCACGATCGGCTTCCTGCGCCGGGTGCTGAGCGATCCGCGCTTCGCCGCGGGAGAGCACGACACGACCATCGTCGGCCGGCTGACAAGCAGCAAGGAGGAAACGACATGACACAGCAGACCGGACGGGTAGCCGTCGTCACGGGCGCGACCAGCGGAATCGGCCTCGCCACCACCAGCGCCCTGGCCAGCCAGGGCCACCGGGTGATGATCTGCGCCCGCGACGGCGGCCACGTCGACCAGACCGTCAAGCAGCTCCGCGAGGACGGACTCGACGTGCGGGGCGCGGCGTGCGACGTCACCTCGCACGACCAGATCCGCGCGTTCGTGGCTGAGGTCCGCGACACGTGCGGGCCGGTGGACATCCTGGTGAACAACGCCGGCCGAAGCGGCGGCGGGGTTACCGCGGATATTCCGAACGACCTGTGGTTCGAGGTCATGGACACCAATCTCAACAGCGTCTTCCTGATGACCCGCGAGGTACTCAACACCGGCGGAATGCGCGAGGCGACCTGGGGCCGGATCATCAACATCGCGTCGACGGCCGGCAAGCAGGGCGTCGAGCTTGGCGCGCCGTACTCCGCTTCCAAGCACGGGGTGGTCGGCTTCACCAAGGCGCTCGGCAAAGAACTCGCCAAGACCGGCATCACCGTCAACGCGGTGTGCCCCGGCTACGTGGAGACGCCGATGGCGCAGCGGGTGCGACAGGGCTACGCCGCCGCGTGGGACACCTCGGAGGAGGACATCCTGGAGCGCTTCCAGGCCAAGATCCCGCTCGGCCGCTATTCAAGCCCCGACGAGGTGGCGGGCATGGTCACGTACCTGGCCTCCGACATCGCCGCTCCGGTGACCGCGCAGGCGCTCAACGTGTGCGGCGGCCTGGGCAATTTCTAGGAGAGATCATGACACTGACCCGTGAAGTAGAACACGAGGTGAGCGTCCGCGCGCCGGCCGCGGAACTGTACCGGTACATCGCGGACGTGGAGAACTGGCCGCGGCTCTTCCCGCCGACGGTTCACGTCGAATGCCTGGAGCGGCACGACAACTCCGAACGCATCCAGATCTGGGCCACCGCGAACGGCGAGGCCAAGACCTGGACGTCGCGGCGCGAGCTGGACCCGGACGGGCACCGTGTCGGGTTCCGGCAGGAGAAGTCGCAGCCGCCGGTCGGCGCGATGGGCGGTACCTGGATCATCGAGCCGGATTCGGACGGTGCGTCGCGGGTCCGCCTCCTGCACGACTACCGGGCGGTCGACGACGACCCGGATCACCTCGCCTGGATCGAGGGCGCCGTCGACCGGAACAGCCGCGCCGAGCTGGGTGCGCTCAAGGCCGGCGCCGAGCTGGCCGCCGATTCCGCCGGGCTGCTGATGAGCTTCACCGACAGCGTGGACGTCCGCGGCAGCGCCAAAGACGTCTACGACTTCATCAACGACGCGCAGCTGTGGACCGAGCGGCTGCCGCACGTCAGCCGCGTGAGGCTGCGTGAGGACACGCCGGGACTCCAGCTGCTGGAGATGGACACCAAGACCAAGGACGGATCGGTGCACACCACCGAGTCGGTCCGGGTGACGTTCCCGCACCACAAGATCGTCTACAAGCAGATCAAGGTCCCCGCGCTGATGACGTTGCACACGGGGGAGTGGCTGATCAGCGAGAACGACGACGGGGTCACGGTGTCGTCGAGCCACACCGTGGCGATCAACGAGACGAACATCGTCAGCGTCCTGGACGCGGGCGCCACCATCGCCGATGCCCGTTCCTTCATCCACGACGCGCTGAGCAACAACAGCATGACCACGCTGCGGCAAGCCAAGCAGTACGCCGAGGGGGCGCCGTAATGAATGACACCGTCATGGACGCCGACGTCATCGTCGTCGGTGCCGGTCCCGTCGGCCTGATGCTCGCCGGGGAACTGCGGCTCGCCGGAGCCACCGTCATCGTGCTGGAAAAGCTGGCCGAACCCATGGACGAGTCGCGGGCCTCCCAGCTCAGCGCCCGGACCATGGAGATCTTCGAGCAGCGCGGCGTGCTTGCCGTCATGGACGCGCCGGAACGGGAGGACCGCGGGCACTTCGGCGGACTGCCGCTGCGGATGGACGACGTCGACAGCCGCTACGCGGGCAACTGGAAGATCCCGCAGTACCGTACCGAGGCGGCGCTCCAGCGGTGGGCCACCGGCCTGGGCGCGCGCGTGCTGCGCGGTCACCAGGTGCATGACCTGGACGTGAGCGAGAGCGGGGTCGAGGTGCACGCCGGCCCGGCCCGGTTCAGCGCCGCGTACCTGGTCGGCTGCGACGGCGAGGACAGCACGGTCCGGCGGCTGGCCGGGTTCGAGTTCGCGGGGCACGACGCCACGATGGAGCTGCTGCGCGCCGACGTGTCCGGGGTGGACATCCCCGACCGGCGGTTCGAGCGCCTGGAGCGCGGCCTGGCCATCGCGGCGACCCGTGGGGACGTAACCCGGGTGATGATGCACGTCTACGGCAAGCCGGCGGTCACCCGCACCGAAGCGCCGGCCTTCGCGGAGATCGTCGCGACGTGGGCGGAGATCACCGGTGAGGATCTCAGCGGCGCGGAGCTGATCTGGGCGGACGCGTTCGGCGATACCTGCCGGCAGGTCACCCAGTACCGGCGCGGCCGCGTGCTGCTGGCGGGCGACGCGGCGCACGCAATGATGCCGGTGGGCGGCCAGGCGCTGAACATCGGCCTCGCCGATGCCGTCAACCTGGGCTGGAAGCTGGGCGCCGAGGTTCGTGGCTGGGCACCGCCCGGCCTGCTCGGCACCTATCACGACGAGCGGCACGCGGCGGGTGAGCGGGTGCTCACCAGCGTCGAGGCCCAGAAGCTCGTGCTGCTCGGCGATCATCGCTCCGATGCGGTGCGGCAGGTCTGCACCGAGCTGCTCGGCATCGAGTCCGGGCACCGCCACCTCGCGTCGATGCTGAGCGGGATCGACGTCCGTTACCCGGTCGGCCCCGGTGAGCATCCGCTGCTCGGCGCCCGGCTGCCGGGCTACCAGCCGCACACCGCGCGCGGCGTGCTGGTGCACGGCGCGGGAGCCGCGGCGTCCGGCGCGATCCGCGACGTCGTCGCGGGCTGGGCGGATCGAGTGGACGTGATGTCAGCGGAGCTGACCGATGACCATCTGGCACGCACGTCCGATGCGGCGCTGCTGCGGCCTGATGGCCATGTCGTTTGGATAAATGGCTCGCACGGAGAGCTGCGGGACGCGCTGTACCGGTGGTTCGGCGCGCCCGGGGAAGGGAGAACGGAAATTATGAGCGGCAAACTAGCGGGTAAGAGCGCCCTTGTCACCGGCTCGAGCCGGGGAATCGGCCGGGCCACGGCGGAACGCCTGGCCCGCGACGGCGCGGTCGTCGCGGTCCACTACGCGGCCAACAGGGAGGCGGCCGAGCTGACGGTGAAGAACATCGCCGCCGCCGGCGGCCGGGCCTTCGCCGTCCAGGCCGAGCTGGGGGTCCCCGGCGACGTCGACACGCTGTTCCAGGGCCTCACGGCGGGGCTGCGGGAGCATCTCGGCGAGGTCCGGCTGGACATCGTCGTGAACAACGCGGGCATCATGGGCGGCGTCAAGCCGGACGAGCTGACCCCGGACGTGTTCGACCGCCTGGTCGCGGTCAACGCCAAAGCGCCGCTGTTCATCGTCCAGCGGGCGCTGGAGATCATGCCCGACGGCGGGCGCATCATCAACATCAGCTCCGGGCTCACCCGGTTCGCCAACCCCGACGAGATCGCCTACTCGATGACGAAGGGCGCCGTGGAGCAGATCGCCCTGCACTACGCCCGGCATCTGGGGCCGCGCGGCATCACCGTCAACAGCGTGGCACCCGGCATCACCAACAACGGCAGCCCGATGTTCGACATCCCCGAGGTCAAGGAGCAGATGGCGCAGCTGTCGACGTTCGGCCGGGTCGGCGAGCCCGGCGACGTCGCCGACGTCGTCGCGTTCCTCGCCTCCCCCGACGCGCGGTGGGTGACCGGCGCGTTCATCGACGCCAGCGGCGGCACGCTGCTGGGTTGATCCGCCATGCGCAACCCCCGGGCGCTGCTGCTCGTCCTGTCCGCCACGATGCTGATCGACGCGCTGGAAGTGTCGGTCGTGGTCGTCGCCCTGCCATCGATCGCGGGGCCGTCAGTCGGCGGGGGCCTGCGGGTCCCGCTGTCGACGGCGCAGTGGCTGATGAGCGGGTTCGCGCTCGGGTTCGGCGGCATGCTGCTGTTCGGCGGCCGGGTGGTGGACCAGCTGGGGCAGCGGCGCGTCTATCTCGTCGCGCTGCTGTGCTACGCGGCGCTGTGCGTGGTCAGCGGGCTGGCCCCGAACGCCGGGGTGCTTATCGTCTCGCGCGTGGGCAGAGGCTGCTGTGCCGCGCTCACCGCGCCGACCGGGCTGGGCATCATCGCCAGGACGTTCCCGGAAGGCGCGGCGCGCAACCGTGCGCTCGCGGTCTACGCCGCGTTCGGCGCCAGCGGATTCACCGCCGGGCTGCTCGCATCGGGGTTGCTGACGGAGATCAGCTGGCGCTGGACGTTGATTTTTCCCGCGCCGGTGGCGCTGGTCATCGTGGCGGTCGCGTGGCGGGCCATCCCGCGCGCCGAGCCGGGCCCGGGCAAGCGTTACGACGCGGGCGGCGCGTTCACCTTGGCCGGCGGCGCGGCGCTGCTGGTTTACGCGATCGCCACCGCGCCGGAGCACGGCTGGCAGCTCACCATGGCCCTCGTCGTTCTCGCCGCCGGGCTGCTGGCCGGGTTCGTGCTGGTGGAGTGCGTGGTGCCGGATCCGCTGCTGCCGCTCCGGCTCCTGTCGCACGGCACGCTGACCCGGGCAGGTCTCGCCGCGGCGGCGCTCAACGGGTCGTACTGGGGCTTGCTGCTCATCGCCACGTTCCGGCTCCAGGATGGCCTTGGCTGGCGGCCGCTGCCCACCGCGCTGGCTTTCCTGCCCGCGAGCGTCCCGCCGATGCTGGCCGCACCGTTCTCCCGGTCCCTGGTCCGCGCGGTGGGCGCGCGGCGGCTGGTCTTCGCCGGCCTGCTCGTCGCCACCGCCGGGTACGCGGTCGCGCTGGCCGGCCCGCCGAGAACGTATCTGACCGGGTTCCTCCCGGTCTTGCTGCTGGTTGGCTTCGGCTACGTTGGCGCGTTCTCCGCGCTGCATGTGCACGCGCTGTCCGGCGTGCCAGCGGACGCGGCGCGGACGGCGACCGGCGTTTACCAGTCGCTGGTGCAGGTCGGCGGCGCACTGGTCCTGGCCGTGGTCACCGCGCTGAACGCGAACTATCGCCCGGTTTTCGCTGCTCTGGTCGCCGTCAGCGCGCTCGGCGTGGCGGCCGCCGTGGCCGGCCGTGATGATCACGCTGGAGAACCGGTTGGCGGCGCTAGGTATAACAAAGCGGGATCGCGGTAGCGGTACTCGAGAGTTCCTACGAAGGGCGGTCGCATGAACGCCGTTGACCAGGCATCAGATCGCGACACCACCGCCGGGACCCGGCGAGCCGGTGTCGCCATCGCCATCATCGTCACCTGTCAGCTCATGGTGGTGCTCGACGCCACCGTGGTGAACATCGCGCTGCCGAAGATCCAGGCGGCGCTCGGCTTCTCGCACGCAGGCCTGTCCTGGGTCATCGACGCCTACACACTGACGTTCGGCGGCCTGATGCTCCTCGGCGGCCGGGCCGGCGACATCTTCGGCAGGCGCCGCCTGATGGAGCTCGGCCTGATCGTGTTCAGCGCGGCCTCGCTGGCGGGCGGCCTGGCCGTCACGCCGGCCATGCTGGTGGCGGCCCGCGCCGTCCAGGGCGTCGGTGCCGCGATGGCCGCGCCGAGCACGCTTTCCCTCATCGCCGCCACGTACGGCGAAGGTCAGGCACGGAACCGGGCGCTGTCGATCTTCTCCGGCGTCTCTGCGGGTGCGGGGTCGCTGGGCCTGATCCTCGGCGGTGTGCTGGTATCGGGCGCCTCGTGGCGGTGGGTGCTGTTCATCAACATCCCCATCGGGCTGATCGCCGCCCTGCTGGCGCCGCGATTCGTCCCGGAGCCGCCACGTCATGACGGACGCCTGGACGTGCTCGGCGGGGTGCTGTCCACGGCCGGGCTCGCCCTGCTCATCTACTGCTTCATCTGGATCGCCGACGGCGGCTCCAACGCGGGGATCATGGCCGGGCTGTTCGCCGGATCCGCGGTGCTGCTCGCGCTGTTCGTGCTCGTCGAGGTCCGGCAGGCGTCACCGGTGATGCCGTTGCATCTGGTGCTCGACCGCACGCGCGGGCCCGTCTACCTGGCGTTGCTGTGCATCTCGGCGGCGGTGTTCGCGATGCTGTTCTTCGTCAGCCAGTTCGCCCAGAACGCCATGCACTACAGCGCCCTGCGCACCGGCATGGCCTTCCTGCCGCTGACCACCGCCGTGTTCATCTTCGCTCGCGTCATGCCCAAGGTTCTCGCCAAGATCGGGCCGCGTATCCCGCTGCTGTGCGGGCCGGCGCTGATGGCCGCCAGCATGGCGTGGCTGTCGCAGGTCTCCGCGTCGCAAGGCTACGTGGGCGGCCTGCTGGGACCGTTCCTGCTGTTCGGCATCGGCGCCGGCGTCTCCTACGTGCCGATGAGCGCCACGATCTTGCGCGGCGTCGACCGCAGCGAGACCGGCGCGGCATCGGGGGTGTACCAGACCATGCAGCAGGTCGGCGGGTCGGTGGGCCTCGCCATCCTCGTCACCGTCGCGGCCACCCACGGCGAGCCCGCCGCGCTTGAGGGCGCCGCTGGATTCGCCGCGCTGGCCGTCATCCTCGCCGCCGTGGCCACCACCCGCCGCGGCACACCCGCGAGGAATACCGAACCGGACCGACATCCGCAGGAGGCTCAGCGGCGGTGAACGGGCCGGGCGCCACGCCGCCGGGCGGCACGCCGCCGGGCGGCACGCCGCCACACTACGCACCTTCCGCACAGCCCATATCACCTTATAGCGCCATAAAACCGGCGCGAAAACGTACCGAACATGCGCAGTGTCGCAGATACCGAAGGGATGAAGCGTGCAAGTCCTGCTCGTTGAAGACGATTTCAATTGCCGAGATGAACTGACATGCGCGCTGCACGAGGAGGGAATCAAGACCCTCGCGGTCGACCGCGGGCGAGCGGCTCTCAACCGCTGTAGCGAGGCTGATGTCGTGCTGCTCAAACTCCAGCTGCCGGACATCAACGGAGTCGAATTGTGTCAGCGCATCCGGCTCAATTCGCAGGTTCCTATCATCATGGTCAGCGGGCACGACGACGAGTTCGACTGCGTCCTCGGTCTCAAGGCGGGCGCGGACGATTATGTGGCCAGACCGTACCGGTTGCGCGAACTGCTGGCCCGGATACAGGCCGTGGTGCGACGCGCCACCGGCCAGTGGCCGACAGCCCCGGCGGATCCGGTGCGGAACATTGGCGTGCTGCACCTGGACCTGCACCTTCGCCAGGCCGTCGTCAGGGGAGCCGAGATAGCCCTGACCGGGAAGGAATTCGATCTCCTCGCGTTCCTGGCTTCCGAACCGGGCTGCACATTCACCAGGGAGGACATTATGTCCCAGGTGTGGGGGCACGACGGGGCGGGCGACACCAGGACGCTAGGCGTGCACATAGCCGGCCTGCGCAGAAAGCTCGGTGTGGACAATCTCATCGAGACCGTCTGGGGTGTCGGGTTCCGGTTGCGGCACTGATTGCCTACCTCACCACCTCACCGGAAGGGCGTCCACGCCGTACACTTCGCCCTCGTGCTGGAAACGCAGCTCGTCGACTGGCAGCGCCGGGGCCAGGGTCGGGATCCGGCGGAATAGGGTGCCGAACGCCGTCTGCAGCTCGACCCGCGCCAGCGACTGGCCCAGGCACTGGTGGATGCCGAAGCCGAAAGCGACGTGATCGCGCGTCCCGCGATGGATATCCAGCCGGTCAGGATCGGCAATCGCGTCCTGGTCCCGGTTGGCGATATCGATCGCCACGACGATCCCTTCGCCTTCCTTGATCACCTGCCCGCCGACCTCGAGATCCTCGAGCGCGACGCGGCGCCGTCCCGTGTGAATGATGCTCAGGTAACGCAGGAGTTCCTCGACGGCGCTGGACACCAGTGCCGGATCGTCGGAGTCGCGCAGCTCACGAAGCTGTGCCGGATTCTCCAGCAGCAGCGCCGTGCCCAGGGCGATCATGCTTGCGGTGGTTCCGTGCCCGGCAACAAGCAGGAGCACGGCCATCGCCGTGACCTGCTGGCCAGTCAGCTTGCCGGTCTGAAGCTGCTGCACTGCCAGATGGCTGAGCACGTCGTCGCCTGGCTGGGCGTTCTTGCGCTCCACTAGCTCACCCAGGTAGGCGAAGCCTTCGCCGAAGGCCTTGACGGACTGTTCGGGTGTCGAGTCGCGCGAGATGATCGTCCGGCCGATCCCTTGGAAGAAGTCACGATCCTCGTAGGGCACGCCGAGTACTTCGCAGATGGCGATGGAGGGCAGCGGGAGGGCGAACGCCTCCACCAGGTCGGCTGGCTGGGGTCCGGCCAGCATGGCGTCGATCAGGCCATCGACCTGCGACTGAATCCACGGCCGCAACAACTCCATCTTCTTGACGGTGAAGTCCGCGACGAGGGCGAGACGCTGGGCGGCGTGTTCTTCGCCGTCCATGTTGACGAAGACCTTCGACTCTTTCGGCCGGGCGGCGATACCTGCGCTCACGTGCGGATAGCCGGGCTTGTCGATGTCGGAGCTAACGCGCGGATCGCTGAGCACCGCCCGCGCGTCGTCGTACCGGCTGATCAGCCAAGGCGTGCTGCCATCCCATATCCTGACCCGCGAAATCGGCGCTTCGCGCTGCAGTTTCGCCAGGTCGGGCGGCGGATCGAAGGGGCAGGCTCGGACCATTGGATAGTCAGGGGGAGACGAGTTTGGCTCGGCCAACTTGATCACCTCGAATGGCTGAGTAGATGCACGGAGCGGCGCTGAACGCCGCATTTCTGACATGCTATGTGACTATCGGGCGGCAGTGGCCGCGAGAATTTAAAGAGTTCATCAATTCTCGGATATCGCTTAACGATAATTTAGACTTTATCTGCTTGTTATCTCAAATGATTCCGAAGAATATGGGAAATACCTTCCTAGGGAGGCTGACTGGAAGGACGACATGAACAGGCTCACAGACAAGACGGCCCTGGTGACGGGCGCGAGCAGGGGAATCGGCCGGCAGATCGCCGTCCGATTGGCCAGCGAGGGATGCCTGGTCGCGGTGCACTATGCGACCCGGGAAGACGCCGCGGCGGAAACCGTGGCGGCGATCGAGAAGGACGGCGGCCGGGCCTTCACCGTGCGGGCCGAGTTCGGGGTTCCCGGCGACGTGCGCGAGCTCTTCCTGGCGCTGGAGCAAGGCCTGAAGGAGCGGACGGGTTCGGTCGACCTGGACATCCTGGTGAACAACGCCGGAGAAATGGGCGGCGGCGTCTCGGTGGCGGACAGCACGCCCGAGCAGTTCGACCGGTTGTTCGCGGTGAACGTGAAGGCGCCGTTTTTCATCATCGCGCGGGCCTTGCCGAACCTCACCGACGGCGGCCGGGTGATCAACATCTCCGCCGGGCTGACCCGCGTCGCGAACCCGGCGGCGATCATGTACGCGATGACCAAGGGCGCCGTCGAGCAACTTGCGCTGCACTTCGCTCCGCTGCTCGCGTCGCGTGGCATCACGATCAACAGCGTCGCGCCCGGCGCCACCCGCAATGACAGGCCGATGTTCGACGATCCGGAAACGGTGGCGCGGCTGGCTCAGCACTCTGCGTTCGGCCGGGTGGGAGAGCCAAGCGACATCGCTGACGTGGTCGCCTTCCTGGCCTCGGCCGACGCTCGCTGGGTGACGGGAGCCTTCATCGACGCCAGCGGCGGCTCGCTGCTCGGCTGAGCAGCCTGGAACGGAAGGAGGCCGCTATGAGCGTCCCCATGACCGCAGAAAACAGGATCCTTATCACCGCGCCTACCGGCAACGTCGGCCCGCACGTCGCAGCCTGGCTGGTCGAGGCGGGCATCCCGGTGCGCGCCCTGGTACTGGAGAACGACCCCGGGGTCGGGAAGCTGCCCGGGCAGGTGGAGATCTGCCATGGCGACCTGGCCGACCCGGACACGATGGACGCCGCGCTGGATGGCGTCAGCGGCGTGTTCTGGATGTGGCCGTTCTTCATGCTCAGCACCGAGACCGCTCCCGCTGTCCTGGCGAAGATCGAGAAATACGCGCAGCGCATCGCGTTCGTGTCGTCCGTCGGCGTGCACATCGGGCTCGAGCGGCGTGACAACAACTGCCACGCCTATCTCGAAGAGCTGATCGTGAAGACCAGCCTCGACTGGACCTGCCTGCGCACGACCGGATTCATGGCCAATATTCTCGCCTTCGCCGACCAGATCCGCGGCGACGGCGTGGTCCGCTTCCCGCACGGCGCGGCGGCCAGGACGTCGGTACACGAGGCGGACCTGGCGGCCGTCGGGGCGCGGGCGCTGACCAGCGATGGGCACGCCGGAAAGAACTACCTCGTGACGGGTCCAGAGGTGCTGACCCAGCAAGAGCAGGTGCACATCCTCGGCGAGGTACTTGGCCGGGAACTGACCTGGGAAGACGTCACCGCCGAGGCCGCGCTCAAGGAGCTGGTGGCCGCGGGCTGGCCGCCGTCTTACGCCGACGGCGCGCTGACCTATTTCGAGATGCTGACCAGGGAGCCCGAGGTCATGTCCCACGTCGTCGAGGACGTGACCGGGAAGCCCGCCCGTACCTTCCGGCAGTGGGCCGAAGAAAACGCCGATCGCTTCCGCTGATCGCTTCACCTGAGGAGGACCGATGACGAGTACGACGCCCGAGCATGCGCAAAAGGTACGGTATGCCCAGCTCTGGGAGGCCAACTACGACTGGCTGACGACCAAGCTCATCGATGACCTGCCGATCATGCCCAGCTGGCGCTGCCTCGACGCGGGTGCCGGAGCCGGTTCGATGTCCTACTGGCTGGCCGAGCGCGTTCCGCAGGGCGCGGTCATCGCGATGGATACCGACATCAGCTTGCTCGACGCCGACCGGGCACCCAACCTGACTGTCCAGGAGGCTGACATCAGCACCGTGGAGCTGGAGCCGGGTTCGCTGGACTTCATCCTCATGCGGGGCCTGCTGTCGCAGCCGCAGGTAAAGGACGCGGACGACGCGATAGCGCGCGCGGTGCGCTGGCTGGCCCCGGGGGGCTGGCTGCTCGCCGAGGATTTCTGCTACCTGCCGCACGATGACAGCCCCACCGCAAACGGGCAAACGGTCATCGCCGGTTACCTCCAGGTCCTCCAGACCACTGGCATGAACGTCCGGGTGGGCCGTCGTCTCCCCGCCAGGCTCGCCCAGGCGGGCCTGACCTCGGTGGACATGCACATCCGGGCACTGGGCCCCGGGCAAGGGGGCAACGCCCTGATCGCCGAGCGGATGAAGATACTCACCCCGCGCCTCCTCAGTGACCGCCTGCTCACCCAAGAGGAAATCGACGAGTTCATCGCGACACTGGACGACCCCGAAGCGCGCGACATCGCCACCCTGGAGATCTCCGCGTGGGGCCAGCGCCCCTAGGGCGTGTTTCAGAAGTCGGGTGAGCAGTCAGGGTTTACGTAATTGCTGGCGTGTCGGTCATCTGGGGGTGGCGAGGAGGGTTATCCAAAACCCTGGTAATAACTAGTTTGCATACCAATACTCGGGATATTTAGAAAGCTGGCGACACGCCGCATCGAGTAATAGGCAACGGCTTCTCCGGTCGATAGAAGGGAGGTTACCACACCAAACCTTCACGACGGAGAAGCCGTTGCGGTTCGATCGTATGTCAGGATTGAATGCTGAGCAACTTGACGAGCTAGAGGAATGCGTATCCGAACTGCTCGAAGAACCATGGGACAAGGGAAAAGGCCGCCCACGGGAACTTACCTTCCGTGAGGCGCTGATCGTGGCTTGCGGATACGCCCGCAATAACATCACCGAGGAAATCTGGGCGGAGATCTTCGATGTAGGCCAGTCCACGATTTCGCGATACATCACCTTCCTGACGCCGCTCATTGATCGGGCGACTGCAGAATTCCGGCCATCTGCGGAAGAGGCGGCCGAGGCCACCCGGGGAGCAATCGCCCTGGTAGATGGCACCTTGTGGCCATGCTGGTCCTGGGCGGCCAAGCGCGAGCTGTGGTCAGGGAAGTACAAGACGACGGGTCATGGATCGCTGATCATCACGAACCTGGCTGGCCGGATCACCTTCGTGTCCGGGCCGCTCACGGGAAACCGGCACGACATGGCCAAACTGAAAGGATCAGAATGCGAGACCATCCTCAAAGCGGCTGGCGGCGTCTTCGGAGACAAGGGATTCATAGGGACTGATTACATCACTACCCCCGTCCGGAAGCCGGAAGACCGCGAGCTTTACATACGCGAGCATGATTACAATAACCAGATCAGTTCTTTTCGCGCACCGGTCGAGCGGGCCGTCGCCACCCTTAAAACATGGCGGATACTTTTTGCCGACTATAGAAGACCGCTGGCCACATTCCTGTCCTCATTCCAGGCCGCCATCGGCTTGTACTTCTTCAAGGAGACTTTCGCATAAGCCTCGAGGTCTCCGGTAGATGAGTCAACGACGAAGAAGACCCTCTTACCGGAGACCTCGTGCCTACCGTACCGGTCAGTGGCCGGGCGGACCTGAGTGACGCGCAGTGGGCGGTGCTGGAGCCACTGCTGCCGCGCGGCAAGAAAACAGGGCGCCCGCCGAAGTGGACACGACGCCAGCTCATCGACGGGATCCGGTGGCGGACCCGGACGGGGGCGCCGTGGCGGGACGTGCCGGAACGGTACGGGCCATGGCAGACCGTCTACGGGCTGTTCCGCCGCTGGCAGCGGGACGGCACCTGGGCGCGCATCCTGGCCGCGCTGCAGGCACGGGCGGACGCGGCCGGGCTGATCACCTGGGACGTATCGGTGGATTCGACGGTCGCGCGGGCGCACCAGCATGCGGCGGGTGCGCGGAAAAGGGGGATCTGCAGGCCGAGCCGCCTGGCGGTGTCCAGGCTGAGCCGCCCGATCACGGGCTGGGGCGGTCCCGCGGCGGGCTGACCACCAAGATCCACCTGGGCTGCGAGCAGGGCCAGAAACCCCTGGCCATCGTGATCACCGCCGGGCAGCGCGGCGACAGCCCGCAGTTCACGACGGTGCTGGAGGCCATCTCCGTCGCCCGGACCGGACCCGGCCGCGCCCGTACCAGGCCGGACCGGGTCCTGGCCGACAAGGCCTACGATTCCCGCGCCAACCGCGCTTACCTGCGGCGCCGCGGGATCCGGTGCACCATCCCGCAGCAGGCCGACCGGATCCGCAACCGCAAGAACAAAGGCAGCGCCGGCGGCCGCCCGCCCGCCTTCGACCCCGAGATCTACAAGCAGCGCCACGCCGTCGAATGCGGCATCGCCCGGCTCAAGCGCAACCGCGCCGTCGCCACCCGCTACGACAAGCTCGCCGTCCGCTACGAAGCCACCGTCCACATCGCAGCCATCAACGAATGGCTATAACCCCGCTTTTGAAACACGCCCTAGC
>DASRFJ010000308.1:0-1535 GCA_035651595.1 Streptosporangiaceae bacterium | reverse complement strand
AGGCGGAGGCGCTGCTCATCCTCGGCGTGCCGGACGCGCTCGCGGAGATCGGGTTCGGCGAGGCGCTGGCGACGGCCCAGCGCGGGATCAAGGTCGCGGCGGGGCTGCCGGTGCTGCCGGCCGGGCCGTTGGTGCATCTGGACATGCCACGCTGGTTCCGCGGTGGAGACGAGGTACCCGAGCTGCAGACCCTGGCTCGGGCCACCCGGGAGGGGCGCTGGCTGGAGTTCGTCTACCGGCGCGGGGATTCCCTGCCGCGTGCGGCCGGACCGCTGGGGCTGGTCAACAAGGCCGGGGCCTGGTATCTGGTCGCGCTGACCTCCTCGGGCACGGTGGCCGCGTACCGAGCCGCGCGGATCGCCTTTGCCCGGCTGCTCCCCCGGCCGGTCGAGCGTCCGGACGGCTTCGACCTCGCCGCGTTCTGGGCGGCCTGGTCGGCGGAGTTCGCCGCGAGCAGGCCGCGCATCGAGGTGTCGGTCCGCGCGTCTCCTGCCGCGCTGGCGGCGTTCCCCGAGGTTTTCGGCGAAAATCTCGGCGGGAGTGTCGGCGACGGGTGGCCGGGCGCATCCGATCCTGATTCGCACGGCTGGCGCGTCGTCGTGCTCAGCTTCGAGCACGAGGTCGCGGCGGTGCACCGGCTGGCCGGGTTCGGCGGTTCGGTGGAGGTGCTCTCGCCAGCTGAGGTGCGTGACCGGATTGTCGCCACCGCCCATGCCATCATCGACCGGTACCGATAGGGTCCTGGTCATGACCGTGCTCCTGAACGCCGGCGTGCGGCGGCTCCTCGACGCGCCGAACCTGGCGGTGCTCGCGACGATTAACAAGGACGGCAGCCCGCAGACCTCCGTCGTCTGGGTGGACACCGAAGGCGACGAACTCGTCATCTCATCCGCCCAGGGCCGCCGGAAGGACCTGAACATCCGCCGCGACCCGCGCGTCAGCCTCAGCGTCTACGACGCCGAGGACCCGGACACCTACGCGGAGATCCGCGGCGACGCCACGGTGACCGAGGATGTCGGCCGTACGCTCGCGGTCCGCCTCGCCGAGAAGTACCAGGGACCGGGGGCAGGCGAGGAATTCCTGTCGCTGCCGCCGGAGATCGTCCGCGTCGTCATCCGCATCGTCCCGAACCACATAGCGGGCAACGCCGCCGACTGACGTCGGTCCTCCTGGGCGTCATTCGGGCGCGCGTCAGCTGACCCTCCTCGTTCGAACAGACACGCCGTCGACATATCCGGATATATCCGGGCAGGTAGTTGCCGTGAAATAGAACAAGTATTATGTAGACTCGGATGAGCTACCATGATAGAGTCGAACTAACGGGCCGGAGCTTTCAGTGCAGGGGCCGCCGGCGGAGGGCACCACCGGACGAGAACGGCCAGGGCACCCCAGGGCCGCACGGAGGGACGGCCAGCAGGAACGGGATCGGTTCACTGCCCGCGCGGGTCGGGCCGCGATCGGCAGGAAGGAGGTGTAACGGTAATGGAATGTGATGCGCCGCTGTTCGGGAACATGGGCGAGGCGGTAGGGGCGAT
>DASRFJ010000307.1:0-12019 GCA_035651595.1 Streptosporangiaceae bacterium | reverse complement strand
CGACCACAGTGTCGAGCGGCGGCGTGCTGTCGCTCTCGGGTGGCGTCGCGAACGGCGTGACCCTGTCGTCCGGCGGTGACTCGTTTGTGCGCTCGGGCGGGACAGTGTCCGGCGCCGTCATCTCCGCTGGCGGCTTCATGGTGGTGTCGGGCGCCGGCGTTGCCAGCGGTACGCAGGTTTACGCCAAAGGCTCCGGCACCGGCCTGGTCGTATCCTCCGGCGGTCAGACGATTGCCACCACCGCGTTCTTCAGCGGCGGCGAGACGGTCTCGAGCGGCGGCTTTGCCGGCGGCACGACGGTCTCGAGCGGCGGCTTCCTCAATGTCCTGAGCGGAGCCTCCGCCTCCGGCACGGTGGTCAGCAGCGGTGGCGTCGAGAATCTCGGCGCGAGCCCGAGCGGCATCGTCTCGGCCGGCGGTACGGCGAGCAACACGACGGTCCTCTCTGGCGGTGTGGAGACGGTGTTCACCGGCGGCGTCGAGACCGGTGCCACGATCCTGGGTACAGAAATTGTCTCTGGTGGCGGCATCGCAAGCGCTGTGTCCGTGGGCCATTCTGCTGCCTTCGGCAGCATGTCGGTGCTGGCCGGCGGCACCGTCAGCAACGCGGTGATCGATGGTGGAGTGCTGACGATTGGCTCCGGTGCGACGGCCAGTGGCAGCGTCGACTTCCTGGCTGGCGGCGGCAATTTCTTGATCGTCGGCGCCGCGATGCCGGGGGTGACGATCAGCGGCTTTGCGGCGGGCGACAGGCTCGATCTGGCCTCGGTCATCTATGACGGCACCGGGACCGTGTCACTGCTCTCCGGCAACGTTCTACAGGTCACCGACAACGGCAATTACGATCTGCAACTCGATCAGAACCAGAACTTCAACGGCCAGACCTTCTATCTGCTCTCCGACCTATCGGGCGGCACGTCCGTCGAGGTCTCCGGCGGTGCGTCCATTGTCGTCAGCGGCGGAGAGACGCTCACCATCTCCGGCGGTCAGAGCAGTGGCGCGATCATCGTGGAGTCGGGCGGAACGCTCGACGTGCTCTCGGGCGGGACGTTCAATAGCGCCTCCGTTCTCAGTGGCGGCACTGTTGAGCTTGTAGGCGGTGCGCAGCCAGGCAACATGGCGCTCAGTGCGGGCGCCACCATCGAGTTGCTCTCTGGGTTCCTAGGCAGCGGCTTCACGCTCGGCACTGGCGTTACTGCCGATATCGCGGCGGGCGGCAGCGGACTCAGCGCAACCATATTCGGCTCCGCAGTGATCCTTTCCGGCGGCACCGCAATCGATACGGTTGTCGGTGCTGGTGGCGTGCTCGAGCTTCTCAGCGGCTCGATCAATTCGAGTGCCACCGTGTCCAGCGGGGGCACACTCGAGTTCTTCGGCTCGGTCACGCAGTTCACCGGCGTCAAAAACGTTCTCTTGTCTGGTGCGACCGTCGAATTCGGCTCGGGCTATGTTACCCGCAGCGGTTCGACGTTCAGCGGCGGCGTCCTCGCCGAGGTTCTCTCGGGGGGCACTGCATCGGGTGTTTTCGTCAGTAGTGGTGGCGAGCTCGTCGTATTGTCGGGCGGTACCGATGCTGGCGCCACGATCAGCAGCGGCGGAACGCTGGTAAACTTTGGCGGCGCCATCAACGTATCCGGCGCGATTGCACTGAATTCTGGCGCGACCGTCGAATACAGCGCCGGGTTCGACGCCGGTCGAAGCTATGGCAACGGCGTCACGGCGATCTTCCTCTCGGGCGGCATGGCGAGCGGCACGGTCGTATCGGGCGGTGCCACGGAAATCATCTCCTCGGGCGGCGAGATCCTGAGCACGACGATCTCCAGCGGCGGCGTGCTGGAGCTGCTCAATGGCGCCATCATCAGCGGCAACATCACGGTCGGATCCGGTGGCACCGTCGAAGTCGGCTCCGGCTATACAGTCAGCGGTGTCGAGGTTACGAGCGGCGAGACCCTCATCATCAGCTCCGGCGGTGTTGCCAGCAACACGACGGTGGACAGCGGCGGTGTGCTCGACATCCTCTCCGGCGGCGTCGCGTCCGGCACAGTCAACAACGGCGGCACGGTCAGCGGCGGCAATACGATTGTCTCCAGTGGCGTGACCTATGTAGTTTCTGCCGGCCAGGTAGACAGCAGCGACGTTGTCCTCAGCGGCGGGACTGAGATTGTTTCGTCTGGCGGCATGACCATCGCGACGGCGATCAGCAGCGGCGGTATCGAGATCATCTCTTCGGGTGGTGTGGCGAGCACGACGAACGTGCTGAGCGGCGGCATCCTAAGCGTGCAGTCCGGCGCGGTGACGTACGGATCGCTGCTGTCGGGGATCAGCGGTACGGCTTCGACTGGCACGACCTCGGTCGGCAAGGAGGTCCTCTCCGGCGGCGTTGCCTCGAATACGACAGTGGTCAGCGGCGGCGCGCTGGTCATCTCCGCAGGCTCGGCCTACGCCACGACAGTGTCGAGCGGCGGCGTGCTGTCGCTGTCGGGCGGAGTGGCGAACGGGGTAACGCTGTCCTCAGGCGGTAACTCATTCGTCCGGTCCGGTGGCACAGTGTCCGGCGCCATTGTCACCAGCGGCGCCTTCCTCAACGTGTCCGGCGGAGGGGTCGTCAGCGGCACTTTGATCCTGTCGAGCGGTAGCGAAAACGTCTCCAGCGGCGGTCAGGACTTCAATGCAACGATCGCCGGGAAGCTGTTCCTCAACAGCGGCGGCACTGCAACCGGCGACGTCATAAGCAGCGGTGGCACGGAGACAGTCAATTCGGGTGGCACTGCGAGCGCGGTCACCGTCCTTTCCAGCGGCACGTTGTTCGTCAATCGCGGCATCATCGATGGGGTGACGGTCAGCAGCGGTGGCTACATCAACGCGCAGACCGGTGTCGTCAGCGGCGCTATCATATCGAACGGCGGATTTGAGTACGTCTACTGGTACACGTTCAGCGCCAGCCCGAGTCCGATTACTGACCTCAACGCGACGATCCTTAGCGGCGGTGATCAGGCCATCGGTGGCGGCCTTGCCGTCGGGGCAACCGTCGCAAGTGGCGGCCTGCAACAGGTGTGGTCTGGCGGCACTGCGAGCAACACCACTGTCGTGAGTGGTGGTCAGGTCAACATCGACAGCGGTGGCGTTGCGATTGGTGCGACGATCAGCGGCGGCAATGTCGACCTGCAGGTCGGCGGCCAGGCTAGCGGCGGCATCACTTTTGCCGGCAGCGGCGGAGTGTTGTCGATCGACGACACGGTGATGCCGTCGACGGTGATCAGCGGCTTTACGGCGGGCGACAGCATCGATCTGACCGGTGTGGCCTACGACAGCGGCGGCAATATTTCGCTGCAGCCAGGCGATGTGCTGCAGCTCGTCGAGAGCGGTATCACCTATGATCTGAACCTCGATTCGACCGCGAATGGTGAGCGATTCGCCTTTGCCGCGGACAGCGGGGGCACCGGCACAGCGATAACGGCTAGCGCTGTCACGCAAGTCACCGTAGTCAGCGGTGAGACCTATGTCGTCTCCGGCGGCCAGACGGACAACGGTGACGTTGTTCTCAGCGGGGGCACGGAGATCGTTTCGTCCGGCGGGACGACGATCGCGACCGCGATCAGCAGCGGCGGCATCGAGATCGTCTCCTTGGGTGGCATCGCCAGTACTACGAATGTGCTGAGCGGCGGCATTCTCAGCGTGCAGTCGGGTGCAATCACCTATGGCTCGCTGCTCTCGGGCATCAGCGGCAATGCTTCGGCAGGGACAGCGTCGGTCGGCAAGGAGATTCTGTCCGGCGGCGTCGCCTCGAACACGACGATCGTCAGCGGCGGTGCGCTGGTTATCTCGACCGGCTCCGCCTACGCGACGACGGTATCGAGCGGCGGTGTGCTGTCGTTGTCGGGCGGCATGGCCAGCGGCGCCATCATCTCGTCCGGCGGCTTTGAGATCGTCCGTAGCGGTGCTGTCGTCAGCGGCAACGCAGTTTACGCGCGCGGTTCCGGCACTGGTGTCGTCTTGTCCGGCGGCGAGACCGTCGGGGGCACGATCTATAGCAGTGGCGGCGAGACCGTCTCGAGCGGCGGCTTCGCCGCCGGTCTGACGGTCGCGAGCGGTGGTATCGTCACCGTCCTCGCTGGAGGCTCGGCGTCCGGCACCGTTGTCAGTGGTGGTTCGGAAAATCTGGGAGCCAACAACAGCGGTGTGATTTCGGCCGGCGGAACGGCCAGCAACACGCTTGTCGTCTCGGGTTCCCAGAACATCCTGTCGGGTGGCGTCGCGACCGGGACCACGTTAAGCGCCGTGAGCGCTGCGGGCTTCGTCCATCAGACCGTCAGCAGCGGCGGCCAGGCGATCGGCGCGACGATTGACTTCTTGGGTGTTCAGCAGATCAGCAGCGGCGGCGCGGTCACCGGGACCGTCGTCAGCAGCGGCGGCATCGAAAGTGTGCTGTCGGGCGGCCTCGCCTCCAACACGACGGTCTCGAGCGGTGGCACACTTCAGCTGTACGGCAATGCGGTCCTTTCCGGCCTCACGCAGATCTCCGGCGCCTCCATCGATTTCAACTCAGGCTTCACCGGCAGCGGCTTCAACGTCAGCAGCGGCGTCACGCTCGGCATCGGCTCGGGTGGCATAGCGGTCAATACGATCGTTCTCAGTGGCGCGACGATCGCCGAGCAGTCCACCGGCGTTGCAAGCTTCACGGTGGTCGGCGCGCGGGACCCGGTGACGTTCAGCGGCGGAGCCGATCTTGTTCTGTCCGGCGGCTTGACCGTCAGCGAGACACTCACGCCCGCCGGTACCGCACAGATATTCAGCGGCGGTTCTGCGATTGCTGAGATGGTCCAGGGCGGTGGTAACCTCCTTGTTGACTCCGGCGGCACGGTGAGCGGTCTGACGCTCAGCGGCGACAACGTCTACGGCGGAGGTAGCGTCGAGCTGCAGATTGGCGGGTCTCTCGGCGCGGCTATGACGTTTGCCGGGGTGAGCGGCATCCTGGAGGTCCAAGGCACCGTCATGCCGACGACGGTGATCAGCGGCTTCGCGCCCACCGAGACGATCGACCTGTTGTCGCTACCATTCAATGGTGCGACCGCCATTTCGCTGCTGTCCGGCAACGTTCTGCAGCTGAGCGACAACGGCAGCGCTTACGATCTGCAGCTTGATCCGAACCAGAGTTTCGCCGGCGAGACATTCTCGCTGATGTCGGACAGCTCCCTCGGCCCGACGTTCTCGGGCGGTACTTCGATTGTGGTGTCGAGCGGCGGTGCCGTCACAGTCGCCAGCGGGCAGACGCTGACTATATCCGGCGGCCAGACGAGCTCCGGCGTCATCGTCCTGAGTGGCGGCACACTCGACATTCTCTCCGGCGGCACCGCATCGATGACGACCGTCTCGGGCGGCGGCAATGTCGATGTCCTTGGCGGGCTTGGTTTCGTCACTTCCGTGCTCTCCGGCGGCGCCGTCACGGTGTCGAGCGGCCAGACTAGCAACGACTTCGTGTCGTCGGGTGGCGCCGAGACGGTGCTGTCCGGTGCCAACGCCTCCGGCACCACGGTTTCGGCCGGCGGCACGCTCACCGTCTTCTCCGGAGGAACCACCGTCTCCGCGGTCCTCATCGGCGGCGCCGCGGCCGCCTCGGGCGGCGCGCTTGAAACCGTCTACGCCGGCGGTACCGCCTTGGGCACCACGTTGTCAGCCTCAGCTGCGATGGTCCTGTCCGGCGGCGTGGCCATCAGCACGGTGATCAGCAGCGCCACGGCGCTGTCGAACGGCGGACTGCAGGTGTTGTCGGGCGGCATCGCCAGCATGACGCTGCTGAACAACGGCGGCTACGAGTACGTCTATAGCGGCGGCGCCGATATCAGCGGCTTCATCAATGGCGGTACTGAGCTCGTCTATTCCGGCGGCGTGATCAGCAACGCCGCTGATAATAATGGCGCCACGGTCGAGCTCTTCAGCGGCGCAGTCGCGTCCGGCTACATCCACGTCAATCCGGGCGGCACGTTGAAGATCGACGCCGGCGCTACGGCTGCCAGCGGCACGATCATCGGCTCGGCGGCACTCGCTGTTGTCAGCGGCACGATCAGCGGGGTCAGCATCATCTCCGGGGGTGTCGAGGACGTCTATGGCCGTGACGTCAGCGGCACCGTATACCCCGGTGGCACGCAGGTTATCTTCGCCGGTGGTATCGCCAGCAGTACGGCCGTGGACTCCGGCGCCAGCCAAGTCGTGTCCTCGGGTGGTATCGCGAGCGGCGCGACGATCAACAGCGGCGATACGCAATATGTGGACTCGGGCGGTATCGCGATTGGCACGGTGCTGAGTGGTGGCACCGAGTTCGTATCGTCGGGCGGCCTAGCCAGCAACACGATCATCTCCAGCGGCGGCGTCGAGATCATTTCCTCCGGTGGTACGGCGAGTGGCGTGACAGTGCTCAGCGGCGGCACGCTCGACGTACTCGTCGGCGGGAGCGCCTTTGGAGTCCTCAATAGCGGCGGCAGCGTCAGCAACGGCGGTGGCGTCACCGTCAGCAGCGGCGTGACCTATACCGTCTCGGCGAACCAGACTGACAACGGCGATGTTGTCCTCAGCGGCGGCACGGAGATCGTGTTGTCGGGTGGGACGACGATCACCACGACGATCAGCAGCGGCGGCACAGAGATCATTTCCTCCGGTGGTGTCGCCAGCACCACCAATGTGCTGAGCGGCGGCATTCTGAGTGTCCAGTCGGGCGCAGTGACTTATGGCTCGCTGCTTTCGGGCATCAGCGGGACCGCCTCCACGGGCACGGCCTCGGGCGGCAAGGAAATCCTTTCCGGCGGCATTGCCTCGAGCACGATCATCGTCAGCGGCGGTGCGCTGGTCATCTCGGCCGGGTCGGCCTTCGCAACCACGGTATCAAGCGGCGGCGTGCTCTCGCTGTCAGGCGGTGTGGCAAGCGGCGTGACCTTGTCCTCCGGGGGCGGTTCGTTTGTACGCTCGGGTGGGATCGTTTCCGCGGCTGTCATCTCCAGCGGCGGCTTCATGGTGGTCTCCGCCGGCGGTGTCGGCAGCGGCACCACGGTTTATGCCCGCGGCTCTGGTAATGGTGTGGTTGTTTCGTCCGGGGGCCAGACCGTTGGCGACACGATGGTCAGCGGCGGCGGCGAGACGCTCTCGAGCGGGGGCACAGCGCTTGGCGCAGCGGTCTCGAGTGGCGGCTTCCTCACCGTCTTCACCGGCGGCACGGCTTCTGGGACTGTTATCACCAGCGGCGGCCTCATGGTGGTGTCCAGCGGCGGTGTTGCGAGCGGCACTACGGTTTATGCCCGTGGTTCCGGCAACGGCCTAGTCGTCTCTTCCGGTGGCCAGACCGTTGGCGGCATTGCGGTCAGCGGTGGTGGAGAGACGGTTTCGAGTGGCGGCACCGCTCTTGGCGCGACGGTGTCGAGCGGTGGTTTCCTCAACGTGCTTACCGGTGCGACGGCCTCTGGCACGATCGTCAGCAGCGGCGGTGCGCAAAACCTCGGCGCAAATGTCAGCGGCGTGGTCTCAGCTGGCGGTACAGCGAGCAACACCACGGTCCGGTCTGGTGGCACGGAAACCGTGTTCTCGGGTGGTGTGGATATCGGCGCTACGGTCCTCGGCCTTGAAGTCGTCTCCGGCGGCGGCACGGCGAGCGGCGTCTCTGTTGGCCACGCGACGGCGTTCGGCAGCGTTTCGATCCTGGCCGGTGGCACCGTCAGCAATGCGGTGATCGACGGCGGCGTGCTGACGATCAACTCCGGCGCGGTCGCGAGCGGCAGTGTCGACTTTCTGTCCGGTGGCAGCTTCCAGATCTTCGGATCGATGCCGTCGGTCACGATCAGCGGCTTTGCGGCGGGCGATAACATCGATCTCGCCGGGGTGCAGTTCAGCAGTGGCGGCACGGCGTCGCTGCTCTCCGGCAATGTGCTGCAGGTGGTCGAAAGCGGCACCTACGACCTGCAGCTTGACCCGAACCAGAACTTCGCAGGCGCGACGTTCTCACTGCTCTCCGACACATCGGGCGGTACGTCTATCCAGGTCTCCGGCGGTGTGTCGATCATCGTCAGTGGCGGAACGACTTTCACCATCTCCGGCGGTCAGACCAGCAGCGGCATACTCGTTCTCTCCGGCGGCACGCTCGACGTGCTCTCGGGTGGCACCGCGATCAGCTCGCTGGTCAGCAGCGGCGGCACTGAAATCGTCTCCGGCGGCACGATCAACAGCGCGTCGATCTCGAGTGGCGCGACCATCGAGCTCATGGGAACTGCGCAGCCGAGCCATCTGAGCCTGAGCGCGGGTGCGACGATCGAGCTGCTCTCAGGGTTCGTCGGCAGCGGCTTTACGCTCGGCAGCGGTGTTATCGGTGAGATCGCCGCCGGTGGCAGCGGGCTCAACGACATCATTCTTGGCTCTGCACTTGTGCTTTCAGGCGGCACGGCGACGGGCGCTGTTGTCAGCAGCGGTGGTCTTGTCCTCGTGTCCTCGGGCGGCACGATCAGCAACACGACCGCGTCGAACGGCGGCATCATCGAGCTGCTCAGCGGTTCGTTCAACAACAGCACGACGATCTCGAGTGGCGGCACGCTCGAGTTGTTCGGCAGTGTCACCCAGAACGGCGGCAACACGCTGTTGTCGGGCGCGACGATCGACATCGGCTCCGGCTTTGTCACTCGCAGCGGCTCGACGGCCAATAATGGCGTGCAGGCAGTCGTGCTCTCGGGCGGCACCGCCTCGAGCTACATCGTCAACAGCGGCGGTACGCTGACGATCGACTCTGGCGGCGTGACCACCAGCACGACGGTCAACAGCGGTGGCCTCGAGCTCGTCCTGTCGGGTGGCATTCTCAGCGGTGTCACACTCGCGGGCGGCACGCTCGAACTTGGCTCCGGCGCACCTGCTGGCAGTGGCGCGATCAGCTTCGCGACTGTGAGCTCGGGCAGTGTGTTGAAGATCGACGGCACGACGATGCCGAGCAACGTGATCGGTGGCTTCGGCAACTCGCCGTTCAATGCCATCGACCTGGCCGGTGTTGGCTTTGTGCCAGGCGGCACGGTCACGCAGCTCTCCGGCGGCGTCCTGCAGATCACGGAGAACGGCCAGAATTACGATCTGAACTTCGCCTCGGCCAATCAGGGTACCACCTACGTCCTCAGTGCAGACGGTCATGGTGGGACGGATCTGACCTTCACCGCGAATGACGTGATCATTGGTGGCGGCCAGACGTCGAGCGGTTACACCGTCAGCAGCGGGATCACCGTCGAGGTCCGCTCCGGCGGGACACTCATCAGTACGACGGTTGCCAGTGGCGGCCTGCTCTGGGTCGAGTCCGGCGGGGCGACCAGCAGCACGACGGTCAACAACGGCGGCATCGAAGACGTCTGGAGCGGCGGCACTGAAAGCGGCGCGACTGTCGACAGCGGCGGCCAGCTGGGCTTATTTGGTGGCGCTACGTTAAGCGGCACGCCGACAATCGCTTCGGGCGGTTTCTTCAGCATTGATTCCGGATACACGCTGAGCGGTTACAGCGTCAGCAACGGAGTTTCGCTGGAAGTCGGGGGCGTCGTCTTCGCGCTGAGCGGCGGCACGCTGATCAGCGGCGGCACGGCCGTCAGCACTGTTGTGCTCAGCGGCGGTCAGACGCACGTCAATCAGGGCGGCACCGACAGCGGCGCGTTCATCTCTAGCGGCGGCACCGAATTCGTGTTCTCCGGCGGGACCACGTCGAATGTGACCGTTGGCAGCGGCGGTCAGTTGACCTTCAGCGCCGGCGGCGTCGGGAGTGCGACGAACGTCGACGGCGGCGGTACGGCCATTGTGATGTCCGGCGCCATCACGACCTCGGATATCATCAGCGGTGCCGGGACAAGTGCGATTGCGCAGGAGATCCTTTCCGGCGGAACGGCGTCTGGCGCGACACTCTCCAATACCGGACGGTTGATCGTTTCGTCCGGCGGCCATGCCTTCAACACGATCGTCAACAGCACCGGTGGCTTCGGCACGGGCAGTAACGGCGCGCTCATTATTCAGGCGGGGGGCAGCGCCAGCGGGACGACCGTCAACAGCGGTGGCATCTTCAATGTCAACTCGGGCGGCGTCGAACTCGGCGGCACGGTCCACGGTGGCGGCAGCTCATTCGTCTCATCTGGCGGAACGACTAGCGGTGATGTGCTCATCGGCAGCGGAACGACGGCCAGCGCGACCGAGACTCTGTCAGCCGGCATTGCATCGGGCACCACACTGTCGAACACGGCGAAGCTGATCGTCTCGTCCGGCGGCTTGGCTGTAGGCACTATCGTCGACAGCACCGGCGGCTTTGGGTCCGGCAGCAACGGCGCCTTGATTGTCTCTTCGGGCGGTATTGTCAGCGGCGCCATCATCAACAGTGGCGGCATCGAAAACGTTAGGGGCGGCCTGGATCGCGGCACGGTGGTCTCGTCCGGCGGCAGCCTGAGCGTCTCGGCAGGCGTCGCGTCTGCCACTACCGTCTTCGGCGGCGGCACCCTGTCGATCGTGTCTTCGGGCGGCGCGACCAGCGGGGTGACGATCAGCAGCGGCGGCCTTGAAGTTGTCAGCTCCGGCGGCGTGGCCACCAGCACGACTGTGCTCACCGGCGGCATTCTCAGCGTATCGTCGGGCGGCACGACGGTCTCGACTCTGCTGTCGGGCATTACCGGACCGGCGCCTGACGTTTCTGCCGGCAAGGAAATCCTGTCGGGCGGCACAGCCTCCGCGACCTTGGTTGCCAGCGGCGGCCTGCTCGTCATCTCTTCGGGCGGGACGGCAGCTGGGGCGATCCTGCAGAGCGGCGGCAACGCGCTCGTCTACTCCGGCGGCGTCGCAAATAGTGTTGTGGTTCTCTCGGGCGGATCCGAGACAGTTTCCGGCGGGGCGACGACCGGCACGATCCTTAGCGGCGGTGGCGAAACACTGTCAGCAGGTACCGCCTCTGCCACGACCGTCTACAGCGGTGGTGCGCTCAATATCCTCGCGGGCACGACAGCCTTTGGGACCGTCGTCAGCGCTGGCATCGAGAATGTGGGCGTGCTCGTCAGTGGCGTGCTGTCCGCCGGCGGAACGGCCAGCAACACGACGGTCTTGTCGGGCGCTTTCGAATCGATCCGCTCCGGCGGGCAGGATTTCGCCGCCACGCTGAGCGGCGGCACGCTGATCGTCACCAGCGGCGGCATCGCCTCAGGGGACATCGTCATCAGCGGCGGTACCGAGAGCGCGACTGTCAGCGGCACGGTAGTCAACGCGACCGTCTCGAGCGGTGGCACCCTGATCATCGACTCCGGCGGCGTCGGGACTGGCGCGACTCTCAGCGGCGGCACCGAGGACGTGTTGGCCGGCGGCATCGCCAGCAACACAGTCATCTCCAGCGGTGGTGTTGAGGTCATTTCGTCGGGCGGCGTCGCCAGTGGCGTCACGGTTCTCAGCGGCGGCACGCTCGACATCCTCGCCGGCGGCAGCGCGGTTGGTGTCGTCAACAGTGGCGGGACAGTCAGTGGCGGCGTTCTCGTTGTCGGCAGCGGTGTGACCTATACCGTTTCGGGTGGTCAGACCGATGTCGGCGACGTCATCCTCAGCGGCGGCACCGAGATCGTTGCTTCTGGCGGAACGGTCAGCGCGACGACGGTGTCAGGCGGCGTGCTGGAACTGCTGAGCGGCTCATTCAACAACGTCGCCACGGTTTTGAGCGGCGGCACGCTCGAGTTCTTCGGGACCGTTACGCAATCGGGAGCGAACGTCCTTTCATCCGGCGCAACGGTCCTTGTCGGCTCCGGTTACGTCACGCGTAGCGGTTCGACGTTCAATAATGGCGTTCAGACGTTCGTGCTGTCCGGCGGGACGGCGTCGAGCACGATCGTCAACAGCGGCGGCGCGCTGACGATCAGCTCCGGCGGTGTTGCGAGCGGCACGACGATCCTGGTGAGCGGGACGGAGACGGTTTCGGCGGGTGGCGTAGACATCGGGGCGCAGATCACCGGGACGCAGAACGGGCAGTCGGTGAGTGCCGGGGTGCAGAACGTCTACGG
>DASRFJ010000306.1:0-8998 GCA_035651595.1 Streptosporangiaceae bacterium | reverse complement strand
CCCCACCCCGGGCCTCCGCGCGAATCCGGATATATCTCCATATTTCCGGGCGCGCCGTCCGCGCCCCGGATTATTGCGGGCACTTACCCCCCCCCGATCCGGGGGGGTAAGTGTCCGCAATAGTTTCCGACCGCTGCGCCGACCCCGCACACACCGCTAAACGGCAAGACCATTCTGGGGCAAACCCGGGCATCCCGGGCAGCCAGCCCAGCCGGCCCCGCACGCAGGAAACGCAAGTTACTTCGGAATGGCGGGCAACGGCACGACGCGAGGCAGAGGCGCGGGAAAGGAGAGTACCTTCGGGCGCGGGGCACGGCCGCGGGCCGGCAGTCGCGGGCAGGGCCGCGACGACCTCGGCCACGGCTGGCCTCGCCGCGGGCCGGCAGTCGCGGGCAGGACCGCGACGACCTCGGCCACCGCTCTCTTCGCCGCCGGGGTAACGGTTCCAGCGCCAACGGCCATGGCCGAGATTGGCGCGGGCGCGGCAAGGGTGGGCGCGACAACAGCGGGCGCGCGGCAGTGGCGAGGGCGCGGCAACAGCGGGGCGCGGGGGCCGGGAACGGCGTGCGCGCGACACAAGCGGGCGCGGCGGCGAGGGTGCGGAAACGGACGGAGGGGCGCGCGGCGGATATCCTCGGGTTCGGGCAAAGGCGAAAAAGGGCATGCGCCGGACCACTGGCATCATAAGAATGCGGACGCCTGAATAATCGCATGAGCAACGCCTTTTTCGCCTTAAATGACAAAATAGGGCTTTTTCCGTCACAATCGCGCCACGGCCGCCATCGCGTACTGGTGCAAACGTGGAGCAAGCCGGAATCTCTCCTCATGGGACCGATTACCGGCCCTGCGGGCGGAGCCAGCCTACCGATCGGCAGTCCCTGTCCGCGCGGGGCGCGAACGATCCGCGCCTGACATGGATGGGAACATGCCCATGACCAGTGCACGAAATCGCTACATTTCGCTGACTGTGGCGGTGCTGACCGCGGCGGGACTCGCCGCGTGCAGCTCGTCGTCGAACTCACCGGGCGCGAAGGGCAGCGGAAACTCGGCGGGAGCCGGCGTGTACGGCGGCACGCTGCGCATCATCGCGGCCTCCGGGCCGGACCACATGGACACCGTCTCCGCTTACTACACCGCGGACTACGAGCTGTTGCGCGCGTACACCAGGCAGCTCGTCTCCTATCCGAGCGTCAACTACAGCACACCCGGTGACGCGGGCTGGAAAGCGACGGTCACCATCACCGCCGACATGGCGACCGCGGTGCCGACGCAGGCCAACGGCGGCATCTCCGCTGACGGGAAGACCTACACCTTCCATATCAAGCCCGGCGTCGACTGGAACTCGACGCTCCCGCGCCCGGTCACCTCGCAGGACTTCATCCGCGAGTTCAAGGCGTTCTGCAACCCGGCCCCCGGCGGCTTCGTCGGCAACATCTCGTACTACCAGTCCACGATCGCCGGCATGATGGCGTACTGCGACGCCGAGCAGGCCTGGTTCGCGAACGCGAAGGCCCACCCGGCGACCGCGGCGAACATCGCCGCGTTCCAGAACTCCAACGACATCCCCGGCATAGTCGCACCGGACAGCTCGACGCTGCGGTTCACTCTCATCCAGCCGGCCAGCGACTTCCTGAACATGCTGGCGATGCCGTTCGCCTCGGCCCGCCCGGTCGAGTACGACAGCTACGTTCCGAACAGCCTCCAGCTGGACCAGCATCTGCTGTCCGACGGCCCGTACGCGGTCACCTCGTACATCGCGGGCAAGTCGATCACGTTGGCCCGGAATCCGGCGTGGAAGGCCGCCACGGACACGTTGCGCAAGGCTTACGTGAACGCGATCGTGCTCACCGAGGGCGTCTCGTCCTCGCAAACCCAGATCTCCGAGATCGAAGCCGGCACCGAGGACGTCACGAACGACACCCTGCTCAACCCGGCGTCGCTGCCGCAGCTCGCGGCGTCGCACAACCCGAACTTCAAGGTCTGGGGATGGTCCTCCACCATCCCCTACTACGTGTTCAACCTGCGCAGCCCCGACGACAACGGCGCGATGGGCAAGCTCGCGGTGCGGCAGGCCATCGAGCTCGGTCTGGACAAGGTGGCCGTCCAGCGCGCGTACGGCGGCTCGCTGCTCGGTCCGATCATCAACACGGTGATCCCGCCGGGCAACCTCGGCTACCAGAACACCAACGTCTACCCCGACGACCAGGGCGCCGGTGACGTCGCCGCCTGCAAGTCGGACCTCGCCAAGGCGGGCTACCCGAACGGCCTGACGTTGATCACCCTGTACCAGAGCGACTCGACCAACACCCGCGGGTTCGAGGCCGCGCAGGCCTCGCTCGCCCAGTGCGGCATCACGCTGAAGGGCAAGCCAGAGCAGGGCTCCTCGATCTTCACCGACGCCGGCAACTCCCCGGTCAACAACCAGCCCAACCGGTACGACATCGCCCAGGTCGCCTGGATCCCCGACTGGTTCGGCAACAACGGCCGCACCGTGGTCCAGGCGCTGATGGATCAGCCATGCACCGTCAACACCGTCGACTACGGCTGCTACAGCAACGCGCAGGTCGACAGCCTGATCCACCAGGCGGAGACGGCCAGCTCGCAGGCAGCGGCGGCGACCGCCTGGCAGCAGGCCGATCACATCATCATGTCTGACGCCGTGATCGTCCCGACGATGGATCAGGGCTTCGCGATGCTCTCCAGCGCCCGGGTAAGGAACGCCATCTTCAATCCGGACATCGGCGAGCACGACATCACCAACCTGTGGCTAGCCAGCCGATAGCCACAGTGGCCCTCCTAGATGTAGCGGACCTCACCGTCAGCTTCCCGACCCCCGACGGGGTGGTCCGGGCGGTGCGCGGCGTCTCGTTCCGCGTCGAACCGGGGCAGACCCTCGGCATCGTCGGCGAATCGGGCAGCGGCAAGACTGTGCTGACCCAGACCCTGATCGGCCTCACGCCGGGGGCAGACATCACCGGCACCGCGGTTTTCGACGGCACGGACCTGCTGCGGCTCAGCGAAGCTCAGCTGCGGCGGGTCCGTGGTGCGCGGATTTCGGTGATCTTCCAGGACCCCCTCACCAGCCTGCATCCGCTCTACCGGGTGGGCTGGCAGATCGCGGAGCTGATCCGCGCGCACCAGGACGGGGTCGCCAAGGTCTCCAAGACCGAAGCGCAGCAGCGGGCGGTGGAGCTGCTCGGCCGCGTCGGGATACCGCGTCCCGAGCGGCGGGTGGACGACTACCCGCACCAGTTCTCCGGTGGCATGCGGCAGCGGGCGATGATCGCCATGGCGCTGGCGCTCGAGCCGAGGCTGATCATCGCTGACGAGCCGACCACGGCCCTCGACGCCACCGTGCAGGCACAGATCCTTGACCTGCTGCTGCGGCTGCAGCAGGAGTCGGACACGGCGCTGATCCTGATCACGCACGACCTCGGCGTGGTGGCCGACATCGCCGACGACGTGATGGTGATGTACGCGGGCCGGGTCGCGGAACAGGGCACCAAGCACCAGATCTTCTACGAGCCGCACCACCCGTACACCAAGGGCCTGCTCGAATCGATTCCGAACAGCTCGGTCGCCAGCGATCGGCTCCGGCCGATTCCCGGCCAGCCGCCGAGCCTGATCAACCTCCCGGCCGGCTGCGCATTCCATCCGCGCTGCGGCTATGTGCTCGACCGCTGCGTGATCGAAGAACCCGAGCCGCGCCACGTCGGCACCGAAGGCGGCCAGATTTCCGCCTGCTGGCTGCCCGCCGCGGCGGCCGGCGTCGGCGAGGCGGCCGAGGAACTCCGCGAGCAGGTCGTCCGCGAGGGCCGCAGCGGCGCGGCCGTCGAGGTAGCCCAGGCGATCGCCGCTAATCCGGAGGTGGTGTGATGACCGAGCAGGCCGCGGCGGACTCCCGGGACGTCCTGCTACGGGTGGACAACCTGGTCAAGTACTTCCCGGTGCGGACCGCGGGGTTCATCCAGCGGACCGTCGGCCACGTGCAGGCGGTGGACGGGGTGTCGCTGACGATCGCTCGCGGCACGACGCTCGGGCTCGTCGGCGAGACCGGATCGGGCAAGTCCACGCTGGCCCGGTGCATCGCGGGCCTGATCCCGGCCACGTCGGGCAAGGTCTTCTTCGATGGCAAGGACATCACGAACCTGCCGCGGCGGCGGATGGCACCGTTCCGGCGGGACATCCAGATGATCTTCCAGGACCCGTACGGATCGCTGAACCCGCGCCGCCGGGTCGGCGCGATCATCGGCGACCCGTTCGCCGTCCACAAGACCGTCCCGGCCGGCGAGCGCAAGCGCAAGGTCCAGGACCTGATGGAGCGCGTCGGCCTCAACCCCGAGCACTATAACCGCTTCCCCGCGGAGTTTTCCGGCGGCCAGCGGCAGCGCATCGGGGTTGCCAGGGCGCTCGCGCTCCAGCCGAAGCTGATCATCTGCGACGAGCCCGTCTCCGCGCTCGACGTCTCGATCCAGGCCCAGGTGCTGAACCTGCTCGCCGACCTGCAGCAGGACTACGGGCTGACCTACCTGTTCATCGCGCACGACCTGGAGGTCGTGCGCCACGTGAGCGTCTCGGTCAACGTGATGTACCTGGGCCGGATCTGCGAGGCCGGGCCGAAGAACCCGGTCTACGAGACGCCGCGGCACCCCTACACCGCCGCGCTGCTGTCCGCCGCGGCATCCGCCGATCCGGAAGCGGCCGCCGCGCGGCAGCGCATCATCTTGACCGGCGACATCCCGTCGCCGATCGATCCGCCGTCCGGGTGCCGGTTCCATCCCCGCTGCCCGAAGGCTCAGGAGCTGTGCGGCATCGAGGAGCCGCCGCTCGAAGGCAAGGCAGGTGACGCGGCCACCCACCTGACCGCCTGCCACTTCCCGGTCGCGGCCGGCGAGAAACTCGCGACGGCCGGCCGGAGGGAGCAAGCATGAGCATCACCGAGCTCAACTGGCAGGCGCAGACGGTCGAGGACCTCGCGGGACGCACGATCGAGGGCCGCAGCCAGTGGCAGCTGACCTGGCGCCGGCTCCGGCGGGACAAGGTCTCGATGGCCTCGCTCGCCGTGATCATCGCCATGATCCTGCTGGCCATCTTCGCGCCGGCGTTCGCGTCGCTCGTCCATCACCCGGCGAACACCGCGTACCCGATCGCCGGGGAGAGCGCGGCCGGCCAGCCGGTCGCGCCCGGTACCAACGGCTTCTGGCTCGGCACCGATGACACCGGCCGTGACCTGATGGTCCGGGTCTTCTACGGGGCGCGGATCTCGCTGTTCGTCGGCATCGTGACCACGGCGATCGCGACCGTCGCGGGCGTCGCGATCGGCCTCATCGCCGGCTACTTCGGCGGCATCGTCGACACGATCCTGGCCAGGTTCACCGACGCCGTGCTGGCGTTTCCCTACGTGGTGCTCGCCCTCGCGCTGGCGGTGGTGTTCGGTCCATCGCTGACCATCATCATCGCGGTCATCTCATTCTTCTCCTGGGCCGGAATAGCCAGGATCGTTCGGGGACAGACCTTGTCTTTGAAAGAGAAGGAGTACATCGAGGCAGCGCGGTCGATCGGCGCGGGGCCGTTCCGCATCATGTTCGTCGACATCCTGCCGAACCTGCTCGCTCCGGTCCTCGTGCTCGCCACGCTGTACATTCCCAGCGCGGTCGTCTTCGAGTCGACGCTGTCGTTCCTCGGGCTCGGCATCCAGCCGCCGACCGCGAGCTGGGGGAACATGCTCGCCGCCGCGCAGAACTTCTACCAGACCGCCTGGTGGTTCGTGCTGTTCCCGGCGCTCGCACTGCTGATCACCACGCTGGCGTTCAACCTGCTCGGCGACGGCATCAGGGACGCGATGGACCCGACCACCGAGCGCCTGCTGGCCGCGCGCCGCAAGGCGAGGCGCGGGGGCGCGCAATGAGCTTTCTCTGGTTCCTCATCCGCCGGGTGCTGACCGGCATCGTCGTCTTGTGGGTAGTGGCCACCGGCACGTTCTTCCTGTTCTTCGCCCGGCCGGTGCAGACCGTGGCGCACCAGCTTGCGGGCCGGACGGCCACGCCGGAAGTGATCCAGAGCGTGATCAATCAGCTCGGCCTCAACCAGCCGATCATGACCCAGTACTGGCGCTTCCTCGACCGGCTGCTGCACGGCAACCTCGGCTACTCGTTCTTCACCCAGCAGTCGGTCAACACGATGATCAAGCAGGACCTGCCGCCCACGGCCTCGCTCGTGATCGGCGGCGTGATCCTGTGGCTTATCGCCGGGCTCGGCGTCGGGATCATCAGCGCGACCAGGGCGCGCAGCCTGTTCGACCGGGCATCCACCGTCGCCGTGCTGATCGGCCTGTCGATGCCGGTGTTCGTGGTCGGCTCGCTCCTGCTGCTCGCCGTGTACGTGCCGCTCAACCAGCACGGCTTCACCTGGGTCCAGGCCGGGTACGCGGGGCCGAGCCAGGGCCTTGGGGTATGGACCGGGCACATGCTGCTGCCGTGGATCTCGCTGGCCGTCGTCCAGGCGGCGGTCTACACCCGGCTGATGCGCGGCCAGCTGCTGACGACCCTCGGTGAGGACTACATCAGGACCGCCAGGGCCAAAGGCTTGTCCGAACGCCGGGTGATCTTCAGGCACGGGGTGCGGGCGGCGCTCACACCGGTGGTGTCCCAGCTGGGCATCGACGTCGGGCAACTGCTCGGCGGGGTGGTGGTGATCGAGGTGGTGTTCGGCCTGCAAGGCCTTGGCCAGGTCGCGGTGAACGCGATCACCCAGGACGACCTGCCAGTGATCATCGGGTTCGTGCTGGTCGCCGCCGCGTTCGTGGTGGTCGCCAACATCGTGGTCGACATGGTCTACGCGATTCTCGACCCCAGGGTGCGGATCGCGTGAGCCGTGTGTGACACCTATCGCCTGACCGCCCCGGTCGTCCTGTGGTGGGTGTGGCTGGCGTTCGTCGCGGCGAACGTCGTGGACTGGGCGGTCCAGGGCACGTCGGCGGGCCTCGCCGTGCGCGCCGGCGCGATCATGCTGGCGGTGACCGGCGTTGTGTACGCACTGGGGTTGCGGCCCAAGGTGGTGGCGGACGACGCGGGCATCACCGTGGTCAATCCGTTCCGTGATCACCGCGTGCCGTGGACGGCCGTCAAGGATGTGGACACGGCGGACTGGGTGCTCGTGCGGACCGCCGAGACCGCCGGGGACACGACTATCTACTGCTGGGCACTGTACATCTCGGCCAGGGCCAGGCGCCGCGCGAACACGCCGCCGAGGAAGTCCCTGGCCGTGGCCAAGCTGCGCGGCGTCGCCGTCGATCCCGGTACCGGCATCTCGTCCCGGCTTCCCGACGCCGCCCAGTACCTCGCGTCGCTGCCGCCCGCCAATGCAATCGCGGCCCGCCTCGACGCTCGGGCGGAGAAGGCACGCGCCAGAAACGATTCCGCCGTCGTGCCCGCAGTGACGGTGCGCTGGGCCTGGTTCCCCCTCGCGGCCGTCGTGGCCCCGGCGGTCGCGATGCTGGCCGTTCTGCTCGCGGTCTAGCAACCCCGATGCCTGCCCGGTTTGCACGTATCTGTGCAATTGTTCATGATCAGGGTCCGCGCCGAGGCGGGCGGCGCTAGCGGCGGATAAATCCCGGAACAACGCGGTGGATTTCCCCTTTGTGGGGGCGCGACCCTTGTTTACGAGGGTCCACTTACCACGATGGGGTAATCCACCACATTGATGCGAGGCAGCCAGTGGCGTCCGCGCATCGCCAGCCACATGATCCACGCGAGCCTCAGCCACCATCAGGCAGGGTCCCCGCACACCGAACGCAGCCCCCGTGTATCGCTGGCCGCCGCACCAACTACAGGGTGCCGGGGACGGCACCCTGTAGGACGATCGCCGCGTGGCTGGTTACTGGCCGACGGCCGCGGCGGCGGCGGTGAACACCGGGAGATAACCGTCGGCCTGGCCGGTTGCGGTCGGGTGGTAGGAGGTGTGGATGTCGAAGATGCTGAGGGAGTGCAGCCAGCCCGAGCCGTCGCACAGTTCATGGCCGGAGAACTGGGCGCGGACGTCGGCGAAGTGGAAGCCGGCCTTGCCCGCCGCGGTCTGGATGACCCCGTCCAGGTCGTTGATGCCGTTGTCAAGCGCCTGGTGATCGCCGCTGGACAGGCCGATGCAGATCGGCACGCTGAGGTCGTAGAAGTCGGGGTAGTCGAGCACGACGACCTTGGCGTTCGGAGCATGGGCCTTGACGTCGGCGAACAGCGTGCCGAGGCTGCCGGGCAGTGTGGTGTTCGCGACCTGCTCGGACTGGGCAACGGCGTTCTCACATGAGCTGGTGGATTCCAGTACGCACGTTTCCATGATCGAGGAGAACCCCACGTCATTGCCGCCGATGACGATGCTGACCAGCGTGGTCGACGCGCTGAGCGACGAGAGCTGGCCGCTGATGACACTGCTCGTCGTGGCGCCCGTGCAGGCGGCGAACGTGAAGGAGGCGGGCGAGTTGGCCGACGCCCACATGGGTCCGAAGGCGTTGGGACTCTGATCGCACGATCCGCTCTCGTTGCCCGCGCCCACTCCAGAGGCATAGGAGTCGCCGAGGGATACGTACCTGACGGAGGAAGCGGCTCTGGCGGGGGTTCCCGTTGCGATGAGTGCGGCGGCGAGCCCGAGCGTGAGCGCGGCAACGCCAATTGCGAGAATGCGGAATGGACGCATCGGTCACTCCATGGTTTCGAGTGGCTACAGCATGCGCGCGCACTTTTCTTATACCACCCAGTAGGGTTCTGTGGAAGACATGGCCATCTTCCAGCCCCGCGACGACGATGCGTTCATCGCCTGGCTTGACGCCAACCCGGCCGGCTACGTGATCAATACCGAACAGGGCGGGCGCGGCGCGACCTACGAGGCGTTTGCCAACTCGAGACGCGAATTGACACGCTCTAGTGGGCTCAACTGCGCAATTGACACGCTGGGGGCGGGCCGTTACGCGTTGTCGTGCAGTTGTTGCAGGTACTGCGCGGCGACG
>DASRFJ010000305.1:0-10942 GCA_035651595.1 Streptosporangiaceae bacterium | reverse complement strand
GCGCGGGGCTGGCGCGGGGCCGCGGGGCTGGCGCGGGGCGCGGGGCTGGCGCGGGTCGCGGGGCTGGCGCGAGGCGCGGGGCGCGGGGGCTAGAGGTGGCGGAGGATGTTGGTTTGCCAGACTAGGACGGTGTAGGCGCCTACGCGGTAGGTGTGCGCGGGTGGGCCGAACGTGCGGATGGCGGCTCGTTCCATGCCCGGCATCGGGACGTCGACGGCGGGGCCGCCGGCCACGACGAACGTCGCGGAGTGCATGGCCGGGTTGTACTGCGCGCGGTCGCTTTCCCAGTAGTACACGCCGAGCTTGTGTTGCCGGGTGACCACCACGCTGTTCACCGTGACCTTGCCCCCGGTGTCCAGCGTGATGCTGCCGGCCTGCCAGTAGGCGGCGAGCCCGCCGGTCAGGCCGTGGCCGGCCAGCCAGGTGGCCAGCTCCTGGTTCGCGGACGGCACCGAAGCGCGAGCCGCGTCGTAGGCCATGGAGCCGAGGTAGCCGGCCAGCACGACCGCGGCCACCGCGGCCACCGCGACCGTGCGCGCACGGGACAGGCTGGCACGCGCCAGCCGGAGCAGCGGGGCGGCCAGCAGGCGGCCGGCCAGCACCGCGCCCAGCGGCATCACCGCGACGATCTCGCGAATGCTCGCCAGGTTCGACGAGTGGATGGTGACCAGGAAGGCGCCGATCTCCAGCGCGATGCCGACGGCCAGCCCCGGGACCAGGATCGCGTCCTCGCGGAAGAACCTGGCCACCGCGATGCCCAGCGCGGCGATGGCCGCCAGCACGCCGGCGAGGTGAATTGCCACCAGGACGGCCTCGACCGGCGAGTGCGGTTCGAAGACGTTCGCGCCGAACAGCTCGAGCACCGCCTCGACGGTGTGCCAGGCGTCGCGCGGCAGCTTGCTCAGCGGCATCGTGTGGGTCTGGAAGTGCCAGACCTTGTAGCCGCCCAGGCGCGTGATCAGGTTGGGGATCACCACGCCCAGGCCGGCCGCGACCGCCGCTGCGGCGGCCAGCGCCAGCTCGTACCGGCGCCCCTCGTGCCGGCGGAAGGCCCGCACCACGGCCGCCGCGATCAGCGGTCCGATCGCGGTGAGCAGCACCACCTGGTCGGCGACCATGATCCAGGTCAGCAGCAGGCAGACGATGACCGGGGCCAAGGGGGTCCGGGGGGAGGGTTGCCCCCGGTCGCGGGGGGATCCGGGGGGTCGCCCCCCCGGGCCAGCACGGTCGATCACCAGCCAGGTGGCCAGCACCGGCACCACGGTGCCGGTGTGGTCCGGGCCGAGCAGCATGATCAGTGCGCCGCTGACCTGCGGCGACGCTGCGATGCCGCCGCCCAGCAGGGCTCGCGTCCAGCCTTCTGATCCGGTTGCCCGGCCCTTGGCGAGCAGCGCGGCCAGCACCACGATCAGCGTGTAGCTCATCGCGGCGGCCACGTGCACCACCCAGACACCGAACCCGCCCACGGCTTCGAGCAGGGCGTATTGCGGAACCTCGGTGGTATAGAACGTGACGTCCGCCATCCACCAGCCGCGCAGCAGCCAGTTCCCGTGCAGGATCTCCCGGGCCTGGATCGCGATGGCGGCGCTGTCCGAGTTCGCCGCGCCCGACCAGGACAGCCGCCAGTAGACGTAGAACAGCAACGCCACGGCCAGCGCGCCCATCGCCCAGCGCCACGCCGTGGGGACCCGCGGGGTCGCGGGCGTCTGGGGCGGGGTCAGCTCGGGAGCACGGGTGGTCACAGGCGCCAAGAATACCGGGGCCGACCGGCCAGGATGGGAGTAATGGGCCCTGGAGTTGAGCCACTGTCGTTCTGATAAATACGCCTGAAGCCAGCTGCTCCTTGGTACAGATGAACTGGCTGGTAAACAGGAACTCGAACCACGGGTCGTCGACGCAGACCGGAACGCCGGTGCGGTCGGCCTGGACCAGAATGCCGGTGGTCCGCACCCAGGCGTCGTGCGGTATGCGCAGCACAGCGGTGCGGCCGTGCGCCTGGGCAGCGAGGGTGGCAACAACGTGCGGCAGTGCCTCGTCGATGTCGTTCTCGCTGGCGTGGGTGGCGGGGAGCACGGCGAGGACGGCAACCGCGGCGAGCGCGGCGGCGGTGATCAGCGCCAGACCGAGCCTGGCCGGGATCGCGCTCACCACGGACAACGCGAGCACGAGGGCGGTGACCAGCGGCGCGGACCAGTAGAAGTACGCGATGTAGTACTGGGACAGGTCGTCGATGCCGACGGCCGAGTAGGCGATCGCGCCGATCGTGGAGACCAGCGTGACGACCAGCAGGGCCAGCAGGTACGGCCGCAGCGGGTCCCGGGCCAGCAGCAGTCCGGTCGCGATCGCCGCCCCGTAGCCGGCCAGCGCGACCAGCCAGGCGAGCGGGTGCGGCCACCAGAACCAGAGCAGGTAATGCGTGATCTGGCTCGGCCCGTGGCCGCCGGCCCGGCCGGACTTACCGTAGGAGAGGTACTTACCGAAATCACCTGGCCAGTGCAGCGCGAGGTTGACCGCGATCGGCAGCAGGAACAACGCGCTGATCACGGCCACCGGGAGCCAGATCCGGCGCTCGCTCGTGAAGCGCGCCAGCACCGCACGGGGCCCGTGCCGCCAGGCGAGCAGCGCGACCGCGCAGGCGATCAGCAGCGGGACGAAGAACAGGAAGCAGGCGTGCCCGTGGATGAGCAGCCAGCCGGATAGTGCCACTATCCAGACGTCGCGGACCGCGCCGGCCGCCACGCTCGCCACCGCCAGCACGAAAACCAGGTACGGGACGACGTACATGTACGGCATCCAGTCGGAATTCAGCATGCCGGGATGCCAGACCGCGGCGGCGGCGACCAGCGCGACGGGGACCAGGACCCCGGCGGGCGACCGGGTCCAGCCGTACCCGATCAGGACGGCGAGCGCCGCGAAGCCGCAGTTCAGCGCGAACACCGCGAGCATGTGCGCGTTCCACGCGGTGGGCACCGCGTGCAGCAGGTCTCGCAGCAGGAACTCCCCCGCGGCCTGCACGTACATATAGGCCGGGCCCGGATGGTGGAAACCCTCCCGGGAATAGTTGCCGGTCAGCAGCGTGAAGTGCTTGGCCTGGGCGATCAGGATCGAGTTGGCGCCGCCGTCACCCTGCTCGTACAGCTTCTGGGTGAACAGGAACCGGTTGCGTACGCACAGCACCGCCAGCAACACGGCAAACGGCGCCGCCCAGAGGTAAACCGGGCGGCGCCGCTGAGCCATATATCTAGATCGAGCCGGCCTTGATGGCCTGGTCGATCCATGGGATGACTTCGTCCAGCATCTCGTCGAGGCTGGTCGTGGCCTCGAAGCCGAGCACGCGCTTGGCCTTGTCGGTGGACGGCACCCGCTTCTGCACGTCGTACTCGAACGGCTCGTCGTGCACCAGGGACAGCGGCTTGTCGCCGTGGATCTTGCCCCAGATGGCCTCGGCGAGTTCGAGCACCGTGGTGCTCTGCGCGGTGGACAGGTTGAAGTCCTCGTTGACCGCGTCCGGGTGCTCCATGGCCGCCACGACGCCCTTGGCGAGGTCGGCACCGTAGGTGTAGTGCCGGACCTGGTCACCCGAGCCGAGGATGTGCAGCGGGTCCTGACCCTTCAGGACCTTCTGCACCAGGTCGGGAACGACATGGCTCATCGCGAGCCGCACGTTGCCGGACAGGATCTCCTCGTCGCCGAGCGCCCGGCTCTCGCCGATGCCCACGCAGTTGAACGGGCGCGCGATCGTGTACGGCAGCTTGTACTGGTCCCATGCCGCGATCGCGAAGTACTCCACGGCCAGCTTCTGGAAGCCGTAGGAGGACAGCGGCGGCGGGCAGTCGCGCTGCTGGCCCTCGTAGGACGGCCACTCGCTGGCGCTCTCGAAGACCATCGAGGAGCTCAGGTACGTGACCTTCTTGAGCCGGCCCTTCTTGTGCGCCGCGATCGCCGCGTCGCAGGACGACGCGATGATGCGCTCGTTGGTGGCGAGCAGATCGTAGGCGTAGGTGTGGAAGTAGGAGATGCCGCCGATCATCGCCGCGCCGGCGATGAAGTGGTCGCAGTCCTCGAGCAGCCGGGTCATAAGCTCGGTGTCCCGGGCGTCGCCCTCTACGAGCCGGTAGTTCGGGTTGTCGTCGTAGGACTTCCTGACCTTCCCGTACTTGGAGAAGTTGTCGACTCCCACGACCGCGTAGCCGCGTTCCAGCAGCTCCTCCACGACGTAACCGCCGATGAAGCCAGCCGAACCGCTGACCAGAACCTGCTCCATATGTGTCAGTTCTCCTGATTCTTGTTTTTGCTGGCCGACTTCTTGCGGACCTGTTCGGAGGTCAGCGTCGGGCCGAACGCGAAGCGGTACCACCGCACGTAGCTGGGCACCCACTTCGCGACCTTGAAGTTCGACACCCCGGCCTGGCGATCGAGCCAGATCGTCGGGATCTCCGCGACCGGCCGCCGCAGCCGCTTGGCCTTGGCGGTCAGCTCGATGCCGATCTCGAACCCGTCACGGGAGTCGATGCCGACCTCGCGCACGAACTCGGTCGAGTACGCCTTGAACGAGTTCGTCGCGTCCCTGGTTCCGACGTGGGCGAACGTGCGCAGGGAGCGGCCGGCCAGCCGGGACATGGCGCCCTTGAGCACAGGCCCGCCGACCTGCTGGCCACCTGGCATGTACCGGGAGGCCGCGGCCACCGCGACGCCGCGCTCCACCAGCCGGACCAGTTCGTCGATCTGCCTGGCGTCGTCGCAGCCGTCCGCCATCGTGACCACGGCCACCGGCGCGGTCGCGTTGTCGATGCCGAACCTGATCGCGTTCGCCGGACCGCGGCCGTAGGTGTTGACCAGCGTCTTGAGCCGCGGCTCCTTGAGCGCGTACTCCTCGGTGACCGGGACCGTGGTGTCTGTCTCGGTGTCGACGACGACCAGGACCTCGCAGGGCAGCTTCACCGACTCGAACAGACGGTCAAGGACGGCGAGGATGTTATCACCTTCGTTGTAGGCCGGGACGACGATCGAGACCCTCGGCCCGTCATGCGGTGGCTGGGTCATACGAGCACACCGTTGCCGAAGATGTTCCAGATGTCGGCGACCGGCTTGCTGGTTTTGATCTGCCGGTATTCGGGGTGCGGAGCCCCGACGACCAGCAGGTCGGCCTTGTCCAGTACCTCGTCAAGCGAGCGCAGGTTGGCATCGGTCGTCACGTACGGGTCGGTGCACAGCACCTCGCCGGCCTTGAATGTGAGGATCCGCTTGAGCTTGTAGGACAGGCTGGACCGGATGTCGTCCGAGCCGCCCTTGAAGGCCATGCCGAGAATGCCGACGGTCATGGCTCCGAGGTCGTACTTCTGCTCCAGCTTGGAGACCACGTAGAGCGGCATGCCCTCGTTGACCGCCATCGCGCTGTGCCCCAGCGCGAAGTTGTTGTTGTTGAACGCGGCGAGCTGCATCGTGTCCTTGAACAGGCACGGCCCGGCGGCGAACCCGGCGGCCGGCATGTCCTGCGCTCGCGGGTAGTCCTGGGCCAGGCCCTGCCGGATCCGCTCGAAGTCCAGGCCGCGCTCGTTGGCCATCATGTACAGCTGGTTGACCGCGGCGAACTTGAGGTACCGCCACGTGTTCGTGAACAGCTTGGCCAGTTCGGCTTCCTCCGGCGACATGCGGACGAGCTGGTTCGTCAGCCTGCTGAACAGCTTCGCGGCGCGGTCGGTGCCTTCCTCGGTGCGGGAGGACACGATCTGCGGCAGCTCGAACAGCTCGGTCATCGCCTTGCCTTCGGCGATACGCTCCGGGCAGAACGCCACGTCGATCTTCTTGCCGAGGCCGGCGACCATCTTCTCCACGAGCGCGGTCACGCCGGGGAAGACCGTGCTGCGCAGGATCAGGATCTGGCCGTCGCGCAGGTGCGGGGAACAGACGTTCAGCGCGCGCGGGATGGCGGTCTGGTCCGGGTTCAGATGCTCGTCCACCGGGGTGCCGATGACCACGACCACGTGTTCGGCGGTGCCCACGATCGCCGGGTCAGTGGAGGCCTGGAGGCGTCCTTGTTCGAGGACCTTTCTGAGCACCTCGTCGGCGCCGGGCTCGGCGAACGGCATCTTTCCGCTGTTCACGTTCGCCACGGCGCTCTCGCTGACGTCGTAGATCGCCACGTTGGCGCCCCTGTCGGCGAACGCGAGGGCGAGTGGCAGGCCCACGTGCCCGCATCCCCCGATGACGACCACGTCCCTGTCAACCAACGTCCTACCTCCGGCTAACGATTTTGGTTTGCTCCCCACGGCCTATGGATCTATGCCATACCCGCCCGTGGTACGGGGCGCCCGTCGTCTGGTACCGGCACCCCGGAGCCAATAACTTGGCGATCCACCATACCGCTACTACCGTGCGGACGTGTGTTTTCGCGGGGCGCGGCACGCGTTTCTCCGAGGCGTTCTCGACAACCTGCGCTCACGGCGTGTCGCGCGGTGCGGGCTGTGAGAGGCAGCCCGCACCGCTCGAACCCGGACATACCGGCAGATCCGGGGCGCGGGAGCGAGCGGGCCAGATCATTGCGGACAGCCATCTCATCCCCGATCCGGACCCTGGCTAGCTTTTCCGGGGCTTGCTTGGTTCGCCGGCCGGTCAGCAGGCGGCGATGGGCCTGGATAACGTGGTAAATTGCCCCTTCGTGGAAGCGGGACCCCTGTTCACGAGGGTTGATCTTCCACGAGGGGGCAATCGTCCACGTTGCTGACGGGACTGCCGATGCGCCCCTATCCCAGCAGCCGCACAATGCACTCCAGTCACAGGCCGGCGCTCAGTTTCCGGTGATATCGGGCACCTCGGGCACCTCGGGCAGCAGATTCCGATCCCATACCAGGATGGTGTAGGGACCATACCGATACGTCCGGGCCGGATGGCCGAAGTACTTGCTGATCAGCGCCGTCGGCTCCCAGTGGCTGAAGAAGCCCTTGTCGCTGTCCAGGACGATGAAGGTGGCGTCGTGCCGCCCGGGGTCGTACCACCGCTCGTCCGACATCCACAGGTCGCGCTTCATCGTGAACTGCATGAGCGCCCGGACCTCGACCGTCCCGCCGCTGTCCACCGTGACGCTGCTGGACGTCCAGTACCCGCTGAGCCCGTAGCGGAGATGATGGTCACTCAGCCAGTCCGCGAGCCGCACGTTTGTCATCGGCTGTGCCGGCCGGGTCGCGTCCCAGGCCAGCCCGGCCGTGTAAACCGCCAGGACGGCGCTTCCCGCGGCCACGGCAACAGCAGGCAGCCACCTGGATCCCAACGGGAGCCGCACCTGGGAGAGCATCCGGGCCGCCAGGGCCGCGCCGAACGGCACGACGATCGCGAGCTCGTGCGCGGGCTTGGGCAAGGTCGCGGCGCTGGTGAACAGGAACAGCCCGATGTTCGCGGCGACCGCCAGGGCCAGGACCTGGTCGGCGAGGGCGCGTACCGGGAACCGCCAGGCCGTGGCGAGCAGCGCGGCGGCGACGAGCAGCACGCTGGCCAGGTGCGCGTACGCCAGCACGAGCTGGAATCCGGTCAGGCCCTGTGCGTTGGCGCCGAAAATCTCCAGCACCTGGCGCGCGGCACCCGGATTCCACACCAGCGTCAGGTGATAGGACACGACGTTGACCCGGTAGCCGCCCAGCGCCCTGAGCACCTGTTCGACGACCCACGCCAGCCCGTAGGAGGCCACCGCCGCGGCCAGCAGCGACGCCTCGTACCACGCGTCGCGACGCCCGCCGGGCCGCAGCCGCACCGCCAGGCGGACGGCGGCGGCCAGCCCGAGCGGCGCGATCCCCACGGCCAGCACGATCGGGTCGGCGATCTGCACCCACGCCAGCAGCACCGCCGCGACCGCGGGCACCTGCCAGCGGCGCACCCCGGTCCGATCGGCCCGGTCCAGGACTATCCAGAGAGCTAGCAGCGGGACCGCGGTGCCGAGGTGCCCGACGGACAGGTCCAGCGCGAACACCCCGTCGCCAAAGGCCGGCGCGAGCATGATCCCGCCCGCGATCAGCGTCCGGATCAGCGCCTGCCGCCGATCCCTGGCCCCGGCCCGGGCCAGCGCCACGGCCAGCAGGAAGGCGAGCGTGTACGTCATCGCCGCGGCAATGTGCGCGGTGCTCGCGTGCAGCCCGAAAATGCCCACGAGCAGCGCGTATTGCGGGATCTCGGTGGAGTAGAACGAGACGTCCGAGGCGTACCAGCCGTGCAGCAGCACGTTCCCGTGCCGCATCTCGTCGCCGGCCAGCAGGATGTTCGCGCTGTCGGAGTTCAGCGCGGACGTCATCGACAGCCGCAGGTACACCAGGAGCAGCAACGCACCAGCGGAGAGGTACGCACCCCTCTTCCGGTAACGCACCCACCGGCCCGCACCGACGGACCCGCTGACCGGAGCCGGGATCGGCTCACCCGGCGGCGAGTCCGTCGCCGTGCCCGCGGCGTCCGCGGCCCGCCTTCCGCCCATAGGCTCCGCAGTCTAGCCGCGGAGCGCCGGCTTACCAGTTCGTCGCGATGTACTTGGTCTCGGTGAACTCGAGCAGTCCCTCGTGCGCACCCTCGCGCCCGATGCCGGACTGTTTGACACCGCCGAACGGCGCCGCCGGATCGGACACCAGGCCCCGGTTCAGGCCCACCATGCCGGCTTCCAGCGCCTCGGACACCCGCAGCCCGCGCGCCAGGTCCCCGGTGTAGACGTACGAGACCAGGCCGAACTCCGTATCGTTGGCCCACCGGATCGCGTCGTCTTCCGCGCTGAAGCGCACGATCGGCGCCACCGGCCCGAAGATCTCCGTGCGCAGGACGGCCGCGTCCGCTGGCACCTGGTCGAGCACGGTCGGCTCGTAGTAGTACCCGCGCCGATCCGGCGCGCGCCCGCCGGTGACGACCTTGCTGCCGCCGTCCGCAGCGCCGGTGACCAGTTCCGCCACCTTGCTCCGGGTCGGCTCGTTGACCAGCGGCCCCACGTCCGTGGCCTCGTCAAGGCCGGGTCCCACGTGGAGGCCCTCGAGCCGTGCGGAGAACACCCGGCTGAACTCGTCCGCGACCGCTTCGTGCACGTAGAAGCGATTCGCCGCGGTGCATGCCTCGCCGCCGTTGCGCATCTTGGCGAGCAGCGCGCCCTCCACCGCGGCCGGGATATCCGCGTCCTCGAAGATGATGAACGGGGCGTTGCCGCCCAGCTCCATCGAGCAGTTCACGATCGTGTCCGCGGCCTCACGCAGCAGGATCCGCCCGACCTCGGTCGACCCGGTAAACGACAGCTTCCGCACCCGCGGGTCGTTGAGCATGGCGGAGACGACCGCTCCGGACTTGGTCGAGGTCAGCACGTTCACCACGCCGTCCGGCACACCCGCCTCGGCCAGCAGGGCGGCGATGTACAGCGCGGTCAGCGGCGTTTCGGAGGCCGGCTTGAGCACCACGGAGCAGCCGGCCGCCAGCGCGGGCCCGATCTTGCGCGTGGCCATCGCCGCCGGGAAGTTCCAGGGCGTGACCAGCACGGATACGCCGACCGGCTGGCGCATGACGAGGATGCGGTTCGCGCCGGACGGGGCGTTCATGAACGCGCCCTCCATGCGCACCGCCTCTTCGGCGTACCAGCGGAAGAACTCCGCCGAGTACGTCGCCTCGGCGCGCGCGTCGCGCAACGACTTGCCGTTCTCCGCGGACATCAGCCGGGCCAGCGGCTCGGCATTGGCGGTCATCAGCTCGAACGTCTTGCGCAACACCTCGGCGCGGGCGCGTGGCGGTGTCGCGGCCCAGCCGGCCAGCGCGTTCTCCGCGGCCGTCACCGCCTCGAGCGCGTCCTCGACGGTTCCGTCGGCCACCTCGGTCAGCGCGTCCTCTGTCGACGGATCGATTACCGCAAGCGTGCCGCCGCCCCGCCCCCCGGTCCACTCCCCGCCGATCAGCAGTCTGGTCGGCACGTCGATGCCGGTGAGATCTTGGACGCTCACGATCTACGCCTCCAGGGCTTTGCGCACGGTATCGGTGATCCGGTCCACCGAGGGCAACACATGATCTTCTAGCCTATCGGCCGCGGGCAGCGGGATATGGGGGGTGGTGATGCGAATCACTGGTCCGGTGAGCTGGCCGAATGCCTCCTCGGCCACGATCGAGACGATCTCCGCGCCCCACCCGCACAACCGCGGGTTCTCCTCGACGGTGAACAGCCGCCCCGTCCTGCCCGTTTCCGAGAGGATAGTGCTGGTATCCAATGGCACAAGCGACCGGAGGTCGATGACCGTGGCCTCGATGCCGTGGTCGGCGGACAGCCTGCCCGCCGCCTCGATCGCGCGGGGCACCATCGCCGCCAGCGCCACGATCGTCGCGTCGCCTCCCTGCCGCAGCACGCTCGCCTGCCCGAGCGGCTCGACGATGTCCGCTCCCTCAGGGACCTCGCCCTTGCTCGCGTACAACCCCTTGTGCTCGAAAAAGACAACAGGATCATTTGTCCGAACGGCCTCGGCCATCAGGCCGATGACATCTCTGGGATTCGACGGCGCCACGACCTTCAGCCCAGGTATTGCCATCGCCCAGTTCTCCACGGACTGGGAGTGCTGCGCGCCGAACCGCAGGCCGGCCCCGTTAGCGCAGCGGATCACCAGCGGCAGCGTGACTTGACCATCCGACATGTAGCGGGCCTTGGCCATCTCGTTGGCGATCAGGTCCCAGCACACCGCGAAGAAGTCGCTGAACATGATCTCCGCGATCGGCCGCAGCCCGGTCATCGCCGCGCCCATCGCGGCTCCCAGGATCGCCTGCTCGCTGATCGGCGTGTCCAGCACCCGTTGCGGCCCGAACTCTGCCAGCAGCCCCGGCGTGGCCTTGAACACTCCCCCGGCCGCCGCCACGTCCTCGCCGAGGAACACCACCGAGGGATCGCGTCGCATCGCCTGCGCGATCCCGCGCGCGACCGCTTCCCGGTACGTAATAACCGCCACGTCACTCCTCC
>DASRFJ010000304.1:0-9404 GCA_035651595.1 Streptosporangiaceae bacterium | reverse complement strand
GGCCGACTTCTACCGCGACGGCAGGGTCTGGCACGGCCGGTGGTCCAAGCTCACGGACACCTCCCCCACGCGTTACACGGTGAACGGCGGCCCGATGCTGCTCGCGCCTGGCGAGACCTACGTGATCCTGGTGCGCTGACGTGAGTCCCCATAACGGGCAAACACCACTATCTACCACCCAAAACAAGTGTAGCCCCGACCGGATTCGAACCGGCGTTACCGCCTTAAGAGGGCGGATGTGAGTTCGAAGGAATCCTTCCATGATCGTTCTCGTTGAAAAAAATACCTGATCAGTGGCCTTAAACTGCTGTTATCCGGTGCCGCTGAGTGCCGGTTTCGGGTAGCCAGTCTGATGACGAGCTGATGACAGACGATCATGGGGAGGGTTTCAGTAATGGGGTTCTCCAGGAAGCGCTCGGACGCCAGCGGGAAGGCGCGGTGGACTGCCACCTACCGTGATCTTCGCGGAATCATCCGGTCCGCCGGGACATGGCCGACGAAGAAGCAGGCCGACGCCGCGTGGCAGGACGCCGAGGCCGGGATCCGGCGCGGGCTCACCGGCGATCCCAGCCGGGGACGGCAGACGTTCCGGAAGTACGTCGAGGAGACCTGGTTCCCGCACCACCAGGTCGAGCCGACCACGCGGGAGAAGTACCAGTACTGCCTGGACCGGTACATGCTCAAGTACTTCGGCCCGATGCGGATGGCGGAGATCCTCCCGCAACAGGTACAGGAGTGGATCACCTGGATGGAGGCCGAGGGGGACACGGCCGTCATGCGGACGCCGCCCGCAAGTGGTACACTATCTTGTACCACCATTTGAAGGGCTTGCTGTCATGTCGATCACCGCGAGCGAGGCACGCAAGGGGCTGTTTCCTCTGATCAAGAAGGTCAACGAGGACCACGACGCCATCGAGATCGTCTCCAAGCACGGCAATGCCGTCCTGGTCTCCGCCGAGGACTACGCCGCACTTCGCGAAGGTGCCTATCTGCTGCGCTCGCCGGTCAACGCCCGTCGACTGCTCAAGGCTTATGAGAACGCCCTCAACGGCATCCACGTAGCCGAGCATGACCTCGTCGACCCCGACGCGGTGGACGCCCGGTAGCGCCGGTGAGGCTCGTATTCGAAGATCAGGGCTGGGAGGACTACACATCCTGGCTCAAGACCGACCGCAAGATGCTCGCTCGGATCAACAAACTGATCGAGGACGCCAGGCGGGACCCCTTCACCGGTATCGGCAAGCCCGAGCCGCTCAAGTACCACCTGCCCGGGGCCTGGTCTCGGCGGATCGACGATGAGCACCGCCTCGTCTACATCGTCACGGAAACAGAGATCATCATCCTCGCAGCCCGCTACCACTACTGACCTCAGCGCCGGGCCAGCACCGCGCTCTATCCTGTGACGCTCGAATATTCGATTACGTTGTTGACCTGGACTTTCGGCAGAAGGCTTGGCGTGGTGCTGGTTAGCTTGCCGGGTGCTACTGAAGATCGTCTACGTGCTCACGTGCCTGGTGGTCAGCCTGATGGTCCTGGTGTTCCCCGGTGACCTGGCCAAGGATGCTGAGCTGCTGGTGCTGCGGCAAGAGAACGCCGTGCTGCGGTGACAGGCCGACCGGGTCAGGTACGAGCCGGCGGACCGGGCCTGGTTCGCCGCCCTGGCGCGGCTGGTATCGCGAAAGCGCTGGAGTGAGGTCTTCCCGGTGACGCCCGCGACGCTGCTGGCCTGGCACCGCAAGCTGATGGCCAGCAAGTACGACACGAGCAAGCTCCGCAAGCCCGGACGCCCGCCGGCACACCGCAGCATCGCCCGCCTTGTGATCCGCCTGGCGAGAGAGAATCCACTGCGAGGCCACCGCCGCATCCACGGCGAGCTCATCAAGCTCGGCGTGAAGGTCGCGCCGTCCACCGTGTGGGAGATCCTGCACGCCGCGGGCATCGACCCGGCACCACGCCGGTCCGGGCCGACCTGGCGCCAGTTCCTGGCAGCCCAGGCCGCCGGGATCCTCGCGGTCGACTTCCTGCACGTGGACACGGTCCTGCTCAAGCGCCTGTACGTGCTGGTATTCATCGAGCACGGCACCCGCCGGATGCACCTGGGCGGCGTCACCGCGCACCCGACCGGAGACTGGACCGCACAGCAGGCCCGCAACCTCGCTCTCACCCTTGGCGAGCGGTCCGAGGCTATCAGGTTTCTCATCCGCGATCGCGGATCGAACTTCACCGCCTCCTTCGATGCGGTCTTCCAGGCCGCTGGCACCAGGATCGTGCTCACCGCCGTCCAGGCTCCGCGGATGAACTCGATCTGCGAGCGTCTCGTTGGCACCTTGCGCCACGAGATCCTGGACCGCGTACTGATCCTCGGCGAAGACCATCTTCGCGCCATCCTGTCCCAGTACCAGGTGCACTACAACACAGCCAGGCCCCATCAGGGCATCGCCCAGCACATCCCGGACGGCGAACCCGACAGCGGTCACCTCACCATTGCCGACCTCGACCACGCACGGATCGTCCGGAGGCCAGTCCTGGGCGGCCTGATCAACGAATACGCCCACGCCGCCTGATGTCCCGTAACACCCCAGGTCACAGCCAGAATCCTATATTCGAGCGGCACAGGTCGCTGACCGGCAGCAGCCGCAGTAACCCGAACACGCCCGTCACACTCAGATAGACCAGCCGGAGCAGCACAGCGGCCATCATGCCGCAGCAGACACGACCCCGCGGCAGCTACCAGCTAACCGCTCGAATCAGAACATGACAACCTCCGCCGCAACCGCTCTCACCTGGACGGATGAGTTTTCGGCACGCGCAGACCGCGGTCCCAAAGCCCGGGCTTTCACGAAGCGTGACCAGCTGGGAGGAACCGATACTGCCGATCACGCTCCGTGACAGACTGCACTAGTGAGGTCATGCGGACGCGGCACACGCCGAGCGCCAAACCGACCCCATTGATCTTCCCGTGTTCCGCAGTTACAGTCAGGGTGCGGTGCAAGGTTTCCTAAAAGCGCATTATCTGCGAGCCAGAGATGAACGCTGGAAAGGGCGTGGCATGAAACGACGTCGTATGGCGGCTGGATTGGTTTCCGCAGGGACGCTGACGCTCGGACTCGCCGCATTCATGCCGGCGGCGCAGGCCGGCAGCACCGTGACTGAACCGAGTGACTGCGCCCTCACAGTCCCCTACCACATGACCTGCACCGGCCGCCCAGCGGGCCAGCAGTGGCAGATCGTCATTTACTGTAACCCGAACGGCCAAGACGGCACCGATTATATCGACTACGGGAATATCGTCACCGGTAACGGTACCTCAACTGGGAGTTGCTCCATTCGCAGTGCCGCGGGATATGCGAATGTCTACTTTAGTGATTCCGATCTCCAGCCGCCGGGCAAGCAGTTCTGATCGTCGCCATCGAAGACATTCACCTGCGCGGGCTGTGGTGACGCCCGGACCACGGCCGAGATAATGACGGGCGCAGGTCTCGGCCACACAAACGACATGGGAACGGCACTAACGTTAACGAGGCCGGCGCCGGCCGATGCCGGACTGATGCCGCCATCCGCCGTGCCAGCTCAGTACCCAGCGTCGCGCCCGCCAGTTGATCATTGAGGTAGACGCCGAGGATGTCGTGTCCGGGGCGCCGCGCCCTTTTCGTCGCCATCATCTCTCCCTTCCGCCGAGCGGTCTCCTGGCTTCCGGCGTGGAGCCAGCCGCGGGCCAGCCGTTCCATCGGATGCGGCCGCACACCGGAAGGAGCCAGAACCATGCCGTCCGCCCGTGCCGTCGGAGTCGGCAGCGGCAGACCGTGCTGCGCGGCCTGTGACAGGCGGGACATTCGCGACAGGACGTTCCGGTAATAACGTTCCTGAGTCCAGCGGCCGAACAGCCGGAAGCCGCAGCGGATCACTGGGTTGGGATCTGCGCCGGCCGCGAGTAGCCGGGGACGCGGAACGACACCTGGCCCGTGTGCAGGTTCTTGATGACTTCGTAGCCGAGGCGGCCTTGCTCCAGATGACCTTGGAGGGTCTGGTAGCACCAACCCCACACCTGTTCCCGGCCGTGAACGGTGTCCCGTGCCTGGTCAAGCACGCCGGTGATCCGGACGCCGAGGTAAAAGCCGCAGGCCGCAGAAGCGGCCCTCCAGCAGCATGTCCCGGCCGAGCAGCCCCTGTCCACTGCGGTAGATCGCCCGCAGGATCCGCGCATCGGCGAATTCGTACTGGCTGACCAGGCGGCACGCGATCTCCCAGAGACCGCCATGCTCGGGCGGTCCGGGGGCCTCGTGTCCGATGACCGTCGCAACGGAATCGACGTGCCAGTGTCCGTCCTGCTGGCCGTCTTCAGGAGCTCGCGCCGGGTCGTAGTTGATGGTGAGGCGGCGCAACCCATTCAACGCGGCAGTCTCGTTCACCGGACCGAGCAGCCGTTCGCGCGTCTACTTGGCGTCCTGGGAGCGGAGCACCAGACGTGACTCCGGTAACAGACGCGCCCCGCTCTTCGGCTGCTGCCATGTTTCCTCCATGTTCAAGTTAGTTAGACACGACTGACCTAGACCTTGATAGGCGTTCCCTTGGGCAGGCGGACGAACGGCGAGCCGGTGCCGGGGGCGAACGGGGGTGTCCGGTTCTGGACGAGGAAGCCGTCTGCCCCGGCCAGGCCCGTCGCGTCCAGGCCGGTGTCGTGGACCGGGGATGCCTGCTTCGGCTTGACCTGCCTGATGAAGTCGATGGCGTACCCGAACCTGGTGTAGAGCCCGAACTCGGGCACGAACAGCAGGTCGACGGGCGTGTGCGGATCGGTGTAGGCGTCGCCGGGGTGGAAGACCCGGTCCTCGATCAGGAACCCGGTGTTGCGCACCCGGGTGACGTCGGGGTGGATCGGCGCGTGCCACTCGCCGTGGCCGTGGACGCTGATCCCGCCGACGGTGAAGGCGTCGCCGTCGCCGATCACGTGCACGGTGGCCCCGGAGCCTTCCAGGAGGGCAGCGACGTCCTTGTTGGTCCAGATCGGCAGGCCGGGCCGGGTCGCCAGCCGGCCCGCGATGAGGCTGGGCAGGAAGTGGTCGGCGTGCTGGTGGGTGATCAGCACCGCGTCCGCGTCGTCGAGGGCGTTCGCCGGCGCGACGATGCCCGGGTCGACGACCGCGGTGAAGCCGTCCTTCTCGAGGCGGAAGCACGAGTGGCCCAGCCATGTCAGCTGCATGATTTCTCTTTCTCCTGGGATCGGTAGGGGCTGGTCAGCAGAAGCAGGCGCAACTGGCGTCCGGCGCGCTGTCCGCGGCTGACCATGCCGGGCGCGGAGCCCGGGTGCTGGCGGCGAGAGCGATGCCGGGACGGGCGGCGGTCGCCGCTAGCACGGTGGCAGCCGGGATCGCGACGAGGCCGGATAGCAGCAGGCGGCGTCGGCTGAACTCGGGGAGGAAAGCTGATTCGGGCATGGCTGGCTCCAGGTGAGAGGGCAGGCGGGGAGGTGACTGGGGTCAGGCGTCGAGGGTGCGGGGCAGGCCGAAGCGGGCCAGGTTGCTGTTGTCAAAGCGGGTTATCGCGCTGACCTGGCCGCCAGACAAGGCGATGACCATCAGGCCGTTGGCATGCAGGACCGCGGAGCGGGGGTCGTGCACGTAGATGCCGAACGCCGGCTGGCCGTTCGCCCGGGTGGCCACGAGCCGGTAGCGCAGTCCCCGGCCGAACAGCAGGGACAGCGCCCGCCCGGCCACCGCACGGCCCTGGTACTCGAACGGCACGGGCGGCATCGTCAGCCACACGTCCTCGGCCAGCAGGCTGATGATGCCGCTGACGTCGCCCGACGCGTACGCCGCGGTCAGCTGCCGTACCAGTTCCCGCTCGGCCGGCGAGCAGGGCGCGGGCGGCGGATCGCGGTCCGGCACGCCCGCCGCCTGTCGCGTCAGGGTGGCCCGCCCGCGCCTGAGCGCGCTAGCCACCGAATCGGCCGTGGCCTGGAGAATGCCCGCGGCCTCGGCCCGGCTGAACCCGAGCACGTCGCACAGCACGATGACGGCGCGCTGGCGGGGCGGCAGCAGCTGCAACGCCGTGATGAACGCCAGTGAGATCGCCTCGGTGGCCTCGTACCGTGCCTCTGGTCCCGGCTCGGTGCTGGTCAGCTGGTCGAGCAGCAAGTCGGGATACGGTTCGAGCCAGGGCACGTCGCCCAGCCGGGTCGGCTGGGGCGGGTCGGGCCAGGACTGCGGGCCGTCCATCGTCACCCTCCGGCTACTGGCGCGCAGGACATTGAGGCAGCGGCTGGTGGCAACCCGGCAGAGCCAGGTGCGGACCGAGGCCCGTTCTTCGAAGCCCCCAAGTCCGCGCCAGGCGGCCAGCAGCGTCTCCTGGAGCGCGTCCTCGGCATCGTGGGCGGAGCCGAGAATCCGGTAGCAGTGGACCTGCAGCTCCTGCCGGCAGGGGTCGACAAGCTCGCGGAATGCTTCCTGGTCGCCGGCCCGGGCTCTGGCCGTCAAGTCCGCCGTCACGGTGGGTTCCTTCCATTCGCTGAGTTCCTTCCCTCCGGTCGCCTGTACTGACACCACCGCGACCGCGATCGGGGCGGTGCGGACCGCCCCGTTTCCCGGTGCCCGGGTGTCTGCCTTGCCGACACCCGATCCGAGGAGACCGTTGACATGACCCGACTGACCCGCTGGTGCTTCACCCGCCGGCGTACCGTGCTTGCCTGTCCTTGCCGAAATGTCGTTCTCGCTGGTCAAGCAGCGTGCTGGTACTCGTGGATGAGGCCCCCGACTCTGTCGTGTCGCCGAACCCGGAAGGCTTCGAGGTCGGTTACCTCGGCTGGAAGCGGCTTGAGCGGGGCGGCGCTGGACAGAGCCATATGTGGCCGGTGGTCGTTGTGATGATGCTCGAAGGCCGCCAGGATCTTGCGGAGGTGGGGGAGGTTCCAGATCAGGGTGCGGTCCAGGAGTTCGCGGCGGCATCCGCCGATCCACCGCTCCATGATCGAATTCATGCGAGGTATCCGGACGCCGCTGCGCACGATCCGCAGCCCGGCCGCGGTGAATACCGCGTCGAAGCCTTCATGGAAGGTGGCGTCGCGGTCGTGCAGCACGAACTTGACGTTGACGCTTGCCTGATCGAGGTCCATGAACAGGTTCCGGGCCTGCTGCACGATCCACTGGCTGCCGGGATGGGCGGTGGCGCCTATGATCCGGATCCGGCGGGTGGCGTGCTCGATCGCGGCCAGCACGTAGGCCTTGGTGCTGTCGAGCAGGTCGACGGTGAACAGGTCCAGGGCCAGGATCGCTTCGGCCTGGGAGCGCAGGAACTGCGCCCAGCCCGGGCCGACACGCCGGGGCGCGGGGTCGATGCCATGTCTCTTCAAGATCTCCCAGACTGTCGAGGGTGCGACGGTGATGCCGAGCCCGGCCAGTTCTCCGGCGATCCGCCGGTATCCCCAGTGCTCGTTGTCGGCTGCCATGAGCAGCACCAGGCGGACGATACGGCGATGGGTGGGTGGTCGTCCTGGCCTCTTGACCTTGGACTTGGCGGCCGAGCGGCGGCGGACGATGTCGCGGTGCCAGCGCAAGATCGTGCCGGGGGTGATGAACAAGTGCAGCGCGCTGTGGCGTGAGCGGGGGATGAGCGTGTTAGCAGCGCGGCGAACAGCGCCCGGTCGGGCCAGTTCAGCTTCGGCCGGGCGGCCGTCTGCCGCTGCAGGACCGCAAGCTGGTGGCGCAGCAGGAGGATCTCGGCGGCCTTCCAGGCCGACCGGCGCCTGGACAGCCGCAGCCATGCGGGTATTTGGACGGCGAGAAGGAACACGAAGCGCAGGTCGGCCGGGGCGCATCCCAGCGCCCGCCGGGTCCGGGTGTTGACCAGCGCCGTCCACTCGCCAAGCTGGGCGTTGAAGTCTGCCGGTGACGCGAACCGCCGGCCCGGCAGGAACGAGGTCTCCAGGTAGCCATTGGCCCGCTCGACCAGGCCCTTAGCCTCTGGGTCCGCGGGCTTGCAGACCACCACCTTGGTGCCCAGGGTGCCGCGGAACGCCTGGCACTCCGCCGTCAGCTCCGGCTTCCCGGCCCGCCACCGGCCGATCGCGCCCTCGCCGTCCCAGACCAGCGCCCGCGGCACCCCGCCCAGCGCGGCGATCAGCTGCCACCAGCCCGCGGACAGGTCCGCCGCGTGACGCAAGGGAACCAGCACCGCCGACAGCCACCGCGAATAACCCGAGACCATCGTCAGCACCGGCAGCCTCTTCGCCCCGCGTTCCTGCCCGGGCCCGGCCGGCACGATGGCCGGCGGGAACTAGTGTTCTGAGTCAATAATTCGTTCGCAGTAGGCAGCGAGGGTCTCGAGGATCTCGTCGGCGCTCTTGGTCCATACGAACGGCCTGGGGTCCTTGTTCCACTCGTTGATCCAGGCGCGGATGTCGGCTTCGAGTTCGGTGACGCTGCGGTGCGCTGACCGGCGCAGCTTCCGGTTGGTGAGCTCGGCGAACCAGCGCTCGACCAGGTTCAGCCAGGAGGAGCTGGTCGGGGTGAAGTGCAGGTGGAAGCGGGGGTGCTTCAGCAGCCACCGATGGATTTCCGGGGTCTTGTGCGTGGCGTAGTTGTCCAGGACCAGGTGCAGGTCCAGGTCCTTGGGCACCGCGGCGTCGATGAGCTTGAGGAAGCGGAGGAACTCCTGGTGGCGGTGGCGGCGGTAGTGCTGGGCGATCACCGACCCGCTGGCCAGGTCGAAGGCGGCGAACAGGCTGGTGGTGCCGTTGCGGACGTAGTCGTGGGTCATCCGGGCCGGGGTCGTGGGCAGCATCGGCAGGCACGGCGCGGTCCGGTCCAGCGCCTGGATCTGCGACTTCTCATCGACGCACAAGACGAGGGCATTCTCCGGCGGGCTCATGTACAGGCCTACGACGTCGCGGACCTTGTCGATGAACTGCGGGTCCGTGGACAGCTTCCAGGTCTGGATGATGTGCGGCTTGAGGCCGAACGCCCGCCAGATCCGGGAGACCGCGGACTGGGACATGCCCGCTGACCGGGCCATCGACCGGGTCGACCAGTGCGTGTCCCTGCCCGGCGGCTCCTGCTCCAAGGTCGCGGTGATGACCTTCTCCACGTGCTCGTCGGTCACTGTCCGCGGCCGCCCGGGCCGCGGCTCGTCGTTCAGCCCGTCCAGCCGCGATGCCTGGAACCGCGACCGCCACTTCGACACCGTCGCCCGCGAACTGCCCAGGCCCGCGGCCACATCGCCGATCGTGCCGCCAGCCGCGCAGGCCAGCACGATCCGGGACCGCAGCGCCAGCGCCTGCGCGGTCTTGCGGCGCCGCGCCCATCCCTCAAGGACCTGCCGCTCCTCAACGGTCAGCACGACCGGGTCCAGCTTCGGGCTCGCCATGAATTCAGTCTAGCGAGTGACTAGAAATTATTGACTCAGGACACTAG
>DASRFJ010000303.1:0-1219 GCA_035651595.1 Streptosporangiaceae bacterium | reverse complement strand
ATGATCAGCTTCGATCCGGTGAGCACGACCGCGGTGCGACTGGACATGACCAGTCCGGCCCCGGACACGTCGAGCGGGTTCCTGCAGATCACCGAGCTTCAGATCCCGGCCGACGACATCACCGCTCCGGCGCACTAGGAACTGTTCGTGGTTCGGATCATGTGGCTGGGGTGAGGGATTTCAGCCACATGATCGCGCCGCGTAGATGCAGCCCAGCGAGATAGCTTTCGGGTGACTTGTCGAAACGGGTGGCCAGCCCCCTCCAGGCCTTGATCTTTCGGATGCAGCGCTCGACCGTGTTGCGCTGCCGGTAGAGCACTGTGTCGTGGCTGATCGGTCGCCCGCCGCGCGAGCCTTTCCTTATGCGGTTCGAGGCCTGGTCCGCCTTCTCCGGTATGACGGCCTTGATGCCGCGCCGGCGCAGGTAGGTACGGTTCGCCTTGGAGGAATAGGCCTTGTCAGCCGCCACCGCGTCCGGGCGGGTGCGCGGCCGTCCGGCGGAGCCGCGCACCCTGACCTTCGCCAAAACGGCCTGCAGGTACCGGCAGTCCGCGGCCTGCCCGGGTGTCAGGACGAAAGCCAACGGTCGACACGCGCTGTCCGCGGCCAGATGGATCTTGCTGCTCAGTCCTCCACGCGAGCGCCCGAGTCCGGCGGCCTTCGCCCGGGCAGCGCGCCGCCGCCGGGTCCGCTTCGCGTCCGCCTGGCCGCTGCCCGCGCTGTCCGGGACGGGCTCGGGTGGCGCACCCGAACCACCCGCAGCCGCACATTCTCCTGTTGCTCCAGTGGAACCCCTTTTTCCTCGGTCACGGCGGCTTCCAGCGCATCGAGCACCTCCCCGGACACCGCCAGGCCCGAGGAGTCGTGGTGCGCACGCACCACGGTCGAGTCCACGCTGACCAACTCCAATCCCACCTGCCCGCGCGAGGCCGCCTCCGCGATCAACCCATCCATCAGCGCCTCGAAGACACCGGCCATCGCCCAGGCCCGGAAACGGTTGTAGACCGTGGTCCACGGACCGTACCGCTGCGGCACATCGCGCCACCCGGTGCCGTTACGAAAGCGCCACAGCACCCCGTTGAACAGCGCCCGCACATTCCTTGGCAGCGGACCGGTCGCCGCCACCGGCAGAAACGGCTCGATCAGATCCCACTCGGCATTCGTCACATCGAAACGCGCCACGCCCGAGTTCTACAGCACACCACCGGCTCAGAACCCC
>DASRFJ010000302.1:0-9534 GCA_035651595.1 Streptosporangiaceae bacterium | reverse complement strand
TGCGGCTGCTTTCCTGCCGCGAGCTGGCCGGGCTGCTGGAGCTCGCCGACCGCCATCAGTTCGGCAGCCCGGCCGTCATGGCCGAGCTACGCTCGTGGCTGCGGCTGACGCCGAGGCACCCGTCGTATCGCAAGGACGGGCTGACGGACAAGGCGCTCGCGCTCAGCCGCCGGCAGGCCACCGGCCTGCGGGCGGCACTTGCCTGGTACCCGTCGCTGCGCAGGCTGGGACTGCCGCGAGCGCTGGCGGCGGCTTCGCGCGGGTTGCTCGACTACGAGGGCCAGGTGGTGGTGCTGGCCGCGGCGCCGGCCCACGGGCCGGCCAGTCAGGTCGCGATGGGCCGGGTGCTGATGCGGCAGTGGCTCGCGTTGTCCCAGGCCGGCTACGCCACACATCCGCTGAGCCAGCTCATCGACTGCCCGCGGACGAGGGACACGCTCGCTGGCCGCCTCGGCATAACGGATCCGGCCAGGCTGATCAGCGTGTACCGGGCGGGGAGGCCGGTCGGTCACACCGTACGTTCGGCACGATTGGTGTGACCTGCCTCCCCGAGTCCGCGGTACCGTGCGCTACTTCTTGGCGGCGTCCTTGACCTTCTCGCCAGCCTGCTTCAGGTTCCCCTTCGCCTGCTTGGCCTTACCCTTGCCTTCGAGCACCGGGTCACCCGCGGCCTTGCCTGTCGCCTTCTTCGCCTTACCCTTGGCGGCCTCTGCCTTGCCCTTCGCCTTGTCTGAAGCGCTCACAGCAGCTCCCTTCTCACACGGGATCTTTGATCGTCCCCACCCACTGCCCGCAGCGAGTCGTTTCTAACCTCGGGCTCGTTGTCAGTGCCCTGGCGGTGTACCACCTGTCGTTCGGCATAAATAAAAACGGGATGTCCGAACGGCCAGCGCTGCTACGGCCCGGTGGGTTTGCTGGGGCACGACGCGGGCAGCGGCCGAATCAGATGACCGACGAGCCAGAGACGGATAACCCCAAATGGATCCTTTCCGCGACTACCCGCGGTCCGGCCTAAGCGGCGCGCGGTGCAGCCGGGCGCGCAGGTGCATGATCTGCTCGGGTCCGGCAGCCGGCCTGCTCGAGAAATTCCTTGAGCTGATTCAACAATCCTGGAGCCCGGTGGAGATAGAAACGCTTGGTAAAGCCGCACGCTCAGCGCTGCTGTGACCAGTCGCCGCGAGCTTGCTTTATATGGCGTGGCGGCCCGAATTCGACCGGCCAGAAAGGGTACTATTAGCGGTAGACATCGAAGAACGGAGTAATCACATGGCGCAGAAGGTGCACACGCTGTTCATTGACGACATCGATGGCGGCCAAGCCGAAGGCACGGTTCAATTCGGCCTTGACGGCACTAACTACGAGATCGACCTCAACACCAAGCACGCGGAGGCGTTGCGTAACTCGCTCGCGCGGTATGTTGCGGCGTCCCGGAAGATCTCGTCTTCGCGGCGCACGAGCCGTACTCGCCGGCCGTCGGGTTCGAATGGCGTCAACAGCTCCGAGGTTCGCGAATGGGCCAGGTCGCAAGGCATCGAGGTTAAAGAGCGCGGTCGCATACCGGCCGAGCTTGTGGTCAAGTTCAAGGCGGCTTCTCGCGGCTAACGTCCTGCTTACCAGGGGACCGGGGTTCCGTCCCAGGAGAAGAACCCGCCGGAAGGCCCGTCATCGGGTATTAGCGCGAGCCGGATCGCGCCCGCGGCTGCCTCGGCTGGGTCGCCCCCGCTGGCGGCGGCGGTGGCGTTGAGGCTGGTCCGGCGCAGGCCGGGTGCCAGCGCGTTGACCTTGATGCCGTCGCCGGCCAGGGCGTGGGCGTAGCACACGGTCAGCGCGTTCAGCGCTGTCTTGGATGAGCGGTAGGCGGCGTAGCTGCCCCGGTGCGGGAACTGCGGCCCGGTAGCCCAGGTCAGCGAGCCGGTGCCGCTGGAGATGTTCACGATCCGGGGGTGCGCGGACCGGCGCAGCGCCGGCAGGAAGGCGTTGGTCACCGCGACGACCCCGAAGACATTCGTGTCATAGATGCGGCGGAAGGCGTCCGGGTCGTCCTGGTCCGCTGTGCGGTCCTGACCGGAGATGCCGGCGTTGTTGACCAGGATGTCCAGCGCGCCGATCTGGCGCGCGGCGTCGGCGATGCTCGCGGCGTCGGTCACGTCCAGGACCAGCGGCCGCGCGTCGCCGCCGATCTCCCGCACGGTGCCGTGCCCGCGGGCCGCGTCTCGGGAGCCGACGTAAACGGTCAGGCCCGCGCCGGCCAGCTGCGAGGCAATTTCCTTGCCGATGCCTTTGTTGGCGCCAGTGACCAATGCGATCGATTTGTCCATGCCGCCAGGATGCCGCCGGCGTGGCGGCTGATCCAGGGACAGCCGGTACCAGGCTGGGAACCGGGAGGACCGGATGGCGCGAGGCGAACTGGCCCGCTTCCTGCGTGACCGGCGGGAGGGGGTGCGGCCGGGTGACGTCGGCCTGCCCGCGGGCCCCCGGCGCCGCACCCCGGGGTTGCGCCGCGAGGAAGTCGCCGGCCTCGCCTGCATGTCGGTCGATTACTACGTCCGGCTGGAGCAGGCGCGGGGACCACGCCCGTCACCGCGGATCCTGCAGTCCCTGGCGGGCGCGCTCCGCCTTGCGCCCGCCGAACGGACGCACCTGTTCCGGCTGGCCGGCGTCGCGCCGGTGCCGCCGGCCGGGCCGCCGCGGGAGGTCCGCCCGTACGTAGCGGGCTTGCTGCGCCGGGTGCCGGGAACAGCGGTCATCGTCACCGCGGCCAGCTACGACGTGATCGGCTGGAACCCGCTCGCCGAAGCGCTGCTCGGCGACCTCCGCGCCCAGCCGAACCTGGCTCGCCGTCGCTTCCTGTTCCCGGACCAGGTGCTGACCAGCGGCCACGAGGAGTTCGGCCGGATCGCGGTGGCCCGGCTGCTCGCCGCGGCCGACCGGTATCCCGGCGACGCGGCCCTGGCCGGCCTGCTGGCCGAGCTCGGGGCAGGCAGCGCGGAGTTCGGCCGGATCTGGGCCGCCAACCCGGTGTGCGCGCCTGGCCACCGGACCAAGACCCTGACCCACCCCGAACTCGGACCGCTCCGGATCAACTGCGACATCCTCACGGTCCCAGACGACGACCAGCAGGTCGTGTTCATGACCGCCGATCCTGGCACGCCGAGCGCCCGCGCCCTGCGCCACTTGGCCGCACAAGCCGCATGAAGGTACTCCATGAACGGGACCGCGCTGGCTAGGCGTCTCGGGCGGGCTCGCCGTGGCTGGCGTTGGCGCGGCCACGGCCCCAGTAGGCCTTGGGTGACATCTGGTCCTGGCCGAGCCCTCGCCCGGCTAGGACCTCGCGCAGCCGGGACACGACGGTCGCCTCGCCGAACAGGTAGGCGTGGCCGCGGCCGGGCGGCAGCTCGATCTCGGCTGCCTCGGCACTGAGAGCTGAAGGGTCACCAGCGGGCACGCCGATGCGGTGCAGCCAGGAGATGCGGACGGGCCCTGGGCCAGCCAGGTCCTGCTCGTCAGCTTTCTCGGGGATCTCGAGCACGACAGTGGCCGGGCGATCGGGCGGCAGCGCCTCGACCATAGCGAACGTCGCGGGCAGCGCCGATTCATCGCCGATGAACAAGTGCCAGTCGGCCGTGGCTGACGTGGTGATCTTCCCGCGCGGACCGATGCCCTCGATCCTGTCGCCGGATCGAGCCGACCGGATCCAGCGCTCGCCGGGACCGTCGCCGTGCAGCACGATGTCGAGCGTGAGCAGCCGGCTGGCCTGATCGAGCTGCCGGATCGTGTAGCGGCGCCGTACCGGACGGTTACCTTCGGCCGCTACCAGGAGCATCACATCCTGGCCGGGCAGGTAGCCGAACCCGTCGAGCTGCGGGGCCGTCAGCCTGAGCCGCTGCATGTGCGGGGTGAGCCGGACTGAGTCAACGACCTCAAAGTCCAGCCGGGTCGTGCTCGCCAGTGGCCCGGTCAGCTGCGCGAACGGATCGTCCAGCGCCGCCAGAGCCGATTCCGGCAGTGCGTCAGCCATGAGATGGCCAGCCCTTTCCTGTTGCTGCTCGGGTGCCGGGAGACGGTGCCGCGTCGCGGCGCCGGCTAGCCGTTCACCGCGAACCCCGGCCAGCCCTGCCATGATCAACGCAGCCTGGCGGCGCCTGCTTCCCTGCCGAGGCAGGACGGCGGCAATGACAGGCCCGTTGAGCGCCTGGTGAGATGGTGCATTACGTTTGACCCATGACCGGCCCGGCGCCCTACATTCATTTTCCCGGCACTGCTCGCGCGGCTCTGACGTTCTACGGTGACGTGTTCGGCTGTGCCGTTCAGCTGCACACTTTCGCAGAGTTCAACCGGGTTGACGGTCCCGCGGATGCCATTGCCCACGGCTACCTCGCGGAGGGACCCGTCGCGCTCTTCGGCGCTGACGTCTCCGGGGACGATCCGCCATTCCGGTCCCAAGGCATGATGCTGGCTCTTCTCGGTGCCGCAGATCCGCCGGCAATGCGCCACTGGTTTTCCCGCCTGCGCGAAGGCGGCCAGGTGGTGGACGACTTGCAGACGCGGCCGTGGGGCGCATCCGACGGGCAAGTCATCGACCGTTACGGCCTGCACTGGCTCATCGGGTTCGAAGGCGACTGAGTTCAGACTGGGTTCGGCCGAATGCCAGCATGCCGCGAGTCGCTTGTCCGCTGGGCCGTGGCAGCCCGGTGACGGCGTCCGGGTCGTCAAGGTGGACCCCGGGACCTGATGGACGCCAAGCGCAGCGCCCGCGCAAGCAGGCTCACGCCATCAACCAGGCGCGAGCCCTGGTCCTGACCGGCCCGATGACCTGAGGGCCCGGTTCGCCAGGCACAGCCCCGCCGCGCGGCCGGTAGCTCCGCAGGTCGCTTCCGCGGCTGCTGGCGCGAGACTGGAAGGTGGCTGCCGCGGAGTGACGCCTTCTGCGTATGTGGGGCTGGGCCGGTAGTGTGATGTCGGTGTCCGGTGTGCCCACGGTGTCGCTGCGGTCTCGTACCGATGCCGACCTTGATGTCCTTTACCGCATTGCCGCGGACCTGGATAGCTGGGAAGAGCGCGGCGCGTCCGCGCCGGCCCCGCTGACCCGGCCGGGATTCGAGGCCCGGCTTGCTCGCTTGGACGGTGGCGAGGCACCGGAGGCCGCGGCTTTCGTTATTGATGCCGGGGGCGAAGCCGTCGGCAGCGCGTCGCTGTCCGGCTTCGACCTGCTTGCCCGTCACGCAGAGGCCGGGATCAGCCTGGTGCCCGAGGCCCGCGGCCGCGGAGTGGGGACTGAGGCGATGCGCCTGCTCGTCGAGTTCGGGTTCGTCCGCCGCAATCTCCGCCGCATCCATCTGCAGGCGATCGCGAGCAACGCCGGCGCGCTGCGGTCCTACGAGAAGGCAGGCTTTGCGGTCGAGGGGCGCCTGCGTGAGCACGCGTGGGTCCGCGGGCGATACGAGGACATCGTGCTGATGGCGATCCTGCGATCCGAATACGGCCTGCCTGACACATGACCCGACCCCGGCCGGCGCCCACACACGCCCTGCCGATCTGCACACCGTGTCAATAAACATCAAATCGAAATGCAGCGAGCTTCGCCTGCGGGCGCGACCAAGAATCGCCGAGTGGCAGGTAACAGCAATCCTGGAACGGCAGCACGGAATGACCTGGCTGCGGCTAACGCCAGCCCTTCTTCTTGATCATAGTGAGCAGTTCCATGGCGGCAGATGTCGAATATGTGCTCTTGAGCTTGGCGAACTGGTCAGCGGCGGATATGTAGTCGGGATCGGTCGCGGCTGTGGTTGCCACGGCATTCAGCTTGCGCTCGATGTAGTCGATGACCTTCGGAGGGGGCACGGGGGTGTAGGTACGCCAGGGACCGCCGGTGAAGTCCGGCCGCGTAGAGTCGTAGTAGCTGGGGTGGCTGCCCCGGTCCGGTCGTGGTGATTCGTATCGTGGTTCACTGGATCCGCTTTGCGCCGACCACGTCGAATCCTCTAGGCCGTGGTACGCGCTCGTGCTCATGTTGTGCGTAACGTTATGAGAGCGCGGCTGCATGTGGCCCGTTGAATTAAAGTGGCTCCCGGCCGACGGCCTATGGCCCAATACGACCGCGGACTTCTTCCCGCCGTTTTTGTATCCCATGAGGATCTTGGACCGGGTGCCGGTCGGTGACGTGACCCTGATGCGCCGCTTGGGATCCTTCACCCACTTGCGGAACGAAGTATCGTCCGAGGTCGGGTTCGGCGACAGCACCGCACTCCGCCACAGATCCAGCATGTTCTTGTGGAACTGCCCTGGATTGGGGTGGTAGCCCCCAGCTCCGCGCCTGGTATCCGAAGCGTACGGGCCTCCTGGATCACCCATGAGGTAAGGCCCGGTGCCGCCTGGCGAGAACGAATAGGTCGTCGAGCCGCCCGGCGACTCGTACCGGCGCGATACCGGCCCCGGGTTCCATGGCGGTATCTGTGTCGGCGGCGGTATCTGTATTGGCGGTATCTGTATTGGCGGCGGGAGAGCCGGCTGCCCGGTGGTCGGCAGTGTTGTCGGCTGCGGGGCTGGTGTGGTCTGCAGGGTAGTCGGCTGCGGGGCCGGTGTGGTCGGTTGCAGCGTTGTCGGTAGTGGCGGCGGTGGCTGCAACGTCGTGGGCGGTACGGTCGATGGCGGGCCGGTGGGTGGCGGTGCGGTACTCTGCTGGACCGGTGTCACGAGGGTGCTGGCGAGGACAAACGTCCCCACCCCATTGACCTTGACGATCTTGTAATCCTGCGCATCGTGATCGCCCACCCAGATATCGGTCTTGCCTATCCGAACGGCTCTGATTTTGGTCTTGGTGTCTTCCAGGTGGTCGGGGCCCTTGTACGGAACGAGCAAGCACTGGACGGCTGGCACACCGCTGGCTTGCCCGCCGCCGTCGGCTTGCTGTGCGACGTGGGTCAGCTCATGGGCGATCAACTCCTGCCCAGAGCGGGTCGACAGGTCGGCTTCGCCGTGCCGCAGGTAAATGTCCTGACCGGTGGTGAACGCCCGTGCCCCGAGGATCCGATTGAGCTGGTCGGCGTGAGCGTCGTTGTGCAGCCGGACGCCGCTGAAATCGTGCCCCAGCGTCTGCTCCATGCGTGACCTGATATCGCCGACGGTGCCTGTTCGTTCCTGTGTCACCTGCCTGGCCACCCGGTCGGCCTCGCGCTCAAACCGGTCCCCGGCCGGCGCAGCCGTCAGCTTCGGCTGGATAGCGGGTGTCGTCCGCGCCTGGCTGACGACTCGCTGTACGTAGCTGTTACCGTAGGCGCGCTGCATCGCGAGCAGTGTGTCACCGGCACGCGCAAGCGGCCCGCGGACGGGAGTGGCACCGCGGACGGGAGTGGCACCGCGGGCACGGTCCGACTGTGCGATCCGGGGCGATGCCGCGCTGTGCATCGCCTGCCCGCTAGGGGCGCTCAGTCCCTTTGCCGGAAGCTGCACGCGGCGCATCATGAAGTGCCCCCTTATCGCAGGTGAGACCATTCTCTATTCTGTTCCCGGCAAAAAGCAATCGGAGACGGGTGAGTAACATGAGTCACGCTTGGTTCGAGATTTGTTATAACCGCGCCCAGCATTCCCTCAATAGACGGCAGGTTCTGAGCAATATGCACGCCAAGTGTTACTGGTGTCGCTGACATAACCGCAGTCCGCCACGGTCATCGCGCGTTGCGGCGATTACCGACCCGGCGCCACGGAAGGGGCCGGTTCTGCCGCTGGCGCGTGGCTGCTGATGATCTGCTCGCGTAGCCATGGCAGGTAAGCCTCTGTGATGTCGCCGCCGTAGAACACGTTCAGGGACTAGCTGAAGCAGGGCTGCGAAGGGAATTCCCGCCCGCCCGAGTAACGCTCATGCTGCTTGTGATCGACCTGCAGCCAGCCGTGGAACGCGACCTCCTCATCTGCCGGCGACAGCGGGCCGCCACCGGACGGCTGTGCGCTGCCTCGCTGTGGTGGGTCTGGGCAGACGGGGCTCGGCTCTGTTTACCCTCGTTGTCATGGAAGAGCTTGCCAGCAAAGAGCGGACCCAGGCCCCGCCCGCCTGGGTGGTCTGGGAGGCACTGACCGACCCAGGCCATTCAGTCAGAGACGCGTGGCTCGATCTGGATGACAACGAAGTTGTCCCGGAGGTTCTCGAGGCCAGCAGGCCGACGTTGGTCGTGTGGTCGTCCTTGTGGCCGGATCGGCCGGGTGATCAGATCCGTTTCGAGCTGCGTCCCAAAGATGGCGGCTGCGCAGTGCGCTGGCGGCTGCTGACCCCTGACACCGCGCCACCTGAAAAGGTGCTCAAGCACTTGCGTCACCGGCTGAATTTCCTTATCAACGGGAAGCTGCGCGCCACATTCGATCAGTGAACCGGCCGCCGCGAATTATCCGCTCATGCCGCATTGTGTGGCTCGGATCGAAGTTCGAGGTCCCGGGTCACGGGCGGTGCTGGTTTGTCCTGCGGCAATCACAGGAACCCGGCTAGGCGGTAGAGCACGAGAGACCCTGCGACTGCGACGTTCAAGCTGGCCCCGGTGCCGATCATGGGAATCTCCACGGCGGCATCGAGCAGGTCCAGCGCCTCGGCGGGAATGCCCGTCTGCTCGTGCCCGAGCACGGCGATGGTGCGTTCCCGGGCGGCGGGCAGGTCGGCTAGCCGTATCGCTTCGTCCGCTAGCTCGATGCCGATGATGCGGTAACCCGCCAGCCGCCGGGCCGCCAGCCACCGGCAGGGATCGCGGCCGGTCCAGTGCACGCACGCGGGCCGGCGCAAGGTGTTGCCCCGGGCGAGCGCCTGGGGCACCCACGGCAACCGCGGCACGGCCATGCACGCACCGACCGCATCGCAGGTCCGCAGCAGCGTGCCGAGGTTGACGCCATGCAGTGGCCACAATGGTGCGAGGATGATGTGATCCCAGCACCGGTGAGTGCGGGCGCGTCGCTGCCGGGCCACATCTGTGCGGGTCCGCACCCGGATCTGCGGCGGGCTCACCGGCCGGAAAGCGGCTCCAGGCCATGAAGAGGGGATCTCGCAATAATCATTGGATGGTGCTTCGCGGCGCACCAAGACCATCACCGGAAACGGGTTGATCCATAGAATACCCGGCACTTCCCGCCAACCATAGACATCGCGCTCTCATGCCGCTGACGGCGTGTGAGGTCATTACCGGCGTGCGGCGTTGAGGCGCAAGGCGACCTGAACGATCGCGCCCTCCCCGATTGCCTCGGCTCGCTGCACGGCCGCCTTGACGGGCACTAGGTAGCGCCCGTCCTTGGGGAAGAGCGCAGTGGTGAACCTGGTGCCGCCGATGGTGACGTGGACCGGCACCTGGCCCCAGTAGATAAGGCCGCAGGCTGCCTCCTTGAGATCCTCGCTTTCCTGCGGCGACATGGCCACGAAGAGGTATGGCGCCGGTCCGCGCCACTTGATCACCTCGCCGGTGAAGGTCCACTCCATGTGCCCTGTCATCGCAGATGTGCCCATGCGGCCGGGTACGCGCTCCATACCGGAAAGTGTGTCAGTCTCACGGCAGGACGCGCACT
>DASRFJ010000301.1:0-12458 GCA_035651595.1 Streptosporangiaceae bacterium | reverse complement strand
CACGCCGCGCGGCCGGGCTGCGCGCGTTCTGGTACGGCACCTTCACCAGGGACGTGCTCTGGCTGCCCGTCACCTACCTGGTCATCCCGTTCGCCGTCTACATCGCCACCTGGTCCAACTGGCTCATCACCGGCACCGGGTTCTTCCGGAACTACGCGCAAGAGAACGGGATCCGGATCCCGGTGATCTCCGCGCTGTACTCGCTGTACAAGTACCACTACCAGGCAATCCACTTCGGGGTGACGCTTACCGCGCGGCATCCGTACCAGTCGCAGCCGTGGGACTGGCTGCTGATGACCCGGCCGGTCGCCTTCTTCTACGAGTGCTACACCGGACCTGTTCCCGGCCCCTCCCATTACTGCCCGTCTGGCTACAGCGGACCGGAGTGGTCGCAGGAGGTCCTGGCGCTGGGCACGCCGGCCATCTGGTGGGGCGCGATCCTGGCCTTGTTCTTCTGCCTGTGCTGGTGGCTGCTGCACCGGGACTGGCGGGCCGGCGCGGTGCTGTGCGGCGTGGCCGCGGGCTGGCTGCCCTGGTTCCCGCTGGTATCCAGGACCAAGTTCTTCTACTACGCTCTCGAGTTCGAGCCGTTCCTGATCTTGTCGCTGACCCTCTGTCTGGGGTTGATCATCGGCCAGGCTTCGGCTACGATCGTGCGCCGGTCCATCGGTGCGGGCGTGGTGGGTGCGTACCTGCTCACCGTGCTGCTGATGTTCTACTACTTCTACCCGATCTTCGCCGGCAAGGTGATCCCGTACTCCGACTGGCTGAGCCACATGTGGTACCGGATAGGCAAGGGCTGGATCTGAGCCGGGCTAAGCCCTACCCTGACATGGGCGTCAGGTTTTTCACGTAGTAACGTGATTTTGACAACACGGGGGACGTTTTTTGCCCTCCAGTGCGTCTATATAGTCAAGACGCCTACCACCGGAGCGAACCATGAGCCGAGCCGAACACTCTAGCGAGGACCGCGCACGCTTTGAGCGCGACGTCATCCCGCAGCTTGGTCAGCTTTACCCCGCCGCGCTCCGGATGACGCGCAACCCGACCGACGCCGAGGATCTGGTACAGGAAACCTCGGCCAAGGCCTATGCGGCTTTCGCCCAGTTCACCCCCGGCACGAACCTGCGGGCCTGGCTGAACCGCATCCTGACCACGACGTTCATCAACGTCTACCGCAAGCGCCGCCGCGAACCGCAGCAGGCGCTCGGCAGCGACCTGCAGGAATGGCAGATGTCCGCGGACCGGCTGTCGCCGCCGGTGCCTTCGGCCGAGGCCGAGGCGCTGGACCGGACCACCGACTCGGACCTGCTGCGCGCCCTGCGCGACCTGCCCGGGGAATTCCGCACCGCGGTGTATCTCGCCGACGTCGAGGGCTACCCGTACCGGGAGATCGCCGAGATCATGGGCACGCCGGTCGGCACGGTCATGTCCCGGCTGCACCGTGGCCGCCGCAAGCTGCGTGAGCAGTTGCAGGGCACGCTGAACCCCGCCAAGGCCGAGTCCTAGGCGGAGTACAGCGTCAGCAGCACCTCGCCGGCCCGCCACTGACCGATGACGTGCATCCCGGAGACGAGCGTCATCATCTCCTTGTCCACCGGGCTACTGGCCGTGGGGAACTTGCCGTTGAGGTCGCCGGTGACGAACCACACCCGCGTTACGTCGGTGAACCGGCTGGCCAGCTCCGCCGGGCTGCTTACCTCCTGCCCGGCGAGCGTGCCCGAGGCGACCGCCGACTCACCGAGCGCGATGTCACGCAGTTTGCGGAACGGCGCGGGGTAACCAGTACCAAGCACATACATGTCGTTCGGCAGGTAAAAGACCACATCGCCGGGCAGCTCGTGAGCCGCGACAACCTGGGAGGCGTACCGCAGGTTGTCTGGCCTGGCCGAGGACTGACGGATCGCGTGCTGCGGCGAGATCAGCAGCACGGCGATCAGCGCCAGCACAACCGCGGACGGCGCCCAGGCGAGCGCCGTCGCCCGAGAGCCGCCGCCGCGCCGGACCAGCGAGGTGGTGGCCAGCAGCCGGGCCAGGCCGGTGAGGCCGGCCGCCACCAGAATGGCCAGCGCGGGCAGGCAGAATTCCACGTACCGCTGGCTGTACACGGGCTTGACGGCAGACACAGCGAGCAGCACGGCCGGGGGAACCACCAGCCACGGCAGCGCGAGCGCGGCGGGAGACAGCCGGCGTCCGGCCAGGACCCCGGCGATCACGCCGCCGATCGCGAGCAGCGCGACGGGCGCGATCAGTGCCTTCGACCCGGCCAGGTCACTGGCCAGCGTGGTGAGCGTCTTGGTGCCCGGCTTAGGCAGCCAGCTGATCTGGACGCGCTGGCTGAAAGCGCTCAAGAGCAATGGAACAAGTACCACGACTGACGTTGCGGCCGAGAGCAGCCACGCCAGCACGATGCGACGGCGCGGTACCACCAGCAGGGTCAGCGCGTGCGCGGGCAGGATCAGCAGCCCGAACGTGTTGAACAGGCCGGTGCAGGCCACGGCCAGACCGTAGCCGAGCCACCATTTCCAGCCGCCGTCGCCGGCGGCATCGCCCGCGGCGCGGAGCAGCAGGTAGCTCGCGATCGTCGCGCACATCGTCACCAACGCGTAAGAGCGTGCCATCTGCGCGTAGTACGTCATGTAGGGCGCGGCCGCGAACAGCAGGCCGGACAGCAGCCCGGTCACGCCCGGCCAGCGGCCGCCGGCCAGCATGGCCGCCCGCCGGCCCGCGGCGGCGGTGAACCCGGTGGCCACCGCCATGGCGCACACCGAGGGGAACCGCAGCGCCGCGTCGGAGGTACCGATGCCCGCCGCGACGAAATGGATGAGGACGTAGTAGGCACCGTGCACCGCGTCGGTGTGGCCGAGCAGGGTGAACAGGTGGCTCAGCGAGCGGCTGGCAGCGTCCTTGGTGTACGCCTCGTCGCGCCACAGCGACGGACCGGACAGGCCGATCCAGGTGGCGAAGAACGCGGCCAGCGCCGGGACCACGACGACCAGCCAGCCGGGGAGTCCGCGGGCCGCGGACCGGCCGGTCCCCCGGTCCGCGTGTCCGGGCGCCTGCTCGCGCTCCGCCAGTTCCGCCACGCTTGTCCTTCCACGCGTGGGCCGCCGGTACGGCCGGCCCCGCTAGCGCTGTCCCGGATCTGATCAGGCTATCTTCTTGTCGCTGGGACCCAGTCTCAGCGCACTCGGGGCGCTCAGGGCGCGGGGATCGCCCTGGCCGGCGCGCGCCTGCGCTGCGGGCCGGTGCCCGGAGCCGCCGCCGTCGTGGGGTGTCCGAGGGGCAGCCGGACGAGGAACTGGCAGCCCGGCCCGGCGTTGCGAACCGCGATCTGACCGGAGTGTGCCTCCACGATGCCGCGGGCGATCGACAGGCCGAGCCCGCCACCGCCCTCCGGGCCGGGGGTCCTGGCGGACTCGCCGCGGAACGCGACGTCGAAAACCCTCGGCAGGTCATCCGGCGGGATGCCGCCGCAGGCGTCGGACACGCACACCGAGGCCATGCCGCTCTGCACCTCGGCTAGCACATCCACCACGCCGTCGGACGGCGTGTGCCTTATCGCGTTGGTCACCAGGTTGCGCAGCGCGCGGCCGAGTTCCGCCGAATCCGCGTAGATCGGCATGCCGCGCACCGCCGCGCCGGTCAGCCGCACGCCCTTGGCCCTGGCCAGCGGCTCGGCGCTGGCCACGACTTCGGCGACCACGTCCTCGAGGCCGACCATCCGGCGGGACAGCCGCAGCGCCCCGGCGTGGATACGGGACAGCTCGAACAGGTCGTCGATCATCGTGGACAGCCGGTCCACCTCGGTTCGGATCTGGGTGTGGTACTGGTTCACCGTGCGCGGGTCGATGACGACCTGGTCCTCCAGCGCCTCGGCCATCGCCCGCAGGCCGGCCAGCGGGGTCCGCAGGTCGTGGCTGACCCACGCGACAAGCTCACGACGGCTGGCTTCCAGCGCCCGCTCCCGGGTCCGCGCGGCGGTCAGCCGCTCGTGCGCGGCGGCGAGCCCGTCGGAGAGTTCGGACAGCTCGGACGGCAACACCCGGTCGGGCGCGATGTACACGCCGTTTTCCCCGACGCCCTGCACCGCGTTGGACAGCGCCCTGCTGGCCTTGATGAGCTGCCTGCCCACGATCAGCGCGGCGGCTATGCCGGCCAGTCCGGCGATCGACATCAGGTAGTCGACGACACCCTGGTTGACGCCGGGCAGCATTCGCCGGGCGATGACGGCGACACCGGCCATCGAGGTGAGCGCGGAGACCAGCACCACGCCCAGCACCATCACCCGCACGGAGCGCGTCGCCAGCAGTCGCAGCACTACGACGCCGAGCACGGTAATGACCAGCGCGGACACCAACGTCCACTCGAGGATGAACTCCACATCCGACGGCTCGATCCCGTAGATCAGCGCGAGGGAGCCTCTGCCGGAACTCATGCGGCCTCCGGTTCGTACCGGTATCCGACCCCCCACACGGTGACGATCCTGCGCGGCATCGTCGGGTCCGGCTCCAGTTTCTCCCGCAGCCGCCGGACATGCACGGTGACGGTCGACGTGTCGCCGAACGTCCAGCTCCACACGTCCTGGAGCAGTTGCTCCCTGGTGAACGCCTTGCGCGGGTTCTGCATCAGGAAGACGAGCAGGTCGTACTCGCGCGACGTGAGCTGGATGAGCTCGCCGCGGGAACGGACCTCGTGCGCGCCAAGGTCGACGACCAGATCGCCGTCCTTGATGGCGCCGAGATCGGGCCGGTCCGGCAGCCCCGTGCCACGCGACCGGCGCAGCACCGAGCGAACGCGCAGCGCCAGCTCACGAGGGCTGAACGGCTTGGTGACGTAGTCGTCCGCGCCGGTCTCGAAGCCGACCAGCCGGTCGGTCTCGTCACCGAGCGCGGTCAGCATCACGACCGGGATCGGCCAGCGCGCCCGCAGCCTGCGGCACACTTCGAGCCCATCCATGCCGGGGAGCATGAGATCCAGCACGACCAGGTCAGGCGGTGCCTCGGCCACGCGGCGCAGCGCCTCATAGCCGTCATGCACGCACTCGACCGAATGGCCGTCGCGGATCAGGTACCGGCCGACGACGTCGGCCACAGTCGGATCGTCGTCGACGACGACGATCCGCCCCGGTGGATCGGGATTCGACGTGGTCACCTACCTACCGTAACCGGACAGAGCAGAGTCCGACCAGGAAACCGGACGAAAGCGTCACTACTCCGTAAGCACAGTGACGATTGTCGTACCTGCGTCGGTATGCCGCCCGCCACCTGCCCGGCAGGCCCGAAACTGAATGGGTTCCAGACCAGCAGGGAGGAGACCTCGTGCTCGGGGAACTCTATGAGCGCGCGCTAGCCGGCCGGGTCAGGCCGGAGGTCGAGCATGCCGACGGCAGCCGGATTCCGCTCGCCGTGGACAGCTGGCTGAATTGCAGCCCCGGCGACAAGTCGATCCTGGACCACTGCAAGGGTCCGACGCTGGACATCGGCTCCGGCCCGGGCCGGCTGACGGTCGCGCTCGCGGAGCGCGGCATTCCGGCGCTCGGCATCGACATCACCCCGTACGCGGTCGGCCTGGCCAGATCCTCTGGCGCGCTCGTCATGCTGCGCGACGTCTTCGACCGGGTGCCGGGCACCGGCCGGTGGGGCACGGTGCTGCTTGCCGACGGGAACATCGGCATCGGCGGTGACCCGTCGGCACTCCTGCGGCGAGTCGGCGAACTGCTGGCACCGAACGGCCGGGCGCTGGTCGAGCTGGATCCGCCGGGCATGCCGCTGCGGCGCGAGCAAGTGCGGCTGTGCCACGCCGGCACGGCGAGCGCGTGGTTCCCCTGGGCGTACGTGGGGGCCGACCATATCGCCGAAGTCGCCGAGGACGCCGGGCTTGGCGAAGTGGACACCTGGTCGGTCGACGGGCGCTGGTTCGCCCTGATCGCGGCCATGTCCGAGACGCCTGCCTCTTAACGATCGCTTACACCCGGGCCCGGCAGCGCCCCCGCCCGCCAGCGGGATGGCAACCTGACGGCATGAACGCTAAAGTCCGGGTCGCTGGAATACTCGCCGCACTCGCCCTGCTCACGGCGATGGTGCTGCTGCTCGCCCGGCCCAGCCTCGATCCGGCGAAGATCCGGCCGCTGCCCTTCGTCATCGTGGCCTGGCTGGCGTTCCTCAGTGCCGCGTGGCTGCTGCGCAAGGTGTCGTTGCGCGCCGCCGTTGTGCTCATCCTGCTCGGTGGCATCGGGGTGCAGGTCGCGGCCATGTCCGCGCCGCCGCAGCAAAGCACCGACCTGTACCGGTACATCTGGGACGGCAAGGTGCAGGCGGCCGGCGTCGACCCGTATGCCTACTCGCCCGCCTCGACGCACCTGACCGGGCTCAGGAACGAATTCCTCTGGCATCAGGGCGCCGAATACTGCGTGAAGTCCAGCACGTACTTCGCCCCCGGCTGCACGATGATCAACCGGCCGACGGTGCACACCATTTACCCGCCGGTGGCGGAGGCGTACTTCCTCGGCGTGCACATCGAACCGGGTGGCAGCACGTCGACCACGCCGATTCAGGCCACCACGGCCGGTTTCGCGCTGCTGACCACGATCTTGCTGCTGTTCGGCTTGCGCAGACTGCGCAGGGACATCCGGATGGCGGCGCTGTGGTCCTGGTGTCCGACCGTCGCGCTCGAGGCCGGCAACAACGCACACGTGGATGTCGTGGCGGTAGCCATCGCGCTTGCCGCGTTGCTGCTGCTGGCGACGGCCCAGAGCAGAAGCCGGACGATCGCGGGCGGTGCGCTGCTCGGCCTCGCCATCGCCACGAAGCTGACCCCCGCGCTGGCCGTACCGGCGGTGCTGCGGCGGCGCTGGCTGACCGTGGCCCTCTCCGCCCTGTCGGCGGTCACCGTCGTATACATCCCGCACCTGTTCGCGGTCGGCGGCAAGGTGATCGGCTTCATCCCCGGCTACTTGCAGCAGGAGGGCTACGACAACGGGAGCAGGTTCGGCATCATCGACCTGTTCACCGGCGGCAAGACGGCCATCGTCGTCGCCGTCCTGGTGCTCGCGGTGGTGGGACTGGCGGTGCTGCGGTGGTCCGACCCGGACGCGCCGTGGCGCGGCGCGGTCGTGATGACCGCCGCCGCGCTGGCCGTCACTACGCCGCACTACCAGTGGTACGCCCTGCTGCTGGTGATGCTCGTGGCGCTGGACGGACATCCGGAGTGGCTGGCGTTCGCGGCCGGCGGGTACTACGCGGCGGAGCCGAGCATGGGCCACTTCACCGTGCCGTGGCATTACCGCTACGCGGTCGGTTACGGCATTCCGGTTCTCGTGGTCACGGCCGGCTGGCTTGTCCGGCGCTTCCTGGCCGGCCCGGCCGCGACACCTGTCACCGTCCCGGCGGCCATCGCGGAGACGGTTCCCGCCGAGACGATGCTGGCGCCAGTAGGGGCTGCGGTCGCGGCGGAAGCGGCGGAAGTGCGCACGATCGCGGCGCTGCCACGCCGTGTGCGGGTCTGACCTCGCCCGGTTCTTACCGGTTGCTTACCCCCCGGCCGAAGATCGAACAGCGGCACCGCCGTACCCCGTGAATAGGAATATGAGTTACGACCCGCTCCGCTACCCGGGCAACCGCACGCTGACGCCCCCCAATGGGACGCCATCGAGCGTCGGCGGCCCGCCTTGGGCGATCCAGAGTTACCAGGAGCAGCCTGGCTACGGCGACGCGTTCGACGGCGCCCAGGCTTACGCGGGGGCGCAGAACTATGCGGGCTACGACGGCTACCCGCCCCAGGAGGGCTACGCCGATCCGTTCGCCGGTCACGCCGGGCCACAAGACGGGTACGCCCCGGCCCAGTACGGCCAGGCCGAGTACGGGCAGGCCGAGTACGGGCAGCAGCCTCAGGACGCGCAACAGCCGTACGGGCAGCAGCCTCGGTACGGGCAAGGGCAGTACGAGGAGGGCCAGTACGGACCGGGTCAGTACGGGCAGCCCCAATACGGGCAGGCCGAGTACGGGCAGGCCGAGTACGGCGCCCCGGCCGGCTATCAGAATTACCAGGGGCATCAGGGCTACCAGGGGTATCCGGACGAGCGGCCGTCCGGCCCGATGCTCGCCGCTCCCGATGAGACGCGCTGGGACGGCTTCGGCGCCGATCTGGATGAGCCGGCCACGGACGACGACTCGCCGGGCATGATCGCCGGCGGCGTGATGGGCGTGGTTGCCGCCGGCGCCGCGATCGGGATCGCGACGCTGGTCGCCGCGTTCTTCCGGCCGCAGGCCTCGCCGATCATCGCGGTGGGCGAATGGTTCATCGACCACACGCCGTCGTGGCTGAAGAACTTCGCGGTCGAGAAGTTCGGTGAGCACGACAAGACCATGCTCCTGCTCGGCATGTACGTCACGATCACGCTCCTCGCGGTCGGCATCGGCGTCATGGCGCGGCGGCGGACCACGATCGGCATCGTGGGGGTCGCGGTGTTCGGCTTGTTCGGCGCGTACATCGCCTATACCCGGCCGGACAGCAAGTTCAGTGACGTCATCCCGTCGGTCATCGGCGGCATCGCCGGCGTCGCCGCGCTGCTGTGGCTGGCGCACGCCGCGGCCTCCGAGCCCACTCGCCCCGTCAGTCGCGGCAGCCGTACTGGCCGTACTGGGCGTCACGGCGGGACGCACGCGGCTGGAGGCTGGGCGTAGTGAACCGTCGCAAGTTCATGGTCGCCAGCGGCGCGACGGCCACTGTCGCGGCCGCGGCCGGCATCGGCGGGCAGATGCTCAGCAACAAGCGGAACACCGTGAACACCGCCCAGGTGAAGCTCACCGCCCCGGTGGTCAAGCCCAAGCCGCTGCCGAAGAACGCGACGCTGAACGTCCCGGGCCTGTCCTCGTTTTACACCTCGAACGCCGACTTCTACCGGGTCGACACCGCAATCGTCGCGCCGCAGGTCGAGCCGTCCTCGTGGCAGCTGAATATTCACGGGATGGTGGACCGCCCGATAACGATGAGCTTCGCCGAGCTGATGAAGCAGCCGATGATTGACCACGACGTCACGCTCACCTGCGTGTCGGAGGGCGTCGGCGGCGGCTACATCGGCAACGCCCGCTGGCAGGGCACGATGCTGGCCGACGTGTTGCGCAAGGCGGGCCTCCAGTCCGGCGCTCAGCAGATCGTGATGCGCGACGTGAACGGCATGAACATCGGCGTCGCCGTCGATCCCGTGATGGACGGCCGCGCGGCGCTGCTCGCCGTCGGCATGAACGGCCAGCCGCTGCCGCAGGAACACGGCTTCCCGGTCCGGGTCGTGGTGCCCGGCCTGTACGGGTACGTGTCGGCGTGCAAGTGGGTGGTCGACATGCAGGTCACCACGTTCGCGGCGTTCGACGCCTACTGGACGCACCGCGGCTGGTCCCAGACCGCCCCGATCAAGACCGAGTCGCGCATCGACGTGCCGAAGAACAGCGCGAACGTGAGCGCCGGCAAGGTGATGATCGCCGGGGTCGCCTGGGCGCAGCACCGCGGCATCGAGGCGGTCGAGGTCTACGTGGACGGCACCTGGACTCCCGCGCAGCTCGCCGCCCAGGACACCATCGACACGTGGCGGCAGTGGTACTACGCGTGGCACGCCACCCCCGGCCAGCACACCATCAAGGTCCGGGCCACCGACAAGACCGGCTACACGCAGACCGCGATGAACCACAAGACCGAGCCGAACGGCGCGACCGGCTACCACACGGTCCAGGTAACCGTGGCCTGACCAGGACCCCCAAGACCCCGCTGGCGCGCACCCGCTTTGCGCGCCAGCGGCGTTATCACGCTAGCAGCATCACGCGGCGCGTTCACGCGACGAGAGGCGATCCGGAATGATTGCGGACAGTTACACCCCCAGTTTGGGGGGGTAACTGTCCGCAATAATCTGGCGCGCCTGGCGGTGCGCCCGAAATAAGCGAAATGTCATGATAAGGGCCGGCGCCTGGCGCGATCACGGCCGGACCGCGCGGCACGCCGTGAGCACGCGCTGGTCGGGGAGTGCCCATTACCCGGCGCGCAGGGCCGCTAGCAGGTCGGGCAGGGCGTCCAGGCTGTGCGCGCTCACCACGGCGTCGCAGTACGGCCACGCGGCGGCCATGCCGCCCACCTCGGGGCGGTAGCGCGGCGACTGGGTGCGCGGGTTGGCCCACACGACGCGGTGCGCGACCCGGTGCAGCCGCGCCATCTGGGCGCCGAGCAGCGCCGGGTCCCCGGTCTCCCAGCCGTCGGAGATGATCAGCACGACCGCCCCCCTGGCCATGCCGCGGACACCGTAACGATCGTTGAATTCCTTCAGCGCGGCCCCGATCCTGGTGCCGCCGGACCAGTCGGGCGCGGCCTCGCCGGCCTTGGTCAGCATGGTCTCCGGCGTCGCCGCGGCCAGCGCCGGGGTCAGCCTTGTCAGCCGGGTGGCGAAGCTGAAGATCTCCGGCCGGCTTTGCGCGCCCCCTCGCATGGGCCCGCCGTTAAGGCAATAAAGGAGCATCAGCAGGGCCCGCGCGTACGGTTCCATCGAGCCGGAGATGTCACACAGCACGACAAGCCGGCGCGGGCGTGATCGTGGCGCCCTGCGGGCCAGCCGGATCGCCTCGCCGCCGCTGCGCCGTGCCTGCCGGAGCGTGCCGCGCAGGTCGGGCCGCTTGCCGTCCCGCGCTCGCCGGTAGCGGCGGGTCCGGCGTGGCGGCACGGCGAGCGTCAGCTCGCGCATCAGCGCGACGAGCTGCCGCAGCTCGCCGCCCGAGAGCTGGTTGAAATCCCGGCCGCGGAGCCGTTCCGCGGCCGATGCGACCCGGAAGGTGCCGGTCACGGACTCCGTCTCGGAGCCGGATCCCGGGCTGGTCTCGGTGACCTGCGGCCGCAGGCCGTCCGGCCAGCCGCCGGCCTGTTCCTGCGCCCGGGCGGCCGGCCACGGGTCGGGGTCCTGGTCGCCGCGCGTCATCGCGGGGGGCGGGGGGAGCCGCTGCTCGCCGAACGGCGACGGCCCGCCGAACAGCACCGCGAACACCCGCTCAAACGTGGTCACCTGGCTCGGGTCGCTGACCAGGGTGGCGAGCGCGCACGCGTGCAGTTCGGCGATCGTGTGGGCGTTCATCACGTGCACGGCCCGGGCGAGCCGCTCGCACCGGTCCGGCCCCACCGGCAGGCCCGCGGCGTGCATCGCCGTGCCCAGCCCCGCAGCCAGCGCCGCGACGTCGGCCGCGGGCCGCGTTCCGGCCAGGCCCTCAGTCACCGACGACCGCGCCGACCCCCGCCCCGCGCACGGTTTCCTCGTCCTCGGGGTACTTCAGCACGGTGCTCATCGTGCGGTCCGCGACGTCGGCGGACAGCTCGGCCGCGCCGAACACGCTGATCGCGGACGCCCAGCTGATCGCCTCGGAGATGCCGGGCGGCTTGGTCAGGTCCAGCGCGCGCAGGCGGCTCACCGCGATGGCCACCTGCCCGGCCAGCTCGGACCCGGCGGCGGGCACGCGGCGCCGGATGATCTCCGCCACCCGGGCCGGGTCCGGGTAGGCGATCCAGTGGTACAGGCAGCGGCGCTTGAGCGCGTCATGCAGGTCCCTGGTCCGGTTGGAGGTCAGCACGGTGACCGGCGGGACCACCGCCTGCTGGGTGCCCAGCTCGGGGATCGTCACCGCGGCCTCGGCGAGCAGCTCGAACAGGAACGCCTCGAACTCGTCGTCGGCGCGGTCCACCTCGTCGATCAGCAGCACCGCCGGCCGCGGGCCCGGGTGCAGCAGCGCCGCGAGCAGCGGCCTGGACAGCAGGTACTCCTGAGTGAACAGGTCCTTGTCGCTGATGTGCTCGCCGGCCGCCTCGGCCAGCCTGATGGCCAGCAGCTGGCGCGGGTAGTTCCATTCGTACAGCGCTTCGGCCGCGGCGATGCCCTCGTAGCACTGGAGCCGGACCAGCGGGGTGTCCAGCGCGCCGGCCAGGGCCTTGGCGGCCTCGGTCTTGCCGACCCCGGGTTCGCCCTCCAGCAGGATGGGCTGGCCCATCCGCACGGCCAGGAACAGTGCCGCGGAAAGCTGACCGCCGGCCAGGTACCCCGTCGCCTCCAGCGCGCCGGACAGCGCGGCTACGTCGGGGAACCGGGTTTCCAGATCGGCGCTCACAACCTGGGAGTGTATCTTTCCGGGTCAGTCCGGAACGAATCCTGGCAGCTCGAGGACCCGTCCGTCCGCGGCAATCCGTTCCGGCGTCACGCCGGGAACGAACACGCCCCACTCCCCATCGGCCGAAGCCGACACCCGGATCACCGAACCCCGCCGCGTGGTCACGAACGTGGCGGCGTCCCCGCCGTTGGCCGCCGGGATCACCGTGGTCACCGACTGCCCGTCGGCAAGCTCGTCAGCGCCGTAAACGTGCAGCGTCACGCCCCGGACATAGTCGTAGTCAGGCCGGTCGTCGACGGCGCCGACCGGGATCACCGCACCCGGCCGGAC
>DASRFJ010000300.1:0-62200 GCA_035651595.1 Streptosporangiaceae bacterium | reverse complement strand
GGCCGGCGCGGGGCGGGGGCGGGGCGGGGGCGGGGCGGGGGCGGGCCGGGCTTCTAGATTGTCACTTAGTCTTCGCTTGGGCGTCATGGCGCGGTGGCGTAACGCGATTCCCTGGTGTCGCACCTTGTGAGCATGAGGGTCGCGATCATTACCGAATCGTTTCCACCCGACGTCAACGGCGTCGCACATACCGTGCTGCGCGTCGCCGAACAGCTTATCCGCCGGGGCCACGAGCCCATGGTGGTCGCGCCGCGGCCGCCGCACGGCACCAGGCAGGTCGGCCCGTTCCCGTACCCGGTGGTGCGGGTGCCCGCCGTCCCGCTGCCGGGTTATCCGAGCTTCCGGCTGGGCCTGCCCAGCCGCCGGGTGACCGCCGCGCTCACCGAGCACGGCACCGAGGTGGTGCACCTGGCCAGCCCGGTCTTCCTCGGCGCGCACGGCGCCCGCGTCGCGAGCCGGCTGCGCCTGCCGGTCGTCGCGGTGTACCAGACCGACCTGCCGTCCTACGCGCGGGCGTACCGGCTCGGCCGGGCCGGCGAGGCGTTCGCCTGGCGCTGGCTGCGCCGCATCCACAACAGCTCGGGCCGCACCCTCGCCCCGTCCACGGTGACCGCGACCGGCCTGCTCGGGCACGGCATGCGGGACGTCTGGCTGTGGGGCCGTGGCGTGGACACCGTGCGGTTCGATCCGGCCAGGCGCTGCCAGCGGGTCCGCGACGAGCTGGCGCCGGGCGGCGAGGTGATCGCCGGCTACGTCGGGCGGCTGGCCACCGAGAAGCGGGTGGAGCTGCTGGCCGGCGTCGCCGCGATGGACGGCGTGCGGCTGGTGATCGTCGGGGCCGGCCCGGCCGAGGCGATGCTGCGCCAGGCGCTGCCGGGCGCGCTGTTCCTCGGCGAGCGGCGCGGTGACGAGCTTGCCGCCATCTACGCCAGCCTCGACGTGTTCGTGCACACCGGACCGTACGAGACGTTCGGGCAGACGCTGCAGGAGGCGGCCGCCAGCGGGCTGCCGGTCATCGCCCCGGCGGCCGGCGGCCCGCTCGACCTGGTGGACGACGGCGTCACCGGGTACCTGGTGCCGCCGGGCGACGCGGACGCGGTCACCAGCGCGGTGGCCCGGCTGGCCGCCGACGGCGGGCTGCGCGGGACGTTCGGTGCCGCGGGGCGGCGGAAGGTGCTGGGCAGGAGCTGGGCGGCGCTGACCGGTGAACTGGTCGGACACTATGCGGCGGTCATGCGGACCGCGGTCCCGGCCGGACGGATCGGCGGGCGCAGGCAGGCGAGAGCAAAGGCGAGCGCGTGAGGATCGTCCGGCTGGCGAACTTCGTCGCGTCACGCTCCGGCGGGCTGCGGACGGCGCTGACCGAGCTCGGCGCCGGTTACCTCGCCGCGGGCCACGACGCGGTGCTCATCGTCCCCGGTGAGCGGGACGGCGACGAGGTGACCAGGCAGGGCCGGGTGATCACGCTGCGCGGGCCGCGGGTACCGTTCAGCGGCGGATACCGGGTGCTGCTGTGCCGGCGGCGAATCGCCAGGCTGCTGACTAGCCTGGGCCCGGACTCGCTGGAGGTCAGCGACCGGACCACGCTGCGCTGGACCGGACGGTGGGCGCGGCGTCACGGAGTGCGCGCCGTGATGGTCTCGCACGAGAGCCTGGCCGCGCTGCTGCGCATGGCACTGCCGCTGCCCGCGCTGGCGCGCGCGCTCGCGGACACGCTCAACCGCCGCACCGCGCGCGCTTACAACCAGGTCATCTGCACCACCGCGTGGGCGGCCGCCGAGTTCGAGCGCATAGCGGCCGCCAACCTCAGGCGCGCCCCCCTCGGCGTCGACCTCGCGACCTTCGTGCCGCGGGTCAGCGCCAGGACGGCGGACGTGGTGCTGGTGCACTGCGGGCGGCTGTCCCCGGAAAAGCGGCCGGACAGATCGCTGACGACGCTCGGCACGCTCACCGCCGCCGGGCTCGGAGCACGGCTGATCGTGGCAGGCGACGGGCCGCTGCGCGAGCGGCTTGAGCGGCAGGCGGCGAGCGAAGGGCTGCCGGTCACGTTCACCGGGTTCATCAGCGACCGGGCCGGCCTCGCCGCCCTGCTGGGCGCCGCGGACGTGGTGCTCGCGCCCGGCCCCGCGGAGACGTTCGGCCTGGCCGCGGTCGAGGCGCTGGCGTGCGGCACGCCCGTGGTGGTGAGCGCGGAGTCCGCGTTGCCGGAGGTGATCGGGGACGCCGGAGCCAGCGTGGCCGGCGACGACCTGGCCGACGGGGTGCGCGCGGTGCTCGCACGCCCCGAGCCCGAACGACGCGCCGCCGCGCGGGCACGGGCCGAGCTATTCGGCTGGCCCGTCGCGGTGCGGGAGTTCCTGCTGATCCATGCGGCAGGTGAAGCGGAAAGGATCACGACGTGACGACGTACGTGGCGCTGGGCGACTCGATATCGGTGGGGATGGGCGATCCCGCTCCCGACGGCGGCTGGCGTGGCTGGCCCGCCCTGCTGGCCAGCGGGCTGCGCGACCCCGAGCTGCACAACCTCGCCGTCCTCGGCGGCCTGTCGGCCGAGGTGGAGCGCGACCAGCTGCCGGCCGCGCTGGACCGCAAACCGGACGTGGCCAGCGTGGTGTGCGGGCTCAACGACACGCTCCGCGGCGGATTCGATCCAGACCGTACCGGGGCCGCGCTGGACCGGATCATCGGGGCACTCCGCGCCCAGGGCGCCGAAGTGCTGACGATGAAGATGCCGGACCCAGGCGCCATGTTCGGCCTGCCGAAGTCCCTGGCCAGGCCGCTGGCCCGGCGGATGCGCGCGGTCAACGCCGTGGTGGACGAGGTGGCCGCGCGGCACGGCACGCTGCACTTCGACGCCGCCGGGGATCCCGCCGCGTACGAGCGACGCAACTGGAGCGTGGACCGGCTGCACCCTAACGAGCGCGGGCACCGGCTGATCGCACGCCGGTTCCACGACCTGCTGGCAGGCTCCGGTTTCCCGGTGGGCGCCGCCCCGGACCAGGAGCCGACGAGCCCGCCGCCGACCAGGCGCGCCGAGTTCGGCTGGATGGCGACCAAGGGCACGCTGTGGGTGCTGCGCCGGTCCACCGACCTCGTTCCCGCCCTCCTGGCGCTGGCGCTCAAGGAGAAGCTGGCAAACAGGGAAACCTGAACGTCTTCAGGATGCTTACAGGAAATCTGGGGCATAGCGTCGGGTTATCCGAGGTTCCCTTCAAGGCTGGCGGCCCATCATCAAGATGTAACGCCAGACACAGCCGAGCTAGGGGGCTCATCGCCATGAGCGACACGCACGACCCGGAGTACTCAGGACAAGGTTACCTCCCGGGTCCGGCCTTCGGCGGGTACAGCTACGCGACCCCGCCGCCACCGCCGCCCCGGCCGCACCGCAGCCGCGCACTGGTCATCACCGGTGTCGCCGCCCTCGCGATCGGCGCCGCGGCCGGCGGCCTCATCAACGGGCTGGGTTCCAGCCCGGCGGGCACCGCCACCGCGACCTCAAAGACCATGCTGACCACCGGCGAGATCGCCGCGCGGGTGGACCCCGGCCTGGTCGATGTCGTGAGCACCGACGGCCTCGCGCAGCAGGAGTCGGCCGGCACCGGCATCGTCCTCACCTCGAACGGTGAGATCCTGACCAACAACCACGTGATCTCGGGCGCCACTTCGATCAAGGTCACCGACATCGGCAACGGCAAGACCTACACCGCAAAGGTGGTCGGCTACGACCAGAGCCACGACGTCGCGGTGATCCAGGCGGAGGGCGCGTCGGGCCTGACCAGGGCCAGCTTCGGCGACTCGTCGTCGGTGAAGCTCGGCGACCGGGTCGTCGCGCTCGGCAACGCCCAGGGCAAGGGCGGCACCCCCTCGGTCGCCGAGGGCAACGTGACCGCGCTGAACCAGTCCATCACCGCCTCGGACGAGGCGTCCGGCGACAGCGAGCAGCTGACCGGGCTGATCGAGACCGACGCCCCGATCCAGCCCGGCGACTCCGGCGGTTCCCTGGTGAACGCGTACGGCCAGGTGATCGGCGTGGACACCGCCGCCTCCTCGACGTACCAGTTCCAAGGCCAGGGCAACTCCGGGACCACCGCGTACGCGATCCCGATCAACACCGCGCTGTCGATCGCGAACCAGATCGAGGCCGGCCACGGCTCGTCCACCGTGCACATCGGTGCCACCGCCTACCTCGGCGTCGGCGTGAACCCCCAGGGTGCGAGCAACGGGTTCGGTGTCCCGGGGTCGAGCACCGCCGCGGGCGCCTACCTCGCCGAAGTCGCGCAGAACTCCCCGGCCGCGAACGCCGGGCTGGTCCAGGGCGACACGCTCACCACGGTCGGCGGCACCTCGGTGTCCTCGTTCGAGGACATACAGCACGCGCTGGTGAAGTACCACCCGGGCGACTCGGTCTCGATCTCCTGGACCGACGCCACAGGTCAGTCGCACAGCGCGAACGTCACGCTGGCCACCGGCCCCGCTCAATAACCGCAATAACCGCAATAACCGCAATAACGGAGTCATATGCGCCGACCCCCGGGGGGCCGGCGCATATGCGTATGGTCAGACACATGAGAGCAGCACGGCTTCACGCGGCCGGTGACATCCGGGTGGGCGACGAGGAAACCCCCGCCGCCGGGCCGGGGGCCAGCCTGGTCCGGGTGACCGCGGTCGGTATCTGCGGCTCCGACCTGCACTGGTGGGACGAGGGCGCGATCGGCGACGCACGGCTGGCGCGGCCGCTGGTGCTCGGCCACGAGGCGGCCGGCGTGGTCGACTCCGGGCCGCGGCGCGGCGAGCGGGTGGCCATCGACCCGGCGATACCGGACGACACGTGCCCCGCCTGCCGGGCCGGCTACCGGAACCTGTGCCCCTCGGTGGTGTTCATGGGGCACGGCGCGACGGACGGCGCGATGCGCGAGGTCATGGCCTGGCCCGACGCGCAACTGCACCCGCTGCCCGACGCGGTCTCGGACGCGGACGGGGCGCTGCTCGAACCGCTCGGCGTGGCCATTCACAGCGTGGACCTGGGACACCTGCCGTTCGGCGGGACCGCGGCCGTGGTGGGGTGCGGACCGATCGGGCTGCTGATGATCCAGCTGCTGAAGCTGTCCGGCGCCTCGTCGGTACTGGCGATCGAGCCGCTCGCGCACCGCCAGGAGGCCGCGGCCGGCTTCGGTGCCGAGGTCGTCGACGAGGTCGAGGGCTACGGGGTCGACGTCGCGTTCGAGGCGGCAGGGAACGACGACGGGGTGCGGCTGGCGCTGGCGGCCGCCCGGCCCGGCGGCCGGGTCGTGCTGGCCGGGATCCCGGACAGCGACACGGTGACGTTCCGGGCCTCGGCCGCCCGGCGCAAGGGCCTGACGATCGCGATGGTCCGGCGGATGAACGAGGTGTACCCGCGGGCCATCTCGCTGGCCGCGCGCGGCCTGGTGGACCTGAAGTCGCTGGTGACGACCCACGTCGGGCTGGACGAGGTGCCGGCGGCGTTCCGCGACGCGGCGGCGCGCACCGGACTCAAGGCCGTCGTCGAGCCGCAGCGTTGAATTGGCCTGGGCCTCCGGCCGCGGCGGTAATGCTTCCTCGGCCTGTTCCTGCTCGGCTGGCGGCTGATCACGCGGCTATCTGGTAACCGCCGGTGACGCGCTCGATCCTGGCGAGCTGGTAGTGATCCAGCACCTCCAGCGAGATGTCGTGCAGCCGCCGGGTCGCCGCCGCGCAGCAGTCCGCCAGCAGCGTCACCGGAAAGTCGCGCATGAACGCCGAACGCACCGTAGTCTCCACGCAGATGTTCGTGATCACTCCGCACACGACGAGGTGCTCGGCACCCAGCCCGCGCAGCAGCGGCTCCAGCGAGGTCCACTGGAACGCGTCGAAGCGGACCTTGTCGACGACCATGTCGGCGCCGGTGCATTTCAGCTCGTCCACGACCTCGGCGTCCCAGGACCCCGCGGCCAGCCCGTCGACGCCGGCCAGCCGGGGTGCGGTGCTCCGCAGCGCCCACCCCTCGTCGGCGCGCCCCGGCCGGTACAGGTGCCGGGTGAAGACGACCGGCACCTCTGCCTCCCTGGCCCGCGCGACCGCGACGGCCGCGTTGCGCACCGCCTCGTCCGCGCCCTCGAGCCCCATCCCGAGCCGCGGAAACGACCCGTCCGGGTGACAGAACCCGTTCTGCATGTCAATAACCAGCAGCGCCCGCGTCATCGTTAACCTCCATGATCATGAAGGGTTTTACCCCCGTTTCGGGGGCAAAAGTCTCCGTGATCACGACGCTACCGGGATTCGGGCCGGGGGGCGGGCGCGGGAAGCTGGCGCGGCCGGGTGCCGGGCAGTTGCGCGGCGGGCGGGCCGCCGGGCATCGGGATCGCGCGGCGCCGGGCGGGGGGCAGTTGCGCGTCGTGCGGCGCGGCTGGCGGCCGCTCGGGTGCGTCGGGCTCCGGGGCGGCACGCTTGGGCTCGGGCGACTGCTCGGGCTGGGGGCCCTCGGGCTCGTCTTCGTCGTCGAGCGGGGGCGATTCGGCGACCGCCTTTTCGTAGGCTTCGCGCAGCCGGGCGGCCTCGCCCTCCGGGTCGTGGAACCAGTTGGTGGACCACAGCCGCCGGTACCGCCAGCCGAGCCGCTCCAGGTGCTCCTTGCGCAGCCGGTCCCGGTCCCGCACGGACCCGGAGTCCCGGTATGACGCCCCGTCCGCCTCCACCGCGAGGATCATCCGGCTCGGGTCGTCGGGGTGCGCGAACGCGAAGTCCACCCGGTACCCGCCGACCCCGTAGGACGGCACGACGGTGATCCCGTAGTCCGCGAGCCGCGTCCGCACCGACTCCGCGAACGAGTCCAGGTCGCCGGAAGACCCGGACGCCGACACGGGCACCCCGCCGGACCCGGCGTAGTCCAGGTATTCGGCGAGCATCCGCGCGCCGGCCTTGGTCACCCGCGACGGGTCCACGTCGTGCGCGGAGAACGAGCTGACCAGCGTCAGCCGGTGCTTGGCCCGCGTCGCCGCGACGTTCAGCCGCCGCTCCCCGCCATCGCGCAGCAGCGGACCCCACTGGTACCGCATCCGGCCGTCCGAATGCTTCCCGTATCCGACGGAAAGGATGATCGCATCCCGCTCGTCCCCCTGGACCCGCTCGAGGTTCTTTATGAAGAACGGACTGGGTGCGTCCTCCGCGAAAAACGACTCGACCGCGAGGGGGGCGTTGGCGAGCGCCGCACGCAGCGCGACATCGATGCGTTCCGCGTGCCGCATCCCGAGCGCGATCACGCCCAGCGACTCCGCCGGGCGTTTCCTCGCGTGCTCAAGGATCAGCTCCACCACGCGCGTGACCTCGTCGTCCACCGACGCGACGACCTCGTGCACCAGGCAGTCGCCGGTCAGCACGCCGGGGAACGTGGTCAGCGCGCCGCCGTAGATCCGGTCGTTGGAGAACGCCACCAGGCGCTCGTCGCGGGACCGGTAGTGCCAGTTCAGCGGCGCCGTCGGGAGCAGCGGCCGGAGCGCGTCGAGCACGGACTCGAACCCGGTGTCGAACGAGACCAGGTCGTCGTCCTCGTCCTCCTCATCGGAGGCCACTGATTGCCGGAAGAAGCTGGTCGGCGGCAGCTGGTGGTCATCGCCGGCCACCACCACCTGATGTGCCCGGATTATCGAGGAAATCGCGTCGGCCGGCACGATCTGGCTGGCCTCGTCGAAGATCACCACGTCGAACAGCCGGGCCGCGGGGAGCACCTGGCTCACCATCAGCGGGGACATCGCCCAGCACGGCTTCATGGCGAACAGCACGTCGCCCGTCTGGTCGAGCAACCGGCGCAGCGGCAGGTGCCCCCGGCGCAGCGCTGCCTGTTTGCGCAGCACCCGCGCTTGCAACGGATGCCGGTCCTCCGCGTCCCTGGTCATTTTTGCCCAGGATCGACGCACCCTAGACCGATTGGCGGCCAGGTGCTCCACGTCACGTTCCCGGAAGTCCGACGCGATCTCGTCCAGCGCGCCACCCCGCTCGGCCGCGTAGCCGGGGTCGCGCTCCCTGATCCGGTCCAGTATCGACGCGTACCAGGCGTGGTCGAAGGTGTGCGTGGCCAGGTCCGCGGAGGCTTCGGCACGGGCCAGTTCGTCGAGCAGCGGGTGCAGGCCGAGGCGCTCGAACTGCTGCGCGAGGTCGTACAGCCGCGGCAGCTTCCACGGCGTGTCCTGGTCTTCGGCGAGCGCCTTGACCGACGCCTCGAGGTTCGCGTCCAGCTCCCCGGGCAAGATCGCGCGCAGCCCGCCGAGCTGCCGGTTCGTCTCCGCGAACAGCTCCGTAAGCTGCTCGTATCCCGTGGGCAGCCCCGGGGTCTCACCGCCAAGCTCACGCCAGGTCTTGAGCTGGTGAGCCGCCGCGGACAGCGCCGCATAGAGATCTTCCGTGGACGGTTTGTCCGGCCCGAGCCACAGCTCGCGCGCTCTCCCGCGCAGTCGATGACGCTCGACCATGCCAAGACGCGGGCCGGCGGAGGCGGCTGCGCGGTCGGGGGCGCAGGCGGCGGCGAGTTCCGCGGGCGAGGCCGCCCAGACGGCCGTGTCGAGTACCCGCGACGTCTGGCTGACCGCGGCGAACAGCCGCATGACGGCCGCCTGGCCCGCGTAGTCGTTCGGCCGGCGCAGGCCCAGATCGGCGCAGGCCTTGCCCATCCGGTGGGTCAGCCGCGGCAGCGTGTCGGACGCGAGCGTGGCGGCCAGCGCGGCCGCCTGCCGCGCTTCCGAGGAATCCCTGATCAGCGCCCCGAACCACGGCGTGCTCGACGGCCGCAGCGTGAACCCGCCGAGGTGCGCGAACACCCGCAGGTCGTCGCGGACCAGTTCCGCCGTGCTCGCGCCGATCCGCTCGACACCCGGCAGCCGCACCGAGGTCCGCGCCTCGACCGGGATGCCGAGCAGCGCGGACTGCACGTCATATGCGGACAGATCCCACGGTTCGTGCGTCTCGTGCAGCGCGTCGGCGTGCCGCCGCAGCCGCTGGACGCGGTCCGCCAGCCTGCGGCGTACCCGGGCGGTCTCGGCCGGGACGGACTGGCGGGCCAGGTCCAGCGTCGCGCCGAGATCCTTGGCGATGCGCATCCGGTCCCTGGTGCCCTCGTGGATGTCGAGCACGATGTCGCCGAGTTCGGCCAGGCTCAGCCGGGACAGCACCGCGTCGATCGCGGCGCGCTTCTCCGCGACGAACAGCACCTTGCGGCCGCGGGCGACCAGCGCCGCGATCAGGTTCGCGATCGTCTGCGACTTCCCGGTGCCGGGCGGGCCGTGGATCACCAGGCTCTGCCCGGCCAGCACGGTGTCGATCGCGGCCCGCTGCGAGGAATCCGCGTCCAGCACCGAATAGTCCTCGTCCGGCGTGTCCGACACCGCGGCGATCATCGGTCCGTCGCCGGCCACGGCCTCTTGGGCCTCCGGGTCACCGGCGATGGCCGCGACCAGGTCGCATTCCGCGAGCAGGTCGCTCGCGGCCTCCATGTCACGCACCATCGGGAGTTTGGCGTAGGTGAACGTGCCGATGACCCGGCGGTCGAGCACCTCGAAACCTGGGATTTCGGCCGAGACAGCGGCCTTGGTCAGTTGAGCCACCGCTCGTTCGGGAGAGATGTTCTCCAGCTGAGCCCCGAAGACCGCGGAAAGCTTATGCAGCAGGACCGGGTTGACCTCCTCCTCGTCTTCGAGGGTCAGGTCGAAGTCGTCGTAGCGGGCGCGGGTCGGCGTGACCGACAGGCCGCGCAGCAGCACCGGCGCGGCGGGCTCGAGGAACAGCTCGTCCCAGCGGGCCAGGCCGGTCGCCAGGTAGCCCGCCCGGATGCCGCGCTCCTCGAGCAGCTCGCGCGCCTTGCGGTAGATGGCCTGCATCCGCCTGATCGCGTCCGCGCGGATGTCGGCGTCCTTGAACAGCCTGGTCAGCTTTATGTTTCCGGTGCGGAGGAACTTTTCCAGCGCTTCGGGGTCGGCGTCGGCCAGGTCGAGCGTGCCCGCCCGGCGGTCCTTGTAGTAGAGGAGGGTGTTGCGCCCGCCGAGGTCGGTCAGCGCAGCGATCCACTGCTGCTGTGCCGCCGCGACAAGCGCTAGCCGTCTGCTGTCCGTGGTCTCCGTCATGCCGTGGACCTCCCAAAGGCGAACGCCTGCCAGCTCCACGCGTCTTCCCCGGGTACGGTGTTTTAGTCTTCCCCGAGGGCTACACTACTCACCAGTAGCTACCGAGCGACCGAGGCGATCAGATGCGTTTCCTGCCGCGTGTGGTAACCATGGCGGGCCTGCTCGCCGCGGTACTGGCGGTCGGCCTGCAGGTCCCGGCGTTCGCGAGTCCTGCCGCCGCCGCTCAGTGCCAGCGGCTGGACGGCCTGACCGATGCCGACCTGTGCGTGAGCGTGCAGGCCAGTTCGTCGAGCGTGCAGCCAGGACACACCGCGGACTTCGTGGTCGGCGTGTCGGTGCAGGGCGGCTCCGCCGCGAGCGTGACCGTCAAGCTGAGCGCGTCGTCCGGCGCGGCGGACATCACCGACGGGTGCCCGGGCGGCAACGGGACCGCGAGCTGCTGGATCCTCACGATGAACGTCCTCGGCACGCCGTCCAGCTACACACTGGACGTGTCCGCGCCGGGTGGTTCGGCGGGCTCGACCGTCTCGCTGAGCGCGTCCGCCAGCGTGCCCACGCTGCTGCCGTGGACGCCGCCGAGCGCCGGGACGAGCGTGTCCGTGGCGTCGCCGCCGGCACCGTCGCCGTCGCGATCCCGGTCACCGTCCTCCTCTTCGTCGCCGTCGACCGCGCCGGGGCGGTCATCCTCCGGGCCTGGGCCCGCGCCCGCGCCCGGCAAGTCGTCCCCGGCGAACGCGCCATCGCCGGTTTCGACGTTCTCGTTGGGCGCGGTCGGCGCGGTCGGGTTCACCGGGTCGTTCCCTTCGGCCAACACGGGCGTCGGCACGTCGGTGGTGCAGCCGGGCAGCGCGTCCGGGATCTTCCCGACGATCGGGCCTTCGGGAGCCTCGGGGTCGGGGTCGGGTCCGGGGACGCGGCTTGGGGCGGTACCGGACGCCTACCGCAGCGGAATGCCGCTCGCGCCGGTTGGGCTGGTCGTGGCGCTGGTCATGGGGGCGGCGTGGTTCGCGCTCGCGGGCCTGGGACCGTTCCGGCGGTGGAAGTCCGGCCGTTCCGGGGCTGATACCCGCAGGCAGTAGTCTCTTCTGGTGCAAACTGACGACGAGCGTGCCCGGCTGCGGGCACGGCAACTGGCCGCGGAATCGGTGGCCAAGGGCGATGCCATCGGCTGGTTCGAGAAGCTGTACAGCGAGGCCGAGGCGGGGGTCTCGGTGGTGCCATGGGCGGATGGCGAGCCGAACCCGCACTTGGCGGACTGGCTCGCCGCGGGCCCCGTTGCGGCTGGCACGGCCCTGGTCGTGGGCTGCGGCATGGGCTACGACGCGGAACTACTGGCCCGGCACGGCTTCACGGTGACCGCGTTCGACGTCGCGCCCAGCGCGGTCGCCGCGGCCAGGCGGGGCAACCCCGGCTCACCGGTGACGTACGTTACCGCCGACCTGCTGGACCTGCCTGACTCGTGGGCTGGCGCGTTCGACCTGGTCGTGGAGATCTACACGCTCCAGCCGCTGTTCGGCGAGGTGCGTTCCCGGGCGATCGCCGCGGTGCACGGGCCGGTGGCGCCGGGCGGGACGCTGCTGGTGATCGCCCGCGCCACCAACGAGGAAGACCCGGTACGGGATCCGGCGCAGATGCCGTGGGCGCTCACCCGGGGCGAGCTCATGGCGGCCGGCGGGCCGTTGCGCGCGGTGCGGGTCGAGCAATTCACGGACAACGAGGACCCGCCGAAGCTGCGCTGGCGCGCGGAGTTCCGCCGGGATTAGCCCGTGTCACCTTCACCTTCACCTTCAGGCTGCGCGCCGCGAGTGCCGCGTGGCTGCCGCGTGGCTGCCGGAAATATCCGGTTTTATCGCGCTGCTCGCTAAGCATATGGTGACATATTCGAATTAATAACCTATCTATTATACCCCTCCCGGGTATGTAGTTCATGATCACGAAGGGTTTTACGCCCTATAGCCCACACAACCCTTCATGATCATGAAACAAGTCACGCGAGCCGACGGAACGCAGCCCCACATAGCAGGGCAAACCAGACCGCATACCCCCCTGTCTCGATGGCTGCCCCTCGACGCCTCGCTCTGGACGATCCGCAGAACGCGCTCCGCTCGAGCAGCAACCGATACAAGCCTGACGCTCGGTGAACAGTTACGGTTTGTCCCGGGATGACCTTGCTCTCCCCTGGCTCGCGCCGGCCCCGGGAGGCTGCGAAATAACACTAAATATCCGGATATGGGACTGCGGGCTGGACGAACGGGCCGACGGCTTCGGCGCGGTACGGGGACCTCCGCGCGGGTAAGCTCGAATAACATGCGTATCTTTGTTGCTGGGGCCAGCGGCCTCATCGGTGTGCGGCTGGTCCCGCTGCTGACGAGCGCCGGGCACGTGGTGGCGGGCATGACACGGTCGCCGGAGAAGGCCGGGACGCTGAAGGAGCTCGGCGCGGAGCCGGTCGTCGTCGACGTCTACGACGCGCCAGCGCTCACCGAAGCCGTGGAAAAGTTCGCGCCCGAGATCGTGTTTCACCAGCTCACCGACCTGCCGGACAACATAGAAGACCTCGCGAGCGCCGGCCCGCGCAACTCCCGGATGCGGACCGAGGGCACCGGCAACCTCCTCCAAGCCGCCAAAGTCGCGAACGCCAGGGTGATCGCGCAGAGCATCTCCTGGGAGCAGGAGGCCGAGCAGGCGAGACAGCAGACCGCCGAACACGAGCGGCGCATCCGGCAGAGCAATGGCGTCGTGATCAGGTACGGCCAGTTCTACGGGCCGGGCACCTACTACCCGCAGACCCCGCCGGAAAGGCCGCGCATCCACATCGACGACGCGGCCCGGCTCACGCTGGCGTCCCTCGACGTTCCCCAGGGCGTCACCATGGTGATCGACGACAGAGCCCTGTAAAAGGGTAACCAGCGCTTCAGCCCGACCCCGCCCCACAGGAACGCCGGCATCTTCTCCTCGAGTTCGGTGTCCGGCCGCCACTTCGACACGACCACCACGCCGGGATCGAGCACGTCGACGCCCTCGAACAGCCGGGTGACCTGCTCCTGGTTCCGCCCGGTCACTGGCGTGCGCATCAGCTCGTTCATGCGCGCGCGCACCGCGTTGCGCTGCGGGCCGCCGAGGTCGTTCGCCGGATGCGAGAGCGCCAGGTAGCTGCCCGGCGGCATCGCGTCCAGCAACTCGGTGACGATCCGCGACGCCTCCTCATCTTCGAGCACGACCTGCATGACCGCGATCAGCATTACCGCCACCGGGCGGCTCAGGTCCAGGGTGCCGGCGGCCTCGGCCAGTATTTCCCGCGTGTTCCGCAGGTCCGCGTCGATGTAGGCGCACGCGCCCTGCCTGCTGCTCTTCAGCAGTGCCTTCGCGTGCGAGAGCACGATCGGGTCGTTGTCGACGTAGACCACCCGCGCCTCCGGCGCCACGCGCTGGGCGACCTCGTGGGTGTTGTCCGCGGTCGGGATGCCCGTGCCGATGTCGAGGAACTGGCGGATGCCGGCCTGCCCGGCGAGGAAGCGGACTGCCCGGGCCAGGAACGCGCGGTTGGACCGGACCGACCAGGCCCGGTCCGGATCGGCCTGGAGCGCCATGTCGGCGATCGCCCGGTCGGCGGCGAAGTTGTCCTTCCCGCCGAGCCAGTAGTTATAGATCCGCGCGATGTGCGCGACACTGGTGTCGAACCCGTGCCCGTTCTCTTTCGAGCGGGATTCGTCGGCTCCCACGACTTCTGACACTACTTGAAGACAATGCTGGATACCTGGAACGGACTGGCCAGCATTCCGTTCGAGAACATGAGGTCGGCGAGCTTCTGCAGCGCCGACGTGTCGATCGACGGCGGGAAGATGCCGAGCGCGACGGCGTCCGCCGCCGCCGGGGTGATCTTGACGAAGCTCGGGATGATCGCCTTGACCGCCTGCGGGTTGGCGTTCGCGTACGCCTGCGCCCGCGCCATTGCCCGCTGGAACGCGCGCGCCGTGTTCGGGTACTGCTGCGCGAACGCCGCGGTGGTGTAGTAGCCGGACACGGGGATGTTCGCGGTCGGGCCCTGGCACTCGGACATCACGGTGACCGCGCCGGCGGAGTGCTTGGCGCCGCTGATGAACGGCTCCACGACGCTGATCGCGTCGACCCGGTGCGCCTTGAGCGCGGCGATCATGTCCGGGAACGGGATCGGCACGTAGACCGGCTTGCCGGTAACCCCGTCGGCCTTGAGTATCGCGTTCGTGGCCAGCGTCTGGATGTTGTTGACCACGTTCACCGCGACGGTCTTGCCGGCCAGGTCGGCCGGCTTGGTGATGCCCGACCCGGGGAGCGCGAGGATCTCGAACGTGTCCGGCACGCAGGTGAAGCCCATGCCGACCACGTCCAGGCTGAACGTGTGCCGGGCATCCCCAAGGAAGTACGTCGTGTAGTTGCCGGTGATGATGTCCACGACGCCGTGCAGCAGGTCCGGCAGCGTCGCGGTGGACTGCTGGGCCAGCACGGTCTTGACCGTCAGGCCCTGCTGCGCGAAATACCCGTTCTTGATCGCCAGGAACAGCGGAGCGACGTCGACGACCGGCAGCGTACCGACGGTGATCGTGGTCTTCTCCAGCGCGCCCGAGCTGGAGCCACTGGCCGCGGTAGACGTCGGAGTGCTGCTCGGCGAGCCGGAGCCGGAGCCGCTGCTGCACGCTCCGGCGAGCATCGCCACGACTCCGCCGATGATGAGCATCCGCGCCACGTTCCGCACAATACGATGCTTATCATCAACGGCGGTCCCACGACATGGGAGTTACGAAAGCCGCGCGGCCAGCCAATCCGTCATCGCGGACCGCGATTCGAAGGCGTTGCTGGTCAGCCCGTGGTTACCGTCCGGGTACAGGAGCAGCTCGGCGCTCGCGGCCTCGCCGGCGAGTTTCTCGGCGTGGTACGCGGGGATGAGCCGGTCCTTGCCGCCGTGCGCGACCAGCAACGGGATCGTGATCTTACCCGCCGCCTCCTCGAGGGTGAGCGCGCCCGCGTTACGCCGTGCCTCCTGTTCCGATGCGGCGCCCGAGCGCAGCCGGAACGTGGCGCGGGTCTGTGGCGGCAGGTCGTCCCAGTCCAGGTCGAACCGGTACGGCCCGGCAAGCGCGACGACGGCCGTCAGGCCCTGCGTGAACGCCGCGGCGCGCGCCGCGTAGTAGCCGCCCAGGCTGACGCCGAACACGCCGATGCGCCCGGCATCAACATCGTCGCGGCCGCGCAGATACTCGACGACCGCGTCGGTGACTCGCTCGTACGCCGGCTCGATGAGCATTCCGGCGTACTCCGCCTCGCCCTGGCCCGGGCCGTCCACCGCGATCACCGCCAGGCCGCGGCGCAGCAGGTACTCGGCGGTGGCCTGGAGTTCCTCCTTCACCGAGTCGAGCCCGGGGATCATGATCACGGCCGGCGGACGCTCCGTCCCGGCCGGCACCCGCAGGTACGCGGCCAGCGTCGCGTCGCCGTACGGCACCGCGACCAGCTCGGCCGGCGGCGTCAGCGTCGCGGCGCCGCGCCGGTAGTCCGCGATCGTGTGCTCGTGCGCCTCCCGCTGCTGGTCCGGGTGCTCGGCGAACACGAACTTGCCCCAGTGCCAGCACAGCGCGGCGCGCCGCCAGGCCTCCCCCGCGGTGATGTCGCGGCCCTCGGCCGCGGCGCGCTCGGCGAGCGCCTCGTACCGCCGGCCGGTCACGCCCCACTCGCGGCACCAGTCGTCCCAGTCCTTGATCCGGCTCAGCGTCTCGGTGAAATCGCCGGCGGCGGTGCCGTTCTCGACGAACCGCGCGGCCCAGTGGGCGCTGGCCGTCGCCACCCGGGAGCCGGACGTGCGCAGCTGGGCGTACAGCTCCGGCCGCCGGTCCTTGAACAGGTCGTTGCCGTCGCTGATCCGCTTGTCCCGCGCCAGCGGCAGGTTGACGGTCGCGGTGAGCACCGCGGGGTGGTCCGCGCAGACCGGCCCGGCGAGCGGGTAGCCGCCGCGCCGCAAGATGACCGAACCGCCGACCCAGTCCACGCCACGCTCGGTGCGGCACCGGTCCGCGACCGCGATGAACACGCCGTTATTCGACGCCGCGGCCTGCGCCGAGACGACCTCGCCTGATCGCTCGCCCGGCGGGGGCGGCGAGCCGCCCGCGGGCCAGTTGGTCGGCACGGCGATCAGGTCCGCGCCGCTGAGCGCGGCGAGCCGCACCCATTCGGGAAACTCGAGGTCGTAGCAGATCATCAGGCCGACATTGCCGAACGGCAGCTCGACCACCGCCGGCGGCCCGTCGCCTGGCGTGAAGAACTTCTTCTCGGTGTCCCACAGGTGCGCCTTGCGATATACGGCTTTCGTGCCTGTTTTGTCCACGATGGCGGCGCTGTTGTACAGCTTCCCGTCCGCGCCCAGCTCGCAGAACCCGCCGGCGATCGTCAGGTTGTAGGCGTCCGCCAGCGATCGCCACTCGCGCAGCGTCACGTTGTTCGCGGCCGGCGCCGCGAGCGACCGCACCTCGTCCGCGTTGGCGAACACGTACCCCGAGTCCGACAGCTCCGGCAGCACGACAAGCCGCGCGTCGGCGACCGCCGCCTCCGCGACGGCCGCCGCCGCCGCTTTCCGGTTGGCGTCCGGCTCTGCCACGCTCAGCCCGAGCTGCGCGACGGCGATGGTTACTCCCGGATCTGGCATAACGACCATACTTTCACGTCCGAGCATTGCAAAGAAAGCTTTGCAAAGGTAGCTTTGCACGTATGGCTGAGCATGGCGTGGGCGAGCCGCCGGGCGCGGTGAGCTGGCTGAAGGACCCGCGGGCGCTGCGGGCGTACGCGCACCCGGTCCGGATGGCCTTGATGGGATTGCTGCGCACCGAGGGACCGCTGACCGCGACGAGGGCGGCCGAACTGCTCGGCGAGTCCTCCGGGACGTGCTCGTTCCACCTGCGGCAGCTCGCGAAGTACGGGCTGGTCGAGGAGGCCGGCGGCGGCACCGGCCGGGAGAAGCCGTGGCGGGCGACCGCGCCGTTGACGTCATGGCGGAACAGCAGCGACGACCCGGAGATGATCGCCGCCACCGGCTTGCTCGGCGCGGTCCAGGTGGAGCGCTACTTCGAGGAGCTCACGCGCTGGCTGGACCGCGGCGCGGCCGAATCCCCGCAGTGGCGGGACGCCGCCATGCTGGGCGATCGGATCCTGTACGTCACCGCGGACGAGCTCAAGGATCTCAGCCACCGGATCATGCACCTGGTCGACGAGTACTTCGACCGGACACAGGATCCTGGGCTGCGGCCGGAAGGCTCGCGGCCGGTCACCTACCTGCACCTCGCCTTCCCGTCGCGATGATGCAGTGCCAGCGGGGTCGGCTGCGCCGACGGGCCATCCCGCCGCTGCTGCGCGAGCGCTCGTTCCGCCGGTACTGGAGCGCGTCGACGATCTCCATGTTCGGCGACCAGATCTCCGGCATCGCGCTGCCGCTGACCGCGGTGCTCGTGCTGCACGCGACCGCGACGCAGATGGGCTACCTGACCGCGCTTGAGTGGCTGCCGAGCCTGCTGTTCGGCCTGCATCTGGGCGTGCTGGTGGACCGCCGCGGGCACCGGCGCGTGACGATGATCGCCGCCGACCTGGGCCGCGCCCTGGTGTACGGCAGCATTCCGGTGTGCTTCGCGCTGCACGTGCTGACGCTGCCGCAGCTGTATTCGGTGATGTTCGCCGCCGGCACGCTGAGCGTGCTGTTCGGCGTGGCGGACGGGACGCTGTTCGTGTCGGTGGTGCCGCCAGACCGGTACGTGGACGGGCAGTCGCTGATCTACGGCAGCCGCGCACTGTCGTTCACCGGCGGGCCGAGCATCGGCGGCGTCCTGGTGCAACTGCTGTCCGCGCCGGTCACCGTCGTGTGCGACGCCCTGTCGTTCCTCGGCTCCGCGTGCTGCCTCGCGCGCATCCGCCCGGTCGAGCCGCCGGTTGACACGGCCGCCAAGGGCGCGGTGTCGGCGGGCGCGCGGTTCATGATCCGCGACCCGATCGCACGTTCCTCGCTGATCGCCGTCGCGGTGATCAACTTCTTCAACCTCATGTTCGGCGCGGTGTACCTGCTGTACGCGGTGCGCGTGCTGCACATCAAGCCGGGCGTGCTCGGCGTGCTGCTCGGCATCGCCGCGGCCAGCGGGATCCTCGGCGCCGCGGTCACCAAGCCGATCGCCGCCCGGATCGGCATCGGCTGGACGTTCACCATCGGCTGCCTGCTGTTCTCCGCGCCGCTGATCGGCTGGCCGCTGGCCGGCGGCCCGCGCGTGCTGGTGCTCGCGACCCTGTTCCTCGCCGAGCTGGGCTGCGGCTTCGGCGTGATGATGCTGGACATCAGCATCGGCGCGATCTTCGCCGCGGCGATCCCCGACCACCTCCGGTCGCGTGTCATCGGCGCGTTCTCCGCCGTCAACTACGGCACCCGTCCGCTCGGCGCGGTGCTCGGCGGGGTTGTCGCCAGCCAGATCGGGCTGCGTCCCGCGCTGTGGATCGCGACCGTGGGCGGCCTGGCCGGCTTCTTCCTGCTGCTCCCCACCCCGATTCCCCGCTACCGCATGCCGTCAGACGATCAGGAGGGTCTTGCCGATGGTGGCGCGGCTCTCGATGGCGGCGTGGGCGTCGGCGGCGCGGGCTAGCGGGAACGTCTGGCCGATCACCGGGCGGAGGCGGCCGGCGGCGGCTTGCGCCAGCGCCGACTCGGTGAGCTCGCGCATCTGCTCAGGGGTCACCTGGGCGCCGCGGACCAGCGTGATGCCGCGGCGCGCGGCCTCGTCGTCCGGGATGCGCGCGAACGCGCCGCTGGCGGCCCCGTAGGAGGACATCCGGCCGCCCTCGCGCAGCAGGCCGAACGCGGCGCTCGCCACGTCACCGCCGACGCCGTCGAAGACGACGTCCACCGCGGGCACGCCGGCCTCCCAGCCCGGCTCGGTGTAGTCGACGGCGACGTCCGCCCCGAGTTCGGTGGCCAGGGCGGTCTTGCGCGCGCCGCTGGCCAGGCCGATCACGCGGGCGCCGGCGTTGCGGGCGAGCTGGACGAGCAGGCTGCCCACTCCCCCGGCGGCGGCCTCGATCAGCACCGTCTCACCCTTTCGCGGCGCGGTCGCCCGGATCAACGCGGTCGCGGTGCGGCCGTCCGCGAGCAACGCCACCGCGTCCCGGAGCGGCACACCCTCGGGCACGGGGATGGGATTGTGGCGGGGCACCACCGCTCGTTCGGCGTAACCGCCTTTCCCGCCGGTCGTGGTGACCACCGGCAGGCCATCGAGACGCCCGCCCACGCCGTTGCCGAGGATGACGGGGAGCGCGGGTGCCATGCCGGGAAACGGCGCGCGGCCGGCCCGGAGCTGGGTCTCGACGAACGTGATGTTCGCGATGTCGACGTCGATCAGCACCTCGTCCGGGCCGGGGACCGGATCGGGGACCTCGGTCGGGATCAGGTTCTCCGGCGGGCCGAACTCCTTCAGGATCACTGCTCTCATGATGGCGAGTTTATCGGAACATTTTGCTCCGGAATAACCGGGGCTACGCTGCTCGCATGGCGGATGCTGAGGGGGCGTTCACCCGGCCGCGGCCGGTGCGTACGCGGCGCGGGCGGCAGGCGGAGGCGGCGCGCAACGACCTGGTCGTGCTCGCCGCGGCGCGCGAGGTGTTCGCGACGATGGGCGCCGACGCGCCGGTCGCCGCGGTGGCCGAGCGGGCCGGCGTCGGCATCGGCAGCCTGTACCGCCGGTACGGCAGCAAGGACGACCTGCTGCGGCACCTGTGCCTGCTGGCCATGCGCCAGTCGATCGAGGCCGCCGAGGCCGCGCTCGAGGTGGCCGACCCATGGGCCGCGCTGGCCGGGTTCGTGCGGGCTTCGGTCGCCGCGGGCACCGGCTCGCTCGGGCCGCTGGCCGGCGCGATCGAGTCGACGCCGGAGATGTGGCAGGCCAGCAGGCGCGGCCGGGAACTGCTCGGGCAGCTGGTATCGCGGGCACGGACCGCTGGCGCGGTGCGGGCGGACGTCACACCGCTGGACGTCGCGCACCTGATCGAGCTGTTCGGGCGTCTCGGTCCCTCGGACGCGGCCCGCGGCGAACAGGACGCGATCAGGCAGCGGCTGCTGGCGATCGCCCTGGATGGGCTGCGGGCCGGGCAGGAGTTCGCGCCGCTGCCGGAACCGGCGCCCACCGAGCGCTACTACGAGGGCCGCTGGGCCAAGTCGTGACACGATGGCTGCCATGACCCACTACAGCCGTCTGCTGAAGGTCGTCATCGATGCGCCGCCCGAGCTGCACGACCAGGAGCTGGCGTTCTGGGCGGGCGCCCTCGGGCAGGAGCTGCCCGGGATCTACTCCGACGAATATCACGGCGCCTTCCTGTGCGGGCACGACCTGATGCTGCTCATGCAGCGCCTGGATTCCGGCGAGCCGCGCGTCCACCTGGACATGCACACCGACGACGTGGACGCCGAGGTCGCCCGGCTGGAGCGGCTCGGCGCGCGGCGCGTCGAGAAGGTGCAGAGCTGGTGGATCCTGCGGGACCCCGCTGGCCTGCCGTTCTGCGTGCTGCCGATCCGGCCGGGTTCGCTGAACGACGAGAACGCCCAGCGCTGGGAGTAATCGCCCGGGTTGTGTAGGGTCTGCCCCATGATCGGGAAGTTCGCCGGACTCGGCGCGGCCGCGGCCGCCGCACTCCTGCTGTCCGCCCTGGCCTCGCCCGGCGCCGCGGCAGACGACGCGACCGGTGCGCCGGTCCACGACATCAGCCACGCGTGCAAGGGCCAGAACGCCGAGGTGGAGCAGGCCACCTGGCACAACTTCGCGTACGAGGCGTGGATGGGCTGCGACAACAGCATCGGGTTCGCCCGGTCCGCGGACGGCGGCCGAACCTGGAGCAAGCCGGCCGTCATGGCCGGTTCGGCCGGCGGCTCCTGGGACCCGGCGGTCTCCGTGTCGACCGACGGCGTGCTCTACGTGTCGTTCATGAACTCCGACAGCACGCACACGTTCCCGGTCGTCGACACCTCGTTCAACCACGGCCGGACGTTCAGCCAATCCGCGACGCTGACCCCGCCGGATCAGAACAACTGGGGTGACCGCGACTTCACCGCCGCGGGCGCGCACGGCGTGGTGTACCTGACCTGGGACTACGGCCCGAGCGCGGCGCTCGTCACGGACATCTGCTCGGCCGGCGGCAGCTGCGCGTTCGCCACCGGCGACCTGAACGTCGTCGTCCAGAAGTCGACCGACTACGGCCGGACCTGGGGCCCGATCGTGCACGTCAGCCCCGGTTTCCCGGCCAGCGGCGGGGACAGCGCGCCGATGGTGGTCGAGCCGGACGGCCGCGTCGACCTGGCGTACCAGGGCTACAACATCTACAACCTCCAGACGTACGCGATGAACCCGGCGACGATGTACTTCACCTCGTCCGTCAACGGCGGCAAGACGTGGTCCCCGCCGGTTCAGGTGGGTGCGTCGGCAGGCACGATGTCACTCGCGGAATGGTGGATCGACGGCGCGATCGGCGCCGATGCCGCCGGCAACCTGTACATCACCTGGGATACCCAGGGTTTGAGTAACGACGTCGGCTGGGTGGCCTACTCCACCGATCACGGGAAGAACTGGTCCGCGCCGATCCGGGTGACACCCGACAACGACAACGCGACGCACATCGTCGAGGTCGCCGGCGGTGCCAGGCCAGGAATCGCCTACGTGGGCTGGCTGGCGAACAACGCGCCGGGCGGGTACGGCGAGTACCTGCGGACCTTCTCGATCCGCCATGGCTGGGTCTCCGGCCCGCGGCGGATTTCCGTCAGGTACGGCAACTCGTCGATCTGGCCCGGCGACACCTTCGGCATCTCGGCGTGGGCGGACAATCCGCGGCAGCTGATGCTGAGCTGGGGCAGCGCGGTCGGCGGGTCGCCGAACTCGGAGATCTTCACCACCTCAGTGCGAGTGCCATGACCGCTCAGTCTTGGCTGGTGATCGTGCGACCGCTCTCCGACCCGGCGCCTGCGCGGGTCCTCGGAGGCGACTCGAAACGATTGCGGACAGTTACCCCCCGGATCGGATCCTGCTGGCTTGTTCCGGGGCTTGCCCGGCCGGCTGGCCGCCCGGCGGGTCAGCGGCGGGCTCGCTCGGCGTCGGTTAACGTGGCAGATTTCCCCTTCGTGGTAACGGGACCCCTGCCCCCGGGGGTCGATCCACCACAAAGGGAAAATCGTCCACGTTGTTGACGGGACTGCCGGTGCGCCCCTATCCCGGCCCTCCGGCGCCCGGAACGACCGAGACAACTAGCTCGGCAGGGTGCGGCCGTCGCGGGGGGCGAAGGCCGCGAGGGCGTCGGCGTCGGTGGCGCGGGCGTGCAGGAAGTAGTCCGTCCACTCCGCGACGTCGGGGTACGCGGAACTGTCGTTAACCTGGGCGCACGCGGCCACGGGGTCGTAGGGGGTGCGGCGCATCTCGACCGTGCCGCCGGACAGGATCGCCCAGTGCGCGCCCTGGCGGCCGTAGGGCATGCCGATGCTGCCGGGGTTGATGATCTGGCGGGTGTTCGCCAGCCGGGTGAACGGCATGTGGGTGTGCCCGCAGACGACGGTCATGACCTCGGGCGCCAGGTCGCCGAGCACCTCGGCCCAGCGCTCCAGGCGGGTGTCGACCACGACGACTTCCTCGTCGTCGCGGGGCGTGGCGTGGCAGAACAGCACCTCGCCGAAGCCGTCCACGGTCAGCGTCACCGGGTGCGGCAGGCCGGCCAGCCAGTCGACGTGATCGGCGCTGAGCTGCCGCGCGGCCCACGGCGCGATCGGGTCGCCGACGTCGTCGACCTCCCCGCGGGCCAGCTGCACCAGCTCCCGGTCCGCGTTGCCGCGGACCCAGACCACCCGGTCGCCCAGGCCGAGGAGCCGGTCCAGCACTTCGGTCGGCTGCGGCCCGGCGGCGATGTCCCCGGTCAGCACGATCCGGTCGGCGCGCTGGAGATCCGGCTCGGCCAGCACGGCGTCGAGCGCGGGCATGACCCCGTGGATGTCGGACAGCACTGCGACTGAGGTGACCATTGCCTCAGGATGCCAGAGCTCACCGCGCCGAGCCGTCCGGCGCTGCTGTCAGCAGCGCGGTGCCGACCAGACGCTCGGCCGGCCGTGCTGACGAAGGTGGCTGACGGGACGGTTAGCCACTTTCGTTAGGATCCATGGAGTGGTACTCACGTACAGCGAGGCAGTCGGCCGCAGCGGGGTACCGGGACAGGTACTTCGGGGCGGCCCTGGCGTCGCTGGCCAGGGCGGACGTGCCCAGCGGGCGCCGGCGCCAGCTCGCGCGCCTGCTCTACCCGGCAACGCTGTGCGACGAGGCGACCGTCGCGGCGGGTGCTGCGGTGGCCGGCTCGTACGGGGACGACTGCGGCGTCGTCGTCGCGCAGCAAACGGCGATCATGCGGTCCGTGCTCGCCGCGCGGTCCGCTTTCGCCTGATTTATGCCTGGAGCGAGCTACTCTTCGAGGGCCGCGGCGTCGGCGGGGACGTCGACCGAGTACTGGCGGAGCACGGCCAGCGGGACGATCTCCAGCGCGCGCTCGTGCGTAGAGGCCAGGACCACCGGCGCGGCGGCGCCGTCATGGTGGGCACGGAGCCAGTTCATCGCCGTCACGCACCACCTGTCCCCCGGCACCAGCCCCGGGAACCGGAACTGCGGCATCGGCGTGGACAGGTCGTTGCCGATCTTCCGCTGGTGTTCGAGGAATTCGGCGGTGACCACGGCGCAGATCGTGTGGCTACCGAGGTCTTCCGGGCCTGTCGTGCAGCACCCGTCCCGGTAGAAGCCGGTGAGCGGATCGATGCCACACGGCTCTAGTTCCCCGCCAAGCACGTTACGGTCGCCCATGCCAGAAGTATCGGTTTGGCGGCAGTACCGGCGCAAGCACTGGGTCACACGCCCGTTGCCCCGTCGATGTGCTCGCGGAGCAGATCGGCGTGGCCGTTGTGCCGGGCGTACTCCTCGATCATGTGCAGGTAGATCCAGCGCAGGTTCACGCGGCCGTGCCTCAGCTGATACGTCTCGTCGAGCGGACGGCCGGCGTAAACGGCGCGTGCCGCCGCGATTTCGGCTTCGTAGGTTGCCAGGTCACGCTCCGCAGTTGCCGCGCTCGCGTCCGTGAAGTCGCCGTCCGGGCTCTCGTCGGTGCAATACTCGGTGCCCAGCTGCTCGCCGAAGTAGCGGCCTCTCAGCCAGCCGCGCTCAACCTCGGTCATGTGCCTGATCAGGCCGATGAGCGAGAGGTTCGATGGGCTGGCGGCACGCTCCGCCAGCTGATCCGCGGTCAGCCCCGCGCACTTGCTCCGCAACGTCTGCCGGTGGAACTCCAGCCAGGCGTCGAGCTGGGTGCGCTCGTCGGCGTCCCGGGGAACGCGATCGCGCGTGATCTCGGGTGCGGTCCATGTCATTGGTTCATCATGACGTGTCCCCGGCCGCTTAACGCGGACTTCATAGCGGCTCAAGCCGGCGCGGTTATGTTCTTGGTCGTGGGGCGGGGCGTCGGGAACGGCGGACAGCGAAATGCCGCAAGCTGTCTGCCGGTCCCGATGAAAGAAGCCGAGAGCGCGCCGGGGGGCCGTGGTGCTAAAAAGGCGCGCCGGGGGGCCTCCGGTGCGCTTGCGGGCGACCCGGGGGCCTCGGCTGACTGCTGCGTGCGGCGCGCACGGCGCGTACGGCGCGCACGGCGCGTACGGCGCGCCTCACCGGGGCCGGCCGCCGGCCATGGCTGAATGCCGCATATGAAGATCCTGACAGCCGGGCTCGTCGTGGCAGCGGCCCTTGCGGGGACCCCCGCCACCGCCTCGGCGGCGGCGCCGGGTTCGCCGATCAAGCACGTCATCGAGGTCATGATCGAGAACCATACGTTCGACAACCTCTTCGGCAGCTTCAGGGGCGCCGACGGCATCCCGCCGGGCACCTCGCTGCCGAACCCCGGTGCCTACTACCATTCCGCGCCCGACGTGCCACCGGTCTACGCGAGGCCGAACGAGGGCGATGTGATGAAAGTGCTGAACAACAGCCGTGTCGGCGAGCAGATGGCCATGGATTACGCGCCCGGCAAGAGTTACCTGATGGACCACTACACGGTGTTCCCGCAGGACTCGATGGCCTCCATCACCGAGTTCGGCCCGTCGTTCGACCCGGACGAGCAGTACCTCGCGGCCAGGTACGAGCTTGCCGACCACAACTTCCAGCCGCTGATCGCGCCGACCCAGCCGAACGTGATGACCGCGCTCAACGGGACCGCGCACGGCTGGTATTACAACAACCTCGAGCCGGGTCCGGCCAAGCCCTGGAACTCGATCTTCGACGAGCTGACCACGCACGGCCGCAGCTGGAAGATCTACTACGCGCTGCCCGCGTGGACCCTGAACGGCACGATCTGGGACCAGATCATCCCCAGCGGCTCCGCCGCCGACTTGACCGACGGCGACCATTTCTTCGCCGACCTCGGGGCGGGCAGGCTGCCGGACTTCTCGTTCGTCCGGCCTGGCGTGGGGTACAGCACCGAGGCCGCAGAGGACATCGGCGAGGGCGACACCTGGGTCGGGCAGCTCGTCAACGCCGTCGCGCACAGCAGGTACTGGGCCTCGACCGCGATCTTCCTGACCTACGACGAGGGCGGCGGCTTCTGGGATCACGTCCCGCCGCCGGTCTCGCTCGGCTACGGCACCCGGACCCCGATGGTGATCATCAGCCCGTACTCGCGCCGCGGCGTGTACCACCGGCAGACCACGAACGTGGGCATCCTCTCGTTCATGCAGAAGCTGTGGGGCATGCCGCCGCTGACCGCGCTGAACGCCCGGCAGGACGACCTGATGGGCGCGTTCGACTTCCGGCAGCGCCCGCTGCCCGCGCCGTCGGTGCCGGTGGCGCCCGGGGACACCATCGGGTTCCACGGCTCCGGCGGCATCCTCACCGACATCGGCGCGCCCGCCCCGGGGCGCTCGCTGACCATCAACCTCGAGGCGGAAACGGGCGGGCTGTCGCTGGACAAGTCGGCGAACGGACCGGTCACGCTCACGCTGACCCCGCCGCCCGGAGTTCCGGTTCCGTCCTCGTTCCCCGCATCGCAGACCCTGCTCAGCGGCCAGGCGACGTTCTACGTCAGCTTCCCGGCCGCTGGCTACTACCGGATCGCGGCCGCCGGGCCGGGTGGCAGCAAGGGCTGGGTAACCGTCGACGTAGGCGTGACCCCGGCCACCGCGCCGTAACCGGCGGGGTGGCGCCGGGCGGCCCCGGCGCGGCGCGGATTGACACGCTCTAGTGGGCTCGATTGCGCAATTGACACGGTGAGCGAGCGCGATGCACGATTGACTGTATGGTCAGTCAAACGTTCACTGGGCACCCTGCGCCGCTGGACGCGGGCGAGCTGGCGCAAACGCTGCGCCCGTTCGGCGAAAGCCGGATGCTGCCGCGCGCCGCCTATACCGACGAGGCGGTGTTCGAGTGGGAGCGGCGGCATTTCTTCGGCGACTGGGTGTGCCTCGGGCTCGGCGCCGAGCTGCCGCACCCCGGCGACCAGCGGGCGGAGGCCTACGGCGACGGCAGCGTGCTGCTGGTGCGCGGCAACGATGGGGCGCTGCGCGCGTTCGCGAACACGTGCCGGCATCGCGGTCACGAACTGCTCCCGTGCGGCGGGCAGGCCAGCCAGAACTCGATCATCTGCCCGTATCACGCGTGGACCTACGACCTGGCCGGCGGCCTGCGCGGCGCGGCGGGATACCGCGGCCTGGACAAGAGCCAGTGGGGCCTGGTGGAACTGCCGGTGACCGAGTGGCACGGGCTGATCTTCACCGGCACGCCGCCGGCGGGGCTGGCCGAGCTTGCCGAGCTCATCGCGCCCTACGAACCGGAGCGCCTGGCGATCGCCGGCCGTCACATCTACGACGCGGCCGCGAACTGGAAGATCCTCACCGAGAACTACCACGAGTGCTACCACTGCCCGTCCATCCACCCCGAACTCTGCCGCGTCAGCCCGCCCAAGAGCGGCGAGAACTACACGGCGACCGGCGCCTGGATCGGCGGCTGGATGGACCTGCGGGACGGCATGCGCACGATGTCGCTGACCGGGGAGAGCCTCGGGGTGCCGCTGCGGGGGTTGTCCGGCGACCGGCTGCGGACCGTCATTTACGTGAATATTTTCCCGAACGTCCTGTGGTCGCTCCATCCGGACTACGTGATGACGCATCGCATGGTGCCGCTGGCGGCGAACCGGACCCGGATCGAATGCAGCTGGGCGTTCGCGCCAGAGGCCGTGGCGAAACCGGATTTCGACCCGGCATACGCGGTGGAGTTCTGGGACCTGACCAACCGGCAGGACTGGACGGCTTGCGAGTCCGTGCAGCGCGGGCTGTCCTCGCCGTTCGCCTCGCCCGGCCCGCTCTCGCCGGCCGAAGACGCCGTGTACTCCTTCGTGACCACCATCGCGCGGGGATATCTGGGCGGACAAGTACTCTAGGCGCGTGGCCCTCTTCGACATTCCGGTAAAGACGCTGGACGGCAAGGACTCCTCGCTCGGCTCGCTGGCCGGCAACGCGCTGCTCGTGGTGAACGTCGCATCCAAGTGCGGGCTGACGCCGCAGTACACCGCGCTCGAAGCGCTGCACGAGCGGCTCGCCTCGCGCGGCTTCTCGGTGGCCGGCTTCCCGTGCAATCAGTTCGGGTCGCAAGAGCCCGGCACCGCCGACGAGATCGCCGAGTTCTGCTCGGCGACCTACGGCGTTACGTTCCCGATGTTCGAGAAGATCGAGGTGAACGGTCCCGGGCGGCACCCCGTCTACGACGTGCTGACCGCATTTCCCGACGCGGACGGGGAAGCGGGGGACATCCAGTGGAACTTCGAGAAGTTCGTGCTCGCGCCCGACGGCTCCGTGGTGGCCAGGTTCCGGCCGCGGACCGAGCCGGACGACCCCGCGGTCCTCGCGGCGATCGAGGAGGCGCTCTCCGCGTAGCCGAACCCGGGTTCACCCGGGACCGGATGACCGTCCTGTGCTATGCGGTCATCGCCTGCTACGCGTACTGCCTGTACGGGCTCGGGCCCATCCTGGCGTTCCTCAAGACCGGCCTGCACCTGTCGTACACGGTCACCACGCTGCACTCCGTGCTGTGGTCCGCCGGAGCGATGATCACCGGACTCGGGTACCGGCGGCTGGCGGGTGCGCTGGGCCAGCGCCGCGTGATGTGGGCCGCCACGGCGGTGTTCTGCGGTGGCATCGGGCTGCTCATCGCCGCCCGCGTGCTGGCGCTCACGCTGACCGCCGCGCTGCTGATGGGGACGGCGGGCGCGACCATGCTCGTCGGCACCGCCGCGATCCTGTCCGAACGGTACGGCGCTGACCGGGACCGTGCGCTGGTGGAGGCCAACGCGCTGGCGGTGATGATGGCGGTCGCGGCGCCGCTGCTGTTCGGCGGCCTGGCCGGCACGGCGGCGAGCTGGCGGGCGGCGCTGCTGGTGCCGTTGGCCGGGTTCACGCTGCTCTGGCTGCTGTTCGGACGGTTGCCGCTGCCGGCCGGCGGTACCGACGGCCGGCAGCGGGGCACGGCGCGCCTGCCGGCAGGCTACTGGGTGGGCGCGACGCTGGTCGCGCTCGCGGTCGCGGTCGAGTTCTGCGTGGTTTTCTACGCGGCTCAGCTGCTGCATTCGGCCGGGCTGCCGGTGGCCCGAGCGGCGAGCATGCTCACGTTCTTCTACGCCGGCGAGCTGGCGGGCCGGCTCAGCGGCGCCGTACTGACCCGCGGCGCCGCCGCCTGGCGCACTCCCCGCGCGCTCACCGCCGGCTCGCTCGCCGTGGCGCTGGCGGGCTTCATGACGTTCTGGCTGACCGGCCGCTCCCCCGTCGCACTGGCGGGCCTGGCGGTCACCGGCCTGGGCGTCGCCAACCTCTACCCGCTCACGCTCGGCCTGACGATGGCCGCCGCGCCCGACGAGAGCGGCCGGGCCGCGGCCCGGGCTCAGGTCCTGGTCGGCATCGCCGCGATGGGCGCGCCGTTCGTGCTCAGCCTGCTGGCCGACCGCTGGGGCGTCGCGCGCGCCTTCGTCGTAGAACCCGCGCTGATCGTCGCGGCGGCCCTCCTGCTGGCCGCCACGTTCCGCCCCCGAGCCCCCGACACCTGACCGCCCCCGCCCGGGCGCCCACCGCCCCCGCACCGCCGCCCGCCGCCGCGCGGCCCAGATACCGGATATATCAGCTTATTTCTGCCACGTCGCGGGCGCGCCGGATTATCGCGGACAGTCATCTCCCCCGATTCGGGATGCGTGGAGATGGGTATTCGAATAAAGAAACGATCTCTATACCCTCTAGGGGTATATAGTTTATGATCACGAAGGGTTTTACGACCCAGAGCACGTAAAACTCTTCGTGATCATGAAACAAGCTACGCGAACCGGCGGAACGCAGGCCCACATAGCAGGACAAACCAGACCGCATACCCCCCTGTATTGAGGGCCGCCCCTCGACGCCTCGCTCTGGACGATCCGCAGAAACGCGCGCTCCGCCCGAACCAGCAACCGAAACACGCCTGTGACGCCTGGCGAACAGCTACCCGGATCGGATCATGCTGGCGAATCGCGCGCGCATGGCCCCGGCCGACCGCCGGGTCTGGCCGACACGCGCAGCCTGTGCCTGGAGTGCAGTATGCGGCTACCGGGACAGGAGTGCACGGCAGTCCCGCCAACAACGTGGACGTTTACCCCTTCGTGGAGGATCGACCCTCGTGAACAAGGGTCCCGCTACCACAAAGGGGAAAACCACCACGCTATCGAGGCCCATCGAGCAGCCGCTGACCCACCGGGCAGCCGGTGAGCCCGGGACACCCCGGGGATAAGCCAGCAGGGACCACCTCGGGGTAAGTGTCCGCAACGATTTTCGATCACGGAAACGCTGCGCTAGACCGGGGTCAGGCGAGGGCGGGGGCGCCGCGTTTGACTAGCTGGCGGGCGATGATCATGCGCTGGATTTCGCTGGTGCCTTCCCAGATGCGCTCGACGCGCAGTTCGCGGAAGAAGCGTTCGGCGACGTTCTCGCGCATGTAGCCGCGGCCGCCGAACACCTGGACCGCGCGGTCCGCGACCCGGCCGGCCATTTCGGAGCAGTACAGCTTCGCCATCGAGCACTGGGCGTGACTCACCTTCGTGTCCACCTGGGCGTCGATGCCGCGCGCGGTTTCGTAGGTGAGCGCGCGGGCGGCGAACAGCTCGGTGAGGCTGTCCGCGAGCATGCCCGCGACCAGGCCGTGCTCGGCGATCGCCCGGCCGCCCGCGTGGCGCCGCGCGGCGAAGCCGGTCATTTCCTCGATGAGCCGCTGCGCGGCACCGAGGCAGCCGCGCCGCGACCATCAGCCCGCCTACACGGTCGCGATGATCCGCGCCGGAGTCGAGGTGGCCGAGGGTGTCGAGTTCCGCGGCCTGATGGCCAGGGCGCGGTTCGCGGGGTGGAGACCAGCGCGGGGCGGATCGCCACGAGCGGGTAGTGCTGACCTGCGGGCCGAAGCTGGCGGCGGTCGGCAGGCTGGCCGGAGTGCGGATCGCGGCCGGCGGCGCGCGGCATCAGGTTGCGGTCACCGAGCGGCACCCAGATCTCGCTCCGTCGCGTGTGCCGATGGTGTTCGACCTGGCTGCCGGGCGAGAACCGCGCCGTGGACGAGGGCTGCCTGGCGAAGATGCGGGCCAGGCTCGCGGACCTCGTGCCGGTCACCGCCGGGCTCGGGCTTCGCCGCGTGTGGACCGCCACCATCGACTTCACACCGGACCACCTGCCGATCATCGGTCCCGCGCCAGGACTGGACGGCGTCACGGTAGCCTCGGCCGGCGGCGCCGGGATGATGTGCGGGCCCGGCGTGGCGCGCGCCGCCGCCGACGTGGCGCTCACCGGGACGAGCCAGGTCGTGGACGTCGCCGGACTCGGCCTGGACCGGTTCCGACGAGGCCGGCCGCTGCCGGCTTGCGCCGGATCCCGTCGCCCTGCCGTTCCCGGAACGGACTCACTCGTGACGGGCCGCTGATCTTCTCACGCGGGAAGCTCGGCGCGGGCCAGCGTGGCCTCTTCGATGCTGGCCAGGTACAGCACCCCGTCGTGCTCGCGGACCGCGGTCACCTCGTGATACCCGACGTGCCAGCCGCGCAGGTCGTGTACCACCCGGCCGGCCGGGTCGATGGCGAGCACCCAGGCCATGTCCTTCGGCGCGGGCTTGAGGCGGTCCGGGAGGGCCCAGACCGCGCCGCGCAGCCATGACGGCCGCGGCAGCAGCAGGTCGAGCGTGGCGTCCCGCGGGCTGGCCATGGCGATCCAGATCAGTCCGCTCGGACCGGCGGTCAGGTTGTCGGGGAATCCGGGCAGGTTCTCGATAACCGGCTCGGTAACTCCCCCAGCCGCGCCGTCCAGGTGCACCCGGGTGACACAGTAGCCGCCGGTCTCCGCGACGATCAGGCTCGCTTCGCCGGGGCTGAGCAGCAGGCCGTTGGCGAACTGGAGGCCGTCCGCGACGACGTCCACCTGGCCATCCCGGTAGCGGAGGACCCGGCCCGTTCCCGAGTGCTCCAGCAGGTCGCCCTTGTAGTGCGCGAGATCGTATCGCCGGGACGACTGGCTGAAGTAGATGGTGCCGTCGGCGGCGATCGCGGGGCAGCTGCAGAACACCAGCCGCTCACCGTCAACGGTGTCGCACAGCACCTCCACGCTCGCGCCCGGTTCCACCGGCCGCACCCGGAGCAGGCCGCGCTCGGCGTCGCCGATCACCAGCGTGTCCTCGCCAGCCAGCTCCATGCCGAGCGGGCGGCCGCCGGTATTCGCGATCGTCTCCGCGCCGCCGTCCGGGCTGACACGGACGATCGTCCCGTCGGCCAGGCCGGTGAGCAGCCTGCCTCGCCCGTCCACGACCACGTGCTCTGGGCCGTGACCGGGCACCGGCAGGAACGTCAGCGGCGGCAGCGTTCGCTTGTCCGACCGCCGCGGTACCGGGAAGCCCGGCGCGGGCGGACGCCACCGCTCGCCGCGGAATCCCCCCGTCACGAGGGTGGTTTTCTCGCCAGCACCAGGAACTGCTTGCCGAGCAGCCGCCAGGCCACGGGCATGCGAAGGTAACTCCGGGTCAATACCGGCGAGGCCGGCAGCACGCTGCGGAACGAGTACGGCAGGAAGCGCGGCACGACGGTACGCACGTCGAAGCCCGCCGCGTGCAGGTGCTCGGCCACCGCGATGTGCGTCAGCGCGAGCGTATGGTCGGCGCAGTCAAAGTACTCACTCGAGCAATACCGGAAGTTCGGGCCGAGCACGGCCAGCGTGCCGCCCGGCTCCATCCAGGAGTGCAGCCGGCTGAGCAGCATGCCCACCACATCCTGGCTCGGCAGGTGCTCAAGCATGTTCGAAACGAAGACGCCGTCGAAATGACCGGTCGGCAGCTGGGCGTCCAGCACGCTGCCGGTCACCGCCTTCACGGCGGGGTCCCGGTAGTCCTCGTTATCCATCATGTCGACTACCCACCGCTCAGCCGCCGGGATGGCGTTGATGAACTCGCATCGGCCCGCTCCCGGGTCGAGCACCCGGGCGGGCGAGCCCATGCGGCGGTACAGGTAGGCCGCGATCTCGTTCCACACCGCCTGACGGCGTTCCTGATCTACGTATCGCAGGCGGTACTCGTAGAGTCGCTCATAGTCGATACCTGTCACCAGTACGTCTCCTCGGTTGGCAAGCACGTCCTTATAGACACTCTGGCCCCGGCCAAAGGGTTGCTCAGTCTATTGCCCGCAAACTCGCATTAGATTCCCAGGCGAACGCACGGCGAAGTTGACCACGGACACCGACAATACCTGGACTCCGCGCGCGGCGCAGACCGCGGCCAGGAGCACCACCGTCGTTATGAGAAAAGAGGGTTATCGGTGTGCGCCACTGCGGAACGCCAGGCCGGGCTGGCATCCACCGCCTCCGAGATGGCCGGATACATGGCGAACGCGCTGTTCAGTCCCGTGATCTTGAAAATTTCGAGTATCCGGGGGGAGTCGGTGACGAGCATCAGCGAGCCGTCGTGCACGCGGACCCGGCGCAGGCTGCCGACCAGGGCGCCGAGGCCGGTCGAGTCGAGGAACTCCACGTCGCGCAAGTCAGCGATGAGATGGATGAAGCCGCTGCCGATCAGTTCGACGACACGCTCGCGCAGTTGCGGTGCCGTGTAGACGTCGACCTCACCAGTGATCTGGATGACGGCGCAGTCATCGCCAGCCGTGACGGATTCCAGGTTGAAGCGTGGCATTTCGGGCTCCGTTGTCATCACGAGGGTTGACGACGAACTGTGTATAGTTACACTAGTCGAGCGGGGTACGGATTGTCGAGGAGTCATGCGTGCGTGTCGAGGAGGCAGTCGGCCGGCAAGTCGCGCGGCTCCGCGAGGCGCGCGGCATGTCGCTGACCCAGCTCGGCGAGGCGCTCGGGCATTATCTGGACCGGCCGTGGAGCCGGCAGGCGGTGCACCAGGCCGAGCGCGGGCGGCGCGCGTTCACCGCGTGCGAGCTGGCCGCGTTCGCGCTCGCGCTCGACACGTCGGTGCCCGCGCTGTTCCTGACCGACGCCGCGCAGGTGGAGCTGCCAGGACAGACGGTGACCGCCGAGGATTACCGGGCAATTTTGCTGGCCGCGCGGGAGGACGCGCCGCTGGACGGAGTGGAGGAACTGATGGCGGCGCTGCACGACATCGGGGCGGTGCTGGCCAGACCATCACTGGCGCGGCTCGCGCGGATCGCCGCCGTGGCGGAACAGGTGGCGCGTGATGACGCTGGGTGATCTGCTTCCGTCCGGCAGCGACCCGGACGAGGTGTATGAGGCGTTCGCCGGGTGGGCGAAGGACCAGGGCTATGACCTCTATCCGCATCAGGAAGAGGCGCTGATCGAGCTCGTATCCGGCGGGAACGTGATCCTGTCCACGCCGACCGGGTCGGGCAAGTCCCTGGTCGCGGTCGGCGCCGCGTTCGCCGCGCTCGCCCGGGACGAGGTGACGTTCTACACCGCGCCGGTGAAGGCGCTGGTGTCGGAGAAGTTCTTCGCGCTGTGCGACATCTTCGGCGCGGCGGACGTCGGGATGATGACCGGCGACGCGAGCGTGAACGCGGACGCGCCGATCATCTGCTGCACCGCGGAGGTGCTGGCGAACGTGGCGTTGCGGGATGGCGCTTCGGCGGACGTCGGCCTGGTGGTGATGGACGAGTTCCACTACTACGCGGATCCGGATCGCGGGTGGGCGTGGCAGGTGCCGCTGATCGAACTGCCGCGTGCGCAGTTCCTGCTGATGTCGGCGACCTTGGGGGACGTTTCGCGGTTTTCCCGGGACCTTGAGCGGCGGACCGGGCGGTCGTGCGGCGTGGTGACCGGGGCGGAGCGGCCGGTGCCGCTGGCGTTCTCGTACGTGACCACGCCGCTGCACGAGACCGTCGCGTCGCTGCTTGAGGACCGTAAGGCGCCGGTGTACATCGTGCACTTCACCCAGGCCGCGGCGATCGAGCAGGCGCAGGCGCTGATGTCGGTCAACGTGTGCACGCGTGCGGAGAAGGACGAGATCGCCTCGTTGATCGGGCGGTTCCGGTTCACCGCGGGGTTCGGCGCGACGCTGTCGCGGCTGGTGCGGCACGGCATCGGCGTGCACCACGCCGGCATGCTGCCGCGGTACCGGCGGCTGGTAGAGACGCTGGCGCAGGCGGGGCTGCTGAAGGTCATCTGCGGGACCGACACGCTCGGGGTCGGCATCAACGTGCCGATCCGGACCGTGCTGTTCACCGGGCTGTCCAAGTACGACGGATCCCGGGTCCGGCTGCTCCAGGCGCGCGAGTTCCACCAGATCGCGGGGCGGGCCGGTCGTGCCGGGTTCGACACCATGGGGTACGTGGTGGCGCAGGCGCCCGAGCACGTCATCGAGAACGAGAAGGCGCTGGCCAAGGCCGGTGACGACCCGAAGAAGCGGCGCAAGGTCGTGCGGCGCAAGCCGCCAGAGGGCACGGTCGGGTGGGGCGAGCCGACGTTTTCCCGGCTGGTGTCGTCGCCGCCGGAGCCGCTGCGGTCGAGTTTCCGCGTGAGCAACGCGATGCTGCTGAACGTGATAGCCCGGCCGGGCGATGCTTTTGCCGCGATGAAGCATCTGCTGCTGGATAACGACGAGGAGCCTTCGGCCCAGCGGCGGCATATCCGGCGGGCGTTCGCGATCTACCGCACGCTGGTCGCGGGCGGTGTGGTGGAGCGGCTGGCTGTGCCGGATTCCGAGGGGCGGCGGTGGCGGCTGACCGTCGAGCTACAGGACGACTTCGCGCTGAACCAGCCGCTGTCGCCGCTGGCGCTGGCGGCTATCTCGCTGCTCGATCCTCTTGGTGAGACGTATGCGCTCGATGTCGTGTCGGTGATCGAGGCGACGCTTGAGGATCCGCGGCAGGTGCTGTCCGCGCAGCTCAAGCGGGCGCGCGGCGAGGCCGTCGCGGCGATGAAGGCGGAAGGCATCGAGTACGAGGAACGGATGGAGCTGCTCGAATCCGTTTCCTATCCGCAGCCGCTCGCGGAGATGCTCGACGGCGCGTACGAGATCTACCGGCGCGGGCATCCATGGGTGGCGGACTATTCGCTGTCGCCAAAGGCGGTCGTGCGGGAGATGTACTCGCAGGCCATGTCGTTCGCCGAGTACGTGTCGTTCTACGGGCTGGCACGGGCCGAGGGGATCGTGCTGCGCTACCTGGCGGACGCGTACAAGGCGTTGCGGCAGACGGTGCCGGAGGAGGCGCGGAACGCCGAACTGGAGGACCTGATCGAGTGGCTCGGTGAGATGGTGCGGCAGGTCGACTCCAGCCTCATCGACGAGTGGGAGAAGCTGCGGGACCCGTCGTCCGTCGCGGAAGCCGTGGCCGGTTCGGACGCGGCGCCGCCGGCGGTGACCCGGAATGCGCGTGCTTTCCGGGTGATGGTGCGGAACGCGCTGTTCCGGCGGGTGGAGCTGGCTGCTTTGCAGCGGTATTCGGCGCTCGGGGAGCTTGACGGTGCCGCCGGGTGGGACGCGGCGGCGTGGGAGGATGCGCTCGCCGGCTACTGGGAGCTGTACGACGAGATCGGCACCGGTTCCGACGCGCGGGGGCCCGCGCTGTTGATTGTCAACGAGGGCGCGGGGAGCTGGGAGGTGCGGCAGATCTTCGAGGACCCGGCAGGCGACCACGACTGGGGCATCAGCGCGGTCGTCGACCTGGCGGCTTCGGATGAGGCAGGGACGGCGGTCGTCCGGGTTACCGACGTCGGGCAGCTGTAACCGGCTCACCCCCATCCTTCATGGTATTTTTGTGGTATGAGAACTGCCATCGATTCTGCCGGGCGTGTTGTGATCCCGAAGGCGCTACGCGACGCTCTCGGGCTCACCGCAGGGGCTCTGCTCGAAATCGATGAGCGAGACGGCCGGCTTGAGATTGCGCCCGCGGCCACGCCAATGCGGCTCGTCGATGAGGGAGATGGGGTCGCCGCCGTCGCCGACACGGACATGCCAGCGCTAACTGCCGATCTGGTGCGGGACACGCTAGAGCGCGTCCGGCGATGAAGGCGGTCGATTCCAGCGTGGTGATCGCGGCATTCGCCACCTGGCATGAGCACCATGCCGTCGCACGTAAAGCGATGGCCGACAGACCGCGCTTGATCGCTCATGCAGCCATCGAGACCTACTCCGTCCTTACCCGGCTCCCTCCGCCGCACCGCGCCGGCCCCTCAATCGTGCATGAGTTCATTGCCGAGCGCTTCGCAGAACCATTCCTGGTTCTGTCGGAGACCGGATACCAGGAACTCCTTGCTACCGTCGCCGCCAGAGGCATCCTTGGCGGACCGGCCTATGACGCGCTGATCGCGTTCACCGCTGCCGAGCACGATGCGACACTGCTCAGCCTCGACCAGCGAGCTGCCGCTACCTACGAGGCCGTTGGCGCCGCGGTGCAGCAGCTCGCTCCTTGACCCACGCCCTGCCGGCAATCCTCGAGGTGCTTCGTCCCACGAGTAACGTTAGGGTTGATTCGTCTACCCACGCACAATATGTCTGAGGCGGTGGACATCACCGCTGGTAGCCGACGCGTCCGCCGCCGTGATCCGGGGGCGGGGGCCCAGGCAAACTCCGATGGCCCTGCGACACCTCTGGACACAATGGATATAACGGGTTAGTTTCGGCCTTGGGGTCTGGAGGATAGCGGAGACGCATGATTGCGATCGACCTGCTCAGCTCGTTCCGGCTCACCTGCGACGGCCGGCCGGTCGTGCTGCCGCTCGTGCAGGGGGCGCTCGTGTCGTGAATGTGGCGGTTACCTCGCGGGGCAAGACAACGGGCTCAGGGCGGGAAACCTCTGTCGTTATGGCACAAGAAGGCGAAGAGAGAGTGCACGCGAAGGACACAGCCAGCACCCGCACCCCTCAGCGACACCCGCGGCGGATGCGCAGGCAGCGCCTGCGCCGGCTGCTGCGGCTGCGGCAGCGGCGCCGTAACCTGCTGACTCCTCGTCCCCGTCGAGTTCGCCGACGGTTTGTCGTCGCCACGGCTGCCGGGGTCGTTCTCGGCGTCGTGGCCTGGCCCGGCGGCAACGTGGCCTTCGCGTCCGGCGCGGCTTTCGCGCTGCCGCCGGGGGCGCAATGCGAATACCTGCCGGTAGCTTCCGCGTCCGCTTCGCCGTCGCCCTCGCCGTCCGCGTCGGATTCGTCGGCAGGATCAACGTCCTCCTCGCCGTCCGCCGCCGCCTCGTCCTCCGCGTCCGCCAGCTCCGCGTCCGCGTCCTCGAGTGCGTCCTCGTCGTCGAGTGCGTCCTCGAGTGCGTCCGGTAGCTCCAGCGCGTCCGGTGGCTCGGCTGACTCCGTCAGTGCGTCGCTCGACTCCGCTGGTTCGGCCGGCGTGGCGGCCAGCGACTCGCCTCCGGCGCTGTGCGTCAGCGTGACCCGGTCGCAGTCCAGCGTCCAAGGCGGCCACGCGGTGTCGTTCACCGTGAAGGTGTGGGCGCCGTTCGGGCCGACCCCTTCCGCATGGGTCAACCTGAGCGTCGGGCCCTCGGGGGCGCGAGGCTCGTTCACCGGGATGTGCCCGAGCGGCAACGGCGGCGCGGGCTGTGAGCTGGGCCCGCTTGCCACGTCGACGACGCCGTCCTCGTTCACGATGACGGCCTCGGTAACGGCGCCCTCGAGCGGCGCGAGCGCGGTGTCGCTGACCGCCACAGCGCAGGCGGCGACCAACCCGCCGATGACCAACCTGCCGATCGCCGCCAGCTCGGTCAGCGTGACCGCTCCCCCGTCCACGAAGCCGTCACCCAGCAAGTCCTCAGCGAAGCCGAAGCCGACCTCGTCCACGTCCTCAACCGCCGCGCCGACGAGCACGTCGCCCGTGGGCGTGGGCCTGCCCACGACGGTGCCGCCGTTCGTGCCGCTGCCCGAGACCAGCACCGCCGTCTCGGTGATCAGCCCCGGGAACATGGACGGGCTGCTGCCGTCGATCGCACTGAGTTCGGCGCCGCCCACCGGGACGGGCGTGCCGACGCCGGCGGCCTTGTCGTCGCCGCTGCCTAACGTGCCAGCTTCTGGCGATCTGTCCGCCGCGGCCGACGCGCATGGGGACTCCGCCACGGGTCCGGGAGACCTGCGGACCGCGGGTGTGGAACTTGTCGCGTTCCTCGTCGTGGCGGCCGCGCTGATGCTGCTGGCCACCCGGGCGGTCCCGTGGCGACGGCGCAAGCCCCGGCCGCAACAGCTGGTGGCTGTCGCGGTCGCCGGGGCCGGGACCGGTACTGGACCCGGTCGGCGGCCTAAGGCGCGCGGTCGTGGCCGGGCGCGCGTGAGCGCCGCCGTCGTGACGGAGCCGATGCCGCCAGTGGCGCCTCCGGCGACCCCGCCGCCCCTGACCCCACCCCCCGCGACGGCGCCCCCCGTGACGCCGCCGCTGCCGCCGTTGCGGGTGGAACCGCTCGGTCAGCTTGGCGAGCTTGGCCAGCCGAGGAAGCCACGGCCCCCATCCGGCCCGTCGTTCCCCGGTGAATACCTGGGCTAACTCAGTCGCATTCAGATTGGTGACCGACCGCAGCAACCACTCAGCCCCAAGCGCAGTCTTCATACATAGATGAGATTGCAGCTTGAGGAGGCTTCATGAAACTGAAGGTTGTCATTGCGGGGGTTTTCGTGGGCTTGATGGCCACGGCGTGCAGCACCGTTGGCCATGCTGGGACTGGCCACGCAGGGACTGGTCATGCTGGGACGCAGGGATCCTCGGCGGTGACGTCGGCTCACTTGGTAGCGGCAAGCCAGCCGAAGCCGGTCGTGTTCAACTGCCTGAACCACCCGGTCGTCAAGCCGTCAAGTTACGTTCTGACCTGCGCGGACGATGGCAGCTTCCTGTACCACCTGAAGTGGGCGGGCTGGACGGCGCAGCGGGCGACCGCGGCAGGCGTGCACGAGCTGAACGACTGCACGCCCAACTGCGCCGAAGGCACGTTCCGCAAGTACCCGGCCATCATCACCTTCTGGCGCCCCGAGCCCCTGGCCGGCCACCATGGCGAGAAGTACTTCACCCGGATCACGGTGCGCTACACGGGTCCGCGGCCGCCCATGTACACGAGCAACGGGCAGCTGGTGAAGCACCCCGCCTCGTGGACGCAGGCGCTCGGCAGCTAAGCGACGGACGCGGCGCGGGCGAACACGGTGACGGCGCAGGTCAGCAGCAGGACGACGCCGAGCCCGTGCGCCCAGGCGGGGTCGGCGAACACCAGCAGGCCGACTCCGCCGGCCAGCGCCGCCGCGGCAACCCCGCCGGCGAGCCACCCACGGCGGGGTGCCCGTTCGGTGCGCGCCCCGGTCGTGCCTTGATCAAGCCGGGGCGCCGCCCCGCCCTGGTCGAGGCGACCCCGCAGCAGCAACGTGTACAGCAGCCCGAGCGAGGGCACGAGCACCACTGCTCCGGCGGCCACGGCGACGATCGTGGCGATCAGCGTCGTGCGGCCGGCCGCGGCCTGTGCCACGGTCAGCCCGGGCAGCAGGCGCGGCGACTGCGCCAGTGCCCACCCCGCGATCACCGCGGCGACAGCCAGCGCGGCGGACGCGCGCGCTAGCTCGAACGACGAGCGCCACACCAGCACCATCGTGACCACGCCGGCCAGAGCGCAGACGACCACCATGGCCAGCCCGGCGCCGTGGGTCAGCCCGTGCCACACCGGCGCGGACGCCGGCCGGATCACGAGCAGGCCGGCCAGCGCCAGACCGCCCGCCACGACGCCCGCGCCAAGGGCCCGCGCGCGGAAGTCAGCGACCAGCTCCGCCGCGGCCAGCCGGCGGGCGTCGGCGGCAAGGTAGACCGCGGCGAGGTATGCGGAGAACACCACGGCCAGCACCCCGGCGAGGATCGACACCGGGCCGAGCCAGGCGGTCAGCACATCGCCGGCGGCGTTGCCGACCGGCACGCGCCCGACCGCGATCGCCCCCACCACGGTGCCGAACGCGAACGGCGTCAGCACCGACGACAGCGCGAACAGGCTCTCGACCACGCGCGCACCCGGCCCGTCAGCAGACAACTGACCGCGCAACGCGTACGAGGCGCCGCGGAAGATGATGCCGACGGCGGCGATGAACAGCGGAATCGACAGCGTGGTCATGATCGACGCGAACGCCGTCGGGTAGCAGGTCCAGCACACGACCAGCACGAAGATCAGCCAGACGTGGTTCGCCTCCCAGACCGGCCCCATCGCGTGCCTGGTGTGCTCGCGGGTCACGTCCTGGCCGGCGACACCCCAGAACGGCAGCAGCGTCCAGACCCCGGCGCCGAAGTCCGCCCCGGCCAGCACCGTGTACGCGGTGATGCCGACCAGAATGAAGACCATCGGGACGTCAGCCAGCATCGGAGCCCGCCACGGTGAGCGGCGCCCGGGCCAGCCGATGCAGCAGCCAGTACACCCCGCCGGCCAGCCCGAGATAGACCGCGCACAGCGTTGCGTACCCGACTGGAATCACGTGCGCTCCGGTGACCGCCTGATCGACTCGCATCACGCGGTAGACGATCCACGGCTGCCGGCCGACTTCGGTGGTGATCCACCCGGCGATCAGCGCGACCACCGACAGCGGCCCGGCCGCGACAACCGCCCAGTAGAACCACCGGATCAGTGGCAGGCGTTTGCGGCGGAGCAGGATGAACAGGTACCAGACCCCGAGCAGGCCGAGCAGCGTGCCGATGCCGACCATCGTCTGGAAGGCGAATCGCACCACGTTGACCGGCGGCTGGTTTGCGAGCGGCACGATGTCGAGGCCCTTCACGGTGGCCGAAGGATTGTGGTAGGCGAGCAGCGACAGCAGCCGCGGGATCTCGATGCCGTACACCACGGCGTGGCCGTTGTACCAGCCCAGCAGGTGTTCGGCGGCACCGCGCGTGGTCTGCGCCAGGCCCTCCATCGCGGCGAGCTTGACCGGCTGCGACTGCGCGACGTCGCGCGCGGCCCAGTCGCCGACCACGATCTGGAGCGGGGCGGCGACCGCGGCCGCGCCCAGTGAGATCTTCAGCGCCGCCGTGGCGTACGCGCCGCGCAGGCCCCGCCCCCTCGCGGCGCTCCACGAGTACACCCCGGCCAGCAGGAACCCGCACACGATGAACCCGGCGAAGTACATGTGCACGTACTCGCTCCAGAAGAACGGGTTCGCGAACAGCGCCTGCCACGGGTGGGCGTCCACCGCCTGCCCGGCGCCGTTGACCCGGAACCCCGTCGGGTGGTTCATCCACGCGTTGACCGAGATCACGAACATCGACCCGGTGATTCCGGCGATCGCGATCGGGACCCCGCACAGCAGGTGCGCCCGCGGCGAGATGCGATCCCAGCCGTAGACGTAGATGCCGATGAAGATCGCCTCGACGAAGAACGAGAACCCCTCCAGCGTGAACCCGAGCCCGAACACGTTGCCGAAGTCCTGCATCCACACCGGCCACAGCAGCCCCAGCTCGAACGACAGGATCGTGCCGGTCACCACGCCCACGGCGAACAGCGCGAGCATGATCTTCGACCAGCGGCGCGCCAGCGTCCGGTACAGCGGATCCCCCGTCCGCAGGTGCCGCCACTCCGCGAACAGGACCAGCGCCGGGAACGCCAGGCCAAAGCACACGAGCGGGATATGCACCGCTAGCGAGAGCGCCTGCATCTGCCGCGCCTCGAACAGGTACCGCTGATCGACAGCAGGAACCATCACAGTGTCCAGTAAAACACCTACTACTACATGCCGTAGTAACTGGGTCCCCGGTTACGCGCTCAGCGTGGTCCGCGGCGCCGGCGGCGCGAGGGCGCCGTCCACGTACGTGACGGTGTTCGTGGCGACCGCCGGGATCCGCGGGCCGGGCAGCACGACCCCGGTCAGGTTCAGCGGGTCGACCGCGGACAGCCGTACGGTTTCGCCGGTCAGCGGCGCCTTCCGCACCGCGCGCAGCATCTCCACCGCGTCCTGGTGCGCGAACTGCTCGCCGCTGAACCCGCCGACGAACCGCCCGCCGCGGATCACCCCGCGCGCCTCAAGCCGCCGGAACGCCCACAGCACCTCGCGCCACGGCACGGCGCCGCTCCCTACGGTCAGCAGCGCTTCGCGGACCAGCAGGTCGCGGAACACCACGCCCCACCGGGCCAGGAGCTGCTCGGCGACGGCTTCGGCCAGCTCGTCCGGCTCCACGGTCCCGGCCGCGGGCAGCAGCGACCAACGCCCGCCGGTCCGCGTCGTGTGCTGCCCGGCGCGCCGCAGCCCTCGTCGCTGGCCGCCCCTCGCCTGGGCGACGTTCGCGCTGGTCAGCAGCCTCCGCGCGAGCAGCGACCGGACGGCGCGGAAGCCGTCGGCGGTGACGAACCCGCGCGCCACCGCCTCCCAGAGCGCCTCTTCGATCTCGCTGGGCAGACGGCCGGCGTGCACCGCCAGGTCCGGCGGGAACAGCGCCCCGCGCTCGGCCAGCACCTCGAGCACGTCGTGGGTCCGCCCCGGCCCGGGCGGAGTTGGCGTCTTGTCACCGCGCACCGCGCGGAGCAGCCACGGCAGGTCTTCGCGGATCGTCAGCGTGATCGGCGTGGCCCGCGACGGGCTCACCCCGCGACCGGTGTGCTGCGCCTCGTCGGCCGAGTCTGCCCGCAGCGACAGCCGCCCCCACGCCACCTCTCCGCCCAGGCACAGCCCGTCCAGCCAGTCACGCTGGTAACCCGTGACCCGCGCGCTCAGCACCGAACGCTCCCACGCCCCTGCCGCCAGCTCGAACCCCTGGAGCTGCTCGATGACCGCGAGCACGCCCCGGCTGCCCTCCCGCCGGGTATCGGGCGTGACGTGCTGCCACCGCAGCAGGAACCGCATGAAGTCCCGAGGCGTCACCGGCTCGATCTCGCTGCGCAGCCGCTGCCTGGTGTACGCGTGGATCCGCTGGAGCAGCCGCCGCGCGCAGAACTCCTCCGTGTCCCGGCCGCTGAACCGCCCGCGCAGCGCGAACCCCTCGTTCTCCAGCGCGATCAGGCCCAGCTCGATGCTCTTTTCTCCGATGCCGGTGATGGCTGCCAGCTGCCCGGCGGTGGCTGGTCCCGTCACATCGAGATAACCCCGGAGGATCATAACGACGGTGGCTTCGCCGTCCGCGTCCAGCGATTCGACCGCATGGCGTCGTTCCGTGGCGCACCACATTCCCGCCTTGGTTTCGCCTGCACGGCCCGCGGCTTTCAGCTCCGCGTACCAGGTCTGCCACTCGGGTTCCGGCCGCATCAGGTACAGGGTGAGCAGCAGGTCGTGCAGCTCGTCGGCGTCCCGCGGCTGGGGTCTTATCTCGTCCCTGACCCGTTGGATAGCCGCGCTATCCAGATGGGTAAGATCCTTGGCGTCCAGCGGAAGTCCGCGCCGGACGACCACGTTGCGGCTGCGCCGGTTCTCGAACTCGCCGTCGTCGAGATAGGTGAACGGAGCCCCGTTCAGGATCTCGTGCGCCAGCACCGAAGGCTCCACCGTGTCCTTGGTGAGTACCGCTATCCGACCCTGCTCGATGCCCGCCACCAGCTCGCTGAGCCCGTCGATGTCCATCGCCTCGCGCAGGCAGTCGGTCAGCGTCTGGCGGACCAGCACGTGGTCCGGGATCTCCATCGGCCCGGGTGCCACGTTCTCCTGGCAGGCCGCGAGCACCGGGAACACGGCCGCCATCAGGTCATCGGACTCCATCCGCTGGATGGCGGGCGGATTCTTCCGGCCGGCGCGCATCCGGAGCACGGTGAGCGAGGTGTTCAGGTTCCACCGCCAGCGGGACTGGAACAGCGGTGCGGTCAGCACCGCCTGGCGGACCACCTGCTCGACTGTCTTCGAGGCGAGGAACTTCGGCACCCGTTCCAGGGGGAAGCTGTGCTGCGGCCCGAGCGACAGCAAGATGGCGTTGTCGCTGGCCGATGCCTCCAGCTCGAAGTCGAACGTGACGCAGAACCGCTTTCGCAGCGCCAGGCCGAACGCCCGGTTGAGCCGCGCGCCGAACGGTGCGTGCCCGACCAGCTGCATACCGCCGGCCTCGTCGAAGAACCGCTCCAGGATGATCGTGTCCATGGTCGGCAGCGCGCCGAGCGCGGCCAGTGCGGCGTGCAGGTAGCTGACGATGGTTTCCGCGGCCGCGTCGCCGACCCCGCACTCGGCTTTCAGCCAGGCGCTGGCCGCTGGCGCGGATCGTTCCGCGACGGCCTCGCGGAGCGCACTGACCTCTTCGGACAGCTCACGCGTGCGGCCCGGTGCCTCGCCGCGCCAGAACGGGACGGACGGCGGTGCGCCCTCGGCGTCGATGACCCTGACCTTCCCGGGCTCGACCCGGCGGATCCGCCACGAGTGGGTGCCGAGCAGGAAGATGTCGCCGACCGACGACTCGACCGCCCAGTCTTCGCTGACCGTGCCGAGCACGACCTCGTCCGGGTCCGCGATCACCTTGAAGTCGCCCAGCTCGGGAATCGCCCCGCCGGAGGTGAGCGCCGCCAGGCGCGCGGCCCGGCGCCCCTTGAGCAGCCCGTTCACCTGGTCCCTGTGCAGGTAGTAGGCGCGCCGCCCGCGCCCGGTGCGGATGCCCTCGGCCAGCAACTCGGTGACCGCGTCGAAGTCTTCGCGGGTGAGGTTGCGAAACGGTGCCGCGCGGCGGACCAGCTCGAACAGCTCGTCCTGTTTCCACTGCTCGGCCGCGCACTCGGCGACGAGCTGCTGAGCCACGATGTCCAGCGGCGCCTGCGGGATCACGATCGCGTCCAGCCTGCCCTGGCGGACCCCGCGCAGCATGGCCGCGCACTCGACAAGCTCGTCCCTGGTCGTCGGGTACAGCCGCCCGGCGGGCGTGCCGGTGCTGGTGTGGTTCGACCGGCCGACCCGCTGGAGGAAGGTCGCGAAGCTGCGCGGCGAGCCGATCTGGCAGACCAGCTCGACGGGCCCGATGTCGATGCCGAGCTCCAGCGAGGCGGTGGCGACCAGTGCCCGGAGATCTCCCTCGCGCAGCCGTTTCTCCACCCGCTGGCGCCGGTCGCGCGACAGGCTGCCGTGATGCGCGGCGACCTGAGCGCCCATCTCCTCCCCGAGCAGCTCGCCCAGCTCGTGGGCCACCCGCTCGGCCATCCGCCGGGTGTTGACGAACACCAGCGTGGTCCGATGGCTGCGGACATGCCCGGTGATGAGATCGAGGATCTGCGCCATCTGCTCGCCGGTCGCGACCGCGCCGAGCTCGTCGTCGGGCAATTCCAGCGCGAGGTCCAGCGCCCGGCGGTGACCGGTGTCGACGATCGCGCAGTCCGTTGCGCCCATTCCGGTCAGCAGCTGGGCGATCGCCTCGATCGGCCGCTGCGTCGCGGACAGGCCGATGCGCTGGACCGCGTGGTCGGCGACGTGTGCGACTCGCTCCAGCGTCAGCGCGAGGTGAGAGCCGCGCTTGTTGCCCGCGACGGCGTGTATCTCGTCCACGATGAGGGTCCGGACGGTGCGCAGCATGGCCCGGCTGCGCTCCGCGGTCACCATCAGGAACAGCGATTCCGGTGTGGTGATCAGGAAGTCCGGCGGCCGCTTGAGCATCGCGACCCGCTCCCCCGCCGCGGTGTCACCGGTCCGCACGGCCACGCGGACGTCCGGGGCCGGGAGCCCCAGCTCGGCGGCGACCGCGGCGATCTCGCGCAGCGGGGCCTCCAGGTTCTGCTGGATGTCGACGGCCAGCGCCTTCAGCGGGGAGACGTACACCACCGAGGGGCCTTGTTGCTCGGCTGGCGCTTCGCCTAGCGCGTCGTACGCTCGGTAGAGCCGGTCGATGCACACCAGGAAGGCCGCCAGCGTCTTGCCGGAGCCAGTCGGCGCAGCGATCAAGGTATGTCGTTCGGCCGCGATCTCTCGCCAGCCAGCCGCCTGCGGTTCGGTAGCTCCGTCCGGGAACCGCCGTTCGAACCAGGTCCGCACGGCGGGATGCGACGTCGCCAGAAAGCCGGCCTCAAGCACTCGCCCACGGTACCTCGCGCCTCTGACATTTCTCGGACACTCCGTATCGTGGAACTGCCCACAGGCGTGAGAGCGAGTTATTCGAACAAGTAAACCTAGCTAGTATACCCCCTGTGGTGTCGTTCATGATCATGAAGGGTTGTACGTGCTCTAGGATGCTGGTGGCTTATTCTCCTGGGCTTCGGATGTGCCGGCCCGGCTATCTGCCGGCAGCCGCCTGATGGCGGCTGGAGCTGGCGTGCGGCATGGGGCTGGCGATGCGCCAGCGCGCCGCCTGGCTCTGTATCAATGTGGTGGATTTCCCTATCGTGGTGGACTGACCTCTGAAAACGAGGGTCAGCCTGCCACAAAGGGGTAATCCGCCACATTGTTCGAGATTTTCGCCGCCAGCGGGCCGCCTGCGAGCGCCGGTCGCCTCGCCGCAGGACCCTGAATAAGCCACCAGGATCCTAGAGCACGTACAACCCTTCGCGATCGTGAAACGAGCCACGCGAACCGGCGGAACGCAGCCCCACATAGCAGGACAAACGAGACCGCATATCCCCGCATCGTTTACCGCGACGCCCGCACGGAATTGAGTGGCGCTTTGGTATACCGGTTCGGGTGACGACTCAGGTCATCGTGCTCAACGGATGCTCCAGCTCCGGCAAGTCAACGATCGCGCGGTGTCTCCAGGCGATCCTGCCGCGGCCGTGGATCAGCCTCAGCGTGGACGACCTCGTCGCGGCGCTGCCCCCGTCGCTGACCGAGACGGGGACCGGCATCGCGTTCGCCGAGGACGGGACGGTCACGGTCGATGAGCGCTTCGACGAGATCCAGGCCGCGTGGCTGACCGGTGTCGGCGCGATGGCCCGGGCTGGCGCGCGGGTCATCATCGACGACGTGTTCCTCGGCGGCGGCGCCTCGCAGGAGCGCACCCGCGGGCACCTGGCCGGCCTTGAGGTGCTGTGGGTCGGGGTGCACTGCGATCCCGCGATCGCCGCCGACCGGGAGCAGGCCCGCGGTGACCGGGTGACCGGAATGGCCGCCGCGCAGACGCAGATCGTGCACCACGGGGTCGTCTATGACGTCGAGGTCGACACCAGCCACACGGAGTCGCTGGACTGCGCCCGCGTCATCGCGGCGCGGGTGAGCTGACGAGCGTGGCCAGCCTGGCGAGCAGCAGTTCGCGGTCCGCGGGCGGCGGGTCACGGTCAAGGGCCGCGCGGCACGCGTCGGCCGCCTCCGCGGTCCGGCCCAGCCGGCCAAGCAGGTCAGCGCGGCAGGCGTAGAACAGATGCCAGCCTTCGGCCTGCCCGTCACCGCAGAACTCGTCGAGGACCGCGAGACCGGCGGCCGGACCGGCGGCCTGTGCGACCGCGACGGCGCGGTTGGCCTGGACGACCGGGGACGGCTCCCAGCGCGCCAGCGCCGCGTACAGCAGGGCTATCTGCGCCCAGTCGGTGTCCGCGACCGACGCCGCGGCAGCATGGCATGCCGCGATCGCGGCCTGAAGCTGATACGGTCCGGTTCGCCCTAGCCGCATGGCCGCGTCGAGCTGAGCCGTGCCGTCGGCCATCTTGACGCGGTCCCACCGGCCGCGGTCCTGGTCATCGAGCAGGACCGGGCTGCCGTCCTCGGCCATTCGCGCCGCGCGGCGGGCGTCGGTCAGCAGCATCAGTGCCAGCAAGCCGAGCACTTCGGGCTCGTCCGGGCACACTCCGGCAAGCAGCCGGGTTAGCCGGATCGCCTCGTCGCACAGCTCGTCGCGGATGACCGCCGGGCCGACGCTGGCCCGGTGCCCCTCGGTGAACACCAGGTAGAGGACGCGCAGCACGCTGCCGACGCGATCACGCAGGTCGCGTCCCTCCGGCACCCGGAACGGGATCGCCGCGTCGCGGATCTTCCGTTTCGCGCGGACCAGGCGCTGCGCCATCGTGGACTCCGGCACCAGGAAGCACCGGGCGATCTCCGCCGTGGTCAGCCCGCAGAGCGCGCGAAGAGTGAGCGCGACCCGGGTGCCAGGCTCCAGGGCCGGATGGCAGCAGGTGAAGATGAGCCGGAGCTGATCGTCGTTGATCGAGTCTGGCGGCTGGGCCAGTTCGCACTCGCCCAGCCGCCGCGCCGCTTCCGCTTCCTTGCCGGACCGGCGCGCCTCGCGGCGGATCCGGTCCACGGCCTGGTTCTTTGCCACGGTGATCAGCCAGCCGGCCGGATCGTCCGGCATGGGTCCGGCCGCCCACCGGCGGAGCGCGACCGCGAACGCATCGGCGACCGCGTCCTCGGCCAGCGCCACGTCCCCGCCGGCCAGCCGGGCGATCACCGCGACGGCGCGACCCCACTCACGCCGGAAGACGACCTCTACCTCGGCGTTCACCGGTCAGCCGGGCATCTCCATGGCCGGCCTTATGTCCACCGCGCCGAACCGCGCGGCTGGGATCATGGCCGCCCACTTCATGGCCTCGTCCAGGTCCGCGCACTCCAGCACGTAGTACCCGCCGATCTGCTCCTTGAGCTCCGCGAACGGGCCGTCGGTCACCAGGGTCTTGTCACCGCGGACCCGGATCGTGGTGGCCGACGCCGCGGGCTGGAGCGGCCTGCTTTCCACCAGGACTCCGGCGGCCGCCATGGCCTGGCTCGCGGACTGGTAATCCTCGAGCATCTGCATGAATTCCGGCGTCCCCGGAGCGGGTCCGTCGATGTCCGGTTCGCCGACCAGCAGGCACAGGTAACGCATTGTTCATCCTCCTTCGCCCGGCGTCCATCGCCGAGACTACCCCTGGACGAACGACCGTGCCGGAAATCGACACCGCGCCACGACTCGATCCGCCGGACTGCCGCACGTGGCCGCATCTCACTCGCGGGGCCCAACCTGCCGGGGCGCGGACCGCTAGCTCGCGCGCTCGAGTATCTTGCCGAGAATGCCATCCCACAGCCTTGTCCGCGCCGCGAGCGCGAGGCTGATGGTCTCCTCGCATTGCTGCCATTTGTCCTGGTCGTCGCCGCACAGGTCGGCGAGCATCTGCATCGCCATCGGGGTGTGCTCCTCGCTGTCCACCTGGATATGGCGCCGCAGGTAGTCAACGAAGGTCGACAGCTGGCCGGATGCCTTGTTCAAGGCGGCGACCTGGTCGAACATGTCAGGGATCAGGTCCTCGCGGCCGAATGCGAAGGCCGCGGCCTGGCAGTGCACCGGTGCGTCCTCGATGAACTGCCAGGTCACCGTCACGAACTCGGCGGCGGCTTCCGGTACGTCCGCTTCCTTGAGCGAGGCGAGGACCGGCTTGCCCGCGCGCAGCAGGTCGATGAACGCGTCTACCCGCGTCGTGTCGGCCCCTGCCTGCCGCATGCCGTCCACGTAAAGTTCGAAGTGGCTGATGAAGCCGCTGCCCAGCTCGTCGCTCTCCTCGACCAGGACGATGTCGTTGATCAGGCGCCGGCTGCTCCTTGGCCCGTCGGGCACCCACGGCACCCGGACGCAGGTCAACTCGCGTTGCAGGGCCTTAAGCAGGGACATGAAGTCCAGGACCGCGAACACGTGATGCTCCATGAACGTCGTGACCGCGTCGTTGCTGCTGAGCTGGTGGTACAGCGGATGATTGACTACCTTCTGCCGCGCCGGTTCGACCGCGGCCTTGAGCTTCTCGATAGCGGGATTGGTCGCTTCCCAATCGTAACGTGATACAGCCATTATGTTCCTTCTGTCTGCCTTGAACAGCTCGGGGCGGATCACTATTAGAGAACAGCAGTTGATTCCGGTGCAAGTGGTGTTCAACGTCGGAATACGGCAGTCGAACAGCGGCCAGTTGCCGCAGCCGTTGAGCGGCGAGCGAGCCAATATCAAGTGGCCGACCATGCCGCTAAATCATTACTGGCTAAAACTGGCCGCGGGAATGCCTGCATTCATCCCTGCGTTCTTCATGTAATCCAAAAACGAAGAAAATCACCTTACATATCGAAGCACGATACAGTGTACGATATCTTACCGCACCCTCCAGTATGCCTCCGCCCGCGGCGCACCGGATAGCGCCCCGGGCGGTGCACGTAAGCGTGCATCCACCGGGCAGCCGATTCAGCTGAATGTCTGATTGACGAGCCCGAGGCCACGCCGGCAGATCCCCGGCTCAGATTCGCGGAACCAGCACACGCTGGAGGAGAAAAACGGCTCCCTGAACTCGCCGGCTATGAAAATGGCTCAGTGCATGGCGGGTCATCTTTGTGACCGTCGGTGTTGCCGGGCGCCTCGCAGTTGTCCGTTTTCATCGGGCAGATAACCGGAGGGCTGTCCATTCGTGGTCGAGGATGGACATCGGCACCTCGCCGCGCAGCCGCACCCGCTCCCCGGCCATTCGGTGATGGTTTGACTGAACATTCAGTCTAGAAGGATGCTACGATGCCGGCAAGGCCCGGCGAGCACGGCGAGCGAGCGGAGGACGCGGCAGTGCCGGGAGCTGCGAGCGAGGATAGGGGCGCGGTGGTGTCTGGACTGAGGAGCGAGCGACGCAGTCGTGCGCGGCGAGAGACGACATCACCTCAAGGCGCCCCTGACTCGAGCGAGCCAGCAAGCAGACCGAATGAGCCCGAGCAGCGCCGCGAGCAGATGCTGCGAGCGGCGCTGGAGGTCATCGTCGAGCGCGGGTACGCGGACACCCGTATCGCCGACGTCGCCGAGCGCACCGGGACCAGTCCCGCGCTGGTCATCTACTACTTCAAAACCCGGGACCAGCTGCTCACCGAGGCGATCCGGTTCTCCGAGGACTCCTGGTACGCCGAAGGCCTGCGCCGCATGGCGGACATCCCCACCGCCGCCGGACGGCTGGCCGAGATCATCGCCATGACGACGCTGCCGGAGACCGATCCGGAACCGCGCAGCTGGTGGCTGCTCTGGCTGGACCTATGGGCCTTGTCGCCGCGCAACCCGGGGGTCGCCGCGGTGCGGCAGAAGTTCGACGAGCGCTGGCGGGAGACCATCCGCTCGATTGTGCTGGCCGGTCAGGAGGCCGGCGAGTTCGCCGCGCTGGACGTGGACGACTTCGCGATCACGCTGTCGTCGCTGCTTGACGGCCTCGCGGTGCAGATCGCGCTGGAGGACTCCGAGGTTCCCCCGCGGCGCGCGTTCGACCTGGTGATGCGGTACGCGGCCGCGCAGCTGGGCTTCGAGTTCAAGGCAGTTCAGAAGAAGGTGCGTAGGCGCGGGAGATAACTGGAGGCGGGCCGTGGCCGACGGATCTACCGTGGCCAGCGGGGAGTTCTTCTCGGCAAGGCTGACATTCAGCGCCGGGTGACCGAGGCGCTCGACCTCGTGGCTTTGCCTTCTACGTTCGGCGCTAGCCCCGGCTCCGAACGAGGGGGTCGAAACTGACGCGCCTGCCGGTGGCCGGATTCGACGGTTGAATGGCGTATTTGCCCGGTAACCGATCGGGCGCATCAGGCGTCATACACGTAGTGGACCGTTGAGGGTACCGCCCGTTTTGAGGAGATCGCGTTGATTGCGAACGTTGCTAAGAAGAGATTTCGCTGGGTTGTGCTGATTGCCGCGCTGGCCTGCGGGCTGCTCGCGCTCGCCCTGCCCGGTCAGGCGCGAGCCGCGACCAGTCAGGCGCGAGCCGCGACCAGTCAGGCGCGAGCCGCGACCGGTTCTGCCACCCAGCCGAGCACCCCGTGGAGCAAGGTCGGGCCTGGCTGGTCGCTTGTCGAGTACTCGCTGGGCACGGCCGGAGAGCCAAGCAAGCCCGGCCCGACCACGCTGTACCTGATCAGCCCCGCCGGCCAGCGCTTCCCGCTCTACCACTGGTCCCCGAAGGGCGGCATTCCGTCACTGCTGGACTGGTCCGGCGACAAGACCAGGGCGCTGTTGTTCGCCCCCAACGGCGGACTGGAGCAGCTCACGCTGACGACCGGCAAGGTCACCCACTTCAGCCTGGCCGGACAGGCGGACCCGGTCGGCTACACCAGGCCGAGCGGTAGTCAGCTCATCGGCACCAGCCTGACCAAGTCCGGCAACACGATGGTCGGCCGGTACAGCCTGACCGGCAAGCTGCTCAAGGTGCTCACGATCAGCTCGAACGGCGCCAGTGTCATCGGTTCGGCGGACGGCCGCACGCTCGTCGTGTCCACGACCAAGGGCGCTGAGCTGGTCAGCAACTCCGGTGGCGTGATCCGGCAACTGCCCGTCCGGGGTACCGCCAGCAACACGTGCCGCCCGGTCCGCTGGTGGAGTTCCAGCACGGTCATGCTCTCCTGCGCCAGCAACGGGTCGAACCCGGCCTCCCGGCTCTGGCTCGTCCCGGCGAACGGCGCCCGGCCCACCGCGTTGACCCCGCAGCGAAGCACCAGCAGCCGGGACCTCGGCGACATGGACGCGTGGCAGATTTCCGGCGGCATGTACCTGCAAGCGGCCGGCCCGTGCGGCACGGTGCAGCTGTTCCGGCAGGCGTCCAACGGCTCGATCACGCTGCTCAGCCCGGCCGGCACGACCGGCAACGACCTCATCATGACGGTGTCCGGCTCGCGCATGCTGCTCGACGCCCAGACCGGCTGCCCCGGCAGCGTCTCGCTGCTGTGGTACAACCCGCGGACCAAGGCCGAGCAGTGGCTGTTCCACACCCCGGCCGCGCAGATCGGCGTGATGGCCACCGTCCCCTACTACACCCGCGAGAACGCGTTCTAGCGATAGCGCGGGCGGGCCGCGGGTTACGCCTCGCTGGCGGCGATCGTGGTGAGCGCGGTGACGGCACTGCCGCGCTCACCGCGGGTCAGGAACTGGCGAAGATCGGCGGGGCGAGCAGCGGCACCAGCACGCGCCGCATCGTCTGGAATCGATTCGCGCCCAGGTCGGCGGCAGCTTCCTCGTACTGGCGTCCGACGCGCAAGAGGCCGGTTCTGTCCGGGCCGATTCCTTTCCGGCGCGCGCGAGTCTGCATACCCGTAAGCGTCAAGCGGACGAAACGAGGGAAACGATGAGCGAGCTAACCGGCAAGGTGGCACTGGTGACCGGCGGCAGCCGGGGTATCGGCGCGGCGGTCGCGCGGCGGCTGGCCGCGGCCGGGGCAACGGTGGCGCTGACCTACGTCAGTTCCGCGGACAAGGCGAAAGCGGTGGCGAAGCAGATCGAGGCGGACGGCGGACGGGCGCTGGTCATGCGGGCGGACAACGCCGACCCGGCCGCGGTGACCGGCGCGGTCGACCGGACCGTGCGGGAGCTTGGGCGGCTGGACATCCTGGTCAACAATGCCGGCGTGTACGACGGCGGACCCCTGGACGAGATGACGGTGGAGCGGGCGGACCGGCTGTGGTCGGTCAACGTGCGGTCGGTGTTCGTCGCCTCCCAGGCGGCGGCGCGGCACCTGGGCACCGGCGGGCGGATCATCACGATCGGCAGTGCGGTCACCGAGCGGGTGCCGGTGCCGGGCATGACCCTGTACGCGATGTCAAAGGCGGCACTCACCGCCCTGACCAAGGGCATGGCCCGTGACCTCGGCGAACGCGGGATCCTGGTCTCGGTGGTGCACGGCGGCCTGATCGATACCGACATGAACCCCGCCGACAGCCCGGTCGCCGGTCTGTTCAGCCAGGTGCCGGCGCTCGGCCGCTATGGCACCGCCGAAGACATCGCGGACGCCGTCGCCTACCTCGCGGGTGACGGCGGCCGGTACATCACCGGGACCGCGCTCACCGTCGACGGCGGGTTCGCCGCCTGACGCACCATGATCGTGGCCAGTTCCGGGCGTACAGAACCCAGAACTGGCCACCGGGTCAGCGCTCGTATGTGCCGGTGAGCCGCCCGCGGGCGAGCACCGGGCCGGCCGCCGCGGACATGACGGCACGCGGCTTGGCCTGCGCAAGTGCGGTGCTGGTGACCGTCATCGCCGTGGGCAGCGCGAACAGCTGGAAGACGTACCGATGCGGGCCGTGGCCCTTGATGGGTTCCGGCCCCAGGTAGCCCCGGCCCATGCCGGAACGCAGGACCTGCACGCCGGTGCCGGGTGCTTCCGCCGACAGCGCGGCGGCCTCCAGTGTGGTCGGCGTCACCACGGCGCGGGACGGGTCAATCAGCGCGACGCAGTGCACGAACGGCTTCGGCAGGGGCGCGTCGATATCCTCGATGACCAGCAAGAGCTGCGCGCAGCCGTCCGGTAGCGCGCTCCACGCCAGTTCCGGTGACACGTTCTGACCGCCCGCCCGCTTGCCCGCGTGCTCGCGCGGGATCGCCGCGCCGTCGGCGAAGACGCGGCTGGTCAGGTGCATGGTCTCCGGCCCGGCGAGGTTCGGCAGGTTCCAGGCCAGATGCGTCTCCCCCGCCCGGCGGTTCCGCAGCACCGTACCGATCAGCGACACCAGGACCACTTCCCTTGACTAGGCGCGTGACATACTAGTTCACTCTGTCACGAGATCGGCGGTCACGGCCGTGGCCTGTCCCCCGCTCGCGCGGATCGCGGTAGCGGCGGCGTCCGCCGCGCCGGGCACGACGTCGGTCACCGTGACCGGGTACCCGTCGGCGGCCAGCTGGGCGGCGATCGCCGCGCCGATGCCGCCTTGCTGACCGGCGCCCGTGACCAGCGCTCTCACCCGGCCGGCCCATGTCCAGCGCCTCAGGCGGGAATCCGCCGAGCTCAGTATCCATGGGCCGCCTTAGTCCGATATGGTATGACCTCTTGCCTCACAGCACGCTAACGGCCAGACTTGCGCACGTCAACGCATTGGAGTGCACATGACGATTGATGCTTCCGCCCTTCGCGGCGCCGTCTTCGCGGCGTTGGCAACTCCGTGCCAGCCAGATGGATCGCTGGACGTGGCGGGGCTTTCGCGGCTGCTCCAGCGGGTCGTCGACGGCGGTGCGTCCGGGATCTCGCCGGCCGGGTCGACCGGTGAGGGTGCGATGCTCTCCAGCGCATCGCGCGTGGCGCTGACCGAGCACGTGCGGCGGCTCGTGCCGTCCGGTATGCCGGTGATCTCCGGGCTCCCGTTGACCACGCTCGCCGAGGGTCGCGCCGAACTTTCCGCGCTGGCCGAGGCCGGAGCGAGCGCGGCGCTGGTCGCGCCGCCGTCGTATTACCCGCTCTCCGACGACGCGGTGCTCGGGCTCTATGAGACGTTGGCCGCGGTTTCTCCGTTGCCGCTCGTGCTGTACAACATCCCGGTGTTCACCAAGGTCTCGATCAGCCCTGCCGTGGTGGGATCGCTGGCGGCGCACCCGGCGATCATCGCGATCAAGGACAGCAGCCGGGACCTGGAGCATCAGCAGCAGGTGATCATGGCGAGTGCGGGCCAGGACTTCGCGGTGCTGACCGGAACCGACACGCTGCTTGTCGCCAGCCTCACGATGGGCGCGGCCGGCACGATCGCGGGCAGCGTGAACCTGGTACCGGAACTCGCCAGCGGCATCTGCCGCGCGTTCGGCGCCGGCGATCTGGTTTTGGCCAATTCCTTGCAGGAGCGGCTGTCCCGAATCGTCGCCGTGTGCCGGCCCGGCCTGTTCCCGGCTGGCTGGAAGGCGGCGCTGGAACTCGCCGGGGTGTGCTCGCGCACGATGGCGGGCGTGGGCACTCCCCTCTCGGACGCCGAATGCGCCCGGCTCGGCGACGCGCTCGCCGCCGCCGGCTTCGCCGTGGGCGCGGCTACGTCACGCTAGGCAAACTGGGATCCGGCCCGAAGCACCACTGTCGTTATACCCATGAAAAGAGTTCGTGGAGCAGACGGTCAGGTAGCGCGAGTTCGGCGCTGTCGTCGGGCCGGAGGGGGCGCGCGGCGCCGGGGACGCGCCCGCCGGCCGCCACCACCGTCGCGGCGAGCTGGTCCAGGCGCGCGCCGCCGTCACCGGAAACATCCAGGCGGGCCGGGTCGAGGGCCATGACCAGGTGCGAGATGCGCTGCGGCCGGCCCGCGTCGGACGGGGTGAACATGTCGGAGACCTCGGTGCTCAGCGCCGGGCCGACCAGGCCGCCGGTGAGCGCCTCCACCAGGAACGCGAGCGCGAAACCCTTGGGCCCGCCGAGCGGGGCGAGCATGCCGGCGATCGCCGCGGCGGGGTCGGTGGTCGGCTCCCCGGCGGCGTCGAACGCCCAGCCTTCCGGGAGGGGCTCGCCGCGCTGGGCGTGCGCCTGGATCCGGCCGCGGGCGACCGCGCTGGTGGCCAGGTCGACGATCGCGGGCCGCGGCCGGCACGGGATTCCGGCGGCGATCGGGCTGGTGGACACCACGGGAGCAGATCCGCCCCACGGCGGCATCACCGCGGGGCCGTTGGAAAACACCAGTCCCACGAGTCCCGATTCCACCAGCGGCAGCGTGTATACCCCGAGCGCGCCGCAGTGGGACGACCGGCCGACGGCGACGACCGCGACGCCCGACGCGAGGCACCGGTCCCGTGCCAGCGAAGCGGCCTCCCACACCTGCCAGTGCCCGAGCCCGTCCTCACCGTCATAGCAGGCCAGCGGGCCGGTATCGGTCACCGGCCGCAGCGCTGCCGAAGGATTGCAGCCCCCCGCCCGGAGCCGCGCCAGGTAGTACGGCAGCCGCATCAGACCGTGCGAACCGATTCCCCACGCGTCCGCGAGCACCAACGCCGAGGCTGTGCGCGCGGCCGGGTCGACCGGCACCCCCGCCGCCGTGAGCAGGTCGCGGGCCAGCGTCCTCGCCGCGGCGACGGTCAAGACGCTCATCGCGCGCTCCGGTGCGCGCCGACCGCGTGGCTGGCGATGCCGCCGCCGAGGACGGCGGCGATGTCTTCGGCCAAGATGGCGGCGATGCGGGCCTGGCTCTCCAGCGTGATGCCCGCGACGTGCGGGGTAAAGATGACGTTCGGCGCGTCGTCGAGCGGGCCGGGTCGCGGCGGCTCGATCGCCCGGACGTCCAGGCCGGCGCCGCCAAGCCGGCCGGCTAGCAGCGCATCAGCCAGGGCCTCTTCAGCCACGACCTCGCCGCGCCCGACGCTGATCAGCAGCGCACCGGGACGCATCCGGGCGAACGCGGCCGCGTCCAGCATGCCGCGGGTCTGCGCGGTGAGCGGCACGTGCACGCTGAGCACGTCGGCGCTGGCCAGCAGCGTGCCGAAATCAACCATGTCCAGACCGCTGACCTCGAGGTACGGATCGTGCGCGATCACCGGCATGCGCAGCGCCGCGCCGAGCCGGCCCACCGCCTGCCCGGTGGCGCCGGCGCCAAGCAGGCCCCAGGTCCGCCCGGCCAGCTCGCGGCCCGGCAGACGCTGCCAGCCGCCGGCCCGGACGGCCGCGTCATGCCTGGTCAGATCCCTGCTGAGAGCGAGTGCGAGGGCGACGGTGTGCTCGGCGACGCTCGTCGCGTTGGCGCCGAGCGGTGCGACCACGACGACGCCGCGCGCGTCGGCCGCGGCCACATCGATGTTGTCCAGGCCAACCCCGAACCGGCCGATCACCTCCAGCCGCGGCGCGGCGGCGAGCAGGTCACCGTCGACCGCGGTGCGGTTACGCACGATCAGCGCACGGGTGTCCGTGACCAGGTCGGCCCGCCCGGCCCCGGGCGAGCGCCGCACGGTCAGCCCGCGGAACCGCTCGTCAAACGTGTCTGCCCAGACGTCCTCCACCAGCAAGACATCGGTCATGCGCTCGGGTACAGCTTGGTGATCACGAACTCGCGGTGCCCCAGCGCCTCGGCGCAGGTCAGCCGCCCGTTGACGGTCCGGGCGAGAATGTCATAGAGCAGTTCGCCGCTGTCCGCCAGCGAGTACTCGCGCCGCAGCAGCCCGGAGCAGTCCAGGTCGATGTGCTCCGCCATCGATTCCGCTGTCCGCGGGTTCGCGGTGAGCTTGATCACCGGCTCGACGGGGTGCCCGATGATGTTGCCCTGGCCGGTCGGGAACAGGTGGATGACCGCGCCGGCCGCCGCCATGAGCGTGATGCATTCGGCCGCCGCGGAGGAGGTATCCATGAAGTTCAGGCCGGGTTTGACGGGCGCCTGCGCCGGGTGCAGCGCGTCGACCACCGGTCGCGAGCCGGTCTTGGCGATGTTGCCCATCGCCTTCTCCTCGATCGTGGACAGCCCGCCGGCGATGTTGCCCTGGGTCGGCTGGGAGCCGAGCAGGTTCGCACCCTCCCGTTCGATGCGGGCCAGGTACTCGTCGTAGATCGACTGGAACTTTTTGCGGACCTCGTCGGTCGCGCACCGCGCCGCGATCAGGTGCTCTCCGCCGGTCAGTTCGCTGGTCTCACCGAACAGCACGGTGCCGCCCGCGTCCACCCAGCGGTCCACCACCTGCGCGGTCGTCGGGCACGAGCCGAGACCGCTGGTGGTGTCCGACTCGCCGCACTTGATCGACATCATCAGGTTGCCCGGTTCGGCAGGTTCGCGAATCGATTCGCTGGCGTCCTGGACGAACCGGGCGAGGACCCGCGCGGCGCGCTCGAGCGTGCGCAGGTCGCCGTTGCCCTCGATCGCGAACCCCTCGACCGGCTTGCCGGTGGCTGCGATGCCGTCAACGACCCGCGCCGTCCAGGCCGGCTCGATGCCGATGACCACCGCGGCGGCCACGTTGGGGTTCGCCCCGGTGCCGATCAGCGTGCGGAACGTCAGCTCGAGATCCTCGCCGAACTGGAGCCGTCCGTAGTGGTGCGGCAGCGCCAGCGCGTCAGGTACCGTCTTCGCCGCGGCCTCGCACACCGCGTTGGACAGGTCGTCGACGGGGATGACCACCACCTTGTTGCGGATGCCCATCGTGCCGTCCGGGCGGCGGTATCCGCTTAGGGTGCGCTGGTCGACCACCGGATGCTCCTCAGGTTGTGGGTGTGGGCGTGCTGTCCGGTGGCGATGTCGCTCGCGGCCACGGCGACCGGAACGCCATACTCGATGACGTGCTCACCAGCGGCGATGTCGCGCAGCGCGAACTTGTGGCCAAGTCGAACCGGTTCGCTCAGCTCGACCGCCAGCGTCTGGTCCGTTATCGCCAGGTATCCCCCTTCCGCGCGGCCGGCGGGCAGGTCACGCATCGCGACCGCGACGCTGTCGCCGTCCCGGTGCGCCAGGAAGTCCGGCGGACTCGCCACTGCCACATCACTCCTCACTATTCAGAGGTCTTACCTCTAACCGTAGCGATGCGCCAACTCTGCGGTCAAGCCTGCTCGCGCCCGCGCCCTGCGCAGCCAGCGGCTATCGCACGGAGGGTTCCGGCAGGTAAAATGGCCTGACCAACGCACCGAGGAGTATCCGTGCCAGCTGACTCCGGCTTGTGGACACCGCTGCGCCAGGGCAGCGTCTCCGAGCTCATCGCCCGCCGCATCCTGGAAGTCATCAGCGCGGACAAGCTGAAGCCGGGCGACCAGCTCCCCCCGGAACGGGAACTCGCCGCGATGCTCGGCACCAGCCGCCCGTCCCTGCGTGAGGCGCTCCAGTCACTCAAGGCGCGTGGTTTCCTCGACATCCGGCACGGCGCGGGTGTCTTCGTCGCCGACCCGGCGACCACCAAGAGCCTGCGTGAGGCGATGTCCGCCGACACGATCAGCCTCACCGAGCTGTTCGACATGCGCGAGGTGCTTGAGCTGCCGGCCGCCGAGTGGGCGGCCCGCGCGGTGCGCACCCACGGCCGCGAGAAGCTCGACGGCGTCACCGACGCGTACGAGACGCTGCGTGCGGCGAGCCAGCCGCCGGTCAGCGACTGGACCGAGTTGCAGCGTCTCGACGCCCAGTTCCACATGCGGATTGTCGAGGCGGCGGGGAATCGATTCCTTGCCCGCACCAACGGCGTGCTCCAGGAGATTCTCGCCCAGGGCATGGACACCACGCTCCAGATCCCCGGCCGACTGGAGAAGTCCCGCCATGAGCACCAGCACATCCTCGAGGCGCTGGTGGCGGGTGATTCGGCGGCCGCCCGCCGCGCCGCCCGGACGCACATCCGCGGCGCTCGCAATGCCGCTCTTAAGATGGCATAACGACCGTGGCGCTTGGTTACGGGCCCGGCTCCTCGCGCAGGCTGGCGCTCACGGCGCTTGCATCAGGCAGGTAGTCGCCGGTCAAGCGGTCCTGCCGGTACGGCACCGCGGGCAGCGCACCGGTGGACGCGGCCGCGTCGAACGACAGGTACGGCCGCTCGGTGCCGTCCAGACACCGGACCGGCAGGCCATCCCCGGCGAGCGGAACCGGCAGGCCGGCGACCGTCGGCATGGTCCTCGATGCGATCATGATTCCCCCTCGCAGAGCGTCCAGGAGGCAAGCTAAAACCGCGTCCTTAAGCGACCACTACGCCAGAGTTGAGGCGTGTTCTCTGTGCCGTGCTCTCTGTAGAGTCGCGCTGTGACGATGTCGAGCTTCGTGGTGCAGCTCCACGACGCGACGACGCTGCACTTCGATCTGCGGATCCGGATCGGCGAGGTCCTGCGGTCCTGGGCGGTTCCCAAGGGGCCCTCGCTGGACCCCGGTGTCCGGCGGCTGGCCGTCCCCGTCGAGGACCACGCACTGTCCGCGGGCGACTATGAGGGGGTCCGGGCCGGGCAGGCACGCGGTACCGGCGCCGTGATCATCTGGGATGAGGGCACCGCCGAGATCATCCGTGATGAGCCCGCCCATCTGTCCGTCCTGCTGCAGGGCAGCAAGCTAGCCGGAGGATTCGCCCTGACCCGCACCGGCGAGCGCCGCTGGATCCTGGTCAAAACCCGGGATGACCACGCGCGACCGGGTTCGGACATCGTGGCCGAGCAGCCAGCGAGCGTGCGTAGCGGCAGGACCTGGGAAGACCTAGCCCGCGAGGGCGGACCCTCCGGGCCACGCACCACAGCCGCACGGCCGGCCCCGAGTTAGGCCAGCCCCGAGTACGGCCGACCCCGAGTGAGGTGCCCGCCGCGCACCCCGGCCGGGGGCGGCGAGTAGGTTGCCAGCGTGAGCTTCGATGTCAGCGCGGATGCCTACCTGCGGTTCATGGGGCGCTATTCGGAATCGCTCGCGGCTCTGTTCGCCGACCTGGCCGGGATCCGCCGCGGACAGCGGGTGCTGGATGTGGGGTGCGGGCCTGGAGCGCTGACGGCGGAGCTGGTGAGCCGGGCAGGCGCGGACGCGGTCAGCGCGGTGGAGCCGTCGGCGTCGTTTGCCGCCGCGGTGCGTGAACGGCTGCCCGGGGTCGATGTCCGCCAGGCGGCGGCCGAGCAGCTCCCGTTCCCCGACGCGGTCTTCGACGCCGCGATGGCTCAGCTCGTCGTGCACTTCATGGCGGACCCGGTCGGGCAACTCCTTCAGAAGGGGAAGCAGACGGAGGTCAGCCGCCTTTCCGGCGTGCCGGGGCCGGCTGCCGTGCTGGCTGCCCGCATTGCTCCGTTTTGTTCCAGCATGGCCCTGTCGTTCTGCGGTCTAAGCGGGCTCGGCGCGGCGCTCGAAATTATTGCGGACACTTACCCCCCCGACTCGGGGGGGTAAGTGTCCGCAATAATCTGGCTGACCTGTGGCCTCACCCGAAATATGGCCAGATGTCCAGTTCGCGGGCATCCGCAACGCCGCTGACATAGGGACGAACCCCACCCGGGAATTAGTTATACATGCACAATAGTTGTGCGTATATAACTAACTTGCCGGAGGGGAACCGATGCTTGCACTGAGCGCGAGGCGCCGTTACCTGATCCTGTCGATCTGCTGCTTGAGCCTGCTCATGGTCGGCATCGACAACAGCGCGGTGAACGTCGCGCTCCCCTCGATCCAG
>DASRFJ010000299.1:0-44937 GCA_035651595.1 Streptosporangiaceae bacterium | reverse complement strand
AAGTGGCCGACGTGCGAGATCTGCCAACCCGTGGGCGCGGCGATGGAGAAGCCGGTGGAGTTGGTGAACGTGTAAAACCCAGCCGGCGGTGCGCTCTGTCCAGCCCCGCCCGACGCTGTAGTCGCGCCCCCGCCAGTGCTGTGGGCAGCACTGGTGCTGCCCGCAGCACTGGTGCTTGGTGACGCACTGCGGCCGGATGTCGTATCACGGCCGGACGCCGCTGCCCCGCTGCTCACGGCAGAAGGGCGTGGTGCCGCACCCGCCCGCGCCGGGTGCCCGGGGCGCCCGGGCGACGATCGTCCCGCGATCACGGCGAAGGTGGTCAGCCCGGCAGCCGCTACCACTATCAGCGCAACGGCGGCGAGCAGCGCGTGGTGATCCCTGCGACGGCTCACCCGGTCAGCGCCAGGTCCCAGGGCAGCTGACACGAAGGCGGGCATGACCGTGGTGGCCGATCTGTCGTCCACGATGCGGTGCATCATCCGCGCCGCGTCGGCGATACCCAGCCGGGTGTCCGGGTCCTTCCGCAGCAGTCCTTCGATCACCGGTCGCAACGGCCCCGCGTGAACCGGCGGATCGGGCTCGTCGGACACCACGGCGGTCAGGCTGGCCAGCGCGCTGCCGCGATCGAACGGCGGGCGTGCCTCCACCGCCGTGTACAGCGACGCCCCGACCGCCCACAGATCCGCCGCCTCGTCGGCTTGCTGGCCGCGCGCGCGTTCCGGTGCGATGTACGAGGGCGAGCCGACCAGCATCCCGGACGCTGTCAGCTCCGGGCTGTCCACGGCCTTGGCGATCCCGAAGTCGGTGAGGATCACCCGGTCGCCCGGGCCCAGCACGATATTGGCCGGCTTCACATCACGGTGCAGTACCCCCGCGCTGTGCGCGGCCTGCAACGCGGTCAGTACGCCGAGGCCCACCCGGGCCGCCTCGACCGGGGACAGCGGCCCGTCGTCCCGTATCACGTCACGTAGTGACCGGTAGGGGAGGAGTTCCATCACTATCGCGGGCCGGCCGTCGTCCTCGACGATGTCATACACGGTGACGATGTTCCGGTGGAGCAGCCGGGCGGCCAGCTGCGCCTCACGGACCGCGCGGCGGCGGGCGGTTTCCCGCTCGTCCGGGTCCATCTGTGGCGGAAAGATGATCTCCTTGACCGCTACGTACCGGCCCAGCACGTCATCGTGTGCCCGCCACATGGCGCCCATTCCGCCGCTGCCGATCATCTCGAGCAGTCGGTAGCGTCCGGCGAGGATCCGGTCTGCCGCAAGTTCGGCCATTTGCTCCAGCTACCCCGATTTGTCGCGTGCTAACGGCATCGCGGGCCGACTGGGGCCGGCCCGACTAACGTGGGGCACGCGAGAAGCCAGCCGATCGAAGATCGAAGGGACGCCGCATGACATCGATCCCGCGCCACTACGGCAAGGTCTTCGACGAGATAGCGGCCGAGTATGACCGCAACCGTCCCGCGTACCCCGACGAGCTCGTCGACCAGGCATGCCGCGTCGCGGGTATCGGACCCGGTGACCGGGTGCTCGAGATCGGGTGCGGGACCGGGCAGCTAACTCGCAGCCTCGTCGCCCGGGGCCTGCACGTGACAGCGCTCGAACCCGGCGCGAACCTGCTGGCACTAGCCAGGCAGAACCTGGACGGTGGGGTGAAACTCATAAACACCCGGTTTGAGGACGCCGGGCTCCCCAGCGAGCACTTCGCGGCCGTGTTCTCGGCATCCGCGCTGCACTGGGTCGATCCCGAGGTGAGCTGGCGCAAGATCGCTGACGTGCTGGTTCCGCGCGGAACCCTCGCGCTCCTGTCCTATTTCGGGCTGGCCGAGGAGCGCACCAAGCACGACCAGGAAGCGGCGCTGGCCGCGGTGCGGAAGGTCGCACCGGACATTGCCGCCAGCTGGCCGGCCTACCGGGATCTCGACGCCACGCTTGCCGGGGCCGAACAGCGCCGGGCGAATGTCTCGCGGGTATGGGCATGGCTGGGCAGCCACGACGTGGCGCAGCACTACGCCAGCGACCTGTTCACCGATGTCCAGGTGGCGGTCGTCCCGCGGCTCGTGGAGCACACCGCTGACGAACTCACCGCGGTCTTGCGCACGATGTCGTTCCACGCCCGGCTCTCCCCGGAGCAGCGCCAGGCCCTCGAGCAGGAGAACGCGGCTCTCTACGCACGACTCGGGCGGCCGGTCCGCGCGAGCACGGTCGCGGCTCTTGTCACGGCGAAACGCGGCTGACCCGACGGCTGACCCTACGGCCGACCCGAGGGCTCACTCGCGCTCGACCCGCCGCATCCCGTGCGCAGGTGTCCACCACTCGATGACCAGCAACGTGGCCTTCTCGTCGAGGTGAGTGTGCACGACCTCCGTTATGTCGGCGTGGAAGCTGGTGCCATCCGGCCCCACGGCCACCGCCCGGCCGGAGATCTTCGCCTCGCCCGGCCACTGCGCCTCGGCGCCTTCGACGGGGTCGACCGTGGCGCTGTGCAGGGCGAACCGGGGATCCCGGCGCAGGTCGGCGCCCTTGCGCGCGTCCGGCATCGAGCCGAAGACCAGTTCTCCGTCTTCGAAGACCGTCTCGATCCCCGAGATCCGCGGCGACCCGTCGGCCCGCACGGTCGCGATCGTCTTGTGCCGGTGCGCGTCGAACAACGCCCGCACACGTTGAGCGAACTCGGGCTCGGCCACTTCGACATCGCGCCACGTCGTCATCAGCCCATGATCGCACCCACGAACCGGCCGCGTGACGTCGGTCGGGGCGGCCGGTGACAAGATGGCCGCATGGCGATCATTCACCCGACCACGCTGACGCCGACGAAGCTGGAGCTGCTGACCTCGTGGCTACCATGCCAGCCCTGGTACCAGAGCGAAACACAGCCGCGGCTGGAGAAAGCCGGCGGATTCCGGCTGGATGATCCCGACGGAGAGGTCGGGCTTGAGTTCATGGCCGTCACCGACGACTCCGGTGACACGCCGGTCACCTATCACGTGCCGCTCAGCTATCGCGGTGCCCCGATCCCAGGCACCCAAGACGCGCTGATCGGCACGGCGGAGCACGGCGTCCTCGGCGCGCGGTGGATCTATGACGGAACGCGCGATCCGGTCCTCGTGACTCAGCTGTTCGCCCTGCTCCTGGGTGAGGCCGAGCCGCAGGCGCAGAACATCAGCGACACCACCGACCCCTCAGTGACCCGGAGCACCACGGGTAACACCGGGGCGCTGCCCGTCACGATCATCGACATAGCGGACGGGCCGCGCAGCACCGACGTCACGGTACGGCCCGTCGGCACGCCCGGACCGGTGATGCTCAGGGTCAACCGGACGCTCCGCGCCAATGCTCCGGGGCTCATGTCGGGAACCCTGGGGCACATCACCGCCGAATGGGCCGGGCCCGGCGTCGCCCGGTCCAGAGGTCGCTTCGTCGTCCTGCGGGTGCCGTGACGACGGGCTAATGCATATCAAACTGGATTGATTGATCAATTTGGTTTGATGTACCGTGCTGATGTGGCGGTATGGCAGGAAACGGAGCCGCCGGGCTTCCTAGGGCTGGCCGGACACCGGCTGCGCTGGCGGCTGCTCACCGAGTTGGCGCGCAGCGACCGGCAGGTCCGGGAGCTGACGGCGCTTATCAACGAGCCGCAGAACCTGGTGTCCTACCATCTGGGTCGGCTGCGCGCCGGCGGGCTGGTGCGGATGCGGCGCAGTTCGGCCGATGGCCGTGACGCGTACTACAGCGTCGACCTGGCGCGCTGCGGCGAGGCGCTGGCCGCGGCGGGGGCGGCGCTGCATCCCGGGCTCCGGCTGCGTCCGCGGCCCACCCCGCCGGTCGAGCTGCAGGCCCGGGTGCTGTTCTTGTGTACCGGGAACAGCGCCAGGTCACAGCTGGCCCAGGCGATCCTGGAGCAGCTGGCCGGGGGAGCGGTTACCGTCGCCAGCGCCGGCAGCCACCCCAAGCCGCTGCGCCCGGACGCGATCCGGGTCATGCGCGAGCAGGGCATCGACATCGGCTCACGCCGGCCAAAGCACCTGAGCGAGTTCGCGGATCAGCGGTTCGACTACGTGATCAGCCTGTGCGACAAGGTCCGTGAGGTCTGCCCGGAGTTTCCTGGCGCAGCGGAAGTGATCCACTGGAGCATCCCCGAGCCGCCCGATTACCAGGCCCTCCGCGAGGTGGCGGCCGACCTGCGGACCCGCATCGGGTTCCTGCTCGCCCGCATCGGTAGCGAGGCCGGGTAGCCATGGTCCGGCCCAGCCTCCGCACCGTGCTGTGGGAATGGGGCAGGATCGGCTGCATCGGCTTCGGCGGCCCGCCCGCGCACATCGCGCTGCTGCGCAGGCTGTGCGTCGGCCAGCGGAACTGGCTGGACGCCAGGGAGTTCGAGGACGCGATCGCGGCCTGCAATCTGCTGCCCGGCCCCGCCTCCACCCAGCTGGCGATCTTCTGCGCCTGGCGGGTCCGCGGCAGGATCGGCGGGCTGGTCGGCGGCATCGCGTTCATCGTGCCCGGCCTGATCGCGATCCTTGCCCTGTCGGTGCTGTTCCTCGCGGGGACCCCGCCGCTGTGGGTGCGCGGGGCGGGGGCCGGCGCGGACGCCGCCGTCGCGGCCGTGGCGGTGCAGGCCGGCTGGTCGCTGGCCGGGCCGAGCTGGAAACGCGCGGCCGACGGCCGGCGGGTGCGCTGGACCTGTTACCTGCTCGCGGGCGGCGCGGCGGCCGCGACCATCGGCCCGTGGCTGGTGCTCGTCCTGCTGGGCTGTGGCGCGGTCGAGCTTGCGGTCCGGAATCCGCGTGCGGGCAGCGCGAGCGCGCTCTTCTTGCCCGTGCGGGCTGGCCCGGTCAAAACGCTGGTCGGCGCCGCCGCGCTGCTGCCCGTTGCCTGGACCGCATTGAAGGTGGGCGCGCTGTCCTTCGGCGGCGGCTTCGTGATCATCCCGCTCATGCAGGCCGACGCGACCGGACACCACTGGATGACCAACGCCCAGTTCCTCAACGGCGTCGCGCTCGGCCAGATCACCCCCGGCCCCGTCGTGCAGACCGTCGCCACCGTCGGCTACGCCGCCGCGGGCCTCGGCGGCGGCCTGCTCGCCGCGCTGGTCGCGTTCTCCCCGTCCTTCATCTTCGTGCTCGGCGGCGCCCCTCGCTTCGGTGCCCTGCGCGGCAACCGCCACGCCACGGAGTTCCTCGACGGCAGCGGCCCGGCGGCTATCGGCGCGATCCTCGGTTCGGCGATACCACTGGCCCGCGTGCTCACCGAGCCGTGGCAGTTCGCCGTCCTCGCCGGAGCCGCGGCGCTCCTGCTCGGACTGCGCCGCGGCGTGGTCCTCACGCTGCTTGCCGCCGCGGCGGTCGGGGTGATCATCGCCCTGGCCGGAGGTCCGCTGCCCCACTAGCGTGCTAGCCGTATCCGGAACGCACGGCTGCGCCGCCGAGCTGCTCACCAACGTCGCCAAGCACAGCGGCGCCCGGCACGCCACGCTCGAAGCCGTGCATGTCCCCGGCCTGCTCCGGGTCCGCGTCACCGACGACGGCCATGGCGGCGCGCACCCGGTGCCGCGCGGTGGTCTGCGCGGCCTGGCCGAACGCATCCGCACCGTCGACGGCCGCATGGAGATCGACAGCCCGCGCGGCGGGCCCACGACGGTGACCGTCGAGCTGCCATCCCACGCTTAAAAGGACCAGCATGCGCATAGTGATCGCCGAGGACGCCGCCGTGATCAGGGCCGGACTCGCCGAGATCCTCACCGACCGCGGGCACGAGATAGTAGCCGCGGTCGGCAACGCCGAGGCGCTCAAGGACGCGGTGGCCGCCCACGCACCCGACGTCGCGATCGTCGACGTGCGGATGCCGCCCGGCCACACCGACGAGGGCCTGCGCGCCGCGACCGCGATCCGCCGCGACCACCCGGGCGTGGGCATCCTGGTGTTTTCCCAGTACGTCGAGACCCGGTACGCCGCCGACCTGCTCGCCGCCCGCTCCGGCGGGGTCGGTTACCTGCTCAAGGACCGGGTCGCCAACGTCGCCGAGTTCACCGACGCGATCGCGAGGATCGCCGCGGGCGGCACCGCGCTCGACCCCGAAGTCGTCAGCGGCCTGCTGAACGCCAGCCGCCACGCCAGCACGCTCGCGGCGCTCACCGCCCGTGAGCTCGACGTCCTCGCCCTCATGGCAGAAGGCCGCTCCAACAGCGCCATTGCCCTCCACCTGGCGGTCTCCGAGCGCGCGGTCGAAAAGCACATCAGCAACATCTTCAGCAAGCTCGGGCTCCCGCCGTCGGACTCCGACCACCGCCGCGTGCTCGCCGTCCTCGCTTACCTCGGCGGGTTATTCATAACGACAGCGGTGCTTCCCCCGCCTCCGCTCTCCGTCGCGCGAGCAGCGGTATCGCGGCGATCTTCTCCTCGGTGAGATCCTCCCACCGGATCGCGGCGAGCGGCCGGGTGCCGTGCGACGGCCGGCAGTCGATCACCCGATCAGGGGTGACGATCACGTCGACGAGCACGTCATGGCCGGTGCACGGGATCGTGCCGACGGGCTGGAGCTGGAGTTCGTGGACGGTGGTGACCGATACGGTGTGCGGACCGATCAGGCCGGCGGCCGTGGCCAGCGCGAATTCCAGGTCCGCGAAGCCGCCGCCCTTGCCGAGCCGGGCGCCGTCCGCGCTGACCGCGACCGAGCCCATCACGACAAGGTCGACCGGGGTCAGGTCGGCCAGCGCGACCCGGCGGGCCGCGCGTTCGGCGCCGCTGATCGACGCCGCCTGACGCGGCGGCACGGTCAGCAGTGCCGGGTCGAGCGCGAAGAACGGCTGCTCGTCGGCGAGGCGCGGCACCGCCATGTAGACGACCTTGCCGTCCTCGAGCGCGCGCTGCCGGACCGGCAACTGCGGCGAGTCCGGGTTGGCTTTCAGCGTCCCGGCGGCCTGCCATATCTCGGTGTCTCGCAGCCGCTGCGCGGCGGCCTCCGCGCCGGTGAAGTTCGGGATCCGCCCGGCCGCGCCAGGGAACCGGGCAACTTTCGCGGCCCGCATCGCGGTCCACACCTCGTCGCGCACCGCTGCCTTCGCGGCCAGCAGGTCGGCCGGGCCGCCAGCATCGCGGTCGTGCCGGGGAGCGGGACGGGCCATGGCTGCTTCCCTACTTCCTGCCGATATCGTCGATGATCAGGACCGCCAGGTGAACAAACCGCCGGGTCGCCGCCGCATCAGGATAGTGCCGCAGCGACCACTCGACCTGCCGGAGCACCATGTGGGCGAGGTAGGCACGGGCCGCGGGCCGGCTGGTCAGTTCCAGGATGCGCGTCCAGAGCCGGTCGCGAACCTCCTCGTGGTAGTAGCCGTAGAACAGCAGCGTCGCCAGGTCGAAGGCCCGGTCCCCGGCCAGTGCCGGCGGGTTGATGTCGATCACGCCGGTGATCGAGCTGCCGTCGGTCAGCAGGTTGGCGGGGTTGAAGTCGAAGTGCACGTAGTCGCCGCCGTCCGGGATGCTGTCGCCGTGGCGCTCGCCGATGCCGCGGACCGCGTGCAGGATCTCTGGGGCGGCCGAGCTTAGTGTGGCGTGCAGGCAGTATCCGTCGCCGCCTTCGGTCAGCGTCCGGACGATGAGCTCGCGCCAGCCGGGCTTGCCGGTGCCCAGGCCCGCCTGCGCGTCGTTGAGCCGGAACAGCTCCGGCAGCAGCCGGAGAACCAGTCCCGCGTCACGGGTATCGAGGGGACTCCCGGGCAGCCGCTCCTGCACCCAGTACAGGAACCCTTCGGCGGTGCCGAACGCGCTTAGCCGCGGTGCCGGATAGCCGCGGCGCCGCAATCGGGTCAGTATCCCGTCCATCGTGCGTAGGTAGCCCGGACCTTCGGCGCCCGGATCCGGCATGATCTTGAGCACGCTAACCGTACCCGTCCGGTCGGTGACCAGAAACGCGCTCTTCGACTCGCCGCCGTCCGCCGGCCGCAGCGCCACCACATCCATGCCCGCCCGCTCGGTCAGCACCACCCGAAGCCGGCCGAGCATCTCGTCCCCCATCCCCTCAGTGTGCCCGTCGGCCGGGCCATCCGCTGAGGGCTACATGTAGCGCAACGGTTGTCTTTTTACCCGTTCGGAGGGGCTAGCCGCCCGATATGAACCGGTTTGTGGTCGACGTTCGGGTAAGAAGACAGCTGTAGCGTAAAGGGAGTTTCTGGTGGGGCCTAGGAGGTGCAGGGTTTGTGGGGCCACAGGTCGCTCTGCGCCAAGCGGTTGCTGGTGGGGCTGAGGAGGTTCCCGTCCGCGCGAAGAAGTTGCTGCTGGTGGGCAGAGGAGGTCCCGGCTCGTGCGACCACCGCTCGTTCTGCGTAAGGGGCTTTTTCGGGTTTCCGGGGAGACCAGGCCGAGCAGGGCGGCGGCGCCGAGGACGGCGGCGGCCAGGGCGAACGCGGCGGGGTAGGACGCGCTGTCGACCAGGAAGCCGGCCGCGATGGGGCCGGTGACCGAGCCGATGTCGCCGGCCATCTGGTAGAACGCGACCATGATGCCCCCGCCGCGGCCGTCGAGCAGGTCGCCGATCATCGCGGCCGGCGCGACGTCGAGCAGCCCGGAGCCGAAGCCCGCCACCGCGAGCGCCCCGAGGTATGCCCACAGCCCGGGCAGCACCGCGAGCATCACCATGCCCGCCGCGGAGATGGCGCAGCCCGCCACGATGACCGGCCGCCGGCCGAGCGTGTCGGCGATGCGCCCGGCGGGCAGCAGCGCGGCCCCGTTGAGGGCCGCGAACAGCAGGAATCCGATCCCGGTCCAGGTCGCCGAGCGGTGCAGCGAGTCCCGGACGAACAGCGGGATGATCGCGCCGCGCACGCCGAGCACGGCGAAGCCGTCGGCCAGGTTCGCCGCGGCGGCTGCCCGGTAGGCGCGGCTGCGCAGCGCCTCGGCCAGCGCCGCGAACCCGCCGTCGGTGCGGGCGCGATCGGGGCGCATGCGTGACCCGGATCGCAGCCCGAACGCGGCGATCGCCGCCGGCACCAGCAGCAGCCCGCCGTACAGGAAGAACGGCGCGCGCAGCGACCAGGCGGCGACGATCCCGCCCAGCGCTGGCCCACTGATCCCGCCGAGCAGGAAACCGCCGCTGTACACGCCGCTGGCCCGGCCGCGCAGGTCGCTGGGCACGCTGGCCAGCAGCAGCGCCTGGGCGCTGACCGAGAACATCGCCGAGCCGAGCCCGCCCACGCCGCGCAGCACCAGGAGCTGGACGAACGACCGGGAGAACCCGGCCAGCACGCTGCTCACCGCGACCACGGAGATGCCGGTCGCCATCACCGCCCGCGAACCGAACCGGTCCACCAGCCGCCCGGCGGGCAGCGCACCCGCCACCCGCATCAGCGCGAAGGCGCTGATCACGCTCGCCGCCGCGGCGACGCTGACGCCGAACTGCCGGGCGAACGCCGGGATGGCCGGAGCCACGATCCCGTAGCCGAGCGCCACCGTGAACGAGACCGCCGAGAGGATCGCGGCCTCCGGCGGCAGTTCACGGAATGGGCCCGAACGCACTCTGGAGGCGAGCGTAGCGGTCACTTATCGGAGGATACGGCCGAGTCCCCCGCAGTTGTACGGCGGGCGCTGGCCAGCACGGTGACCACGGCGCCGGCCGAGACCGTGATCAGCCGCTCCATCGCCTGCTGCCCGCTGGGCCCGGCGCACAGGTACCGCAGCGCCGCGGCGAGGTGCACGATGCCGAACACCGTGTACAGCAGCCCGTAGACGGCATACGGAGCGGCGCCCACGGCGACGGCCGCCCAGACGCCGCCGTGCCCGAGTTCGATCAGGCCACCGCCGATCGGGGAGGAGACCGCCGGCAAGTAACGGGGAATTAATGGCCGGATCTGCGCCAACGCGGGACCTCCTATCCGGGCAAGGACACCGAGGAGCTTATCGCACGTGCATATGCACGTGCGTCCGAGCTTAGCGGACTTTGCGATACCGTGTCATCGGTCCGAGGACGCCCGGCACGAGGTCGTACGGCACCATGCCGAGGCGCTCGATGACCGCGACCGACGCGGCGTTGCCCTGGTCGATCTCGGCGAGGACTTCGGGCAGGCCCAGCGGGCCGAACGCGTAGTCCAGCACGGCGCCCGCCGCCTCGGTCGCGTAGCCCTTCCTCCAGGCGGGCGGCGACAGGCTGTACACCAGCTCGATCCCGAGGTCCTCAAGCGGCCGGAGCCCCGCGGTTCCGGCCAGCTCGCCGGCGGCCTGCTCGCCGGCGGCCAGTTCGCCGGCGGCCTGAACCGCCCAGATCCCGTACCCGCCGTCGGCGAAGGTCGACTCGCTTTCCGCGATGACCGCCAGGACCTCGTCCGGCGGCAGCACCTCGTCGTCGAACAGGAATCGCCGGACCACCGGGTCGGTCCAGTGCGCGAGCAGAGCGGTATGGTCGTGCACCGTAACCGGCCGGAGGACCAGCCGTTCGGTTCGCAGTATGTGGTCCACAGTCATCGAGGGTAGGAAGGCCCGTGCCGCGAAGCACCCGGATTTCCGTGCGCAACGCGCGCTTCCAGCAGTGGCAGGCGCTGCTGGGCAGCCGGCAGAAGCGGCAGCGCACCGGCGAGTTCCTGGTGCACGGCGTCCGCCCGGTCACGGTCGCGGTCCAGCGGGGCTGGCCGATCCGCGCGCTGATCTACGACGACGGCCGGACCCTCTCCCAGTGGGCGACCGGGACCCTGCGCGACACTGCCGGGCAGGCCGAACACGTGGCGATGGCGTCTGAGCTCATCGCCGAACTGGGGGAGAAGACGGACGAGCCGCCCGAACTGCTGGCCGTCGCCGCGATTCCGCCGGACGACTACGCGCGGATCGCGACGGCCGCGGACTTCTTGTGCCTTGCCTTCGACCGGCCGTCCAGCCCTGGCAACATCGGGACGCTGGTGCGTTCGGCAGATGCGTTCGGTGTGGCCGGGGTCGTGGTGACCGGTCACGCCGCCGACCCCTACGACCCGAAGTCGGTCCGCGCCAGCACCGGCTCCCTGTTCGCCGTGCCCGTGGTCCGCGACGCGTCCCCGCAGGGCGTGCTGACCTGGGTCGCGTCCCTGCGCCGCGGCGGCCTGCCGATCGCCGTGGTCGGCACCGACGAGCACGGCACGGCCGGCATCGCCGACCACGACCTGACCCGGCCGACCCTGCTCGTCGTCGGCAACGAGACGACCGGGCTGAGCACCGCCTGGCGCGAGGCGTGCGATGTCGTGGTCCGCATTCCGATCGCCGGCTCCGCCAGCTCGCTGAACGCCGCGAACGCCGGCGCGATCGCGCTGTACGAGGCGGCCAGGCAGCGCGGGTTCGCGGCCAGGCAGCCGCGCTGACCCGGCTGGGCCCCGCTGACCTTCTGTCACATTCGCGGGGGCCGGTACGTCAGTGGGGTGTATCGGCAGGCATGGACAGGGAGACAGCCATGGAAGCACGGCTCACGTACTACGACAGCCCGATCGGATCGAAGTTCTCGAAGTACCTCGGTTCGGCGGGCGCTGTCATTTCCAAGTCGACCGTGCCGGCCTCGACGCAGGAGCTGGTGAAGATCCGTGCCAGCCAGATCAACGGCTGCGCCGCCTGCCTCGACATGCACACCAAGGATGCCGAATACGCCGGGGAAACCGCGGCCCGGCTGAACATGGTGGCGGCGTGGCGGGAAGCAAAGGTCTTCACCGACGCGGAGCGGGCGGCACTGGAGCTGGCCGAGCAGGGCACCCGGCTCGCCGACGCCGCCGGCGGCGTCACGGACGAGGCATGGCGGAACGCCGCGAAGTACTACGACGAGGATCAGCTCGCCGCCCTGGTGTCGTTGATCGCGGTCATCAACACCTACAACCGCGTGAACGTCATCACCCGCCAGCCGGCCGGCGACTACCAGCCCGGCCAGTGGGGGACTAGCCCGGCGGCGGACGCCGCACCGTGACCCGGGGATCGAACGGGAGCGTCCCCACGTCGACCGCGGCGGCCGCGCCGTCGACCGGGATCACCGCCCCGTTCACGTACGAGGCGGCGTCCGACAGCAGCCATACGACCACCGACGCGACCTCGTCCGCCGCTGCCGCGCGCCGGGCCGGCACCAGCGCGGTCACCTCGTCATACGCCTCAGCGACCGACAGCCCCCGCGACGAACCGAACTCGGCCATCTCCGAGTCGGCCATCTCCGTCACCGTCCAGCCCGGGCACACCACGTTGGCCCGCAGGCCGGCGGCCGCGTGATCCACCGCGAGCGACTGGGTGAGCAGCACCAGCCCGGCCTTGGCCGCCGCGTAGCCCGCCATCGAGGACGCCGCGCGCAACGCGGCCACCGACGCCACCGACACGACCGAGCCGCGCGCGGCCAGCAGCGCCGGCAGGCACGCCCGGGCGACCAGGAACGCGCCGGTCAGGTTGACCGCCAGCATCGCCGACCAGTCTTCGGCAGACAGCTCGGAAACCCCGCCCGGCACGATCACACCCGCGCTCAGCACCAGGCCGTCCAGCCCGCCGAACCTGTCCAGCACCTCGGACACCGCCCGGTCGACGGCCTCCTCGCGGCTGACGTCGCACACCACATCCAGCGCCCCGGTCGCGGCGGCGACCGACCGCAAGACAGGACCCCGCGGTGATCAGCACCGCCAGCACCGCCGACACGAACAGCCGGGCCCGCGCCCCCGGGTTCAACGACCTGAAGCTCCGCACCGACCCCAGCCCCATCATCAGGTACACGACCACCAGCGCGAACGCGCCGTACGTCGATCCCCAGCTGAACATCGCCGCGTAGTGCGGCGTGGACGGCAGCGCGAACAACCCCTTCCACCACTGGGTAAGAGCCAGCGTCAGCAGTGACGCGCCGGTCACGAACAGCGTCGCGCCGAGCGGGGTGTCCCGGCGCTTGGACACAAGTGCCAAAAACCCCGGCACCCGCCGGTCCCGCGCCATCGCGAAGATGCCGCGGGTGGCCGCCACCGCCGCGCCGAGGCACACCGCGAGCATGTCGAACAGCACGACGAGCTCGAGCATCCGGTCGATCCAGGTGCCGCCGTACCCGCCGGCGTGCGCCGGGGCGCCGAGCGCGAACAGCGGCGCGCCCGCCGCCGCGCCGATCGTCTTCAGGTTGTAGTGGAACCCCGCGACCTCGACGTACGCGGCGAGCACGAAGAACGCGGTGGCGATCGCCGCGGTGATCATGACGGCGGCGGGAATGTGCCGCTCCGGCTCGCGGGATTCCTCGGCCAGGTTCGCCGCGGTCTCGAAGCCGACGAACAGCAGCACCCCGTACAGCACGCCGAAGAAGATGCCGCCCCAGCCGTCCGCCGCCGCGGCCGGGTTGAACGGGCGGCCGCTGATCGCCGAGCCCAGCTTGACGAGCACCATGATGAAGAAGGCGGTGACCGCGATCATCGACACCAGCGCGAGCACGAGCTGCGCCCGCACCGAAATCCGCACGCCGAGGTACAGCACCGCCCCGATCAGCGCGATGACCAGCAGCGTCCAGGCCCAGAACGGCAGCGGGTTCACGTTGAACTCGGCCGCGATCGTGGACTGGAGGTAGCCGCCGACGAGCATCAGCAGCCCGGTCAGCAGCACCGTGACGCCCGAGTAATAGAGCCATCCGGCGGCGGTTCCCGGCCGCGCCCCGAGCCCGCGCGAGACGTAGTCGTAGAGCGATCCGGCCGCGTGGATCTGCTTCGCGTACGACGACACGATCCAGCCGATCGCGAACACGCCGACGGCGGCGATCAGCACCGATAGCGGAGCGGCGACTCCGCCGCCCTTGCCGGACGCGCTGACCACGCCCACCACCAGCGGGATGACGAAGGCCGACGAGAACACCGGCCCCATGAAACCGACCGACTGAGCGATCACGTCGGGCAGTGACAGCACCTTCGCACCAAGCCGCTCATACTCCATGGCCAGATCGTAAGGACCCAAACGATCTGCGTCAATAGGTGGCGACCCGTTCCATGACATCCACGCAGAACGCTTCGACCGTGGCCGCGTCGTCGATGAACTGCGACGCGCCGGACACGACCTTGCGCAACCGGGTGTGCTCTGGCGGGTCAAGGTCGATGATCGTGGTGCGAGCCGCCATGTCCTCGTCGGTCGGTTCCCCGAACGAGACGCCGCGGCGGGAGGAGAACGTCGCGACGTCCCGGCTGGCGGCGACGATGTCGGCATACCGGTGCACGGACCAGAAACCCGAGTTCGGCGGAGCCTCTTCGAACCAGGCGACGGGAGATTCCCGCCGCAGCCTGGCAAACTCGTCATAGGGCACGCCCTCGGCCCACATGTCGAGGTCCGTGAGGTCGACAGTGCTGATCATGAGAGATAGTTTGGCATCAAACGATAGGGAGGTCCAGTCGTGCTGGTACTGGTGGTTCGTCATCACGACGTCGATTCGGCGGGTTTCATCGCCGAGGCCTTCCGCGAGCGCGGCGCTGAGCTGGACGTCCGGCTGTTCCCTGACGACGGCCCGCTGCCCGGGCTGGCCGGGGTCGATCACATCGTGGTGCTCGGCGCGATTCCCTCGATGAACGACGGCCTCCCGTGGATCGCTTCCGAACTCGCGTGGCTGCGTGGCGCAGACGCGGCCGGCGTGCCGGTGCTCGGCATCTGCTTCGGCGGCCAGGCCCTGTGCGCCATGGCGGGCGGCCGGGTCGAACGCTCGCCGCGACTGGAGATCGGCTGGACCCACGTTTCGTCCGTGGCTCCCGATCAGGTCCCGCCGGGCCCGTGGCTGGAATTCCACTACGACCGCTGCGTGCTCCCGGAATCGGCCCGCGTGCTGGCCACCAGCGACCTGTGCGTGCAAGCGTTCGCCGTCGGGCGCCACCTTGGCGTCCAGTTCCACCCCGAGGTCGACGGCCCCCAGCTCAAGCGCTGGCTCGACAACGGCGGCGCCGCCGAAGTGACCCGCGCCGGCCTCGACCCCGACGAGTTCCTCGCCCAGACCATCCGCGAAGAACCCGCCGCCCGCCGCCGCGCCGCCACCCTAGTAACCACCGCCCTAACCCTCGCCCACCCCTAACCGCCGCCCACCCCCGCACGTCGCCCCCGCCCCGCCCCGCCCCGCCGCGCGCCGCGTCCGCCCCGCGCCCCCGCCCCGCGCCCCGCGTCCGCCCCGGCACGGCGCCCAGCTCGGCCGGCCCTGCCCCCGCCGCGCCCGACATTTCACGACTTGCCCGATCCCGAAAATGATTGCGGACACTTACCCCCCCAGATCGGGGGGGTAAGTGTCCGCAATAATCCAGCCAGCCCGATAGCACGCCCGAAACGCGCAAAATATTCGAATACGAGGGGCGCTGGCTGCGCATAGAAGCCGGACCGAGCGGCACACCCACGAGCCACACGTGCCGCAAGGACGCCTGTGGCACCAATTGTCTCAACAGCCCAGCAACCCGAGGGGTGGGTTATCCCCTAGGTGAAGATGGGTGACAGTCTGCTGCCGCCCGGCGGGCACCGTCCGTAGCGTAATTCCCGTATGCAATCACGCTACGTAGGGAGGTGTCCGGATGATCGAGGCACGCGGGCTAGTCAAGCGATACGGCAGCACGATCGCGGTGAACGACCTGAGCTTCACGGTCCGGCCGGGAATGGTTACCGGCTTCCTCGGGCCGAATGGCGCCGGGAAGTCGACGACGATGCGGATGATCCTCGGCCTGGACCTTCCGTCCGAGGGCACGGTCACCGTTAACGGCAAGCCGTACCCGCGATCGCAAAACCCGATGCACGAGGTCGGCGCGCTGCTGGACGCCGGTGCGGTGCACGGCGGGCGGAGTGCCCGCAACCACCTGCTCTGCCTGGCCCAGACCAACGGGATCGGCAAGCGCAGGGTGGACGAGGTGCTCCAGGTCGTTGGCCTGCCCGAGGTGGCGAGCAAGCGCTCAAAAGGCTTCTCCCTCGGCATGCGGCAGCGCCTCGGCATCGCCGCCGCGCTGCTCGGCGACCCGGGGATCCTGATGTTCGACGAACCGGTGAACGGCCTCGACCCCGAAGGCATCTTGTGGATCAGGAACCTGATGAAGTCACTGGCCGCCGAAGGTCGCACCGTCTTCGTGTCCAGCCACCTCATGTCGGAGATGGAGTACACCGCGGACCACCTGCTGGTCATCGGGCGCGGCAAGCTCATCGCCGACTGCGGCATGGCGGAGTTCATCGCCCGCGGATCCGGCCAGGCGGTCGAGGTCCGTACTCCAGAGCCGGCCAGGCTGGCCAGCGCGCTCACCGCCGCCGGCGCGACCGTCACCACCAGGACCGACGGGACGATCGAGGTTCGCGGCCGGACCGAGCGCCAAGTCGCCGACGTCGCGTTCGCCGCCTCGATCCCGGTCCATCACCTTGCCCAGACGAAGGTGTCACTGGAGCACGCCTTCATGGAACTGACCGCGGACAGCGTCGAGTACCACGCCAGAACCCACGTGGAGGCCTGAGATGACAACCCTGATGATTGACTCCCGCCGGACCATCCGCTCCGAGTTCACTAAGATCCGCTCGGTCCGGTCCACCTACTGGTCGCTGTTCCTGCTGGTGCTCGCCGCCGTCACCTGGTGTGTCGCGTACTGCCTGGCGACCGTGCACCAGTGGCCGACGATGGCGGCGCCGGACAAGTCGAGCTTCGACGGTACTCAGGACAGCGTGATCGGCCTAGCGCTGCTCGGCCAGCTGATCATCGTGGTGTTCGGCGCGCTGATGATCACCTCGGAGTACGGCACCGGGATGATCCGCACCTCGCTGACCGTGATGCCGCGCCGCCGGGTGCTCTACTGGTCCAAGCTGGCCGTGTTCGCCGGGGTCAGCCTCGCGTTGTCGCTGGTGACCAGCTTCGGCACCTTCTTCCTCGGCAAGGCGCTGCTGGCGCCCACCCACGTGTCGATGTCGCTGTCCAACCCGGCTGAGCTGCGGTCGGTGCTGATCACCGCCCTGTATGTCGAGGTCTGCGGCCTGCTCGCCTACGCGATCGGCGCGATCGTGCGCAGCACCGCCGGGGGCCTGACCATCGCCTACGGTGTCCTCGCACTGCTGCCGCAGCTGATCAAGGCACTGCCCGGTTCGCTTGAGCACGCCCTGGTGCGCTGGGTGCCCGGCGGCGACGCGCTGTCGGCGATGACCACCACCAACGGCTCGAACCCGCCGCACATGTTCTCCGCCTGGGGCGAACTGGCCGTCTTCGCCTGCTATGCCGCAGTCCTGCTCACCATCGGCGCTGCCCAGTTCAGCCGCCGCGACGCCTGAGGAGACCCTGATGAACCACAAGAAGCTCACCGCGATAGCGACCGCGGCCATCCTCACTGCCGGCATCGCCACCGCGAGCGCCGCCGCCGCGTCGCCCACCGGCCGCAGCCATTTGATCGTCTGGAGTGTAAACAGCGACGGACCGTACTTCCAGGAGATAGCCACTGGCGCGGTCGGTGACTACGGAAAGGGCAAAACCATCCTGCCGAACGGCAAGATCGATCCGGAGCACACCAGCGAACTTCGGCTGGACATGACGCACGGTTCGTTCCGGCTCAGCATCGCGGCCATCGGCCGGGGCGTGACCGAGAGCAAGCGCTGGCAGTGGAACACGGCCAACTGCTCCGGCCGCGTCTCGTTCACTGCGCAGGCGCCCATCGTGGCCGGCTCAGGTACCGGTGCTTACCGGGGCATCACCGGCACCTTCGCCATGACCGTGACTATCGAGGAGGTGGACGTCAAGCCCGTCTGCAACGGGACCAGCGGGTTCCTCTCCCAGATCATCCTGCTGGACGGCACCGGCTCCGTCTCCTACTGACCCCGGAAGGCCGCCGCGATGACCGCCTATCCTGAGCGCGTGCTGCAGCAGGCGTACGCATGGATGCGCGGTCATCCGCGGGCGGCCGACGGCATGCTCGGCCTCCTGCTCTTCGCCGCCGGCGTCGGCCAGCTTCCCACCCCGGAGCCGCTGTCCACGGCCCGCGGAGTAGCCGTCAACCTGTTGCTCGCCGCCACCGTGACCGTGCGCAGGCAGATCCCCGTGGCGGCCTTCTGCGGCGCCGCGATCGTCGTGTCGTTCCAGCTAGCGTTCGGCCTCGGATCGGGCAGCGTGCCGGGCATGGCGCCCGGCGTGACCGACTTCGCCATCGTGATCCTGCTGTACACGCTTGCCGCCTACCGGGCCCGCCGGACCTCGGTCGCCGGCCTGGTGGTGTGCCTGCTGGGTGCGGTGGTCGCCATCGCCAGGTACGCGCCGCTGCACGGGCCCAACGCCGGGGTGATCCTCCTGCTGTCCATCGCGGCGGTGGGCGTGACCTTGCTTGCCGCGTGGGTGCTCGGCGACTCGGCCGCCTACCGGAAGACCTACTACGTCTCGCTCGAGCAACGCCTGGCCGCCGCCGAACGGACCAGCGATCTGGAGGCCAAGCGTGCCCGCGCGGTCGACGAGTCCGCGGCCCGGCTGCGCCGGATCGAGCGCGACCTGCACGACGGCGCGCAGGTCAGGCTCGCGGCGCTCGCCATGGCGCTCGGCGAGATCAAGGAGAACCTGGCGCAGGCCGACACCGACCCGGACACGCTGAAGCTTCTCGGCGGCGCGCATCAGAACGCCAAGGACACCCTCACCGAACTGCGTGACCTGGCCCGAGGCATCCATCCGCCCGTACTCGACCGCGGCCTGGGCGAGGCGCTGGCGATGCTGGCCGAGACCAGCGCGATCCCCGTCGCCCTCACCGTCGATATCGCGGAACGACCCTCGCCGGCCATCGAGGCGATCGCCTACTTCTGTACCGCCGAGCTGCTCGCCAACGCGGCCAAGCACAGCGGCGCGCGCAACATCCAGGTCAGCGTCCAAGACAGCGGCAGCGCTCCGCTGGCACTGGCCGTCACCGACGACGGCGCCGGCGGCGCCCGGGTCGCGCCGCGCGGGGGACTGGCCGGACTGCTGGAGCGTGTGCAGACCGTCGACGGTCAGCTCACGGTCGACAGCCCGCCGGGCGGCCCCACCACCATCACCATCGAACTCCCGAGGCATGCTTGATGCGTATCGTCATCGCCGAGGACGCCGCGATCATGCGGGACGGACTCACCCAGACGCTCACCCGCCGCGGCCACGACGTGGTCGCCGCGGTCGGCGACGCGGAGGCTCTGCGGAAGGCGATCGCCGAGCACCAGCCCGACGTCGCGATCGTCGACGTGCGGATGCCGCCGTCGCACACCGACGAGGGCCTGCGTGCCGCCAAGGCCATCCACCAGGACTTCCCCAAGGTGGGCGTGCTGGTGTTTTCCCAGTACATCGAGGCGCACGCGGCCAGCGAACTGTTCGCCAGCGCGCCGACCGGGGTCGGCTACCTGCTCAAGGACCGGGTCGCGGACGTGAGCGAGTTCATCGACGCGCTCACCCGGGTCGCCCAGGGCGGTACCGTGCTCGACCCGGAGGTGGTCCGGCAACTGCTCGGCGCCGGCCGGCGCCGGGACACCCTGGCCGCGCTCACCCCCAGAGAGAAAGAGGTCCTCTCGCTTATCGCCCAGGGCAGGTCGAACGTCGCAATCGCCGCCGCGCTGTTCATCTCGCCGAAGGTCGTGGAGAAACACGTCGCGAACATCTTCGACAAGCTAGGCCTCGCACCCTCCGATACCGACAACCGCCGCGTCATAGCCGCCATCAAATACCTGGAGTCGTGAAAGCGTCAGCCGGCCTCCACCGAACGGATGATCTTCCGCAGCAAGTAGGCCAGCTGCTCCTTCTCGTCCTCGGTGAGGGCCGAACTGGCCGTCGCCTCCCCGGCGTTGAACGCCGGGAAAAGCCGCTCGATGACGGCGAGACCGGCGGGCTCCAGCGAGACGAGCACGAGCCGGCCGTCCTCGTCGTGCGCGCGGCGGCGGGCCAGGCCGCGCTTCTCCAGCGTCTTGAGCACGCCGGTGAGCGTGCCCTTGGTCACCCCGGCCTCGGCGGCCAGGTGCCTGGTCTGCTGGTCACCCCAGATCCACAGCACGAACAGCACGGTGAACGCGGCCCACGAGAGGTCTTCGGTGGCCAGCACGTCGCGCTCCATCTGATGCCGGATCGCGTTCGCCGCCCGGTAGATGTTCGACACCGCGGCCATCGCGACGAAATCCAGCGCGAGTTCGCCCGCGATCTTCGCACGGATGTCCTGCTCGGCCTGGACCAGGTCACGGTCGTTGCCGATGCTGAGGCGGCGTGGCATGGGTCGATGGTACGCGGGCAGAAGCGGGCCCTCGGTCACGACCGCCGCGGCGGCCGGATACCCCGGAACTCCCAATCCCCGCCGAACGCGGTGGAGATGACCTCCTCACTCTCCGACGGCTGCGCGCCGTACCCGCCGGCGACCGGCAGCGGCCCCGCCACCACGTGATTCGTCAGCGTGCCGAGCCCGTCCACCGACACCGACACGACGTCGCCCGGCTGGACCGGGCGTGACCCCGCCGGGGTGCCGGACAGCAGCACGTCTCCGGGCAGCAGCGTGATCGTCCGCGCGATGTCCGCGACCAGGTAGTGCATGTCCCAGGTCATCTCGTCGGTCGACCCGTCCTGCACCACCTCGCCGTTGACGAGAGTGCGCACCCGCTTTCCATGGAAGTCCCACCCGGTGACCAGCCCGGGCCCGAGCGGCGCCATCGTGTCCGACCCCTTGACCCGCAGCATCGACCCCGCGTCGGTGTCCCGGAAGTCGTGCAGCCCGAAGTCGTTCCCGATCGTGTACCCCGCGATGTACGAGCCGGCCTCCGACGGCGGAACCCCGCGGCACACCCGCCCGATCACGACGGCGACCTCGCCCTCGTAGTTCAGGTACTTGCACCCCGCCGGCCGCACCACGGCGCCGCGGTGCCCCACCAAAGCCGACACCGGCTTATGAAAATACGTCGGTGCCGGCGGCAGCGTCGCCTGGAACTCCGCGACGCGCGACCGGTGGTTCAGGTGCACCGCGATGATCTTGGTCGGCGCGACGGGCGGCAGATGCACGGCGGGCAGGCGGCCTTGACCAGGGCCTCCCCGATATCACGATATTTCCGGACCTGGCCACGCTGGCGCCGCTGCCCTGGGAGCCGAACGCCGCCTGGTGCCTCGGCGACGCACACCTGCCGGACGGATCGCCGGCGCCGGAGGACCCAAGGACCGTCGCGCGCCGGGTGACCGATCGCCTCGCCGAACTTGGCTATACCGCGGTGTGCGGGCCGGAACTGGAGTTCTATGTGTGCGAACGCGGCCCTGACGAGTACCGCGAGTACGCCTACCACCTCTAGCCGGGCCGCCGGATTTCGCGTGGTTGTGGCAACCAGGCGGCTCTATGCGCGTCGTTGTCACAACCACGCGGCCTACGAACCTCGCAAGCCGAGCTTCAGGCGCGGGCGGCCTGGATCGCCTCCCAGACCCGCTGCGGCGTCGCCGGCATGTCGATGTGCCGCACCCCCAGGTGCGCCAGCGCGTCGACAACCGCGTTCTGCACCGCGGGCGTGGACCCGATCGTGCCGGCCTCGCCGATGCCCTTGGCGCCCAGCGGGTTGTACGTGGTCGGCGTCGCCATGTCCGCCAGCTCGAACGACGGCAGCTCCGCGGCGGTGACGAACGCGTAGTCGGCGAACGTCGCGGTCAGCGGGTTGCCGTCCGCGTCGTACACGACTTCCTCCAGCAGCGCCTGCGCGGCGCCCTGGGCGATGCCGCCGTGCCGCTGGCCTTCGGCGAGCAGCGGGTTGATCACCGTGCCGGCGTCGTCCACGGTCACCATCCGGCGCAGCGTCGCCTTGCCGGTCTCGGTGTCCACTTCGACGACGGCCACGTGCGTGCCGAACGGGAACGTCGGCCCCGGCGCGCGGAACACCGCGCGCACGAACAGCCGCTCGCTCTCCGCCAGATGCGCCAGCGACACCGCCACGTCCGGGTCCCCGGCAACCGTGAACTCCGACCGCGAAGCGTCGAACACCAGGTCCGCCTGGCTCACCTCAAGCTCGGCGCCGGCCCGCGTCCGCGCCACCTCCAGCAGGTCACGGGAGGCCTGCTGCACCGCCGCGCCACCCTGCTGCAGGCTGCGCGACCCGCCGGTGCCGCCGCCCTCCGGGACCAGATCGGTGTCGCCCCACTTCACCGTGATCATGTCGACCGGGATCCCGAGCTCGGCACTGGCCAGCGTCGCCCACACGGTCTCGTGCCCCTGGCCGTGCGGCGAGGTCCCGGTCAGGATCGTCGCGCTGCCGTCGGGGTGCACCTCGACGGTGGCGTTCTCGCTCGCGCCGCCCTCTTCGGCGCCCGGGCCGGTGATCTCCACATACGAGGAGAGCCCGATGCCGAGCTGGACCGCGGCACCGGCGTCTCGCCGCGCCCGCTGCTCGTCGCGTAGCGCGGCATATCCGGCGGCGGACAACGCCAGCGACAAGGCAGCCCCGTAGTCCCCGGTGTCGTACGTGGCCCCGAACGCGGTCTTGTGCGGCGAGGTGAACGTGGGCAGCAGGTTCAGCCGCCGCACTTCCGCGGGATCCATGGCGATCGCCGCGGCGAACAGGTCGATGGCCCGCTCGATCGCGGCGGTCGCCTCCGGCCGTCCGGCGCCCCGGTACGCGCCGACCGGCGTCGTCGTGGTGACCACGGACCGCGCCACCGCCTCGGCGCGCGGGATCTCGTAGGGCCCCGGCGCCATCAAGATCGTCAGGTACGGCAGGAACGCGCCGAACCTCGGGTACGCGCCGGAGTCCTGGAGGATTTCCAGCCGGTATGCCTGCACGTCGCCGGATCGCGAGCCGCCGATCGTGATCGTCTGCCGCTGCGCCCGGCCGTGCGTCATGCCGACCAGGTTCTCGTTACGAGATTCCGCCCAGCGAGCGGCCCGGCCGAGCCGCCGCGCCACCCAGCAGACCACCACGGCCTCCGGGTCGGCGCCGAACTTCGCGCCGAACGCGCCGCCCACGTCCGGGGTGATGACCCGGACTGAGTCCTCGTCGGTGCCCAGCGCCTTCGCCAGCTCTTCGCGGGTGCCCTGCGCGCCCTGGTTCGGGATCCAGGCCGTCAGCCGGTCACCCTCCCAGACGGCCGCCGCGGCCCGAGTCTCCATCGGCGCCGGGGCCACCCGCTGGTTCTCTATCGTCTGGGAGACAACGACCTCGCAGCCCTCGAACAGGTCCGCGGCCAGTTCGGCCGGGTCCCCGTAGGTCCAGGTCACGTTCGAGTCGCACGCGGGGAACAGCAGCGTCTGACCGTCCGCCGCGTCCGCCATGTCGACGACCGCGGGAAGCACGTCGTAGTCGACGTCCACGAGCTCGGCGGCGTCCTCACCCTGGTACGCCTGCTCGGTGACGACGACCGCCACGGGCTCGCCGACAAACCGGACCACCTCGCGCGCGAGCAGCGGCTGGGTCATCAGCTCGTCCATGCCGGGCATCGGCGGGGAGATAGGCGCCAAGTCCAGGTCGTCCCCGGTGAACGCGGCGACGACCCCCGGCGCGGAAAGCGCGCCGCTGACGTCGACCGACCGAAGCCGCGCGTGCGCGACCGTGGACCGGACGAAGTACACATGCAACGCGCCCGCCAGCCGTTCGTCCCGCAGGTCGGCGGTGTACATGCCGCCGGTGGTCAGGAATCGCGGGTCCTCGACGCGGCGCACGCGGGTGCCCAGAATGCTCACGTTTACTCAGCTCCTCCCCGGCCCACTCATCGTAGTCCGAGGTCGATCACCGTCATTCCGGCGGTGGTGGCCGGCCCGTCCATCGCGACCAGCGCGCGCCCCGCCCCGGACAGCCCGATCACCGACCCGACAAGCAGGTCAGGCCGCAGCGACCCGTTCGCGACCAGCGCCATCATCGGCGGGTAGTCGCCCGCGGGCATGCCGTGCGCGCCGTGGATCTCCAGCTCCCGCGCGATCACCAGGTCCATCGGAAGGGACGCCTCAGCCAGCAGCCCGACTTGGACGTGCCGTCCCCGGCGGCGCAGGCACCGGACCGACGCGACGGCGGTGTCTGGCGAGCCGAACGCGTCCACCGACACGTGCGCCCCGCCGCCGGTCAGGTCGACGATCGGCGCCCCGGGTTCGGCCACCGCCGAAGCGCCCAGTTCCTGAGCACGTGCCCGGGAAGCCGGCGAGACATCCACCGCGAGCACCCGCGCCCCCACCGCGACCGCGATCATCACGGCGGACAGCCCCACGCCGCCGCAGCCGTGCACCGCCACCCAGTCCCCGGGCCGCGGCCGCCCGTGCGTGACGATCGCGCGATACGCGGTGGCGAACCGGCACCCCAGGCTGGCCGCGGTGACGAAGTCCACCGTGTCCGGCAGCGCCACCAGGTTCGCGTCCGCCGCGTGGATCGCCACCCGCTCGGCGAACGACCCGGGCCCGGTGAAGCCAGGCTGGGTCTGAGCCGGGCACACCTGCGCGTCCCCGGCCAGGCAGTACTCGCACCGCCCGCAGCCGCAGGCGAACGGCACCGTTACCCGGTCCCCGGCTCGCCAGCGGGTCACCGCGGGCCCGGTCGCGGAAACCGTCCCGGCCAGTTCGTGCCCGGGGATGTGCGGCAATGCCACCGGTTCGTGCCCGCGCCAGGCGTACCAGTCCGACCGGCACACCCCGGTCGCGCCCACCGCGACGACCACCCCGTCGTCCGGGCATTCCGGCGGCGCGACCTCCCGTACCGAGGGCGCGGCCCCGTATTCGTCGTACACGACAGCGAGCACGTGCGCATCCTAGGGCGTGATCGGGTATTCTTTAGCGTCGCGGGGCGGAGTAGCTCAGTCAGGCAGAGCAAGCGGCTCATAATCGCTGTGTCGCCGGTTCAAGTCCGGCCTCCGCTACACTATTTATCTGTACTCACCAGTAGAAAGGCACTCCAACCGTGGCTGCCACCGACGTCCGGCCGAAGATCACGCTGGCTTGCCAGGAGTGCAAGCACCGGAACTACATCACCAAGAAGAACCGGCGTAACGACCCGGACCGCCTTGAGCTGAAGAAGTACTGCCCGAACTGCCGCTGCCACCGCCCGCACCGCGAGACTCGGTAGTGTCCCCGAACCCGGCGTTTGTCGGCCACACGTTCGAGCCATCGGCTCCGTACGAGGTTAGCCGGGTCAAGATCGCCGAGTTCGCCACCGCGATCGGGGAGCAGAGTCCGCTGTGCTTCGACTCCGAAGCCGCGGTCAAGGCCGGTTATCCGGATGTGATCGCACCGCCCACGTTCGCGATCGTGCTCAGCACCGTGGGCAACTCCAGGGTCCTCGCCGACCCCGAGCTGAACCTGAACTACACGATGGTCGTGCACGGTGAGCAGGCGTTCGAGTACACGCGGCCGCTGCACGCCGGTGACGTGGTCGTCTCCCAGTCCACGATCGAGCAGATCCGGTCGATCGGCAAGCACACGTCGATGACGATCAGCACGAGCATCGACACGCTCGATGGCGAGCACGTCTGCACCGCCCGTAATACCCTCGTCGAGCGGGGGGAGTAGCCGATGACCCCGGGCACCGAACTCGCCACGAAGACCTACCATGCGACCCGCTTGGACCTGGTCAAGTACGCGGGTGCTTCCGGCGACTTCAACGTCATCCACTGGAGCGACCGGCTAGCCACGAAGGCCGGCCTGCCCGGCGTGATCGCGCACGGCATGTACACGATGGCGCAGGCGGGCCGCTACGTCACCGAGCTGGCGGGCGGCGACCCGGGCCGGGTGAAAGAGTTCAGCGTGCGGTTCTCCGCCATGGTGCCGGTCCCCGACGACGACCAGGGCGCGACGATCGAGGTCAGCGGCACGGTGACCGAACAGGTGGACGACGAGCACGTGGCCGTCGCCGTCACCGCCACGACGAACGGGACGAAGGTGCTGACCCGCGCCCGCGCGGTCATCCGCGTGTGAAGCTGGCCGACTGCACCACCCTGGGCCTGGGCGGCCCCGCCCGCGCGTGGATAACCGCGGCCACCGAGGGCGAACTCACCGAAGCGGTCCGCAAAGCCGGGCGCGACGAGCCGGTGCTGATTCTCGGCGGCGGCAGCAACCTGGTGGTCGCCGACGAAGGGTTCCCCGGCACGGTCATCCAGGTCGCCACCAGGGGACTGGCCATCGACGGCGACACGGTCACGGTCGCGGCCGGCGAGCCGTGGGACCCGGTCGTCGAGCGCACGCTCGCTGCGGGCCTGCCCGGCCTCGAGTGCCTGTCCGGCATCCCCGGCCTGGCCGGCGCCACCCCGATCCAGAACGTCGGCGCCTACGGCTCGGAGGTCTCCGACACGATCGTCGGGGTCCGCGTCTTCGACCGCGAAACCCTCAAAACCTCTTTTGTGCGGAACGGCAAATGTGGCTTCGCCTACCGCACCAGCGTGTTCCGGGGGGACGACCGCTACGTGATCCTCGACGTCACGTTCCGCCTTGGCGTGCCCGCCCCCGTCCGGTACGCCGAGCTTTCCGCCGCGGCCAGCGGGGCCGGCCGTGCCGGCGGGGACCCCACCCCGGCCGAAGTCCGGAACGCCGTCCTCGCCCTGCGCCGCCGCAAGGGCATGGTGATCGACCCGGCCGACCCGGACACCCGCAGTGCGGGCTCGTTCTTCACCAACCCCGTCGTCCCCGCGGACCAGGCCCCCGACGGCGCCCCCCGCTACGACGCCGGTCCCGGCCTGGTCAAGATCCCCGCCGCGTGGCTGATCGAGCACGCCGGCTTCGCCCGCGGCTACGCCGCCCCCGGCGGCGCCCGGATCTCCACCAAGCACACCCTGGCCCTGGTCAACGACGGCGGCACCACCGCCGCCCTCCTAGCCCTGGCCCGCGAAATCCGCGACAGGGTAAAAGCCACCTACCACATCGACCTGCACCCCGAACCCCTCCTCCTAGGCACCACCCTCTAGCCCGCGCTCCAAGCCCCGCATCGAGCCCCCCGCCCCAGCCGTGCCATCCCCCCGCCTCGCGCGCCCACTAGCCCCGAAGCGCATATACGGATATGTCAGGATGCGTGCCCCTTGGACGCGGGCTGCGACGGGTTTGCTGGCCAGCGCGGGCATCGTATGCCGCCTGCGTGGTGGTGGCGGCGTGGTGAATGCGGCTACCGGGAGTTGTGAGACAGGTTTCGTGTGAGAAAAGTGCTTCATGCTGGAAAAGGCGCCGTGTTTGACACCTTTTTCGCCAGAGAGCCCTTTTCTGACATCTAAGCAAGCGTCGCAAAGGGGTATAGGGCGCAAATCGGGCAGCCGCGCGGGGCGCCCAGGCGGATCGGAAGAGGTGTAGCGGGGCAGAAAGGGATTGCGGGCGCCCGGCCTGGGGGTGGAAGGGGCGCCCGCAATCGGTCGGGGTCAGAACAGCAGGTCGAAGGTGTTGTCGGCGTCGTCTACGTAGTAAACGGCATGGTGGCCGGGCTTGACGGCCAGGCCGAACAGCGCACCGGCGCCCGGCGGGTTACCGGACTTGTCCAGCTGCCTGGTGGCGATCTGGGCGCCGAACGGCGTGGTCTCCACGAGCCAGCCGTTGCCGCCGTTGACGGTCAGGATGTCGCCGTTGGGGGCGACCGCCAGGCCCAGTTCACCCATCAGGTGGTGGCCCCTGGTGACGGTGAAGCCGGTCCCCGCGTCGTGGAAGCGGAACACCGCGTCCGGTATCGCCGCGATGCGGTTCGCCACCGTGTCGGCCACGTAGAGCGTGCCATTTCGGCCGAGGCCTACCCCGGTCGGGCCGATGACCAGCGCGTTCGGATCGGTCTTCTCGCCGAAGCCAGACCCGACCACCCGGGAGCCGACGATGAACGGCGAGCCGAACCGCGGCACGTCCACCACCAGCCGCAAGACCGTGCCGCCGTCAACAGTCTTGCCACCCGCCTTAACGGTGCCGTTCAGGACGTTGGTGACGAACAGCACGGCCTGGTTGCCGTAATCCGCCGCCGTCATGTCCCACGGCCCGTTGATCCCGTGGTGCGTGAACGTCTCACGGACGTTGCCGAACCGGTCCAGCACGATCAGGCAGCCGGATCCGCTGATGTTGCCGCCCTTGGTGGGCAGCGAGCCGACGATTACCCAGCCGCTCCGCAGCACGGTCAGCGCCGTGGTGAGTCCGACGCCCCCAGGGCAGCCCTTCAGGTGGGGGTTGATCCGCGAGAACAGCCAGTGATGGCCAGACGGCGTGACCTCGACGATGGTGGTGCCGGTGCCCTGCACGTTCTTGGCGTTGTTGAAGTTGCTGACGAGGATGTTGCCGGCGAACAGGTCACCGGCGGTGCGCGGCACGACCGCCACGCCATATGGGTTGACGTCGCCATTGAACGGCACGGTGGACGCCAGTTTCTTGGTGTGATGCAGAGGTCCCACGAAAGCCCGGAATCCCCCAGCGTTCGCCGGAACCGCAGCGGCAAGTACAGCCGCTGCGGTCAGCCCGGCGAGAGCAAGCCATCTAGAGTGTTTCATTCCAGCCCTGCTCCCTTCAGAGTGAAACTTCCTCCACTAGGGGCACGTACCGGAACGTCCGGCGGTTCAGGCCGGGGTCACTCCGATCGTTGTCTTCTCGCCAGCTGAGAATGTCAGCTCCACCGTGAGCGTCTCCGCCTTGAGGAACGCCTCGTGCGCACGGACCGCGGCGAGCGTGGCCTCGTCAGCGCCGATCGTGAGCCGGATCCGGTCGGAAACGTCCAGGCCGGCGTCGCGCCTGGCCTGCTGCACGAGCCGGACGACGTCGCGCGCGACGCCTTCGGCGGCCAACTCGGGGGTGACCTCGGTGTCCAGCGCGATCAGCCCGGCATTCCCGGGCAGCGCTGCGGTGGCCCCGCCGGCCGAGCCGGCGGTCAGCCGCACCTCGTATTCGTCCGGTCCCAGGTCGATGCCCGCAGCGGTGACGACGTCGCCGTTCTGCGTCCAGTCGCCTGCCTTGACCGCGCGGATCACGTCCTGCACCTTGGCGCCGAGCCGCGGTCCGAGCACGCGCGGGTTGACCGCCAGTTCGAACGTGCCCAGGCGCGCCGGGTCGGTGTCCAGCACCACGTCCTTGACGTTCACCTCGTCGCGCACCAGGTCCGCGAACTCGGCCAGGCTGCGCGCGTCCGGGTGCGCCACGGTGAGCGTGCTCAGCGGCAGCCGGACCCGCAGCTGCCTGGCCTTGCGCAGGCTCAGCGCCGCGCTGCACGTGGCCCGGACCAGGTCCATGGCGTCGGCGAGGCCGTCGTCCTTCCCGAACCCGGCGACATCGGGCCAGTCCGCCAGGTGCACGCTGGGCGCACCGGTCAGGCCGCGCCAGATCGCCTCCGTGGTCAGCGGCAGCATCGGCGCCGCGGCCCGGCACGTGGTCTCCAGCACGGTGTACAGCGTGTCGAGGGCTTCCGTGTCGCCGGCCCAGAACCGCGCGCGAGAACGCCGGATGTACCAGTTCGTGAGTAGCTCCAGGTGCTCGCGCAGCACCTGGCAGGCGGCCGCGATGCCGTTGACGTCGAGCTGGGCACCGATCTCGGTCACCGCGGCGCGGGTCTTGGCCAAGATGTACCTGTCGAGCACGTTCTCGCTGCCGACCGACGACTTCGCCACGTAGTCCTCCGCGTTCGCGTACAGCGCGAAGAAGCAGTAGCTGTTCCACAGCGGCAGGATCGCCTGGCGCACCGAATCGCGGATGCCCTGCTCGGTGACGATCAGGTTGCCGCCGCGCAGCACCGGGCTGGACATCAGGAACCAGCGCATCGCGTCCGAGCCGTAGGTGTCGAACACCTCGGCCACGTCCGGGTAGTTGCGCAGGCTCTTGGACATCTTCTGGCCGTCGTCGCCGAGCACGATGCCGTGGCTCACGCAGGTGCGGAACGCGGGCCGGTCGAACAGCGCGGTCGCCAGCACGTGCAGCGTGTAGAACCAGCCGCGGGTCTGCCCGATGTACTCCACGATGAAGTCGCCGGGATAGTGGCTGTCGAACCATTCCCGGTTTTCGAACGGGTAGTGCACCTGAGCGTACGGCATCGAACCAGACTCGAACCAGCAGTCGAGCACCTCGGGAACCCGGCGCATGACGGACTTGCCGGTCGGATCGTCCGGGTTCGGCCGGGTCAGCTCGTCGATGGCGGGCCGGTGCAGGTCCGTCGGCCGCACGCCGAAATCCCGCTCCAGCTCGTCCAGCGAACCGTACACGTCCATCCTGGGGTACGCCGGGTCGTCGCTCACCCACACCGGGATCGGCGAGCCCCAGAACCGGTTCCTGCTGATCGACCAGTCCCGCGCGTTGCTCAGCCACTTGCCGAACTGCCCGTGCTTGATGTGCTCGGGCACCCAGGTGATCTGCTCGTTCAGCTCGACCATCCGGTCGCGGAACTTCGTCACCTCGACGAACCAGCTGGTCACCGCCTTGTAGATGAGCGGGTTACGGCACCGCCAGCAGTGCGGGTAGGAGTGCGTGTACGTCTGCGAGCGCACCAGCGAGCCGTCCTCGCGCAGCCGCGCGATGATCGGCTTGTTCGCGTCGAAGACGTGCTGTCCCGCGAAGTCGGGGACCATGCTCGTGAACCGGCCGTGGTCGTCCACGGTGAGCACGGTCGGGATCCCGGCCTCGGCGCACGCCGCCGCGTCCGCCTCGCCGTAGGCGGGCGCCATGTGCACCACGCCCGTGCCGTCCTCGGTGGTGACCTCGGGGGAGAGGATCACCCGGAACGCGTTGCTGGTGCCGGCGAGATACGGGAACAGCGGCAGGTAGCTCCGTCCGGCGAGTTCCGCCCCGGTCACCGTGCCCACCCTGGTGGCGTCGCCGAGCTCGGCGGCGTAGGCGGCCAGCCGGTCTTCGGCGAGGATGTAGCGCTCCGCATTACCAGGCCGCGCCACCACCGCGTACCTGATGTCCGCGCCGACCGCGACCGCGAGGTTGGACGGCAGCGTCCACGGCGTGGTGGTCCAGGCCAGCAGCCATTCCCCGGATTCGAGCTTGAAGCGCACAGTGACGGACGGGTCCTGGCGCTCGGCGTAGACGTCGTCGTCCATCCGCAGCTCGGTGTTGGACAGCGGGGTTTCGCACCGCCAGCAGTACGGCAGCACCTTGAAGCCCTGGTAGACGAGGCCCTTGTCGTGCAGTTGCTTGAACGCCCACATGACGCTCTCCATGTACGGGAGGTCGAGCGTCTTGTAGTCGTTCTCGAAGTCCACCCAGCGGGCCTGCCGGGTGACGTACTCCTCCCAGTCCTTGGTGTAGCGCAGCACCGATTCGCGGCAGGTCTGGTTGAACTTCTCGATGCCCATCGCGACGATGCCGGCCTTGCCGGAGATGCCGAGCAGGCGTTCGGCCTCGACCTCCGCGGGCAGGCCGTGGCAGTCCCAGCCGAACCGGCGGTCCACCTTCTGCCCGCGCATGGTGCGATAGCGCGGGATCAGGTCCTTGACATAGCCGGTGAGCAGGTGTCCGTAGTGCGGCAACCCGTTCGCGAACGGCGGGCCGTCGTAGAAGACGAACTCCCCGCCGGCGGACCGGGCGGCGACGGACTCGCGGAAGGTGTCGTTGTCCTTCCAGTACGCGAGCACATCTCGCTCCAGCTCAGGAAAGCTGGGCTGGGCGGGGACGCCCTCGTCGGCGGTGCCAACGGGGGGACGCGGGTAAACAGCCATCGGTGGTGGTCTCTTCGCGGTGCGGTTGGTGTACTGCCCTGCGAGGACGACGCGCCCGCTCCCGCGCGGGCGTACCGCGGTACCACCTCGCTTGCCGCCGGCACGGGCCGGCGGCCGCTCATGGTTCCGGCTGTGACGGGCCGGACCCGCCCGGTTCTACTGAGGCTGTGCCTGTTCTTCCGGGGGCTCCCCGGTGATGGCCGGATCGTCGCCTGTGTCTAGCGGTAATTCTATGTCAGTTCAGCACGGCGCGGGCGCCGGCGAGGAGCTCGGCCTGCCGCCGCCAGTCGCCGCCCGCGAACGTCACGACCACGCGGCTCGCGCCCTGCGCGCCCGCGTCGGCGAGCTGGGCGGCGACCTCGTCCCGGCCGCCCCGGACGACCGCGCCCCGGGCGTACTCGGCCGGCATGCCGAACATGCCGTCCACGTCGGTAAGGGCTCCGATCAGCGTTTCCTCGTCGGGCAGTGCCGGATCCTCGGTGCACGCGACCATCACCGACACGGTGACTTCCGGCACCGGGCGGTCGCGCGCCGCGGCGAGCTCTGTCAGGCGAGCGATGCCCGTCGGCACCATGCCCGCCGCCATCGCGTACCAGCCGTCCCCGTACTCCGCGGTCCGGACCAGCGCGGCCTCGGACATGCCGCCGACCAGGATAGGCGGGACCGCGGTGCCTGGCGCCAGCCGGACCGGCGGCCCTTCGTCTATCCGGGTGGGCTCCCCGGCGATCAGGCCGGGCAGCACCCGGAGCGCCGCATCGGTCCGGCGCCCGCGTTCGCGCCGGGGCACGCCGGCCGCGGCCCAGGACGCCTCATGCCGGTCGCCACCCGCGCCGACGCCCAGGATCACCCGGCCGCCGGACACGTGCTGGAGCGAGGCGACCTGCTTGGCGACCCACACGACAGGGTGCAGCGGCAGGATCATCACCCCGAATCCGAGCCGCACCCGGCTGGTCGCCCCGGCCGCGGCGGCCAGCGTGACCGTGCTGTCGATCAGCGGCGTGCCAGTGCCGGCGATGAGCTGGTCGACCGCCCACACCGACTCGAAGCCGAGGTCCTCGGCGTGCCGCGCGGCCGTCGCGACGTCGCCGGGCAGCTTCTCCGGGGAGGTCATGCTGGGAAGTACGACACCGACGTCTGGCGCTGGCATAGTCGCCACCCTAGTGGTAGCGCCGTGGCCGGGCAGGATGGGGTTACGCTTACAAATAGGACGCATTGGGAGGCGCCGGTGAACACAGGACCTGGAGGCCGGACGGCACCGGGTCACCTGCGGGCGTCCGATGCGGACCGGGACCGGGTTGTCGACGAGCTGAAGACCGCGTTCGCGCAGGGCCGCCTGGCCAAGGACGAGTTCGACAGGCGGCTGGGTCAGGCGCTCACCTCGCGTACCTATGCCGACCTGACGACTGTGGTCATCGCCATCCGCTCGGCGCCGCCAGCGCCACGGCCGCGGCTGACCCTCCCGGTGCTGCCGCCGCTGCCGCCCCGCAGGCCCGTCAGGGCCCGGCGACGGGTCAGCAAGAAGGTCGTCGCGAGCAGCGCCGCCGTCGTGCTGCTGCCCGGCGCCGCCGCCGCGTTCCTGACCTCCTGGGGCGGGTTCTTCGTCATCTTCTTGCTCGCGTTCGCCGCGATGGTGGTGATGGGTGGCCCTTCGGCGCCGTGCCGCCCGATCCCGGGCGCGGCACGTGCCCGTTTCCACCGTGGCTGAATGCCCTATCTGCGGAAATCGGGTTAATTGATCTTTTGTCGGTAGAAAGCGGTTTTTCTGCCCGTCCGCGGGGGGTAAAGTGCTGCCGTCAACGGCCAGACGCACACGGGATCGGGGCAAACGTGAGGATTGCAGTCTCGGCGATCATGGTTTTCTGCGCAGGCGCACTCGTGGCGACAAGTTCTCCAGCGTCGGCCTCGTCGACGCCCGTTTATACCTACGCCCGGCACTATGTCGACGGGCAGGTAACCCATTACACCTACACCGAAGACAACAACGGGACAGCGGTCACCGCGGTGGCGCGGCTGCGGTCCTACATCCACGACGGCATCGGCGGCGAGCGGGTCAAGTGGATCTCGCTGACCTCCGACGGCCAGGATCTGAGCGCGCAGGCCAAGGCGTTCCCCGCGTACAACCTGTCGCTCGACCCGAATGACCCGAATGGTCTGGCCCTGCCACCTACGCAACCCGCGGCCCCGCTGCAGGGCCCGGTGGACGACCTGCTCACGTTTTACGTCGGCCTGAGCGATCATGTGGGGATCGGCCAGCTGCACCAGCCCGGCGATTCGTTCGTTGACCCCACGCTGCTGGCCGGGAATTTCGCCAACGCCACCACGCCGGTGGGGCAGGACCTGATCCAGCTGACCACGACGCTGACCAGCTTGACCGAACGGCAGGCCACGTTCAGCTCGTCCTATCAGCCGCCGCCCCAGGGTGGGCTCCAGCTCACCGCGCCGTTCATGAGCAGCCCGGTGTGCGGTTCGGTGCCGAACAATTTCGAGCTCGTCCAGACGGCGGGAACGCAGTTCGTCGCGCTGTGGGGATGCGAGTCGTTCACCGTCACCACCACGGTCGACCGGTACAGCGGGCAGATCATCTCGGTCCAGATGACCAATCCGCTTCAGCTTGACGGAATGCTGTGCCAGGACGAGGCGCTGACCCAGTGCACGCCGATCCCGCCCAGCACGATACAGCGGACCATCCAGCTCACCAGGGACTGAACCGAGCCGCGCGCGGGCTCGGCGCAGGCGCTCGGAAATCATTGCGGACACTTACCCCCCCGGATCGGGGGGGTAAGTGTCCGCAATCATCCGGCCCGCTCGGCCTGACGCCCGGAATCCGCCGATATGTCCAGGTTAGCGCCAGGCCGACTGCTCGTCACAGGCGCACAGCGCTACACGCCGTAAGCGCACGTTGTGCTGGAACCCTTACATCTGGCGCCTTTTCTACCGCAGGACGCCTTGTCAACGCGGGAGTTCCGCTCCAGCTGACCAAGGGCTTACAGGGACGCCCAGATGTCCTCGTCCTCGTAGAGCCAGGAGTAGCGCTCGCGGCGCCAGCGGGAGTAGTTGGGGTCGGTGAGCGGGTCCGAGGTCGCCCATTTCGCCGTCCACGCCCTGCCAGACGCCCGGGGCCCCGACGCCCGGGGCGCGGCGGTCAGGACGGCGGGAGGGCAGCCGGTACCGGACTGGTCGGCGGCTGGGTTGCTCGCTGTCATCACGCTTCCGTTCCCGATCTTCCCGCTCGGTGTGGCCGGCCGCGGCCGCCATTGGCAAGCAGGGACGCCAGCCGATCACGGGACCTCATGATCATCAATGGCGGCCGCTCGATGGCCACATTCAGGTTTACGTGTGCGGAGATGGCGATGGTTCAGCTTGGTTCGTCCCGTAATAAGTCGGAAAGAAATGAACCCCGCTGAAGCTCAGGCGGTCCAGGCCGCCTGAGCGTATTCGAGCAGGCCATGCAAGTCGCTGGCGGCGACAAGAGCGGACGCGCCCGCCACGATCACCAGCAGGGCGGCCGCCGACACCAGCAGCACGCGGGGCCGGGGCGGCGGGCGGAGCAGCGCCGCCATCCGGCGCGGCACTGGACCAGGGCTGCCGATCGCGTGCAGCGCCATGGCCGGGGGACGCACCGGCCCGCCGGCCGAGGCGAGTGCGGCGTGCGCGAGGGCGCGCGCGGCCAGCGGCCGGTCGCCGGTAGCGGTCGCGGCGCTTTCGTCCGCCCAGCGCTCCAGCGTGTAGCCGACGGCACCCGCCACCGGCCGCAGCAGCGGGTTCAGCGCGGCGGCCAGCCGCGAGGCGGTGCCGAACAGGTAATGCAGGCCGGACGCGTGCGCGCGCTCGTGGGCGAGCAAGACCCGGCGTTCGGCGTGGCTGAGGGCGACAAGCATGCCGGACGTGATCACGACTCGGCACGGCCAGCCCGGCAGCGTGTACGCGTCGGCGGCCGGATCCTGGACGATCACGACCTGCCGCCGGCCGGGCAGCCGCCGAGCCTCGCGGCCCGCCGCGACCAGGGCGCCGCCCCGTCGCCACAGCGCGAGGCCCGCCGCGGCCAGGGCCGCGGCCAGCAGCACCGCGGCGACGAGCGCGACCGGCAGCGACGCCGGATCGAGGCGGCGTATCACCGGCTCGGACATTCCGCCGGCGACATCGACCAGCGGGATGCGGATCACCGCGGTCAGCACCAGCAGGCAGAGCGCCGCGGTGCTGGCCCCGGCGAGCACCAGGGCGCCGCCGGCCAGTAGCCACGTGGCGAGTCTCGGCGGCAGCCGCTCGGCGAGCGGCCGGGCGGCCAGGCCGGCTACCAACGGCAGCGCGAGCGGCAGGTAGAGCGCGAACTCCATCAGGCGCCGCCCGAAGCAGTACCGCCGCCCGAAGCGGTGCCGTCGTCGGAAGCAGGGCCGTCGTCGTCGGCGGCCAGCATGCGGCGGAGCAGTTCCTCGTCGGTGGCCGACAGGCTGGACACGAAGCGGGCGAGCACCGCCTCCCGGTCTGGCTCGGCGTCCAGCAGCTGGGTGAGCCGGCGGGCGGCCAGGCCGGGCTCGTCGGCGACCGGCACGTACCGGTACGCCCGCCCGGCCTTGCTGCGGTCGAGCACGCCCTTGGCATGCAGCCGCGACAGGATCGTCACCACCGTGGTGTACGCGAGCTCGCCGTCCAGGCGCTCACGCACGTCGGCCGGGGACAGCGGCGAGTCACTGGCCTGGAGCACGGCCAGCACCGCGGCCTCGAGCTCGCCGGCCGCGCGCCGGTCCCCGCCGGTTTTGTCGCGCATGACGGACAGTGTGCCATCCCGCGGCACGCTGGAGCGAGCATTGTGCCCAGAGGTCGAGCCACCGGACGTTCCGCTAATGCGTTCAGCCAGCGGTCGATGGCGCCAAGCAGTCGGCCGCGAACCTCGGCCGGCGCGGCGCTGACCTGCACCGACGTCCGGGCCAGCGCGGCCAGCTCGGCGTCGGTGAAGCCGTGCGCGTCACGGGCCAACTGGTACTGAGCGGTCAGCCGGGAGCCGAACAGCAGCGGGTCGTCCGCGCCGAGCGCCACCGGGACGCCCGCGTCGACCAGGGTCCGCAGCGGCACGTCGCGCGGCGCGCGGACCACGCCGAGCGCGAGGTTGGAGGACGGGCACACCTCGCAGGCCACCCCGGACGAGGCCAGGCGCGATACCAGCGCCCGGTCCTCAGCGGCCCGGACTCCGTGTCCGACGCGGCCGGCGTGCAGGTCGTTGACGCAGGCCGCGACGCTGGCCGGCCCGGCCAGCTCACCGCCGTGGGGGGCGAGCAGCAGTCCGGCCCGCTCCGCGATACGGAACGCCGCGGCGAACTCGCCGGCCGCACCCCGCCGCTCGTCATTGGACAGGCCGAAACCCGTCACGCCCCGGCCCGCGTACTGCGCCGCCAGGCGGGCCAGGGTCCGGGCGTCCAGCGGATGCCTGGTGCGGTTCGCGGCCACGATCACGCCGACCCCGACCCCGGTCGCCGCCGCGGCATCGAGCGCCGCCGCGAGCACCAGCTCCAGCGTCGCGGTGACCCCGCCGAACCGCCCCGCGTACCCGGACGGGTCCACCTGGATCTCCAGCCAGCCGGACCCCTCCGCGGCCTCGTCCTCCAGCGTCTCGCGCAGCAGCCGGAACACATCCGCCGGGCGGCGCAGCACCGAGCGCGCCGTGTCGTACAGCCGCTGGAACCGGAACCAGCCCCGCTCGTCGGTGCCGCTCAGCCGCGGCGGCCACTCCTGGGTGAGCGCCGGCGGCAGGTGCACGCCGTGCTCCTCGGCAAGCTCGACCAGCGTCGAGTGGCGCATCGACCCGGTGAAGTGGAGGTGAAGGTGCGCCTTCGGCAGCGTGGCGAGCGGGCGTCCGCCGGGCGGCGCCGCGGCCCGGTCGCCACGCGTACGACCCCGTGTGTCGAGCATCCGCCCAGTCTGGCCTGCCTACCGGGCCTCGGACAGCAGCTTGGCCATCCGGGCCACGCCTTCTTCGAGATCCGAATCGCCCAGAGCACACGAAAGCCTGAAATATCCGGGCGTCCCGAACGCCTCTCCCGGCACCACCGCAACTTCTGCCTCGTCCAGGATCAGCCCGGCCAGCTCACTGCTCGAGTGCGCGACCCGGCCTCTGATTTCCTTGCCGAGCACGCCCTTGACGCTCGGGTAGCAGTAGAAGGCGCCGTCCGGGACCGGGCAGAACACGCCGGGGATCTCGTTGAGCATCCGCGCCATCGTCTGCCGGCGGCGGTCGAAGGCGGTGCGCATCTCACCCGCCGCGGTCAGGTCGCCGGACACCGCCGCCAGCGCGGCGGCCTGGGCGACGTTGCACACGTTCGAGGTCGCGTGGCTCTGCAGGTTGGCGGCGGCCTTGACGACGTCCTGCGGGCCGATCATCCAGCCGACCCGCCAGCCGGTCATCGCGTACGTCTTCGCGACGCCGTTCAGCACGACGGTCGTGTCGGCAAGCTCGGGGGTCTGGACCGGGATCGAAGAGAACCGTGCGTCGCCGTAGACCAGGTGCTCGTAAATTTCGTCGGTGATCACCCAGATCCCGTGCTCGTGCGCCCAGCGGCCGATCTCCCTGACCCGCTCGGGCGGGTAGACCGCGCCGGTCGGGTTGGCCGGGGACACGAACAGCAGGGCCTTCGTGGCGGCCGTGCGCGCCCGCTCGAGGTCCGCCACCGAGGCCAGGTAGCCGGTCGTCTCGTCGGTCGGTACCGCGGTCAGCACGCCACCGGCCAGCGCGATGGCCTCGGGGTAGGTGGTCCAGTACGGGGCCGGCACGAGGACCTCGTCGCCCGGGTCGATCAGCGTGGCGAACGTCTGGTAGACGGCCTGCTTGCCGCCGTTGGTGACGAGCACCTGGCTGGCGTCGACCCGGTACCCGCTGTCGCGGCGGGTCTTGTCCGCGATGGCCGCGCGCAGCTCGGGCAGCCCGGCCGCCGGCGTGTACTTGTGGAACCTCGGCTCCGCGCACGCTTTCTGCGCCGCCTCGACGATGTAGCCGGGCGTCGGGAAATCGGGCTCGCCCGCGCCGAAGCCGATGACCGGCCGCCCGGCCGCCTTCAGGGCCTTGGCCTTGGCGTCTACGGCGAGCGTGGCGGATTCGGCGATGGCGGCGATGCGGGCGGAGACTCGAGTTGACATGAACCCCAGTGTTCCATCCACGTGGCCGGTTAGACGAACGGGTATCGGCGGACGTACACTGCATGGACCGACAGCGTTCTTCGTCGTAGCGGCAGCATGCCCGAGTGGCGTGTTGCGGCGGTGGTTTTGCTCAAGACCATGCAGAGGGCAGTAGCTCAATTGGCCAGAGTCCCGGTCTCCAAAACCGGTGGTTGGGGGTTCGAGTCCCTCCTGCCCTGCTGAGTCGTTGAAGTTTACAGGTGAGGATATGGCTACCCAGACACGCGGTGAGGCAGAAAAGCGCAGCGGGTCCGGACGCGCCGCCAAGCGCGGCGGGACGCGGACCACGCCGGCGTTGTTCCTGCGGCAGATGGCCGCGGAGCTGCGGAAGGTCATCTGGCCCACCCGCAAGGAGCTGATCACCTACACCGTGGTCTGCATGGTGTTCGTGGTGTTCATGGTCGCCATCGTGACGAGCCTGGACTTCGGGTTCACGAAGCTGATGTTCTGGATCTTCGGCTAGGACCTGGCGTGGCCTAAGGGCCTGGACGGCTGGGCGGCCGTCCGGGGTCCGCCCGGGCGTGTGTCTCCTGGGGGGGAGGCCGCCCGGACCATGGAAAGAAGGACTGAATCTTGTCTGAGAGTGACATGTACGATGGGGATCCGGCCGAAGAGGCCGAGGGGGAGGCCGCTGAGGTATCCGGGCTATCCGGGCTGGACGAAACCGAGGCGCCGGAGGAGGCCGCCGACGCTGAGACCGTCGACGCCGAGGCCGAAGCCGAGGCCGAGGTCAACCCGGTCGAGGAGTTCCAGCGGGAACTGCGGATGCTGCCCGGCGACTGGTACGTGGTGCACTCCTACGCGGGCTATGAGAACCGGGTGAAGACCAACCTGGAGAGCCGGATCGGTTCGCTCAACATGGAGGACTTCATCTTCCAGATCGAGGTGCCTGTCCACCAGGTGACCGAGATCAAGGGCGGCAAGCGCCAGCAGGTCTCGGAGAAGGTGCTGCCCGGCTACATCCTGGTCCGGATGGATCTGACCGACGAGTCCTGGGCCGTGGTGCGGAACACCCCCGGCGTCACCGGCTTCGTCGGGCTCTCCAGCCGCCCGTCGCCGCTCCAGCTGGGCGAGGTCGCCTCGCTGCTGGCGCCGGAGCCCGAGCCCGGCACGCCGGCCGCCGCCACCGCCGCCGCGGCGCGCGCCACGGTCTCGCCGGAATTCGAGGTCGGCGAGTCGGTTACCGTGATGGACGGGCCGTTCGCGACGCTGCCGGCCACGGTGAACGAGATCAACGGCGACACGCAGAAGCTCAAGGTGCTGGTGTCGATCTTCGGCCGGGAGACGCCGGTCGAGCTTTCGTTCGACCAGGTCACGAAGATCTAACCATCAAGGAACGACAGATTAAGGAACGCGACTAATGCCGCCAAGAAGGAAAAGGATCGCCGGCGTTGTGAAGGTGCAACTGCCGGCCGGGCAGGCCACGCCGGCCCCGCCCGTGGGTACCGCACTGGGCCCGCACGGAGTGAACATCATGGACTTCGTCAAGCAGTACAACGCAGCGACCGAAGGCCAGCGGGGCAACATCATCCCCGTCGAGATCACGATCTACGAAGACCGCACGTTCACCTTCATCACCAAGACGCCGCCGGCTCCCGAGCTGATCAAGAAGGCGGCCGGAGTGGACAAGGGCTCCGCGACGCCGCACACGAACAAGGTCGGCTCGATCACCACCGCCCAGGTCCGCGACATCGCCCAGACGAAGATGCCCGACCTGAACGCGACCACGATCGAGGCCGCCGAGAAGATCATCGCCGGGACCGCCCGCTCCATGGGCATCAAGGTCGAAGGCTAGTTCCAGCTAGTTCCAGCTAGTTCAGTGGCAGGGTCCTCATGCGCAGACCCGTGGACCACGAGCTCTTGTAAACAGGAGACAGTCATGAAGCGCAGTAAGTCCTATCGTGCCGCCGCGGATCAGATCGACCGCGAGAAGCTGTACAGCCCCGCCGAGGCCGTCACGATGGCCAAAACGAACCAGGTGTCGAAGTTCGACCCGACCGTTGAGGTAGCCATCCGGCTCGGCGTCGACCCCCGCAAGCAGGACCAGATGGTCCGCGGCACCGTGAACCTGCCGCACGGCACCGGCAAGACCGCCCGGGTCGCCGTGTTCGCGACCGGTGACCGCGCCGAAGAGGCCCGCGCCGCCGGCGCCGACATCGTCGGCTCGGACGACCTGCTCGAGCGGATCCAGGGCGGCTTTCTCGACTTCGACGCCGTGGTGGCGACCCCTGACCTGATGGGCAAGGTCGGCCGGCTGGGCCGGGTGCTCGGCCCGCGCGGGCTGATGCCGAACCCGAAGACCGGCACGGTGACCGCCGACGTCGCCAAGGCCGTCACCGACATCAAGGGCGGCAAGATCGAGTTCCGCGTCGACCGGCACGGCAACCTCCACTTCATCATCGGCAAGGCGTCGTTCACGCCCGTCGCGCTGCTGGAGAACTACGCCGCCGCGCTCGACGAGGTCGTCCGGCTCAAGCCCGCCGCGGCCAAGGGCCGGTACCTGAAGAAGGTCACGTTCACCACCACGATGGGCCCCGGCATCCCCGTCGACCCGAACAAGACCCGCGCCCTCACCGAAGAACTAGCCGAAGCCGCGGTCTAGCCCGCGCGGCCGGGCGGGCTAGACCACGGCATTCGATCACGTGGGCGACTCGGTCGGGGCTGGTGCGCCGCATGTGGCTGGCGGTACGCGAACGCGGCGGCAGCCTCGGCATTAACGTGCCGGATTACCCCTTTGTGGGGGCGCGACCCTCGATTACGAGGGTCAGACCACCACGAAGGGGCGATCCACCACGTTGTTCGAGCTGTCGCAGGCGGCTTTCAGAACCCTTGTTCATAACGACCTCGGCTCGACGAACCCAGCCCTGCGCCGCCAGCCGATTTGGCCGGTCTCGCTGGCTACCCGTACACTTACAGACGCCGAAGACCGCTGGATGGCGCCGCAAGGCACCCGAAGGCTCCGCGCCGGGCAACGAGAACGCCCGGCGGACACGGACATCCCGCGCAGGTGAACGAGCAGTACTGGCTGCCGGTCCGCGTCCCTCGCGGTTCCCTAAGGCTGTGTGCCGCCCCGTGCGCCTGGCGCCCGGGGCCCTTTGTTTTTTGGAGCACAGTTGTTCTCCGGCACGACATAGGGAGAGGAGGCACATGGCCAACTCCGAGAAGGTGGCCGCTGTCGCCGAGCTCACCGAGCGGTTCAAGGGCTCGAGCGGCGCCGTGCTGACCGAGTACCGTGGCCTGACCGTCGCGCAGCTCGCCGAGCTGCGACAGGCACTCGGGAGCAACGCCACGTTTTCCGTGGTGAAGAACACGCTGACCAAGATCGCGGTCACCGAGGCCGGCCTGTCCGAGCAGCTCTCTGGGATGCTCAGCGGCCCGTCGGCGGTGGCGTTCGTCGACGGTGACGTGGTGGAGGCCGCCAAGGGCCTGCGCGACTTCGCCAAGGCGAACCCGCTGCTGGTGATCAAGGGCGGCGTGCTCGACGGCAAGGCGATCAACGCCAGCGAGATCGTCAAGCTGGCCGATCTTGAGCCGCGCGAGGTGCTGCTCGCCAAGCTCGCGGGCGCGATGAAGGCCTCGCTGGCCGGTGCGGCGGCGACGTTCAACGCGCTGCCCGTGCAGCTTGCCCAGCTCGCCGAGGCGCTTCGCGTCAAGCGCGAGGCCGCGGCCGGCGGCGAGACCGCGGCCGGCGGCGAGACCGCGGCGCCACAAGCAGCAGCACCAGCAGACGAGCCCCAGGACTAACGGAACACAAGGGAACGAGGAACACCATGGCCAAGATCAGCAGCGACGACCTGCTTGAGGCGTTCAAGGAGATGACCCTCCTTGAGCTGTCGGCTTTCGTGAAGCAGTTTGAGGAGACCTTCGACGTCAAGGCCGCCGCCCCGGTGGCCGTCGCGGCGGCCGGCGTGGCCGGCGGCGCCGCTGGCGGCGAGGCCGAGCAGGCCGAGGAGCAGGACGAGTTCGACGTCATCCTCGAGGCCGCTGGCGACAAGAAGATCCAGGTCATCAAGGAGGTGCGCTCGCTGACCAGCTTGGGCCTGAAGGAGGCCAAGGACCTGGTGGACGGCGCGCCGAAGACCGTCCTGGAGAAGGTCAACAAGGAGTCCGCGGAGAAGGCCAAGGCCGCCCTGGAGGGCGCCGGCGCCACTGTTACGGTCAAGTAACAACTTCGAGGCGACGCGGCCGTGGAGGGCACTCAATGCCTCCCGGCCGCGTTGTCGTTACAGAGCCCCCCGGCCAGCGGCGGAATAAGAGCCATACCCAGCGGTGTTGCACCCTACACATCACACCGCATGTGGCATCTGTCACCCAGACAATCTGCCCCGAGTGTCCGGTTTGGACTTGACGTTTCGTCAAAGAAGAGCGAAGCTCTGGAGCAACCGTGAACCTCATAGTGGCGTACAGTTGACGAGCGGTGTGGCCTTCGGCTACACTGCCAGTTTGCGCTGCACTCTGACGTCCTCGGTCTCCACCTCGCGCATACGGGGTCTTGCCGCGGGGCGTTTGGCGTGCGTGCGGTGATATTTCCGCGACGAAGTTCGGAAGGACCCCTGTTGGCAGCATCGCGCAGCGCCTCCGTACCGACTACCTCCGCAACGAATTCTGGTTCTAGCCGCGTGTCTTTCGCGCGCATCCAGGAGCCGCTCAAGGTACCCGACCTCCTCGCCCTGCAGACCGAGTCGTTCGACTGGCTGCTTGGAAACGAGAGGTGGCAGGCCCGTATCAAGGAAGCCAAGGACGCCGGGCGCAAGGACGTGCCCGAGCAGTCCGGCCTCGAGGAGATCTTCGAAGAGATCAGCCCGATCGAGGACTTCTCAGGCACCATGTCCCTGTCGTTCCGAGACCATCGGTTCGAGCCGCCCAAGTACTCCGCGGAGGAGTGCAAGGACAAGGACATGACGTTCTCCGCCCCCATGTTCGTGACGGCGGAGTTCATCAACAACACCACTGGCGAAATCAAGAGCCAGACGGTGTTCATGGGCGACTTCCCGCTCATGTCAGCAAAGGGCACCTTCATCATCAACGGCACTGAGCGGGTGGTCGTCTCCCAGCTCGTGCGTTCGCCCGGGGTCTACTTCGACCGGCAGGTCGACAAGACGTCCGACAAGGACATCTACTCCTGCAAGGTCATCCCGAGCCGGGGTGCCTGGCTGGAGTTCGAGATCGACAAGCGGGACAGCGTCGGCGTCCGCATCGACCGCAAGCGCAAGCAGTCCGTCACCGTCCTGCTCAAGGCGCTCGGCTGGGACGACGCGAAGATCAGGGACCGGTTCAGCCAGTACGAGTCCATGGTCGCCACGCTGGACAAGGATCACACCGCGGGCCAGGACGAGGCGTTGCTGGACATCTACCGCAAGCTTCGGCCGGGTGAGCCGCCGACGCGCGAGTCCGCCCAGGCGCTGCTCGAGAACCTGTATTTCAACCCGAAGCGGTACGACCTGGCCAAGGTGGGCCGGTACAAGGTGAACCGCAAGCTGGGCCTTGACCTGCCGATCCGCCAGGGCACGCTCAGCGAGGATGACATCGTCAAGACCATCGAGTACCTGGTCCGGCTGCACGCCGGCGAGGACGAGCTCGAGGTCGGCGACGGCGTGACGATCCCGCTGGAGACCGACGACATCGACCACTTCGGCAACCGGCGGCTGCGCACCGTCGGCGAGCTGATCCAGAACCAGGTCAGGCTCGGCCTGGCCCGGATGGAGCGGGTGGTCCGCGAGCGGATGACGACCCAGGACGTCGAGGCGATCACGCCGCAGACCCTGATCAACATCCGGCCCGTGGTGGCGGCGATCAAGGAGTTCTTCGGCACCTTCCAGCTCTCCCAGTTCATGGACCAGACCAACCCGCTGGCCGGCCTGACCCACCGCCGCCGCCTCTCGGCGCTCGGCCCGGGCGGTCTGTCCCGGGAGCGGGCCGGCTTCGAGGTCCGTGACGTGCACCCGTCGCACTACGGGCGGATGTGCCCGATCGAGACGCCGGAAGGCCCGAACATCGGCCTGATCGGGGCGCTGTCCACCTTCGCCCGGGTCAACCCGTTCGGGTTCATCGAGACGCCGTACCGGAAGGTGGTCGACGGCCGGGCGACCGACCAGATCGACTACCTGACCGCCGACGAGGAGGACCGTCACGTCATCGCGCAGGCCAACGCGCCGCTGATGGGTGACGGCCGGTTCGCCGAGGACCGCGTGCTCGTCCGCCGCAAGGGTGGCGAGTTCGAGGCCGTGGCCCCGAACGCGGTGGACTACATGGACGTCTCGCCGCGGCAGATGGTGTCGGTCGCGACCGCGATGATCCCGTTCCTCGAGCACGACGACGCCAACCGCGCGCT
>DASRFJ010000298.1:0-2072 GCA_035651595.1 Streptosporangiaceae bacterium | reverse complement strand
CGCGATACCCGCAAAGCGGCGTCTGGTGACGCCGCGGCGTATCAGATTGTGCACTAGTGATTACCTTCCACCCGTTGTCGGCACGTGCGAACAAAACCTGACGATGTATATACGCCGCAACCAAGCAAAGCGTTGCTTCTGAAATTCAAGTGATTTGCGGGCGCGTCCCGGGCACCCGCCGCCACGGGGCATCCGCCGTCCCGGGCCGCGCCGTGCGCCGCCGGACATCCGCCACCGCAGGCATCCGTCGCCGCAGGCTGCCGGACATATCCGGTATGTCGCGGTTTGGTGCTGCTCTTCCGCGGCCCGGGAGGCGACCCGGAATGATTGCGGACACTTACCCCCCCACTTTGGGGGGGTAAGTGTCCGCAATGATCTGGCCCGCTCGCTGACCCGCCCGGAATGAGCCTAGATGTCCCGATAGGGACCCGGGCGGTTAGTCCATGAGGGCGGCCAGGAGCTCCGGGTTGAAGGCGTCGACGTCCATGTCGTAGATCGCGAACGTCGGCGCGAAAGACCAGACGCCCCAGGCCATGCCGTGCTCTTCGGCGAGCCTGCGGTTGAACCTGGTCCAGCGGACCCGGCTCGCCATCTCGGCCTTGTTCGTGGTGCCGAACTCGCTCATGAACAGCGGCCGCCCGGTCCTCGCACCCCAGGCAGCCACCTGGCCGAATCCGCCGCGCATCTCGGCTTCCTCGGCCTTCGTCTGATCCCAGGTGGTTCCCAGCCAGGACCGCGGGTTGCCGAAGCGGTGGTTCTCGCCGAGGAACGTCTCCCCCTGCATGGTGAACGTAATCGGCCAGTAGTGGTGGACGCCGACGATCAGGTTGCGCTCCTCGGCGGGCAGTGACAGCTCGCCGAGGAACCGGATGTTGTTGTACGAGCGCGGGCCGAGGAGCAGCGTGACGTCAGGGTCTTCGGCCCGGACGGTGCCGATCAGCTCGGCGGCGACGGTGTTCCACATCGGATCGAGGGCCTCGCATGGCTCGGTGAGCGGCTCGAGGATGACATCGTTCCCGCGGCCGTTAAGCGTCCGCGCGAGCTGAGCGACCGTTGCCAGCACGTCGCCGAGATGCCCGTCCGGTGCGGCCATCAGCTCGGGATCGCGATGATTCGACACCGCCACGGCGAGTCCCAGCGCCGCCGCTTCGGCCGCGATCTGCTCGACGCTGCGCAGTATCTCCGGCGCCAGCTTGCCGTCGGTGCGATGAGCGGCCAGGCAGACCGGCAGCCGGATCGCGGTGAAGCCGTACTCCGCGCACGCGGCGAGGTGGTGCGGCTTGATGTCGATGCTCCAGCCACGCTCAAGGCCGGCGCCGAAGTCTTGGCTTATGTTCACGGTGCGGGCCAGCCGCGCGTGCGCGGCCAGCGCTGTTTCTGCTGGCGACATGGGGTTAACGTCCTTCCAGTGGGGCCGGCCAGCCGAGAGCGCCGGTGCGCAGCTCCTCGGCGAAGTTCACGAGCCAAGCGTGCTCGGCCTGGCGGAGCGCGAGCTGAAAGCGGTGCTCGGACAGGAAAACGGGCGGGATGCCGGCAGCCTCCGCGCCGGCCAGCGCGGCCTGGTCGAGCGCGAGCTGACCGGCCAGGACCGAGGCCCGCTGACCGATGATCTCCACGACGCGTTCTCGGCCAAGTGCGTACATGAACGACAGCGCGGCGGGGAACTCGTCGCCGCGACGTGGATCGGCCAGCGAGTCGGTGACCCATCCGGTCAGGGTCGTGTGGCCGGCCGTCGTGATCTCGTAGGTGACGCGCTCCGGACGCCGGCCCTCGCGGCTGGGCTCGTCTGGCGCCACCAGCCCCGCGTCGGCAAGTCGCTGGACCACGTCGTACAGCGACGCGACCCGGACGCCCGGCAGCCGGTCATGTGCCCGCTCGGCGATGCGCTGGCGCATCGCGTACGGGTGCAGCGGCTGCTCGGCGAGCAGGCCGAGCACGACGAGGGAGAGCGGACTGCGAAGCTTCCGTGGTGGCATACCGCAATATTAGCATTCCAATATTCGAAATCAAATATTGGAAACTGAATAGCTGGAGCGGGCGGGGGCGCGGGCGGGGGGCGCGGGCTGGGGCCG
>DASRFJ010000297.1:0-8500 GCA_035651595.1 Streptosporangiaceae bacterium | reverse complement strand
GCGAGGCTGTGGAAAACCTGGGCGCATTTGATAACCGGCTACGTGGGGTAGGGTCCTCATTGCGGCTTTTGCGTCCGAGAGGGAGCGGCGATGACAGCTGGCAATGGTAGCGGCACACTATTTCACAATCTGGGCGACTTTATGGCGATTCCGCGCGTGGGATCGATCACTTTGTCGCCCGACAGCACGTGGCTGGCAGCCGCGGTGCAGACTCTCAGTCCGGATAAGAAGAAGTACCTGACCAGCATCTGGCGCATCGACGCCCAGGGCGGTCCCCCGCGCAGGCTCACGAGGTCCGCGGAGGGCGAGGCAGGGCCCGTGTTCCTGCCGGACGGCTCGCTGCTGTTCACCTCGCGGCGCCCCGACCCCGAAGCCGGCAAGGACAAGGACAAGGACAAGCCGGCCCTCTGGCTGCTGCCCGCCGGCGGCGGCGAGGCGCAAGTGCTCACGACGCTGCCCGGCGGTGTCGCCGCGGCCGCCGCGGCCCGGGATTCCGGTGCGATCGTGGTGTCCTCGGCAGTTTTGCCCGCGGCCGGACAACACACCGGACACGACGCCCGCTCCGACGACGAGCGGCTGCGGAAGGAGCGCGAGGACGCCGGCGTGTCCGCGATCCTGCACGAGTCCTCGCCGATCCGGTACTGGGACCACGACCTCGGCCCCGGTCGGCTCAGGCTGTTCGCGCTGACCGAGGACAACCAGACGAGGGACCTTACCCCCCAGCCCGGCCCCGCCCTGGAGGAGCAGTCGTTCGAGCTCACCCCGGACGGCGGCACGGTCATCACCGGCTGGTGGCACCGCGACCCGGCCGCCGACTCATACGTCGAGCTGGTCGCGATCAGCGCCGCCACCGGTGAGCGCACCGTCCTGCTGAGTGAGCCTGGCCAGGCCTTCGAGAGCCCGCACGTCTCCCCGGACGGGCGGTACGTGGTCTGCACCCGCAGCACGCTCCCCGCCCCGGACAGCCCGCAGAACCTGACCCTGTTCCTGGTCGACCTCGGCCTCGACAGAAGCACGGGCGCGGAAGCCAAATCACGGGACCTGCTCCCGGAGCTGGACCGCTGGCCGGGCGACGCCGCCTGGGCGCACGACTCCAGGACGCTGTACTTCGCCGCCGACGACAACGGCCGCCGCCCGGTCTTCGCGGTGGACGTGACCACCGGCGAGGTCCAGCAGCTGACCGGCGGCGACCACGGCTACTCGCACTTGAACCCCAGCCACGACGGTCGCTACCTGTACGCATTGCGCACGGCGGTCAACGAGCCGCCGACCCCGGTCCGGATCGACCTCAACGCGCCCGACAGCCAGGAGGAGACCCTCCAGTGCCCGGGCCTGCCGCTCGAGCTTCCCGGCACGATGACCGAACTCGAGACGACCGCGGACGACGGCGAGCGGATCCGCTCCTGGCTGGTGCTGCCGCACGGCGCCAGCGAGGACAACAAGGCCCCGCTGCTGCTGTGGGTGCACGGCGGCCCGCACGCCAGCTGGAACGCGTGGGCGTGGCGGTGGAATCCGTGGCTCATGGCGGCCAAGGGCTACGCCGTGCTGCTGCCCGACCCCGCGCTGTCCACCGGCTATGGCCAGCACATGCTCAGGCGCGGCTTCCACGCATGGGGCGATCGCGCCTACCGGGACGTCATGGCCGCGACCGACGCCGCCCTCGAAGAGCGCCCCGAACTCGACGCCACCAGGACCGCCATGATGGGCGGCTCGTACGGCGGCTACATGGCGAACTGGATCGCCGGCCACACCGACCGGTTCAAGGCGATCGTGAGCCATGCCAGCCTGTGGGCACTCGACCAGATGTTCACCACAACCGATGAGCAGATGTTCTGGTGGGGGCAGTTCGGCGATCCGCTGACGAACCCGGCGATGTACCAGAACAACTCGCCGCACCTGCACGTCGAGAACATCACCACGCCAATGCTGGTGATTCACGGCGACAAGGACTACCGGGTCCCGATCGGCGAGGCGCTCCGGCTGTGGGGTGAATTGACCAGGCACGCGGTCGAGGCCAAGTTCCTGTACTTCCCGGACGAGAACCACTGGGTGCTCACCCCGGGCAACGCCACGGTCTGGTACGAGACCGTCTACGCGTTCCTGGCGCAGCACGTGCTGGGTGAGCCCTGGCAGAGGCCTAATTTGCTCTAACCCATAGGGTAAAGAGCATGCCACGCGCCGACCTCGACAAGCAGCCAGGCGAGGTGGCGGCGATGTTCGACGCCGTCGCCGGGCGCTACGACCTGATGAACGACGTGCTGTCGGCCGGCCAGGTCAGGCTGTGGCGCCGTGCGGTGACTCGCATACTCAACGCGACGCACGGCGAACGCATCCTGGACCTGGCGGCCGGCACCGGAACGTCCACTCAGGCGTTCACCGCCCTCGGCGCGAAGGCGGTGGCCTGCGACTTCTCGCTCGGCATGCTCGCCGAGGGAAAGCGCAGGCACGACGGGATCGCGTTCGCCGCCGGCGACGCCCTGCGGCTGCCCTTCAAGAACGACTCGTTCGACGCGACGACGATTTCGTTCGGCCTGCGCAACGTGGCGGACACCACGCGGGCGCTCGAGGAGATGTACCGGGTCACCCGGCCCAACGGCCGCCTGGTGGTGTGCGAGTTCAGCAGCATCACGATCAAGCCGGCGGACATCCTCTACCGCCGCTACCTCCTCGATGTGCTGCCGAAGATCGCGACCAGGGCCGCGCGCAACCCCGAGGCGTACACGTACCTGGCCGAATCGATCCAGGCCTGGCCGGCCCAGCCCGAGCTGGCCAAGCTCATCGAGGCCGCTGGGTGGCGGGCGGTGCGCTGGCGTGACCTGTCCCTCGGTATAGTCGCGGTGCACGTCGGGCGTAAAATAACAGTAAAGAGTTTGTGAAGCCCTTCACAAGGTCACATCCCCAGGACGTAAAACCCCGTGAGCGCAGTTCATACCGAAGAAGCGGACGTCATCGTCGTCGGCGCCGGCCCCGCCGGATCGACCACCGCCTTCTACCTCGCGCAGGCCGGCCTTGACGTCCTGCTGCTGGAAAAATCGACGTTCCCGCGCGAGAAGGTGTGCGGCGACGGCCTTACCCCGCGCGCCGTGAAGGCGCTGGCCGGGATGGGCATCGACATCAGCGAGCAGAGCGGTTGGCTGCGCAACAAGGGCCTGCGCGTGATCGGCGCGGGGCACCGGATGGAGCTGCCGTGGCCGGACCTGTCCAGCTACCCCGGCTACGGCCTGGTCCGCACCCGCACCGACTTCGACGAGACGCTGGCCCGCCGCGCGCAGAAGGCCGGCGCCCGGCTGCTCGAGGATACGACCGTGACCGGTCCCGTGCTGGACGAGCGAACCGGCAAGATCAAGGGCGTCGTCGCAGGGGGGTCCGGGGGGGCGTCCCCCCGGGCCAGTACAGCCGAACGGCGGTATGTTGCTCGGACCGTCATCGCTGCTGACGGCAACTCCAGTCGCCTCTCGGTGGCGATGGGCCTGCGCAAGCGCGACGACCGGCCGCTGGGCGTCGCGGTGCGCACCTATTACCGGACTCCGCGGCACGACGACGACTACCTGGAGTCCTGGCTCGACCTGTGGGATGGCGACAGGCTGCTGCCCGGGTACGGGTGGATCTTCGGCATGGGCGACGGCACGTCGAACGTGGGGCTTGGCCTGCTGAACACCAGCCAGGCCTTCGGCAACACCGACTACCGCGAGATGTTGCGGAAATGGCTGAAGGGCATGCCAGCGGAGTGGGGCTTCACCGAGGAGAACCGCACCGAGCCGATCCGCGGCGCGGCACTCCCGATGGGCTTCAACCGGACGCCGCACTATTACAACGGCCTGCTGCTGGCGGGCGACGCCGGCGGCATGGTCAACCCGTTCAACGGCGAGGGCATCGCGTACGCGATGGAGTCCGGCGAGTTGCTGGCCCGCACCGTGGTCCAGGCGTTCGCGCGCGGCCGCGACGCGGAGACCGAGCGGGTGCTGGCGGGCTACCCGGTGGCGCTGAAGCAGGCCTACGGCGGGTACTACGCGCTCGGGCGCCAGTTCGTGAAGCTGATCGGCAAGCCGTCGCTGATGCGGTACGCGACCAAGCACAGCATGAACCGCCCGGCGCTGATGCGGTTCGCCCTCAAGCTGCTGGCCAACCTGACCGATCCGCGCGGCGGCGACGCGTCGGACCGGCTGATCAACGGCCTGGCCAAGCTCGCACCTAACCCTAAGTGAGGGGTCACGACAGTGCTTACTAGCTGGGGATCCCTAGGATAGGACGGCCATGAGAGTCTACGTTCCGATATTTGTCCTTGCTGTACTCGCGGCAGGCTTCGCCATCTTCTCGGTGACGATGGGCTCGCTGGCCGGCCCCAAGCGGTGGAACAAGGCCAAGCTGGAGAGCTACGAGTGCGGCATCGAGCCGACCCCGCAGCCGCCGGGCGGCGGCCGGATCCCGGTCAAGTACTACCTGACCGCGATGCTGTTCATCGTGTTCGACATCGAGATCATTTTCCTGTATCCATGGGCGGTCACCTTCAACAAGCTGGGCACTTTCGGCCTGGTGGAAATGGTGACCTTCGTCATCACCGTGCTGGTCGCGTACGCGTATGTGTGGCGCCGCGGCGGCCTGGAATGGGATTAAGCCATGGGCCTTGAAGAAAAACTCCCGAGCGGGCTCCTGCTGACGTCAGTGGAGAAAGCGGCCGGCTGGGCGCGGGCGCGGTCGGTGTGGCCGGCCACGTTCGGCCTCGCCTGCTGCGCCATGGAGCTGATGATGACCGGCGGGCCGAAGCACGACCTCGCCCGGTTCGGCATGGAACGCGCGTCGAACACGCCGCGGCAGGCCGATCTGATGATCGTGGCCGGCCGGGTGAGCCAGAAGATGGCCCCGGTGCTCCGCCAGATCTACGACCAGATGTCCGACCCGAAGTGGGTCATCTCGATGGGCGTGTGCGCGTCCAGCGGCGGCATGTTCAACAATTACGCGATCGTTCAGGGCGTCGATCACATCGTGCCGGTGGACATTTACCTGCCGGGCTGCCCGCCGCGGCCGGAGATGCTGCTCGACTCGATCCTGAAGCTGCACGACAAGATCATGAACATGAAGCTGGGCAAGAACCGCCAGCGCCAGATCACCGAGCTGGAGGCGGCCCGGCTGGCGATGCCGCCGCTGCACACCATGGACCTGAGCGCGGCAGGGGGTGAGTCGTGACCGCCGGTCCAGAGGAAACGCACGGATCGGAGGCACCGCAGGGTCCCGCGCCGGGTGAGTCCAGCGGCAAGCTGCCGGCGAAGCTGGGTGAGGAGCGGCTTGAGGCTCCGGTCGTCCGGTCCGGCATGTTCGGCGTGTCGACCACCGGGGACACCTCCGGCTACGGCCGGCTGCGGGTGCACCAGGCGCCGCTGCTGGACACGCCGCGTCCGTACGGCGGTTACTTCGACACGATCGCGGACAGCCTCGGCATGGCCGACGCGATCGAGCACGTCGTGGTCAGCCACGGCGAGATGACCCTCTACGTCAAGCGTGACCGGCTGCTCGAGGTGGCCGCAAAGCTGCGTGATGACCCGGCGCTGCGGTTCGAGTTGTGCACCGGCGTGTCCGGTGTGCACTACCCGGACGACACCGAGCGGGAGCTGCACGCCGTCTACCACCTGGCGTCGATCACCTACAACCGCCGGGTGCGGCTCGAGGTGTGCACGCCGGACAGCGACCGGCACATCCCGTCGCTGGTCAGCGTGTATCCGGCCTGCAACTGGCACGAGCGGGAGACCTGGGACTTCTTCGGCATCGTCTTCGACGGGCACCCGGCGCTGACCCGGATCCAGATGCCGGACGACTGGAAGGGCCACCCGCAGCGCAAGGACTACCCGCTAGGCGGCATCCCGGTCGAGTACCGCGGCGCGACGATTCCGCCACCCGATGAGCGGAGGCACTACGAATGAGTATCCCGCAGGCTCCGCCCGGCGCCACGGACGCCGACGAGGAAGCCGCGCAGGGGCGCGTCTACACCGTCTCCGGCGAGGACTGGGACGAGTTCGTCGCGGCTAACGAGGCCGGTGACGACTTCGCGGGCGGCGAGCAGCTCGTGCTCAACATGGGCCCGCAGCACCCGTCCACGCACGGCGTGCTCCGGCTGATCCTGACCCTGGACGGCGAGACGGTCGACGAGGTGCGGGCCTCGATCGGGTACCTGCACACCGGCATCGAGAAGAACATGGAGTTCCGTACCTGGACGCAGGGCGTCACGTTCTGCACCCGGATGGACTACCTGATGCCGTTCTTCAACGAGGCGACATACTGCTTCGGCGTGGAGCGGCTGCTCGGCATCGAGGACCGCATACCGGAGCGCGCCCAGATCATCCGCGTGATGCTGATGGAGTTCAACCGGATCTCCTCGCACCTCCAGGGCATCGGCCCGATGGGCATGGAGCTCGGCGCGACCACGATCTTCCTCCAGGGACTGCGGCTGCGCGAGCGCATCCTCGACCTGTACGAGCTGATCACCGGCCTGCGGATGAACCACGCGTACATCCGCCCGGGCGGGATCTCCCAGGACCTGCCGCCGGGTGCGCTGGACAAGATCAGGGAGTTCCTCGGCAACGCGCCCCGGCTGGTGCGCGACCTGCGCGCGCTGATCGACGCGAACCCCGTGTTCATCGGCAGGACTAAGGGCGTCGCGTACCTGGACCTGGCCGGCTGCATGGCGCTGGGCATCACCGGCCCGATGCTGCGCTCCACCGGGCTCCCTTGGGACCTGCGCAAGTCCCAGCCGTACTGCGGTTACGAGACCTACGACTTCGACGTGCCCGTCACGGACACCTGCGACGCGTATGGCAGGTACATCGTCCGGATGGACGAGATCGACGAGTCGCTGAAGATCATCAAGCAGTGCGTGGACCGGCTCGCCGAGCGCGGTCCCGGCGGCCCGGACGTAGATCCGGTGATGATCAGGGACGCCAAGATCGGCTGGCCCGCGCAGCTCTCGCTCGGGCCGGACGGGCTCGGCCCGTCGCCGGAGCACATCGCGCACATCATGGGCGGCTCGATGGAGGCCCTGATCCATCACTTCAAGATCATCACCGAGGGCTTCAGGGTGCCGGCCGGCCAGACATACGTGCCGATCGAGTCCGCCCGCGGCGAGCTGGGCGCGCACGTGGTCAGCGACGGCGGGACGCGCCCGTTCCGGGTGCACTTCCGCGACCCGTCGTTCAACAACCTGCAGTCGCTCGCGGCGCTGTGCGAGGGCGGCCAGGTGGCCGACGTGATCCCGGCGATCGCGAGCATCGACCCCGTGATGGGAGGCGTGGACAGGTAATGCCGTTCAGCGAGGATGTGCTGGCGCGCCTGGACGCGGACGCGGACCAGATCATCAGCCGGTACCCGCGGCCGAGGTCGGCGCTGCTGCCGCTGCTCCACCTCGTCCAGTCCGAGGAGGGCTACGTCTCCGAGGACGGCATCGGGTACTGCGCGGCCAAGTTCGGGCTGACCGAGGCCGAAGTCACCGCGGTGGCGAGCTTCTACACCATGTACAAGCGCCGCCCGGTGGGCCAGTACCACGTCGGCGTGTGCACGAACACGCTGTGCGCGATCATGGGCGGGGACCAGATATTCGCCGAGCTGAAAGAGCACCTCGGCGTGGCCAACGAGGAGACCACGGCGGACGGCACGGTGCTCCTCGAGCACATCGAGTGCAACGCCGCCTGTGACTACGCGCCGGTCATGACGGTCAACTGGGAGTTCTTCGACAACATGACCCCCGCCTCGGCCCGCCAGCTGGTGGACGACCTGCGGGCGGGCAAGCGGGTCACCCCGACCAGGGGCCCGGGGCGGCTGTGCACCTGGCGCGAGGCGTCCCGGATCCTGGCCGGCTTCAACGACGACCAGGCCACCGACGGCCCCGCGGCGGGCGAGGCCAGCCTGGTGGGCCTGCGGATCGCCAAGGAACGCGGCTGGACCGCGCCGGAACCGGCCAGGACAAGCGGCAAGGCCGAACCGCTGGCCGGCGCGGGCCGCTCGGCGGGTTCCGGCCCGCCCGGATCCGGCACCTCGCCGGCCGATTCCGCGTCACCCATGCCCGGCAAGTCGCCGGGGCGGGGCCAGGCCCCGGCGGCCGGGCGGACCCCGCGCCCCCGGCCGGACGTCCCGGAAGGTAAGGAGTCCCGGTGACCGACACGCTCACCCCGGTGCTCACCGCGCACTGGGATCAGCCTGATTCCTTCACGCTGGAGGGCTACCGGCGGGCCGGGGGCTGGCAGGCGCTGCCGAAGGCGCTGCGCATGCAGCCGGACGACCTCATCACCGCGCTGAAGACCGCGGGCCTGCGCGGGCGCGGCGGGGCGGGCTTCCCGACCGGCGTGAAGTGGAGCTTCCTGCCGCAAGGCGACGGCAAGCCGCACTACCTGGTGGTCAACGCGGACGAGTCCGAGCCGGGGACCTGCAAGGACGTCCCGCTGATGCTGGCCAACCCGCACGTGCTCGTCGAGGGCGCGGCCATCACCGCCTACGCGATCAGGGCCAAGCACGCCTT
>DASRFJ010000296.1:0-4961 GCA_035651595.1 Streptosporangiaceae bacterium | reverse complement strand
GAGCAGCAAAGGCGCGCAGCACAGCCGAGACAGGGGATACCCGCCCAGGCGACAGAAACAGGTAATCTGCACGTCGCCACCAGGACACCCGCATTGATCATCAACCGCACCGAGTCGGCGTTCGGGGCCACGTGGCGGTGCGTCGACTAACGAATCCGGTCACGCTCTGTGATGGCCATGGTGTCTTCTTCGTGGCCGCTGGCGGGCAGATCCGGAGGCTCTGTCGCGAATTTTGTTTGCGCCGTGAGGCGCTGTTGGTCCGAGTGGAGGTGAGAGACCTTCGCCTGCGGCCTGTCGCAGCAGGTCGCTGTAGCTGAGGGCAGCCTGATCCGCGTGGCGGCGGTGAGGGCGGGAGCAGCCCTGACAAAGCCGGGACGTTCCAGTACTGCCAGATGGGGCGGGTCCGGCGAGCGTGGCGGAAAGGAGTACGCGAGGAACCGGCGCTTTACGTCCTTCATCTGGGGCACCGGCTCGAACCTGGCGGATCTGGGCCGGGTGCAGCGCGCACCGCCGCCCGCGAGGGCGGCGGGAACTTCCGGGAGGTATACGAAAGCCGCACCGGGAGGCCACGGGGAATGCCTGCGGCGTACCCGTGGCGATGCTGCTGGGACACAGCCGGGCTCCTAATCCGCTGAGCGGACCACAGTGAACACGGGAACCGCCCGGTGCTGGTTCCCGGCGGCGGGCATCCGGCCCGCTGGCCGGGATAGGCGCGCCGACCGCTGAACGGCCGGGCGGGGCGGAGCCGCCGTAGTACTCCGAGCCGGGGAGAGCCCGGCGCATGGGGAAGGGCGGCAGCGGTTTCGAGAAGGGAAGGAGGCTGCAATGCCGCAAGACGCGCCGCCGAACGGCAGCGCTCCCGGCCCGGCCCCGGAAGGGCCGTGGCCGCGGGTAGCGGGGATGCAGGCCAAGCTTCACCGCTGGGCGGCGGCCGATCCTGGCCGCCGGTTTGATGACCTGTTCAACTTCGTGCATGACCCGGCGACGCTGATCGTGGCGTTTGCCCGGGTCGCGGGCAACCAGGGCGCGAACACCCCGGGCGTGGACGGCGTCACCGCCGGATACGTCGAACAGGTGGCGGGAGTGCCCGGGTTCCTGGACGACCTGCGGGCTGCCCTGAAGGACGGCTCGTTCCGGCCGTTGCCGGTGCGGGAGCGGACGATTCCCAAGCCGGGCGGGTCGGGGAAGCTGCGGAGGCTGGGCATCCCGGCCATCGCGGACCGGGTGGTCCAGGCAGCGCTGAAGCTGGTGCTGGAACCTATCTTCGAGGCGGACTTCAAGCCGTGCTCGTACGGGTTCCGGCCCAGGCGGCGCGCCCAGGACGCGATCGCCGAGATCCACTACCTCGGCACCCGCGGCTACCGCTGGGTGCTGGACGCGGATATCGAGGCGGCCTTCGACAACGTCTCGCACGCGGCCGTCATGGACCGGGTGCGGGCACGGGTCAAGGACAAGCGCGTCCTGGCGCTGGTGAAAGCCTTCCTCAAGGCCGGGGTGCTCACCGAACTCGGGGAGCACCGCGAAACTCTCACCGGCACGCCGCAGGGCGGCATCTTGTCCCCGCTCATTTTCAACATAGCCCTCAGCGCGCTCGATGAGCACCTGACGGCGCCATGGGAGGAAGGCGGGGCCATGTCGACCGAGTACAAGCGCGCGGCCCGCCGCCGCAAAGGGCTGCCGGCCTGGCGGGTCGTCCGCTACGCGGACGACTTCGCCGTGCTGGTCAACGGCAGCGGGCACGACGCGGAGGCACTGCGCGAGGAGATCGCGGGCGTGCTCGCCGGGCTGGGGCTAAGGTTCTCCGAGGCCAAGACCCGGGTGACGCACATGAGCGAGGGGTTCAGTTTCCTGGGGTTCCGCATCCAGTGGCGCCGCAAGCGGGGAACAGCTAAGTGGTACGTCTACACCTTCATCGACGACCGGCCCATCCGGTCGCTGAAGGCCAAGATCCGTGCCCTGACCCCCAGGACATCACAGCTGGACCTGGAGTACGTGCTGACCAGGCTGAACCAGGTCATGCACGGCTGGGCCAGCTACTTCCGGCACGCCGTGGCCAAGGCCACCTTCGACATGCTGGACTACTTCGCCTGGTGGCGGGTGATCCGCATGCTGATGGAACGGCACCACTGGAGGTGGAAGGACGTCCGCCGATGGCTCGTCGGCCCCACCGGGAGCTGGCGGCCGATCACGGCGGGCGGGACCGAACTGCGGCCGGTCGCGGCTATTCCGGTTACCCGGTACCGCTATCGCGGCAGCCAGATCCCCAGCCCATGGGCAGCTGAACCAGCCTGACGGCAGGAACCGCGGAGAGCCCGTTGCGCTGAGAGGCGCACGGCGGGTTCGGTGAGAGGTCCGGGGAAACGGGCCGGGAGCAATCCCGGCACCGCGCCCCGGGCCTACTCTGCGATGCTGGTAACGCTGGGTGCAAGATGACGCGCTTGCGGAGGAGGGCGAAGCCGGCGCGGCCGTACATCTGGCGCTTGATCATCTTGATCTTGCTGACGTTGCCTTCCATGGCGCCGGAGTTGTAGGGCAGGGCGAGGCCGGCGGTGACGGCGTGCTGGTCGCGGCGGATGCCGCTGGCGAAGGAGCGCAGCTGGGGGTGGTCGCTGGCCTCGGCGGCGGTGAGCCAGTCTTCCAGGGCGAGCAGGCCCTGGCGGCGGGTCATCATGGCGGCGAAGGCCCGGATGCGGGCGGCCAGGTCGTCCAGGTGGGGGCAGGTTGCGGTGACGGCGGCGAGCCGGGCCTGGTCACCGGGGCCGAGGCGGTCGGGGCGGGTGAGCAGCCAGCGGGTGATCTGGCGGGTCTTGGGGATGGCCGCAGCCCGGGGGATGGCGCCGGTGATGGCCCGGCTGCCGGGCGTGCGGAACTGGCGGACGTAGCGGCGCACGGTCGCCGCGCTGCCGGCCCAGCCGCGGGCCTGGAGCTCGGCGTGGAGCCTGGCGGCGTCGGTGATGCCTTCTTCCAGCCGCTGGGTGATCCACGGCTTGAACGGGTCCAGCCTGGATTCCCGGATGGTGGCCTTGACCAGCAGCGCGTTCACGTCGGGCTCGCGGGCGAACCGGCGGACCGTGGCGCGGCCCAGGCCTAGGGCGCGGGCGGCCGAGGCGCAGGAGTGCCCGGCCGCCAGCAGCTCGTGCACGGCGGCGTGCCGCTCGCGGGTCCGCGAGACCAGGACCCGCGCGCGGCCGCACGCGTCGGCCAGCCCGTCCGGGCCGGGCGGGGGCACCGCGGCCGGGCCGCTGCCGGGGAGCTGGCCGGGCGGCGGGTCCCCGGCCGGCTGGCCGGGGGTGTTCAATCTTCTGTGTAAGTGGGGGCCAAAGGTGACAGTGTGACGGGTGTCGTGCTGTCAGGAAGGACACTCCACTGTGAGCAGCCAGGAGCTCGGGAAGGTTCAGGCGGTCATTGCCGAGGGCGTGACGCGTGAGGGCCTGCAGGAGGCGATCGTGCCGCCGGATGAGGCGGCGGCCAGGAGACTGGCGGATATCGCCAGCGATGAGGCGGTCGACCGGATGATCGCCGATGCGCAAGAGGCCGGCATTGCGCTGCTGGATGGCCCGGACGGGCTGATCAGCCAGCTGACCGCGAAGGTGATCGAGCGGGCGCTGGGCGCGGAAATGGATGATCATCTCGGCTATGTCAAGGGTGATCCGGCCGGGAACGGGTCGGGGAATTCCCGGAACGGGTTCTCCCGGAAAACGGTCACGACCTCGGCGGGGCCGGTGCAGGTCTCGGTGCCGCGGGACCGGAAATCGACTTTTGAGCCGCAGATCGTCCGCAAGAGGCAGCGGCGGGTCGGCCAGGTCGATGACATGATCCTGTCGCTGTACGCGCGTGGCATGACGACGCGGGATATCCAGGCGCACCTGGAAGAGGTATACGGCGTGGAGGTGTCCCCGGCGCTGGTCTCCAATGTCACCGACGTGGTGGCCGAGGAGATCACGGCCTGGCAGACGCGGCCGCTGGACGCGTTTTACGCGATCCTTTACATCGACGCCCTGATGGTGAAGGTCCGTGACGGCGGCGCGGTGGACAACAAGGCCGCCTACCTGGTCACCGGCGTGGATATCGACGGGTTCAAGCACGTGCTGGGCATCTGGCTGGCCGCCTCGGAGGGGTCGCGGTTCTGGGGCGGGGTGCTCACCGAGCTGCGCAACCGCGGCGTCAAAGACGTCTTGTTCGTGTGCTGCGACGGGCTTTCCGGCCTGCCCGAGGCCATCGAGGCGGCCTGGCCGAAAGCCATCGTGCAGACCTGCGTGATCCACCTGGTCCGCGCCTCGATGAAATACGTGGGCTGGCACGAGCGCAAGAAGGCCGCCGCCGCGATGCGGCCGGTTTACACCGCCGTCAACGAGGCCGCCGCCAAGGCGGCGCTGGAGAGCCTGCGCCGCGATTTCGGGAAGAAATCCCCGGGCCTGGTCGCCGCCTGGGAACGGGCCTGGCCCCAGTTCATCCCGTTCCTGCAGTTCGACGCGGCCATCAGGAAGGTCATCTACACCACCAACGCGATCGAGTCGGTCAACTTCCAGCTGCGGAAGATCATCAAGAACCGCGGGCACTTCCCCGACGACGACGCCGCCGTCAAGCTCCTCTACCTCGGGATCAGGAATATCACCGGACGCCATATCGACGGCGAGGGCCTGGTCCGCGAACGAGGAGAACGCGGAACAGGAACCTACGGCTGGAAAGCAGCACTGAACGCCTTCGCCGTCCACTTCGGCGACCGCGTCCCCGTCTGACCCCTCACCAGCAAGCTAACCAGCAGGAAACAACCCATAGGAAACAACTGCCTCAACTTACACAGAAGACTTGACAAGCCCTGCCCTGCAGATGGCCTGCGACGGCCGGTTCACCCCTGGCCACGCCCAGATGTGCCGGCTGCACCTGGACGCCCATGACCACCTCACCGCGCAGATCGCCGCGCTGGACGCCCTGGTCGCCCAGGCGGCCGCGCCGTTCGC
>DASRFJ010000295.1:0-56854 GCA_035651595.1 Streptosporangiaceae bacterium | reverse complement strand
ATTCGCCTGATCCTGCCAGTACTTCGCCTGCGCCATCGCGCCCTGCGCCTTCGCGAACGCCGCCGCCGCCAGCGACGCCGCCAGCGACGCCGCCTCCGCGAACTTGTGCGCCGTCGCATTCGCCAGATCCGCCAGATGCTTGGCACCCCACGCCAGGCCCGCCTCAGCCACCGACTCAGCCTTCAGCCGGCCCGCCTCCAGCAACGCCGCCGCGGCCGCCCGCTCGGCCCCCGCCGACCGCGCATACGCCGCGGTGACCTGGCCCATGCTGATACCGCCGGCCCCCGACGACTTCGACGGGGCATGCCCCGACACATCGGTCAGCGTGACCGGATTGTCATCGGCGTACGCATGCAGGTCATCGGTGACCGCCGGGCCGCCCTCACCACCGGTATAAGAGTCCTGGTTGACGAACCCGCCCCACGGCGGCCGGTAGAACCGCGACCCCATCGACACCTGCTGGCTGACCGGATCGGTCCACTGACCTTGGTAACCGACTTGCACCGCCGGGCCATTCGAGGCCAGCACCTGTCCCCACGGATCCCACGTCGTCGACGACGCCAGCGCGGTTCCCGCCGCGGCGAACGTGCCCGACAGGTCGCTGTGCGCGTCGACCAGCGCGACAGTCCGCCCGCCCGCGGCGCTGTCCACGCCGGCAATCTGCCCGGCCGGATCACGCGAGTACGTCGCCGACGGGTCAGAGGCCACATCCAGGCTCAGCCCGTCATAGGTTAGCGCCACGCTGTACGAGCTGTTGAACGCCTGCAGCGCGGACGTCACCCGGTCCAGGGCGTCCCAGCCGAAGCTGGAGAACCCGTCCGTGATCTGCTGCCCGTACGCGTCAGACGTGAAGTTGAAGACCGTATTACCCGGACTGTTCTGCTGAGCCAGATCGCCGTTGGCGGTATAGGTGTAAGTGTTGCCGCTACTGTCAGAGACCAGCTCGTTCCGCGCGTCATAGGTCTGCGTGACGCCGTTGTTGCTGATCATGTTTCCGTTGCCGTCATACCCGTAGGTCTTGGTGACGGCGGTGCCGCCGGACGGGGTAGCGGTCCACGAGGTCAGCCGGCCCGCCTCGTCATACCCGTACGCGTTCGCGACGGTGCCGGTGCCGGACGAGGTATCCAGTCCGCTGGTCGTCACCGAGGTGACGTCGTTGTTGTTGTCGTACCCGTATCCGATCGACGCGACCGCCGCCCCCGACGAGGTGGTTACCGCATCGGAGGTCAGCCGGTGCATGGCGTCGTACCCGAACGACTGGGTGTCATTGCCGCTGCCGTAGTTGACCGAGGTGACCTGGTCCAGGTTGTTGTAGCTGTAGGTACCGGTCGTCCCCGAGGCCGCGTCCGCATCGGTGGCCAGCCGCCCGGCGCTGTCATAACCGAAACTGGACGTGCCCGCCGCATCGGTGGCCGAGGCTTCCTGCCCCGCACCGTTGTAGGTGAAGGCGGACGACCCCGCCGTCCCGGCCGCCCCCAGCAGCAGCCCGCGGTCATCCCAGCTGTACGACTCCGAGGTGGCCGGCTGATAGCCGAACGAACCCTGTGTTCCCTCCGCCGTGGTCGCCGCGGTCAGCAGCCGGCCCGCACCGTCATAGCTGAACGTCCGTGTCGCCGTCGACGCCGACGCACCGGTGCCTGACTGGCTGGTCAGATCCCCGTTGGGGTCGTAGCTGCTGGTGAGCTGGACGCCCCCGGGCTGGTCCTGGGTGACCAGGTTCCCGTTCCCGTCGTAGATATCGACGGTCTGGGAGGTGGCCGCGGTGGCGTACTGCGAGGTGTGCGGCTCGGTGATGGTCTCCGGCAGCCCGCGGGAGTTGTAGGTGCTGTAGGTGGTGTTGCCGTTCCCGTCGGTTATCGCGGTGCGGTGTCCGGCCAGGTCGTACCCGTAGCCGACCGTGATGCTGGTTCCGGAGCTGACCGGCTGGGTGGCGGTCAGCAGCGCCCCGGTCGCGTCGTAGGTGAAGGTGGAGGTGTCGCCGCGGAAGTCGGTCGCGGTGGCGACGTTGCTGTCCGCGTCATAGGTCACCGACTGGGTGCGCAGCACGGTCCCGGAGGCGTTCAGCTGCGACTGGGATACCTGGCGGCCGGCCAGGTCGTAGGCCGCGGTCGCGGCGGTGCCGTCCGGCAGAGTCTGCTTGACCAGGTGGCCGTCCAGGTCGTACGCGTAGCTGGTGGTGTTCCCGGCCCCGTCGGTGGCCGAGGTCTCCTCGCCGACCGCGTTGTAGACGGCCTTGCTGGTCACCCCGGTCGGGCTGATCTGCGAGATCCGGTTCCCCGCCGCGTCGTAGGCGTAGCTGGTGGTGTAGGCGGCGGAGGTGTTCTGCCGGACCAGGTCGGTTGTCGTGGCCAGCTGGCCCAGCGGCGTGTACGTGGACTGGGTCTGCGCTCCGGTCGGATCGGTGACCGACAGCTGCTCCCCGGCCTGATCGTAGGTGTAGACCGTCGTCCCGCCGGCCGGGTCGGTTTCGTTGGCCACGTCGCCGAGCTGGTCGTAGGTGTAGCTGGTCTTGTTGCCGTCCGGGTCGGTCCGGCTGGCCACCTGCCCCAGGTTGTTGTACACCGTGGTGGTGACGCCGTTCACCGGGCCGCTCGACCCGGGCGGGGTGTACGCCGGGTCGGTGACCGTGACCTGCTGCCCGTCCTGGTCATAGCCGTAGGTCGTGACGTTCCCGTTCGCGTCGGAGACCTCGGCCTGCTCACCGAACGTGTTGTAGCCGGTCGTGGTGATGGGGCTGGCGGTCACCGGCGCGGACCCGTCACCGGTCTGGGACGGCACCGCCGGCCCGGTCGTCACCACCGGGCGGCCTTCCTCGTCGTTCTGGTACGAGGTGGTGTGTCCGGCCGGGTCGGTCTGCGCGATCACCAGGCCGCGCCGGTCTCGCTGGTAGCTGGTGGTCAGGTTCCCGCCCGTGTTATCGGTGGTCTGGGACAGCACCTGGTCCATCGCGTTGTAGGTGGCGGTCTGCGTCTGCGTGACCCCGCCGCCGGACAGCGACTGCGACACGACGTTCCCGTCGCTGTCGTAGCTGGCGGTCGAGGTCTGGTTCACCCCGGACGGGTCGACCGTCTGTGAGGTGACCTGCTTGTCCGCGTCATACACGGTGTTCACGGTCAGCCCGTCGGGCGCGGTCTGCGAGACCCGGTCGCCCGCCGCGTCGTAGCTGTAGGTGTGCACGTCCTGCTGCCCGGTGCAGCCGGCGCAGGTGGCATAGCTGGAGGCCAGCGTGTCGTTACCGTAGTACGTGTAGTTCGTGGTCACGCCGGTGTCGCCGGTGGCCGAGGCAAGGCGACCGGCCGGATCGTAGGCGCGGGACTCCTCGATCAGGTTCTGCGGCGGGACCGGGTTGGACGGGTTCCCGGTATATCCCTGAAGCGTGGTGGTCAGCAGCTCACCGGACGCGTCATATCCGTAGGCCGTCGTCACCCCGGCCGGGTTGGTCTCGGTCAGCTTGTCACCCATCGCGTCGTAGGTGTAGCTGGTGACGTTCCCGAGCGCGTCCTTCTCCGACGTGATGTTGCCGAACGAGTCGTAGGTGTCGGTGCTCACCCGAGACGGGTCGCCGCCGGTGGTGTCGCTGACCGTGGTGGTGAGCACGTTTCCGTCCGCGTCGTAGGTATACGCGGTGGACTTGGTGTGCACCGCCCCGGTCACCCGGTCCGTCTCCCCCGGGTTGGTCTCGGTGACCAGCCGGTCCTGGGTGTCGTAGCCGAAGCTGGTGGTCAGCCCGTTCGGGTACGTGTCGGAGGTCTGGGTCTCGGACAGCTGACGGCCCAGCGGGTCGTAGCTGTACTTGGTGATCATGCCCAGCGGCGAGGTCACCTGCGCCACTTCGCCCGCCGAGGTATACAGGTAACTCGTCACGCCCCCGCCCGGGGCGGTCATCGTGGCCATCATGCTCGGCGGCTCGGTGCCACCGCCCACCGCGGACTCCGACCCGGTCGTGTACGTATAGCTGGTCTTGCAGCCCGCCGGGCACGCCGCTGCCGGCGGCGTCGACTCCGACGACACCAGTCCGGACGTCGTATACGCCGTCTTCTTGTCGAAAGCCGGGTCAGACGGCGACGACGACCGGGCGTCGCGTTCGTCGGTCGGCTTGTCGTTGCGCGGGTCCAGCGGGTTCGACAGGTTCTCGAAGTACGCGGTGTAGACCGTCTGGCAATTGTTGACCGCCGCGCACGTCGTGGTCGAGATGACGTTGTTGCGCGCGTCATGCGCGGTAAAGGTGGTGTTGCCGTCCGGGTCCGTGATCGTGTCCGCGCGCATCGCGTCGTCGTACCCGTACCTGGTGATGCCGCCTACCGGGCTGACCTGCTCCACCAGCGCCCCGGACGCGTACACGAACACGCCCTTTCCGCCCAGCGGGTTCGTCACCGTGATCGTCTGGGTGTTGAACGACGGCAGCGTCATGCCACTGCCATCGACGTCCGCGGACACCTGGCTGGCCAGCGCGGCATACTGCCCGGCGATCTGGTCGGCCGTCAGCGTGCTGGGGTAGACCGACACGTCAGCGATCGAGCCGAAGTCCGAGCCGATGTCGGTGATTTTGCCGGACACGGACGACGAGGGGACACTGGCCTGGACCGAGCCGATCTGCCTGCCGTCCTGGTAGAGGGTGATGGTCTGAGTGACCTTCCCGGACGCCGGCGCGCTCGGCGGACTGAGCGTGGCCACCGCCTGGTGCCAGATGCCGTCGTCGACGAGGTTGCTGGTGGACCCGCATCCGGGATCCTTCGCCACGGTGAGCGGGGCGTCCTGGAGCTTGGCCTGGAGGCAGCCGCCGTTGACTTGGATGACCAAGGGGTCACCGCCGCTGGCGCCGATGGCGCCGTTCAGCAGCATGTCCTGGGCGTTCGCCGAGGTCTGGAACCACACCTCGGCGGACACCGGCCCTGGCACGTTGAAGTCCTGACTCGGCACGGCGACCTGGGAGCTGGCGGCGGTGAACCCCGCCGCGGTCTGGTCCGGCATCAGGCCCGTCTTGCCCAGCGTCACATTCGAGTAGGTGGCCGGGGGACGCGGGCTCGCCGACGTGCTCGCGGAGCCGATGAGGTTTGCCGCCTGGGTCCCCGAGGTGTCGCTGAGCGGCCAGAAGTCCTCCGGCGCGTCGGCCATCACCGCGCTGTCGTAAGCGCCCGCGGTCGATGTGCTCACCGCTCCGCCGTAGCTCCAGGTGCCACCCTTGGCGTCGGTCAGCGACTTGACGCGGTCATTGACCGTGTCGTAGCTGGCCGTCAGCTCGGTCCGGCCGGCCGGGGTGGTGATGGCGGACAGTTCGGCCGCCGGGGTGGTCTCGGCGGCGAACTGCGCGGCCACCGCGTCCGGGCCGGGTACCTGGTTCTGCCAGACCGCCGCGTCCGCCATCGAGCCGTTGAAGTAGCTCCACAACGGCGGGTTGCTGCCGGTGGTGAGCCCGGCCCCGAGCAGCGCGAGGTCGCCTTGGATGCTGTTGGTGGGGGCGGGCAGCGTCAGTGTCTGCCCGCTGCCCGCCGCGGCCAGCGTGCCGTCCAGGTAGAGGGCGCGGCCCGGGATCACGACCGCCTGGTGCCAGGCGCCGTTATTGACCGTCGCGGCAGAGGTCATCGCGCCCGTCTCGGACGTGTTCACGCTCGTCGTGGCGATCTTGTTCAGGCCATTCAGGTGACCGGCGGAATCGATCCACAGCAGGGGTACCGCGTCGGCTTCCTTGACGCACTGGTTGTTGGAGTTCACTTGCAGGCACGACGACTGACCCGGTCCCACGCCGCTGACCCCGGCCAGCACGCCGGACGCGGAACTGGTCTTGAACCAGACGCTGATCGCCACGTTGTTCAGTGTCGTGTTCGCGTTGCTATTGCCGTCGCCGGACAGCACCCGGCCGGTATCGGCGATCTGCTCGCAGGTGCCCGCGGTGGTGCCGGTGCACCACACGCCGTCCAGCGGAACCCAGGAACTCGTCCCGTTGAAGCCGGTCGCGGTCACCCCGGAGATCGGGCCCGCGGCCCCGGGAGTGGTGCCGATCTCGGCGGCGGGCGGGTCTAGCGTGGTCAGCTCGTCCACCGGGATCTGGTTGACCGCCGCGTTGACGCCGGACGGGTCGTCGAGCCGGTAGTACGCGTCCGGGTTCGTGTTCCGGATCGCCGTCGGGGCATGCGAGCCGTTGGTGACATAGCTGTAGGTGGTGCACGCGGTCGTGGTCCCCGACGGGCACAGCGTGGTCAGCAGGTCGCCGGTGTAGGAGTAGGTCCAGGTCAGCGCCGTGCCGGCCTGCCCTACGGTGACCGGGTCGGTGGACATCGTCGACACGTGCGGCGAGGTGGCGCCCGATGGCGTCGACCAGGTCAGGTGCAGCGCACGGCCGGACACGTTGTTCGTGATCGTTGCCAGCACGCCGGACGTGTAGCTGAACGTCTCCGACATCCCGGCCTCGTCGGTGACCTTTGACAGCCGCCACGACGAGCCGCTGGCCTGCGTGAACGACCAGGTGGCACCGGCCTTGTCGGTGACGGTGAAGCCGCCGCCGGACACCGGCGTCACCGCGGCGTAGAAAGCCTGCGGCGGGGCGTACCCGCCGGCCGCGTTCTTGGCGAACCGGACCTGCTGTCCGTCGGCCAGCGTGAGGATCAGGGCACCAGATCCGTCGGTGTCCGGTGCCAGCGACATGTCAAGTTCCGAGGACCAGCCCGCGCCCAGGGCCTGGCTGGTCCGCGGGTCCAGGGAGTTGTATGTCCGGGTGATGGCCAGCTGGGGGCCGGCCGTTTCCACGCTCGCGTCGGTCACCGACAGCGACACGTTCCCGGAGCGCGGGTCGACCGTCTTGCCCGAGCCGGAGAAGTCGGTGCCGCCCAGGTCCGAGGTCATCACCGGATCCCCGTCGTCGGCCTGGAACACGGAGCCGAACTGGCCGGACACGCCGGGCTGGGCGTTCCCTACCGTGAACGAGACGGGTGTCGTCCAGGTCGCCGAGGTCAGGCTCGGCGGAGTGGCGGCATCGGTGACGGCCACTCGCCAGTAGTACGTGGTCCCCCAGGTCAGGTCCGTGGTGGGCGTCCAGCTGCTGGCATTGCCCGCCACCCAGCCGGAGGACTGGAGCACCGTGGCGGTGGCCGGGTTCGGGCCGTTCAGGATCTGGAATGCGAACGTGAATTGCGGGTTGACCGGGAAACCGCCCGGCACCGTAGCGGTAGCCGACAGGTTCGGGGTCAGGCTGTCCACGTCCGCGCCCGGCAGCGGCTCCTGCTCGGTCACCTGTGCTGGGAACTGCTGGATCGTGTACGTCGCGCAGTCCTCGTTTCCGCCCTCGGCCGAGAAGTACGTGCCCGCGGCGTTCACCATGTCCCAGCAGATTTTGTACGTGCCGGGAACCTCGGGCGGGGTGACGCTCTCCACAGTGGTGGTGCCGTTCGGCGCGACGGTGGAGCCGATCGCGACGTTCGCGCCGGTGGTGAGCAACGTGCCGGACGAGGTGAATACCTGCGAACCCAGCGCGTAGCCGCTCCAGGTGGACGTCCCGGTGTTGGTCAGCGTGACCGCGATGTAGCCGCTCTGGTCCGCCATCGGCGGGGTGTCGAACTGCGACGCCACGGAGTAGGTGGCGTTGTCGCTGCCGGTGGCGACGGCTCGCCGCACGATGCTGCTCGTGGTGGTACCCGACGAGGCCGGCGACGCGCTCGGCGATTCAGAAGGGCTCGATGACGGCGAGGTGCCCGGTGACGGCGAGGACGACCCCACGGACCGCTGGCCGGCGACCAGGTGGCCGGCCGGCATCGTCACCGGTGGCACATGGACGAGCGGAACGGTACCGCGCGGCGGGAGCTGCACGTTCCGGGCCGGTGCGGGGTGGCCCTTGACGCCGCCCGTGCCCGTCGCCCGGGTCGCCGATGCCGGCACCGAATGAGGAAGGCCCGCGGCGGTCCCCGTGTGCTGCACCGGGCCCTTCGCGTAGCCGAACATCCGCGGCGCCGACGGGCCGCCCGCCATTGGCGCGGCGAACGCGACCGGCGCTACCGCGCCAAGGAACAGGCACAAAGCGGTCAGCAGTGCGGCCACTGCCGGCGTGGTCGCGCGACGGGACGGCCAGCGGTTCACGGCGTCACCCCTCGTGGGTTTCTAGGGCGCGGACAACACTGCCGATGCGCGCGGTCGCGTCGGCGGAGGAGACGACGACGGCATTTGCCGGCGCGGCCGTACCGGGGGCATCGGCGACGACGACGAACCGCTGGCTCGGATTTGCTCGTGCGGTCGCTACCACCAGGCCGGGCGGGGCCCCGGTCGTGATGATCACTCCGCAGCGTCGCTGGACGAGCGAGTTGAGCAAGACCTGGGGTTTCGCCGGGGCGATGTCAGGCAGGTAGCTCACCATCACGTGGCTGCGCGCCGACGCGGCCTCCATCGACGCCCATACCGAGGCCGCCGGGGAGCCCGCAGTCACGCCTCGCGGACCGGTGAGCAGGCACGCCGAGACATCCAGGTACTGGCGGGCCTGCGGCGGCGCGGCGGGCGCGCTACCGGAGCCGGTGAACAGCACCACGGCGGCGATCCCGGCGCCCAGTAGCGAACAGGCCACCAGCGCGAGCAGCAGACGGGTCCTCGTCAGCAATCCCATAGGGCCGATCGTCGCCCGCCCGAGGTGCCCGCCCGATTACCGAAGGATGCCCGCCCCGTTGCCGTCGCGCGCACGCCCCGTGCCTGCGGCGCACCGGCGAGCGTTTCAAAGTCGACATATCGATTCGAAAAAAATAATTAAAACTAGTGATTCAGAACGACAGGGGCTTCGCGCATCGTGTTAGTATTCGAGTAATGAACAGGAACCGTGCAAGGCCTCGAAACAACTCCGGCGGGGAGCCGGGGAACCAGTCCCGGCGCGACCTCCCGGGCCTCGCCCTGGCCGGACGGCTCATCCAGGCGGCCGGGCCCGGCCGGCGGTACGCCGGTGAGGACGACGCCGCGGTGGTGGTCGCGGCCGGGCGGTGGGATGCGGTGGAGTCCTGGGTATATGCGCAGAAACTGGCCGCGGCCCGGGAACTGGTGCGGCGCCGCCCGGGGCCGGGCGCGGTGATCCGGATTCCCGGTGCGGTGCCGTCGGTGTGGCGCAAGGACCTGGGTGCCGAGATCGCCTGCGAGCTGGCCGTGACGACGCACGCGGCGGAGACGCTGACGGGCTTGGCGGTGGTGCTGGAGACCCGGCTGCCGCTGACCGCCGCCGCCCTCGACGCCGGCATACTGAACGCGTCGAAGGCGCGGCTGATAGCGGATGAAACCGCCGTGCTGACCGATGAGCAGGCCGGGCAGGCCGAGGCCGAGATCGCGGATAAGTGGGCAGGCCAGACGTGGTCGCGGATCCGTGACCTGATCACCCGCGCCGTCGTCAACGCCGACCCCGAGGCCGCCATCAAGCGCCGCGAGCAGGCCGAGCGGGAAGAGGCGCGGGTCCGGTTCTTCCGCGAGCACGCCGGCACCTGCGGGCTGGCCGGGTACAGCCTGCCGCCCGACGAGGCCCTCAAGGCCAGCCAGGGCATCAACGGGCGGGCCCGCGCCTACCGTGCCTGGGGTATCGAGGGCACGATGGAACAGCTCCGCGTCCTCGCCTTCCTGGATCTCCTCATCGGCCGCGACGCCCGCAACCGGTACCCGAAGGCCGCCCCGGCCAAGGGCCGGAAGGCCAGCCCCGGCACCCCGCACGGCGACGGCCGCCGCGGCCGCGGCACCGGGACCGGCGGCGCCGGGCGGGGCACGGACACAGCCGGCCAGGACGAGGGCGCAGCCGGCCGGGCAAGTGACGCCACGGGGCGGGACGAGGACGACTGGGACAGCCTGCTCAACAACGGCCCGGCCGACGACGGCCTGGCGGAGGACGGCGCGCAGGCCTGGGACGACGCGGACGACCGTGACCAGACCGCGCAGGACACGACTGCCCGCGACGGGAACGAGGACTGGGACGACGCCTGGCACGATGACGCCCGGGACGTCGAAAACCGGGACGACGACGGCGACCTGGACAGCGACGGCGAGGACGGCGACGGGAACGGTGGGGACGATCACGGCGGGAACGGTGGGGACGGCCGCGGGCCGGCCGGGCCGCGCGGCGGCGCGGGGAGCGACGAGGGCCTGGCGGCCAACGTGGACCTGGTCATCCCGCTGGCCGACCTGACCCGGTACGCACAGCGGGCCGGGCACGCACCCGCCCTCGGCGCCCTCGACCCCGACCTCGCCCGCCGCCTGGCCGCGCAGGCCGCCCGCAACCCCGCCAGCAGCTTCCGGATCATCGTCACCGACCAGAACGGCCGGGCAATCGGGTTCGGGCAAGCCGGGAAACGAAGACCCGAGGCGGCATCGCCGCCCAGCCCCAGCCCGAAACAGGCCGGAGACCCGCCGGACAGGACCGCCATGCCCCCGGCCCGGTTCACCCCGGCCGGGGACGGGCCGGACGGCGGGTACGGAACCTGGCGACTGGAGATCGGCGGCAGCCTGCGCACCGTCCGCCTCCACCCGATCCAGGCCAGCGGAGAATGCGATCACCGCTACGAGTCGGCCGGATACCAGCCCGGGCCGGTGCTCCGCGGGCTGGTCCAGGTCCGCGACGGGGAGTGCATGTTCCCCGGTTGCGGCCGGCCAGCCAGCGGCAGCGACTGGGAGCACGCCGAGCCCTGGCCCGCCGGCCGGAGCTGCGCCTGCAACGGCGGCATCCAGTGCCACCACCACAACCTGCTCAAGCAAGACCCCCGCTGGACAGTCGAGCAGAACCAGGACGGATCTCGCGTCTGGATCACCCCAGCCGCCCTCACCTACACCAAGAACACCAAGGAATACCCGACCTGATCATGCTCACCAGGGCTGGCAGGACCGGCACCAGACCGTGGTCCGCCCGCCGATCCGGTCCCGCATGAGCACGGTGCCGCAGCGCGGGCACCGTCCGCCATCCCTGTCCCGGTGTCCGGTCAGCCAGCCAGCTCGCACCGGGACCCGGCCAGCCGGGATGGCGGCGCCCAGCACCTTCCGCATCTGCGCATGGACGCGCGTCTGCTCGGCCGGTTCGAGTTCGCGGACCGGCCGTCGTGGGTGGATCCTGGCTCGCCAGAGGATCTCGTCGGCCAGGAGATTGCCCAGGCCTGCGACCACCGACTGGTCGATCAGCGCTGCCTTGACCGCCTGGCGCCCGCCTGCCTGGCGCCCGCCTGCCTGGCGCCCGCCCGCGCGCCCGATCGCCTGGCGCCCGCCCGCCGGCCTGTCCCGTTTCGCCAGCGCGCGGCCGAACTCTTCCGGTCCTATACCGAGCGCGTCCGGACCGAGCCCAGCGAGCACGCGGTCGATGTCGGCTGGCCCCTTGGCGAGCGTGATGCCCTGGAGCTTGCGCATGTCGCGGAACCGCAGTTCGCCGCCATCCACCACGAATATCACCCGGTCGTGCCGGTGCCGCGGTTCGCCGGGGTCAGCCCAGCGCAGCTCGCCGGTCATGCCGAAGTGCATGAGCAATGCCGGGCCGTCCGTCCGTGCGATCAGCCACTTACCGTGCCGTGCCAGCACCGCGCGGAAGCCCTCCACGTCCGGCAACTCCGGCATTCCGCTCCGGTTCCCAGCGCCCCGTGCGGCAAACGTTTGAACGGCGGGGCCGTTGGAAGAGCGGAGCATGTGTTTGCAGACTTCGACGAACGCCGTGTTGATCTCGACGACGCATCGATCTTTGTGCGCCACGGGGGTGACGGTCCACCGGTCGTGCTGCTCCACGGGCACCCGCGTACCTCGGCCACCTGGCATCGGGTCGCGCCACGCCTGGTCCAGCGGGGCTTCACGGTCTTCTGCCCGGATCTGCGCGGGTACGGCCGGTCGCTGGGGCCTGAGCCCGCGGCGGACCACGCACCGCACTCCAAGCGCGCCGTCGCGGGCGACATCGTCGCGGTCATGCGCGCGTTCGGCCATCACCGGTTCGCGCTGGCCGGACATGACCGAGGCGGCTATGTCGCGCTCCGGCTCGCGCTCGACCACCCCGATGCGGTGGCACGGCTCGCGCTGCTCGACTGCGTGCCGCTGAGCGAGCATCTGTCCCGGATCACCCCGGAGTTCGCCACGCGATGGTGGCACTGGTTCTTCTTCGCCCAGCCGGAAATCCCCGAGCGGGTCATCAACGCCGATCCTGACGGCTGGTACCGCGGCGATCCAGAGGCAATGGGCCGGGAGAACTACGACGAATGGTGCAGCGCTGTCCGGAATCTGCGGGTGGTCCGGGCCATGCTGGAGGACTACCGCGCCGGCCTGACCGTCGACCGGCGGCACGAGGAAGCGGACCGGGCCGCCGGGCACCGCGTGCGGTCGCCGCTGCTGGTGCTGTGGTCGAAGCGGGACGATCTGGAAGACCTCTACGGGGACCCGCTGATGATCTGGCGTTCTTGGGCCGGCGATGTGCGCGGCCACAGCATCGACTCCGGACACCACGTGGCCGAGGAGGCTCCAGAGGCACTTGCCGCGGCCCTGGGCGACTTCTTCAGCCCCGCATAAAAACCCGCATAAAAAAACCTTTTCCTCGCCTCACGATATACCTCCGGCCGTTCGGGTACCGGGACCACGTTGACGAAAGGAAGGAAGGTCGCTACCTATGGCCGGTGAAGCAGAGCGGAACGGCGGACCGTCAATTCGTTCCTCGCTGACGGCGGTCAAGGACACGCCCCGCTATACGTATCTGGTGGCCGCGATGGCGGCGATCGGCGGGATGCTGTTCGGCTACGACATCGGCGTCATCAGCGGCGCGGAAAACCTGCTCAAGACCGCCTATCACCTCAGCAGCGGCACCGAGGAGCTGGCCGTCGCCGCGGTCCTGATCGGCGCGGTCATCGGCGGCGCGATCGGCGGCCCGATGGCGAACCGGTTCAGCCGCCGGTACACGCTGCTGACGATGGCGATCCTGTACGCGGTCGGGGCCATCCTCACCGCGATCTCGTTCGACCTGGCGTCGTTCGTGGCGTTCCGGATCATCACCGGCGTCGCCGTTGGTGCCTCGTCGCTGGTGGTGCCCATGTACATCGCCGAAATGGCGCCGGTCCGCATCCGCGGCGGGCTGGTGATCCTGCAGCAGCTCGCCATCTCCGGCGGCATCTTGATCTCCTACCTGCTGGACTACGCGTTCGACTCGGCGGGCTGGGGCTGGCGGCCCATGTTCGCCGCCGCCGTGCTGCCCGCAACCGCGCTGGCCATCGGCATGCTGATGATGTCCCACTCGCCGCGCTGGCTGGGCATGCGCGACCGGTGGGACGACGCGAGCGCCGTGCTCGAGCGGATCAACCCGCGGGAAAAGCAGCAGGAACTCGAAATGCTCCAGCACAACGTCGAGGAAAGCGCCAGCACGTCGTGGCGTGAGCTGCTCCGCCCGGGCATGCGCGGCGCGCTGATCGCGGGTGTCGGGCTGGCGATCTTCCAGCAGTTCGTCGGGCCGAACACGGTCCTGTTCTACACGCCGACGATCTTCGGCTACGCGGGCGTGACCGGCAACCCGCTCATCCCGACGATCTACGTCGGTGCGGTGCTGTTCGTGTTCGTCCTGCCGACGATCGCGTTCGTGGACGTGGTCGGCCGCAAGCTGCTCTTCTACCTGGGCCTGGTCGGCATGGGGTCGATGCTCGTGCTGCTCGGCGCGGCGTTCGCCGCCGGTGCCAGGAGCTGGGGCTTCGGCGTGGTGGCGATCCTGCTGATCTACGTGGCGTGCTACTCGCTGTCGATCTCGCCGCTGTTCTGGCTGATGAGCGCCGAGGTGTTCCCCAACCGGCTGCGCGGCGCGGGCGCGAGCGCGTCCACGGTCGCGAACTGGGGCGCCAACCTGCTGATCACCGTCACGTTCCTGTCGCTGATCACCGCGATCGGCAAGTCCTGGACGTTCTGGATCTACGCGATCTTCGCGGGGCTGGCCATCGCGTTCATCTGGCGCTTCGTGCCGGAAACCAGGGGCCGCCGGCTGGAGAGCATCGACCGGTACTGGACCGAGGGCCGCCGCTGGCCGCGGTCCGGCGCGCCGCGGGACCGGGCGGCGTAAACCGTCTCATCGGGCACGAATTCCAGGGCGTCGAAAGCGGCCCGGTTGCGCCGCATCGTGAACTCGTCCTCACTGCCGGTTTCCAGCGAGCCGCACAGCGATCCAGCTATCCCTGGTCACCCCCGCTAAACAATTGGCCCGAACGGCCAGGGGTGCTTGTCCCGGCTCCGATTAGACCGGCCCCAGGTGGGAAGTACAGCCTCCCGTAAGGAGGCGATATGGGTTTCGTCGACAAGATGCGCAACATGTTCAAGATGGGCAAGGGCCGCGCCAAGGAAAAGACCGGCCGGGCCACTGGCAACGTTTCCATGGAGACCAGCGGGGAGGCGGAGCGCTTGAGCGGTGGCGCCCGTCAAGTTGCCGAGCAGATAAAAGACGCCGGCAAGGCGGCTCGCCGGGCCACCAAGCCGTAGCGCTGACAATAATTCGCCCGGCCGCGGATACCGAGCTATCCGCGGCCGGGCTGTTTCTCAGGGCCCTTCGCGCGGCAGCAGCGTCCCGAGCGGACCCAGGTCCAGGTTGAGGTCCTCGGCAGTGAGGCCGAAGTGCTCCTTGAGTTCGGCCATCCGGGCTTCGAGGGCCATCAAGGTCGATCCGACCCGCTCGATCTGATCGTCGGTGAGCGACCCCTGTTCCACCCGGCGCAGCGCCTGACGTTCCATCAGCTGACGCAGCAACTCGACCAGCGTGAGCACGAGGGCCACCAGGCCCTTCTCCACCGACTCCGGGTCGGCGTCGACGCGGAGCCGGCGTACCGTCTCGCCCATCAGCCGTACTCCTGTCGCGGCGGTTCGTCCATGGTGTCCATCAGCGCGCTGACCGACGACACCAGCGCGCGCACTGACACCCTGACCAGATCGACATCGGCGATAGACAACGTGACGTCACCGACGATGACGACACCGCCGGCCAGGACCCGGTCAAGCAGGTCCACGAGCGCGATGGGTTCCCCCTGGACCACCGGGTCGTACCCCGTCTCGGTCATCGTGGGCCTGGCCTCTCGCCTTCGCCGACGAAGGAGTAGGCGGGCCACGGTCCTGTGATCGTGAGCTGGACGAACCGGTGTCTGGTCGCCAGCTCGGTCACCGCTGAGGCGAACTCGCCGGCTTGCTCGTTGGCCACCAGATACGCCGCGTTGAGGACCATCGGCGTCGGCTGCCCGGCCAGATCCGGGGTTTGCGGTGGATAAAGCCGCGCCGAGACGGCCAGCCGGCCTAGCTCGGCATAGACCGCTTGGGCGCTGGCCAGCGCTTCCTCGCGGGCATCTTTGCTCGCGTTCAGCTGGGCCCGGCGCCGTTGCAGGTACGCGGCGCCCGGTCCGGTGGCCTGGGACGCGGGGGCCACGGCCGGTTCAGCGGGCTTGGCGGCGTATGCCTTGACACCCCATTCGCTGCGCGCGCTGACCACAGACAGCGCCCGGCGGAGGTCGGCCGCTCGTTCCCGCAGCATGCCGATCACCCCGTCGTCGTCGGCAAACAGGGTGGCGAGCCGCATGGGGACCACGGGGTCTCGCGCGGTGACGGCCTCGAGGACCGCGTGGTGCGCGCGCGCTGTCCGGGCGAGCCAGTCCAGGTCTTCCAGGTTGCGCGGCAACACGACCTCGCCGTACTCGCGATCGCCTACGTCGCCCACGATGGCGGTGAGCCCGGCGGCGGTGATCGTGCGGGGCGGGCGGCCGCCTACCCCGGCCACGTCGCCGGCGACGGCCTCGAAACCGTCGCCGGCGACTCCGTACAGCCACACCCAGCCGCTGTCACTCGTCATCGCGTGATCCCGCCTCCAGGGCCTCGACCCGGTCGCGCAGCTCGCGGTTCTCCCGTTCAAGCTCCTGCCTCTTCGAGCCGTTCGCGGCGTCGGCACTGAGCCATGGATCGGACTTCCACCAGTTGATGCCGACCTGATTCGCCGTGTCGAGTGAGGCGATCACCAGCCGCAGCTTGATCGTGAGCAGCTCGATGTCGAGCAGGTTGACCTTGATGTCACCCGCGATCACGATGCCCTTGTCCAGCACCCGCTCGAGGATGTCGCCAAGGTTGGCCGGCTGCGGGCCGCCGAGCGAACCCGTGCTAAGCGCCGGGGACTGGCCGCCGCCCAAGGAACCTTGACTCATCTCACTTTTCCTCGGCGTCGCCGCGGCCGCGGGCGTACCGCCTGACCCGGCGGTAGGACACTAGCTCGCCGTCCGCGTCGACGGTCGTCTCGTAGGTGGCGAGGATGTCGGCCGACGAGGGGATCCGCTGGTCCTCGAGGAGTTCGACGCCGACGGTCCAGCCGTCTTCCGTGCGCGCTATCTCCGTTATGCCCTCGGGTTGCTTGGACGTGAGCGTCGCGATCTGCCGCAGCGCTGCCTTGGCGGCCTCACCGGCCGACATGGCCGGACGGCTCTGCCCGTCCTCTTCGGGTTCTTCGGCGTCGACGAGCTCCTCATCTTCGAGGGGCTCGGGCTCTTCTTCGTCGATCTCCTCGCGCTCATCCCGATCGGATGGCTGTCGACTGCGGGTGCTCGCGCTCCCTTTTCGTCGTTCTGCCATTTAAATCAGGCCTCCCTCGTCGGATGGGGCCGTGGTCTCGCGACGGGCCTCAGCGAACTCTGCGAAAGCCGCTTCTTCGAATTGAGCGGCTTGCTCGTCGGAGATCTCACCGGACGCTTGCGCCTGCTCGGCGCGCTCCAGCTCCTGCCGGATCGTGGCGGGACTGGCCATCTGCCGTTCGGCCTCGTCCTTGATGACCGAGGTCAGCTTCACGAAGCCCTGCACGGGCAGCAGCGGCAGCCGGAACAGGAGCGTGAGGAGGTTCATTTCAGCCTCCGTTGCCCACGAAATCGTACGGTGCTATCGGGCCGCGGACGGTCAGCTCGACTCGCCCGTCCCAGCTGTCGCCGAGATCATCGACTGCTCGCTTCAGGTCGTCGGCCTTGTCCGCCTCGACGAGGAACGCGACGTAAGCCGCGTCCAGCTCGCTGGTCGCTTCCCGTGCGACGCTGTCCGCGCAGTAGTCCTTCATCGCGGACATCAGCCGTTGCGTATCCGCCTGGCGCTTCTGCTGGATCGCGTCGTTGACGATCTCGCCCAGCTGAATTCTCAGCTCGCGGGTGGCGTCGGGGTCGGCTCCCCGGATCCGCTCCCGCAGTCGCGCCGCTTGGGAATTCTCGGACAAGACCTCCTCGAGAATGGCCTGCTCGTCATAGCGGCCCCGCACGATGTACTCGGCGAGCCCTTCGAGCTGCTCAAGAGCCGCGGTGAACTGGTCGTGGTTGGCCTCGAGCAGCTCCTCGGCGACCGCCTCCTCGCTGGTCAGGACCGCTCCGAAGCGGGACGGCAAGACGGGTGCGTCAGCCACGGTCGCGTCGAGAATTTCCTGGTGCGCCCGGAGGTCTTCCGGCGTTCCCAGCGGCTTTGCTGTGTCGACGTCGCTGACCAGGGCGGCCAGGTCGCCGGAGCGCACCAGCCTGATCTCGCCTGGCGGATCACCGACACCATGGACACCGGGGTTCAGCTCCACGTCTCCGGGCACGATCCCGTACACGTAGACGCCGGTACCCTGGCCTTCTTCGGCCCTGGAGTCTTCTCGCGTCGACGTTGCCATCTCAGTCCTCCTTCTGCCGGCCGCGACGTGAGCCCTGGCGCTCCTGCTCGTTGTCGCCCGCGAATTCCCGCAGCCTGTCGGTCGCGGCGTCGAGCACGCCCTTGGTCTTGTGCTTGGCGCCGCCTTCCTGCATGTCGCCGACGAGACCCGGCAGGCCTTCCTTCTCCTGGCTGATGTCCAGGCGGTTGACGGCCTCCGCGAACCGCAGGTACGTGTCGACGCTCGCGATGACGACACGCGCGTCGATCGTGAGCACCTCGATGCCCACCAGCGACACACGGACGTAGGCGTCGATCACCATTCCCTTGTCGAGGATCGTCTCGATAACGTCCGCTAGACCGGTTGGCGACGGGCTCGAGCCGCCGCCTTGCATGACAGTCATGTGTTACCTCCTCGCTGCGACGTGGCACTCGCGCGCCTGCGCCCGGTCCCTTGGCCTGTCTTGCTCCGGCTCGAGCCGGACCGGCTGGTGCTGCCCTGGCTTGCGCGTCGCGTTGGCCTGGCTTGCCCCGCGGGTCGCCTGCCGCGGCGCCCGTCGCTCTCCGAGCCCGCCTCCTCGTTGTCTTCCTCGCCGGGTTCCTCGTCGCTCTCCGCGCGAGCGCGGGTCTCGTCCTCACCCTGGTCGTCATCGGCCTGCCGGGACTCGTCCCGGCCGGCGCCGTCCTGCTGCTCCCGCTCGACGGCGTCCTCGTGACTCTCGGCCACCTCACCGTCGTGGACGGTGCCGCGCCAGCCCTCGATGTCGTCGGGGTGCAGCACGCTCTGCGTCATGATGTGCCGCTGGAAGTGCTTCAACTCCAGACGGGCTCGCCTGCCCTGCGCGCGCCAGAGGTTCCCGGTGCGCTCGAACAGACCCTGCGGGTGGTACTCCAGGACAAGCAGGATGCGGGTCAGGTTCGGGCCGAGCTCATGGAAGGTCACCGCGCCGTCGACGTGGCCCTTCTCGCCCTTGGACCGCCAGACGATCCGTTCGTCGGGTACCTGCTCGACGACCTTGGCTTCCCAGGTCCGGTGCGACCAGAAGACCTGCGCCTTCCAGTTCACCTTCTGCTCTTCGTCGCTCTTGTCCTTGTCGGCGCTCTCGACCTTCTTCATGAACTTGGGAAAGTCGTTGTACTGCGTCCACTGGTTGTAGGCGAGGGTGACAGGCACCCCGACGTCGATCGATTCGACGATGTTGGTCAGCTTGAGCTTCCTGCCTCCGCCGCCCTTACCGCCCTTGCGGAACATGCCGGAGATCTTCTCCTTGGCCCCCGCCATCCCGGCGCTGAGCATGGACCGGCCCGGAGACTTGCCCTCGGCCAGGCCCTTCGCCCCGGTGACGGCGGCCATCAGGCCTGGGCCGGCGCCGCCTTCGACGTAATCGGTCAGGCGGCCGGTCGTTCCCTCGACTTTGCCGAGCAGTGATGTCACGGCCCGGTTACTGAGCGCCCCGACGAGCCCGCCGACTTCGCCCTTGAGCCGGTCCATCGGCTGGTTGCGGCCGTCTTCGTTTTCGCGCGCCACGCCGGTCACCTCCTGGCCCTGGCGACTGGCGAACGAGTGGTCCTGCGCCGCCGCGGTGCGGGTCGATCTTCTTCGGTGTCGTCTTCTAGTGGTTCGTCGGCTTCATCGGCCGGCGCCTCGTCGAGATCTTCTTCGTCTTCGTCTTCGTACTCGTCGGCAGGCTCTTCGTAATCTTCCTGGTCCGGTTCGTCCTCGTCGTCGGATGCCCGGCCACGACGACGCAGGCCGCCTACGCTCCGGCCGGCTCGGCCGACCGTTTCCTCGGCGGTATCGCGCGCCTTGCCCACGGCTGCTTCGGGATCCCGCAGCGTCTCGGCCCGGTCGTGCAGGCTGTCGCTCAGCGAGTCGATCCGGCTGGTCACCGCGGCCGCAGCGGCACCCTTGGCCGCGTCGAGCAGTTCACCGCGAACGGTATCGACGATCTCGGTTACCTGGGGACCTAGCGAACCGGCGATATCGGTTTTGCCAAGGAGCTTGGCTCCTTGCTTCATCGCGACTGGCCCGAGCCGGGCCGCGCCTCCGGTCGCTGCCCCGAGAGCAAGCATCGTAGCTAGGCGCATCTTGCGCCGGCGACCGAGGATGTAGCCGACACCGATCGCCACTGCGGTCTGTGCGCCGCCTTTCATGACAACCCCTTCCTGCGGGTCGTGGGATGTGATTCGAAGGTCTGCGCCTACCCCCGCGCAGCTCAGCGAAACAACGCGGCGCGTTTCGTTGGCACGACCGGAATGACGGCGGCGTCGCTGGGCAGCTGAAGCTGATGCGCTACGTGGCCCCCTACCTGCACGCTGGCCGGGACGTCGCGACCAGCCGGTGGCTGCGCGGACTGGCCCGGGCGGGCCTGGTGGCCCGGGGAGTGAACTACCTGCTCGTCGCCGCGCTAGCGGCACAGATCGCCGTCGGTTCCCGCCGCACGCAGGCGGACACCACCGGCGCGCTGCGAGCCGTCGCCAGGCACCCGGGCGGCATCCTCGTGCTGTGGGCGCTGGCGGCGGGCTTCGCCGGCCTGGCGCTGTGGCGGTTCGCCGAGACCGCGTACGGACAGGCCGGACCCGGCGGCCGGACCGTTCCCAAGCGGCTGGCTTCGCTGGCGCTGGGCGTGCTCTACGCCTGCGTCTGCGGCGTCGTCGTCAATTTCATCCTCGGCGCCGGCCGGGACAACTCCAGCGACACGGAGTCGAAGAGCTTTACCGCCCGGCTTCTCGCGCACAGCGGCGGCCAGGTGCTTGTCGTGCTCTGCGGCGTGGCGCTCGCCGCCGCGGGGGTTGGTATCGCCGGCTACGGGCTGCGCTGGAAGTTCGCCGATCACCTGCACAAAGCGCGGATGAGCGCCGGTGTGCGCAGGGCGGTCGAGTGGCTCGGCGCCGTCGGCTACGTGACGCGCGGAGTGGTGTTCTGCGTTGCCGGCGCGTTCTTGATCAACGCCGCGGTCAGTTTCGACCCGCAGAAGGCGCAAGGCCTCGACGGCTCGCTGCGGCAGACCGCGGCCACGCCGCTTGGCCCGTGGCTGCTGTTCGCCATCGCGCTCGGGCTGGCGACCTTCGGGTTCTACTCCTGGTGCGAGGCGCGGTGGCGGATGGTGGAGCCCGGCTAGCGCTTGCGGTCCTTGCCGCCCTTGGCCAGGTCACGCCAGTCGGACTCGGACACCTCGACATCGAAGCGTTTCGCCGCGGCCTGAATCCGTCGCCACGCCTTGTCCCGTTCCGCGTCACTGACGCCCTCGACCTGGTCGAAACGCGCGATCGCGTTGCGCACGTGGCTGGCGTCGGTCAGCGGCTCCTTGCGCTCGTCGGGAAAGGCGAACTCCTGATCGTCCAGCCTGTCCTTCTCCGCTGTGCTCATGCCCTGGCCACGGCGGGGGACGTCCTTGCCATGTGCCCTGGCGCTCTGCGCCTGCCGGGCCCGCTCGAGGTTACGCCGGGCCGCTTGCTTCTGCTTGTCGGTGGCCATGCCCGCCTCCCTACCCGTCACCAGCCGGATTATTGCGGGCACGCGCCCGCACCCCACGCGTCCCACTCCAGTCATACGGGCAACTCCATTTACGCTACACGTGTCTTCTTACCCGAACGTCGACCGCATACCGGTACAAATCGGGTCGCGTAGCCCTCCGAACGGGTAAAAAGACAACCGTATCGCTACAGTTGTGTGTCAGATCGGGGTGCGCGGGCGCGCGGGGTCAGAAGCGTAGCGTCGCCGCGATGCCGTCGGGCGGCGGCTCGGCGCTCTCGGGCAGGAAGAACAGCTCGGCGTCGGTGCAGGCGATCGCCCGCGCGATCGCCGCGTCGGCGCGGTCTCGCACCGGTTCGGCGACTCCCCGCTCGGTCATCGCGTCGCTGGACAGCGCCAGCTCGGCGCCGCCGGGACCGGTCCAGACCGTAGCGGTCGAGCCGGGATCGTCCCGGAGCAGTACTTCGGCGGCGCGACCGTCGGTGAGCGCGTCGACGGTCTGCGCCAGGCCGGCCACCGCGGCGCCGTCGGCCATGCGCGAGTGCCATGTCTCGAGCCGGGACACCACCGTACGTTCCGAATAACTGGTGGTAATGTCCTGCGCGGGCCGCGACATGATTGGCCAGCTCGCGGGCGGCGTCCCATTCGGCCTCCGGACCGTGCTGGTTGCTGGTCTGGCCTTCGGACGACTTGTGCAGGGGCCAGCCGCCGTGCGCCCGCCACTCGTCCGTGACCCGGCCGGTGGCGGTGACCGCGAGGACCTCGCCGCCGGCCCGGTCGCGGTGACCCGCAGGTGCGGGACCCGCGGCGGGCGCTGGGCGAGCAGCGGCATGACGTGCGGCGGCGCGGCGAACCTGGCGATCTCGCGGCGTGGCGCGGTGCGCAGCCGGGCCAGCATGGCGATTCTGCCGTGCCGGGCCAAGACCGCGATCCCTGGCGCGGCGTTCGCCGGGTCGGTCACGGCTTCCCCGACGGCATCCAGGGTCGGCGCATCGGCGCCTTCTTCGGCCAGCCGGTCCCGGGCGGATCGCCACCGCAGCTCGACAGCGCGCGTCGCGTCCTCGGCGGCGCGGGACACGTCCAGGTAGACCGACACATAGCCGCCCTAATCCTCATACAGCGGACGCAGGTACCCGAGTTTCATCGGTCAGTTCCCTCACTCGCCTCCTCGGCCGGTTATCGCGTCCCTGAGCTTGTCGATGAGCCCGGCCGCCGGACCCGCGGTCTTCTGCACCCCCGGCGTGCCCGGCGTGGCTGGGTGCGGTCGCGTCGGCGCGGCCCGCTTCGCCTCGACGAACAGCTCTCCCAGGTCCTCCGCCTCCGCGGCGGTCAGACCGGTGCGCAGGCTGGGCCACACCTGCTTCTCCTCGAAGTCGATGTGCTCACGGGCCGCCGAGGTGAACAGGGCGAGCATCTGCTCGAAGTCAACGTCGCTGGCCTGGAGCTTGTCCAGCCTGTTCAGGATCTCCTTGGCCTCCTGTTCCTGCACGGTCGCCTCGTCGGCGAGCCAGTCGCCATCCTCGAGCTTCTCCCGCACCAGAGGCCAGAAGTACATTTCCTCGACGGCCTCGTGCCGCGATTCCTCGATGACGAGCTGCTCGGTCATCCGCTTGCGGAGAAGCAGCTCGTCCTCGCTCGCGCTATGCGCCGCGGTCGGGCCGGTCTCCAGCTCAGCCAGCATCCGCCTGACTTCCTCGTGGTCCTTCGCCAGGACCTCGAATACCGTAGCCATCTGCCCTCCTTTTCGGTCAGAACACACCGGCTATCCACGGGGCGTGCCGCCAAACCAGTTGCCGCGAGCCCGTTTATCACGGCCGGCATCCGGTAGCGGACGGCCATGCCCAAGACGAACAAGAGCGGGGAGCCGCTCGCCAGTGAACTGCCCGGCACGCTGCGCCGGTCGCCGAAGAAGGCGCAGGAGACCTTCGCCAAGGCACACGACAGCGCGCTTGAGCAATACGGCGACGAGGAACGGGCGCACCGGGTGGGGTATGCCGCGCTGAAGCACACCTTCCAGAAGGTCGGCGACCACTGGGAGGAGAAGAAGCGGCGGGGACCGTCCGATCCGCGCGCGGCCGATCCGCGAGCCCGGGAGGATCACGGGCGGTCGTTCGGCGGAGTCGATTACTACGGCAGCTCCAAGGAGGAGCTGATGCGGCGCGCCGCCGGGCTCGGCGTGCGCGGCCGCTCCCGCATGACGAAGGCGGAACTGGCCGACGCGATCGCACGCAAGCAGGACTGAGCCGCTACCTACCGCAGCCGAACCGTCGGGGAACGGGTGCGCCAGGGCGATGTCCGGGTGGACCCAGGACAGCCCGAACCGGTCCAGCGCCAGGTTCCGCAGCACGGGGGAACCCGCGGCGAAGGGATGGGCCGCGGCGCACGGGTCGTGCCGGAACCCGGGCAGCGTCAGCTCCTCGGTCCGCGCGCCGCCGCCGGCCGTGTCCGCGGCCTCGACGACAAGCACGGTCAGGCCGGCCTGGGCGAGGGTGACCGCCGCGGTCAGCCCGTTCGGGCCGGCGCCGACGACGATCGCGTCGAACTCTGCCATGCGCCAGCGGTACCCGTGACGGATGCGGTCATTCAGCTCCGCCGACGCCAGGGGCAGCCCGCCCGCGCAGCCCGCCCCGCGCGGCGGGCCCGTATCCCATATCAGGATATATACCCTTATTTCGGGCGTACCAGCGAGTGGGCCAGATTATTGCGGACACTTACCCCCCCGATCTGGGAGGGTAAGTGTCCGCAATAATTTCGGATGGCTTTCCGTGTCGAGCGCCGCTGTCAAACGTAGCGGACACCGCGGGCAATTCGCCCTTGTCTGTCCGCGCCTCGGCTAGCGTTCGCCGCGGTCGAGTACGTCTTCTTCCTCTTCTGACTCGCCCGGTTCCATGACGTCGGGCCTTTCGTCCGCGCGCTCCTCGCCGCCTTCCATCACGTCGGCCGGTTCGTCCGGGCCGCCCATGAGGTCTGGCCGTCGCCGCGGGGCTGGGTCCTTCATCTGGCTGCTCCTTTCCTTAGCGGCCGGAATGACTGCCCCGCTACCCGGGCACGCTTGGCCAAACCACCTCGTGTGCGGGGTGTTTATCCCCGAGGCACCGCAAGGGCGAGATCTACGCCGGGCTGCGTCAGCTTCGTGACACGTACGCCGACCGCCGGCTCACCAGGGTGGCCGCCGCTACGTTGCCGGGCGTCGTGACGCTCGGCGCTGTAACCGCCACCGCCCTGCGGCGACGTCGCCGCAGGGCGGTGAACAACCTCTTCTAAGGCCTCACGGTAACCAGCGGTACCAGCGGCCCCGGCTCCGGCCAGCGCCTTCGCCGGTCCGCACCAGGAAGCCGACAAGCCAGATCACCAGGACCACCAGGGCTATCCACCACAGCACGTGGACGGCGAACCCTAGGCCGCCGAGGATCAGGGCGAGGAGGAGGACCAGCAAGATGATGCCCATCGATTGCTCCTTATCTATCGGTCCGCCGTATCTGTCAGTTGGCTTCGAGTACCCAGGATGCGGCGATTCACACCGCAATCGGCATCGGATGCACCGGATCTGGGTAGCTGCGCGTACATGTCACCTGACGGGATGGGGTCACTGACCCGCAGCGACCCGAGCGGCAGCGGAATACGGCGCAGACGATGCGGTCGCGGTTTCCGCTATCTAGGACCGGACTCGGCCGCGATCACGGACGAGAGCACGCTTTCCCGGATCAAGGCGCTGGTGATCCCGCCGGCCTGGGAAGACGTCTGGATCTGCGCCGATCCGAGCGGCCACATCCAGGCGATCGGCACCGATTCGGCGGGCCGCCGCCAGTATCGCTACCACGACCTGTGGCGGGAGCGGCGCGACCGGGCCAAGCACGACCGGGTGGTGGAGTTCGGCGCGGGGCTGCCGCGCCTGCGCGAGGTCGTCTGCCGCGATCTGAACGGCGGCGGCCTGACCAGGGCCAGGGTGCTCGCTGCCGCGGTCCGGCTGATCGACCTGGGCTTCTTCCGGCCGGGCGGCGAGGAGTACGCGGAGGAAAACGGCACGTTCGGCCTGGCCACGATCAGGAAAGAGCATGTGACGCTGACCAAGGGACAGCTCGTGTTCGACTATCAGGCCAAGGGGGCCAAGCACCGGGAGCAGGCCGTCGCCGAGGACGAGGTCTGCGCCGTAGTGCGCAGCCTGCGGCGGCGCCGGACGGGCGGCGAGCGGCTCCTGGCCTACCAGAGCGGGGCGCGCTGGCACGACGTCACGGCCGCGGACATCAACGCGTACCTGGGTGAGGTGTCGGGTGGCAACTACACGGCCAAGGACTTCCGCACCTGGCACGCCACCGTCCTGGCCGCGGTGGGCCTCGCCGTGTCGGAAAGCGCCGCCAGCAGCGAAAGCCAGCGCAAGCGGGCGATCGCCCGCGTCGTGCGCGAGGTAGCCGACTACCTGGGCAATACCCCGGCCGTGGCCAGGGCGTCGTACATCGACCCACGGGTGATCGAGCTGTACCGGCGCGGTGTCACGATCGGTCCCGCGCTTGGCGACCTCGGCAGGGACAGCGAGTTCGGCGACCTGGCCACCCGCGGGCACGTGGAACGCGCCGTGGTGAAGCTGCTGGCCGGCCAGCGCCCCCGGCGTTTCGCCAACGGCGGGACGGGTAGCAGCAGCCTGTTATGAGCTGGCTAGCCCTGGTCATCATCCTGGCGGTGGCCACCGCGTGGAGCATCCTGAGCATCCTCTGGCGCCGCGCTATCCAACGCCGCAGGCAGCGGGAAGATGACTGGATGCGCTTCGCGCGCGGCCATCGCGAGCTGGACCGGGACCTCGACAAAGTCTGGCACCGCAAGTGAATACCGGCTCCAAGCTGGGTAGTCGCAGCGGCATGAAGCTAGGTACGGGCACCGACATCAGGCAGAAGCTAGCCAGCCTGGTGCGCTCCGAGGAGCGCGGCTATTCCGGCGACAGCGACGACGACCGGCCGCTGGCCGGGTACCTGGGCACGATGACCGTGTACGGCGCCGTCGTCGCCACGATAGCCGCGGCGGCCGGCGCGACCGGCCGGCCGGTGCCCGATGGCCTGGACCCCCGGCAGGTCGCGCTGTCCGCGGCCGCCGTGCACAAGCTCAGCCGGCTGCTCGCCAAGGATCCGGTCACCAGCCCGCTGCGCGCCCCGTTCACCCGCTACCAGGGCACGTCCGGGCCGGCGGAGCTGTCCGAGGAGGTCCGCGGCACCGGAGCGCAGAAGACCGTGGGGGAGCTGATCAGCTGCCCGTTCTGCCTCGGCGTCTGGGTGACGACCGGTCTCACCGCGGGCCTGATCTTCCTGCCGCGGACCACCCGGGTCGCCATCGGCTCGCTGGCCGCCCTGGCCGGCGCTGACCTGCTGCAATATCTGCACGCCTGGGCCCAGCAGCAAACCTCATAGGCAGCAGACCTCATAACAGTGGACCTCATCGGGGCGGGCAGAGCGGAGAAGACGACGAGCTGGCAAGGAGGCGGTAATGGCGACAGCCAAGCAGACAAAGGCAGCGCGACAGAACGTGACGAAGGCGCGCGACGCGGCGAAGTCGAAGCGGTCCATCGCGAACATGCCGAAGAAGACACGTACCGCGCTGGGCAAGCAGGGCGCCGCGGTCCGGCAGCGGAACAAGACGGGCGCGGAGAAACCGAAGACCCGGGCAGAACTGTACGAGCTGGCCAAGAAGCGCGACCTTCCGGGCCGGTCGAAGATGGGCCGGGACGAACTCGCCCGCAAGCTGGGCGAACAGTAACCAAAGGGCCGAAGTGGCGGCCGCGGCGGTACATGGACCGGCGCGGCGCGGAGCTGGCGGGGCTGATCGCGCTGGCCGGCCTGCTGGATGTGGCCGCTGGTACTGGTCTGGCGTATGTGGCCGGCTTCGGCGCGACCTGGTCCGTGCTGCGGCACCCCGACTGGTCCTGGATGGCGGCCATGGCCGGCGCCCTGTGCCTCTCGTTCGCCGGCTACTACGGCGCTTACCACGGTATCTACGCCGCCGAGGGCGGCTACCGGGTTTCCCGTCGTCAGCTTTTTGCCCTGGTGACGGCCGGTTTCGGCGGATTCTTCGCGCACTGGGGCACCACGCCGGACGACCTGGTGCTCCAGGAAGCCGGCGCCAGCCACCGGGACTCGATGGTCCGCGCGCTCACGCTTGGCGGCGTGGAACAGGGCACGCTCGCGGTGGCCGGCTGCGGCGCTTCGGTCATCGTGCTCGGCCTGGGTCAGACGGTGCCGCCGGACGTCACGCTGCCCTGGGCGATCGTTCCCGTGCCCGCGGCCATCCTCGCGTGGTTGGCTGCCGCGCGGTTCGCGCCCCGGCTCCGGGAGCGCGGCCGGTGGCGCGACGGCGTGGCGATGTTCCTGGATTCGGTGCTGCTGATCCGCCAGCTCGTCGCGCGGCCGCTCCGGCACCAGCTCGCGCTGGCCGGCATGCTCGTGTTCTGGGCCGCGGAAATATTCGCGGTCTGGGCGGGGCTGGCCGCGTTCGGGGTCGCGATGGATGGCGCGGTGCTCGCCGCGGGCGTCTGTACCGGCATGGTGTTCACCCGCCGGGTCGCGCCGCTGGCCGGGGCCGGCACGCTGACCCTGATCCTGCCCGTGGCCATCTGGTATTGCGGTGCCCCGCTGGCGGTCGCCGTGGCGGGGACGTTCGCCTACCGCGCCCTGACCCTCTGGCTGCCGATGCCGTTCGCCCTGGCGACGCTGCCGGTGCTGCGCCGGCTGACCAAGGGCTCACTGGAGGCCGAGCTGGGTCAGGGCCGTGCCGGGTCGGTGGTGAGCTGAAGCCGGAGGTAGGTCAGTGCCCGGGTGAGGAGGCGGGAGACGTGCATCTGGGAGATGCCGAGCCGGTCGCCGATCTGGTCCTGGGTGAGGTTGCCGTAGAACGTGAGCATGAGGATCCGTTGTTCACGTTCGGGCAGGTCGTCGACGTGAGCGGCGACCGATTCGATGTCCGTGGTGTGGTCCAGGCCAGGGTCGTCCTGGCCGAGCATGTCGCCGACTAGGTCGGCGCGGCGGGCGCGGAGTACCTCGGCCTCCGGGACGTTCAGCGCGGCGGCCGGTTCGCCATCGGTGGGGGCGCGGCCGAGCTCCTGGGGCGTGTCGCCCAGCCAGACGCTACGTGCCGGGGCCGCACCGAGCTGAGGCGCTGGTACAACGAAGCGGTCAGCCGGCGGGCTGGTGACCATCTACCGGGTCATCCGAGGTCAGGCACCCGTGCAGGTAGGTGAGTGCCCTCCGGAGCAGCCGGGACACGTGCATCTGGGAGATGCCCAGGCGATCGCCGATCTCGCCCTGGGTGAGGTTGCCGTAGAACCGCATCATGAGGATGCGCTGCTCACGCACGGGCAGTTCGTCCAGGTGGACGTGCACCGCCTCGATGTCGAGCGCGTGCTCGACCGCTTCGTCGTCCTCGCCGAGGACGTCCGCGAGCAGCGCGGGCTCGTCGCCGTCGGACAGCGGCGCGTCCAGCGAGTACGCGCTGAACACCAGGTCAGCCTGGCGGGCGTCGAGCACATCCGCCACGGTGACACCCAGCCTGCGCGCCAGCTCCCTGTCGTCCGGCGATCGGCCGAGCTGCTGGGTCAGCTGCTCGTCCGCGGTGCGGATGGCGAGCAGCAGCTCCTGCGCCTGCCGGCTGACGCGCACCTGCCAGCGCTTGTCGCGGAAGTGCCGTTTGATCTCGCCGCTGATGCACGGCTCGGCATAGGCGGACAGCCCGTTGCCGAACGCGGGATCGAAGTTGTTGATGGCCTTCAGCAGCCCGACGTAGCCGACCTGCATCAGGTCCTCGGCCGGCTCGGGACTGTTGCGGTAGCGGCGGACACACGCCCGGACCAGCGCGGAGTAGCGGTCGACGAGGACCTCGCAGACGCAGTCGTGCTCCGGGCCATGCCGCGGCAACCCGCGCAGCCTGCCCAGCAGCTCGTCGTCCGGCAACGCAGCCAGGTCGGAACGAGTGGTCATGCCGCACCCGCTAGTACAGTCATGTCGCACCACTACCCATCCTTGCCGGTTTATGCAGAGAATTTCCGAGCGGCTGCATGAACCTCCGGAAGCCGGGAAGCGGCAACCGCATGCCCACGAGTACCAATTCCCCGGGGGACTGGCGGGCCGCCAGTGCCTGCCTGCGCGCTGATCCCGACCTTTTCTTCCCGATATCTTCGGCGGGCCGAGCGATCATCCAGATCGCCAAGGCGAAGGCAATCTGCGCGCGATGCCCGGTTCGTCGCCAATGTCTGGACTTCGCGCGGGCACACGAGCCCCTCTACGGCATCTGGGGTGGCACGACGCTGGAGGAGCGAGAGCGCGTCCGCCGGCGGGAGCTGCGCACGGCCCGGACCCGCGTCCGCACGGCCGCCGCGAGCTAGGGCGGGCCGGACCCCCTATCGCGTCTCTTGCGTTCGTTCTTGCCGATCGGGTCCAGCCCGTGTTCTTCTGGCTCCTGACGGCGGGGGAGGAGCTTGATGGCCACCGGGACTTCGACCATGCCGAGGAAGAGGTTGACCAGGAACACCCAGCGCCAGCCGTTCTGCATTCCTGTGGTCTGGATCAGTACGCCGCCGAGCAGGGGGCCGGCCGCGGCCGGTGAACAGGCGCTGGATGGTCGCGCTGATCGCCGGATAGTAAACGCCGGCCGCCAGCCCCTGGACCAGCCGGGCCACGACGAGCTGCGTGGTGTTCGGACCATGGCCAGCCCGAACGTCAGGGCGTAGCCGGACACCACCCATTCCAGGCTGTCCGACGACGCGTGCAGGCCCGCGCGGCAGCAGCAAGCCGTTTGGTCTGGGTCATCGTCCCCGGCTTCCCATCAGACATGTCGTGAAACGGTGTAGCCTCAGGCACGTGACCTCGCTACCGGCGGAGCGTCCGGAGCTTGCCGAAATCCAGGGCAGCTTGGCGGGACGGCTCAAGGACATCGAGGCCGTCACGGACGCGGCGCTGTCGCGGCTGGACGGCCAGTCCTTGCTGGACGCGCTCCTGGAGCGGGTGAAGGCGGTGCTGAACACGGACACGGCGGCTGTTCTGCTGCTGGACCGGACCAGCGGACAGCTTGTCCCGACGGCCGCGAACGGCATGGGGGAAGAGGTCACGGAGGGGGTCCGCGTCCCGCTAGGCGCCGGGTTCGCCGGGCGGATCGCGGCCTCTGGGCGGCCGATGGCGCTGGACCGGGTGGCGCCGGACACGGTCGTCAACCAGTTGCTGATCGAGCGCGGGATCAAGGCCATGCTCGGCGTGCCGCTGCTGGCCGGCGGCCAGGTCATCGGCGTGCTGCACGTGGGCTCGCTGAGCGGCAGGCAATTCACCCCCGAGGACGCGGATCTGCTCCAGCTCGCCGCCGATCGGGCCGCGTCCGCGCTCCAGTCCATGACGGCGCAGGATGACCGGCTGGCGGCGGTGGCGCTGCATCGCAGCCTGCGTCCGCCGGCCCTGCCGCGGATACCCGGGGTGGAACTGGCCGCCCGGTACATCACCGGCACCGGCTACGTCGGCGGTGACTGGTACGACGTGTTCCCGATGCCGGACAGCGAGAAGATCGGCCTGGTGATCGGGGACGTCGCGGGATCGGGGCTGCCGGCCGCCGTCATCATGGGCCGGATGCGCAGCGCGCTGCGCGCCTACGTGCTCGAGACCGACGATCCAAGCGTCGTGCTGCGAAAGCTGGACCGGAAGATCCAGTATTTCGAGCCGGAGGACGCCATGGCCACCGTGCAGTACTCGGTCTACGACCCGTCCTCGGGCCGGCTGGTCATGTCGTCCGCTGGGCACCTGCCGCCGGTGCTGGCGGTGCCGGGGGAGGAACCCCGCGTGCTCGAGTTCGATGTGGACCTGCCGATCGGCGTGGCCGACGACCCGCCACGTCGCGCGACGGTGATCGAGCTGCCGCCCGGGGCGATGCTGTGCTGCTATACCGATGGACTGGTCGAGCGGCGCGGCGAGGTGCTCGACACCGGAATCGGCGTGCTGGCCCGGGCCATGGGGGAGGCGGCTTCGGCGGCCCGCGCTGCTTCCCGGCCGGTGCCGGCCCCGGAGTTGGCCTGCGCGGCGGTGATGCGGACCCTGCTGACGCGGGCTCCTGCCAGGGATGACATCGCCATGCTCATGCTGTACCGGACCCCGTGACGCCGGTTTCACAGCACGGCTCGCGGGTAGCCGCGCGGCATGACACAGACCGTTGCCATCACCGGAGCGAGCGCCGGAATCGGACGGGCGACGGCCCGCATGTTCGGTGCCCGCGGCGCCAATGTCGGGCTGATAGCCCGAGGCGAGGAAGGGCTGCGCGGGGCGGCTGAGGATGTCACGGCGGCCGGCGGGGCCGCGCACGCGGTCGAGGCGGACGTGGCGGACTTCGGGCAGGTCGACGCAGCCGCGGCCGAGATCGAAGACGTCCTCGGGCCGATCGACGTCTGGGTGAACGTGGCGTTCACCTCGGTCTTCGCGCCGTTCACGGAGATCACGCCCGAGGAGTACCGCCGGGTCACCGAGGTTTGCTATCTGGGGTTCGTGTACGGCACGATGGCGGCGCTGGCCCGGATGCGGCCACGGGACCGCGGGGTGATCGTCCAGGTGGGTTCGGCGCTGGGCGAACGCAGCATCCCGCTCCAGTCCGCGTACTGCGGCGCGAAGCACGCGATCAACGGGTTCACCTCGTCGCTGCGCTGCGAGCTGCTGCACGAGGGGTCCGGCGTGCACGTCACCGTGGTGCAGATGCCCGCGGTCGACACCCCGCAGTTCTCCTGGGTGCGCTCCAAGCTGCCCCGCCATCCGCAGCCGGTGCCGCCGATCTACCAGCCGGAGGTCGCCGCCAAGGGCGTGCTGCGGGCCGCCGACCATCCCGGCCGCCGCGAGTACTGGGTGGGCGGGACCACCAAGGCGACCGTGCTGGCCAACCGCGTCGCCCCGGCGCTGCTGGACCGCTACCTGGCCAAGACCGGCTACGACTCGCAGCAGACCGGCGAGCGCGAGCCGCTCAAGCGGCCGGACAACCTGTGGCAGCCGCAAGACGAGCTGTCCGGCACCGACCACGGCGCGCACGGCGAGTTCGACGACCAGGCCCACCCGCACGGCACGACGTTATCCGGGTTATCCGTGGCCGTCGGCGAGCAGGACGGCGGCGTTGATCACGGCCAGGTGGGACAGGCCCTGCGGGATGTTGCCGAGGAACGCACCGGTGCCCGGGTCGATCTCCTCCGCGAACAGGCCCAGGTCGCTGGCTCCCGCGGTCAGGTCCTGCCACAGCTTGCGGGCCTGTTCGCCCTGGTCGCTGCGGACCAGGGCGTCGACGAGCCAGAACGAGCACGCCACGAACGCGCCCTCCTCGCCGCGCATGCCGGTCCGCCGGTACAGCCACGGACCGTCGGAGAGTTCGGCGCGGATGGCGGCGACGGTGTCCCGGAAGCGCTGATCGGAGCCGCTGAGGAACCCGGTCCTGGCCAGCAGCAGCAACGCCGCGTCCAGTTCGTCCGTTCCGTCGTACGCGGTGAACGAGTTCTTCTTCGCGGACCAGCAGTGCCGGCAGATCCACTCGTGGATCGCCGTCTTCTCCGCCTGCCACCGGTCGGCGTCCCGGCCGGACACCTGGCCGCACTCCACCAGCCGGAGCAGCCGGTCCAGCGCCACCCAGCAGCCCGCCTTGGAGAACGTGTTGTGCCGCCGCTCGCTGAACTCCCAGATGCCGCAGTCCGGCTCGGTCCAGATGTCGCACACCTGGTTGCCCAGTGCGGCGAGCAGGTCCGAACTAGCGGGGTCCAGGTGCGCACCGGCCCGGTCAACGGCCAGCCAGATGCATTCGAGCAGGTCGCCGTAGTTTCCCCATTGCGGCTGGTCCACGGCCTGGTTGCCGCCGCGGCAGGGACTGGAGTCCCGGTAGCCGCGCAGCCGCAGTTCGGTCTCCTCGCTTTCCGCGTCGGCCAGGTGCCCGCGCAGGCCGTAGAACGGGTGGATGACCGGCGCCGTCTGGCGGATGCAGTCGAGCATCCAGGCCAGCGTGCCCTGGACTTCCTGGGTGAGGCCGAGCTGGATGAACGCGTCGAGGACGAACGAGGTGTCCCGGATCCAGCCGTAGCGGTAGTCGTAGTTCCTGTCTCCGCCGATCCGCTCGGGCAGCGAGGTGGTGGCCGCCGCGGCCATCGCCCCGGTCGGCGCGTAGGTGAGGAGCTTGAGCGCCAGCGCGCTGCGCAGCACCAGCTCCCGGTCCGGGCCGTCGTAGGGCACCGTCCGTGACCAGTCCTGCCATGTCGCGACCGTGGCGTCGCGGCGACGGCGCACTTCATTCGCGGTCGGGATGACGACCGGACCGTCCGCCGCGGCGACGAGCGCGAGCAGCGTGCCGGACCCGGGCATCGCGACGAACTCCCCGCGGAACGAGCCGAGTCCCGGTCGTGGTACCCCGGCTCGTTCCGCGATAAGGGCGATCAGCAGGTCCCCGGCGTGCAGTAGCGGGACATCGCTCAGCCGCGCCCACGGCCGGCCGGTGCCGAACCTGGGGCCGGCCGTCACCGCCCAGCGCATCGGCACCCTGCCGTCCACCGGCTGGATGTCCCTGGCCAGCTCGCTCCACGGCAGCGGGCCGTTCACGGCCTGGTTGAGCGAGTCGATGACCCGCACCGAGCCCTCCGCGGTGCGGAACGTCGTCTCCAGCACGTTGCTGCCGGGCAGGTAGCGGCGCTCGGCGGAGTAGGGGACCGCGGGCTCGAGCAGGAACCGCCCGCCGGTTTCCGGGTCCAGGATCGCCGCGAACACCGGTGCCGAATCCATCGCGGGCGCCGCCCACCAGTCGATCGACCCGTCGTCGGCGACCAGCGCCGCCGACTCGCCGTCGCCGATCACGCCATAGGACTCGATCGGTGCGAAATCTTCGTTGCGTGTCACCTGGGGTTGCCTACCCGTGTGTAGCGTGGATAGCCATGGGTACCCGGGGCTGATGGAAACCTCAGAGACAATAGCGGTGCTCGGCGCTGGCGGGCTGATGGGTTTCGCTATGACGCGCAACATGGCGCGGGCCGGGCTGGACGTCCGGGCGTGGAACCGGACGCGCGCGAAGGCGGAAGCGCTGTCGGACGACGGCGTGCACGTCGCGGACACACCAGCGGACGCGGTGCGCGGCGCCGGAATAGTGGTGACGATGCTGGCCGACTCCGGGGCGGTCACCTCGGCCTTCGAGCAAGCGCTGCCCGGCCTCGACGCGACGACCGACCCCCACCCGATCTGGCTCCAGATGTCGACGATCGGCGAGGCGGCCACCCGGCTGTGCGAGAGCATCGCGAATTCCCGCGGCGTCGGGTTCGTCGACGCGCCGGTGCTCGGCACGCGCGAGCCGGCCGAGCGCGGCGAACTGGTCATCCTGGAATCCGGCCCGGAGGAAGCAAGGCCGCGCCTCCAGCCGGTGTTCGACGCGATCGGGCGCCGCGTCATCCGCGCCGGCGAGGCGGGCGCGGGCACGCTGCTGAAGATCGTCGTCAACAGCTGGGTGCTGTCGGTCGTCGAGGCGGGCGCGGAGACGATCGCGCTGGCCGAGGGCCTCGGCATCGACCCGGACCTGTTCTTCAAGGCCGTCGAGGGCAGCTCGCTGGACCTGCCGTACCTGCGGACAAAGGGCTCGGCGATGGCGGCGCGCGACTTCAAGCCGTCGTTCCGGCTCTCGCTGGCCGCCAAGGACGCCACCCTGGTCGCGGAGTCCGCGCTGGTGCACGGCCTTGACCTGCCGCTGTTCGACACGATCGCGGAACGGCTGCTCGACGGCGCGCTTGAGCACGGCGACGAGGACTTCAGCGCCACGTACCTGACCAGCACCCCGGATCGTGCTGCCTTATCGGGCTTAGCAGAAATAGCCGGGCCGCGGCGGCCATGCCCGTCCGCCGCGGCCCGGCAGCCCGCCCTCCGCAAGCGGGCCCTCAGGCAAGCTGTCAGCCAGCCTGCTGCCAGCCTCAGGCGGGCAGCGACTGCTGCTGGAACACGTCGATGAGCTGACGGCAGAAGGCCGGCAGGTCATCGGGCTTGCGGCTGGTGACCAGCGAGTTGGGACCGTTCGTGCACAGCTGCACCTCGGTGTCCACCCAGTTGCCGCCGCTGTTGCGGATGTCGGTGGCCAGGCTCGGCCAGGACGTCAGCGTCCGGCCGCGGACCAGATCCGCGTCGACGAGCAGCCACGGGCCGTGGCAGATCACCGCGGCCGGCTTGCCCATCTCGAAGATCCGCTGGGCGAACGTCACCGCGGGCTTCACCGTGCGCAGGATGTCCGCGTTGGCGACGCCGCCCGGCACGACGATCGCGCTGTAATCCAGCGGGTCAGCGTCCCGGATCGCGCGGTGCACGTCGAACGTGTCCGCCTTGTCCAGGTGGTTGAACGCCTGGATGGTGCCGGTGGATGGGGCGAGCAGCTCCGGAATGCCGCCGGCGTTCTTGACCGCCTCCCATGGCTCGGTCAGCTCGACCTGCTCGATTCCTTCGTTCGCGGTCAGGAAGGCAACCCGGAGGCCGCTGAGCTCGGTCGGCATGGTGAGTTCCTCCGTTTCGCTAGGCGTCAGAAGTCTCTTGCCTGCCCGTCGGCGCCCGGCCTAATCACCTCACGCGAGGTTTCCCCGCGGGCCTGCGGGATAGGGGGCGAGGATGGCTAGATCCCATGGTGCGGGCCTTCAGCGCGACGCAGTGGGCCTGATGTCTGTTCTCTTCATGTCCGTCACCAACATGGCGCCCGCCGCGGCGGTGGCGTTCTCGATCCTGTTCGCGGCACCCTATGCGGGCGGGAGCACGCCACTGGCGGTGCTGCTCGGACTGATCGTCCTGACGCTGGTGGCCATATCGATCGGTCAGCTCGCCAAGCACCTGCCGTCCGCAGGGGGCCTGTACACCTACAACGCGCAGGGTCTCGGGTCCGGGATGGGCTTCCTGGTCGGCTGGGCGTTCATCCTGGCCGAGGTCATCGTGGCACCCGGCGGGTTCCTGATCCTGGGGAACGTGATCTCCGGGGTGCTGCACACCAACCTCGGGTGGCCGACCTGGACCTGGGCGCCGTTCGGCGTGGTCGCGGCGATCATGACCTGGTTCCTGGTCTATCGCGGGGTGCGCCTGTCGACCACGGCCGGGGTGCTGCTCGGCACGTTCGAGCTGCTGGTGTTCCTCGCTCTGGCGATCACGCTGATCGTCGCCGCCGGGCCGCACAACACGCTGGCCGTGTTCGGCGTGCACACCGGCAACGCCAAGGGCCTGGGCTCGGTGATCCCGGGGGTGCTGTACGCGGTGTTCGGCATCATCGGCTTCGAGGCGGCCGCGCCGCTGGGGGAGGAGGCGCGCGACCCCAAACGCACCGTGCCACGAGCCGTCGTACTCTCCTGCCTGGTGATCGGGCTGTTCTACCTGATCTGCTACTACGCGGCCACCGTGTACTGGGGGCCCGGCCGGATGCCCGGGTTCTTGGGGTTCAACTCCGGTGACCCGTGGAGCGGGCTGGCCCACAAGGTCTGGGGCCTGGGCTTCATCGCGGTGATCATCGCGCTGGTGAACAGCGGCATCGCCGGGTCGAACGCGAGCTCCACCGCCACCACCCGGGTGGGGTACGCGATGGGCCGGATCGGCCTGCTGCCGCGCGTGTTTACGTCGGTGAACGAACGGTTCCGCACGCCGACCTGGGCGGTGCACGTCCAGGCCGTGTTCGCCATGGCATACCTGGTGATCCTGGGGTTCGTCCTGCACGGGCCGCTGAACGCGCTCGTCCTCCAGGGCACGATCTCCACGATCCTGATCGTGGCCATCTACATCCTGACGTGCGTGAGCTGCATCGTGTACTACCTGCGCGAGCAGCGGCGGCACTTCAACGTGCTGCTGCATTTCGTCGTGCCGCTGGTAGGCGGGCTGGCCCTGGTGCCGGTGCTGCTCGCGGCGTTCGGCATCGACTTCGCGGGGCTGGGGATCACCGGCCTGACCTATCCCGCTGACCTGGCGCCGCTGATCTGCCTGGCGTGGATGGTGGTCGGCGTCGGATTGCTCTTGTACTTCATGGTCCGGGATCGTTCGCGGATCACCGAGACGCGTCGGATCTTCACCGAAGAGACCCCCGCCGAGCAAAACAGGGCCGCCTAGGTCGTTCCCGGCCCGCTGTCGAAATGCCCGGACTTGTTCAGTTTTCCGGGCGTTTCGGCGGCCGTTTCAGGCCTGCGCGCGCAACGTGCCCGCGCGGTCTCGTCGCCATCGCGCCGCCCACCTCCGTCGAAAATCGGACACAAGCCGCATTCCGGGCGGGTTAGCTGGCGTGCCAGATTATTGCGGACAGTTACCCCCCCGATTTGGGAGGGTAAGTGTCCGCAATGATTTCGATCTACCTCTCGGGGCAGAGCTAGGGCCGAACATACCGGACATAAGGACGCTGCGGGACGCTGTGCGCAGCGCGCGCGACGGCAATGCATTGACAGTTGTCTATGTTTTATGTCAGTCTCAAGGCATCGACATTCATCTATATCTAGGAGGTCTCGATGTCCGGTCGGGTGCAGCTCGCCCTGAACGTGAACGACCTGGACGCGTCCATCGCGTTCTACAGCAAGCTGTTCGGCGCCGAGCCGGCCAAGGTGCGGCCCGGCTACGCCAACTTCGCGATCGCCGAACCGCCCCTGAAGCTGGTGCTGCTGGAGAACCCCGGCCAGGGCGGCAGCCTCAACCACCTCGGCGTCGAGGTCCCCGATGCCGACGCGGTGGACGCCACGCAGGCCCGGCTCGCCGACGCGGGCCTGGCCGCGGTCGAAGAGCGCGACACCACGTGCTGCTACGCGCGGCAGGACAAGTTCTGGGTGAAGGGTTCCCCGGACGGCGAGCGGTGGGAGGTCTACACCGTGCTGGCGGACAGCGCCACGTTCTGGGGCAACGACGGCGGCCAGAGCTGGGACGCGGCCGAGGCCGAACTGGACGCTGCCGCGGGGACGCGGTGCTGTGGAGCGGAGAGTGCGGAACGTGCGGAGGTCCCCGGTCGGGTTTAGTGAGCGACCTGGAGGCGCGGGGCGAGGCGTTCGACGCGGCGGCTGAGTTCGGTCACCGCCGCGTCGAAGCCGCTCGGGTCGCCGGCCGGGACCGGGTCGGGGACTGACCAGTGCACCTGGACCTTGGCGCCGAGTTCCTCGCGAGCCTGGTCGCACACGGTGACGACGAGGTCCCCCTCCTGGTGGACGTCGCCGATGTGCCGGGGCCGCGGCAGCCGCATGGGCAGCAGATGGCGCCGGGCCGCGGCGACCGCACCGGGGTCGATCTGGGCGGCCGGGTGGGTTCCGGCCGAGGCGGCGGGGACGCTGCTGGCCCGCTGCCACAGCGCGGCCGCCAGGTGGGAGCGGGCGGAATTGGCGGTGCACACGAACAGCACCCGCCGCGCGTCGCGCTTGGGCGCCGCGGCGAACGGGTCGGGCGGGCCGGAGGCCAACCGCAAGTAGGTGCGGCGGCGGTCGCCCTCGGAACGGCGGCGGGCGATGATCCCCGCTTGCTCCAGGACCCGCAGGTGGTGGGCGAGCAGGTTGGACGGCATCGCGAGCAACGCGGCCAGCTCGGAGGGGGAGGCGTCGCCGGCCAGCAGCGTGTCGGTGATCAGCAGCCGCGCCGGATCGGCCAGCGCCGCATGCGCCGCGGCGCGTCTGGCCAGCTCAGGCGTTAGCTCAGGATTCATTGACTCAATCTTGACTGAGCTATTTGCCGGATGTCAAGATAACGCCGTGACCCGCGCTGTGACCCGTGCCCCCGCCGGACTGCAGCGTCGGCTGACCGCGGAGTTCATCGGCAGCGCGTTCCTGGCCGCGGTGGTGATCGGGTCCGGGATCGCCGCCCAGCGGCTGTCGCCCGGCCAGACCGGGCTGGAACTGCTGGAGAACGCGGCGGCGACCGCGGCCGGGCTGTACGCGATCATCCTCATGTTCGGGCCGGTGTCCGGCGCGCATTTCAATCCGGTCGTGTCGCTGGCCGACGCCGCGCTCGGCGGCATGCGGTGGCGCGACGCGGCGGCCTACCTGCCCGTCCAGGTCGCCGGGTGCGTGACCGGCGCGGTCGCGGCCAACCTGATGTTCGCCCAGGCCGCGGTGTCGATCTCGGTCAAGCACCGGACGTCAGGGGCGCACGCGCTGTCGGAGGTGATCGCCACCGCCGGGCTGGTGCTGGTGATCTTCGCGCTGACCCGGACCGGCCGGGCGGCCACCGCCCCCGCCGCGGTTGGCGCCTACATCGGCGCCGCTTACTGGTTCACCGCCTCCACCAGCTTCGCCAACCCCGTGATCGCGATCGGCCGCATGTTTTCCAACAGCTTCGCCGGGATAGCCCCGTCCTCGGTGCCGGTGTTCATCGCCGCCCAGCTCGGCGGCGGGATCGCCGGGGTGCTCCTGATCAGGTACCTGTACCCCGCGAGCGTGACAACGGAAGGCGACTGGTTATGCACATTCTCGCGATAGGCGGAAGCGATGCCGGGATCAGCGCGGCGCTGCGCGCCCGGGAGGTGGATCCCGGCGCCGACGTGACCGTGGTGGCCGCCGACGCGTACCCGAACTTCTCGATCTGCGGCATCCCGTACTACGTGTCCGGCGAGGTGGGTCACTGGCGCGACCTGGCGCACCGCACGATCGCCGATCTGGAAGCCGCCGGGATGACGCTGCGGCTGGACACCACCGCGCGGCGGATCGACGTGCCCGGACGCAAACTACTGGTCACAGTCCCCGGCGGAGCTGAGGAGCTGATCGGCTACGACCAGCTGGTGATCGGCACCGGCGCGGTCCCGGTTCGGCCGCCCATCGCCGGGCTTGACGCGCTGAGCGCGGACGACGGGGTGCACCTGCTGCACTCGATGGGCGACACGTTCGCGCTGATGCACACTCTGGAGCAAACCGCGCCGCGCAGCGCGGTCATCACGGGCGCGGGGTACATCGGCCTGGAGATGGCCGACGCCCTGATCACCCGGGGGTTCACGGTCACCCAGCTGGAACGGCTGCCCGAGGTGCTGCCGACGGTCGACCCGGAACTCGGGGCCCTGGTCCACGCCGAGCTGGCCGCCCGCGGCGTGGCCGTGCTGACCGGCACCACGGTCACCGCGGTGAGCAAGGCACCGGCCGGCGCGGCGGGTCGGCTGTGTGTCGAGGCCGTGGCCGGTGACCGGGAGCCGGTGACCCGGTTCGCCGACCTTGTCCTCGTCGTGGCCGGGGTCCGGCCCGACACCGAGCTGGCGGTCAGCGCCGGAGCCAGCCTCGGCACCCGCGATGCGATCGCCGTCGACCGGCGGATGCGGACCGGGCTGCCGGACGTCTACGCGGCCGGGGACTGCGTCGTCACCCAGCACCGGCTGCTCGGTGAGACCTATCTCCCGCTGGGCACCACGGCACACAAGCAGGGCCGCGTCGCGGGCGAGAACGCGGCCGGCGGCGACCGCGCGTTCGCCGGCAGCCTCGGCACCCAGGTGGTGAAGATCTTCGATCAGGCCGCGGCCCGCACCGGGCTCCGCGACCACGAGGCCCGCGCCGCCGGGTACGACCCGGTCACCGTCGCCTGGCAGGCCGATGACCACAAGGCCTACTACCCGGGCAGCCGCCGCATCGCCATGCGGTTCACCGGCGACCGTCGCACCGGCCGGCTCCTCGGGGCGCAGCTGTTCGGCCACAAGGAGGCGGAGATCGCCAAGCGGATCGACATCGCCGCGACCGCCATCTTCCACGCGATGACGGTTGACGAGATCAGCGACCTCGACCTCTCCTACACCCCGCCCCTCGGATCCCCGTGGGACGCCATCCAGGCAGGCGCCCAGGCCTGGACCCGCCTGAGCTAACCCGGCATCGCGGGCCGGACCGCCGCGATGATCGCCGAATGCAGCCCGCCCCCAGCATCCGCGACCGGGGTGATGGCGATCTGGCCGAAGCCGGCCGCGAGCAGTTGCTCGCGGTACCCGGCAGCGGTCACCGTCCGGGTCGTGCACCCGATGCTCCGCTCCGCGGCCGCCCGCTGCTCGGGGGTGGTCCCGTCGTCGGCGATGATGTCGCTCACCCCGAGCCGCCCGCCGGGACGCAGCACCCGGAACGCCTCCGCCAGCACCTTCGGCTTGTCCGCGGACAGGTTGATCACGCAGTTGGAGATCACCACGTCCACGTGTGCGTCGGGTAGCGGGATGTCCTCGATCGTCCCGTGCAGGAATTCCACGTTTTCCGCGCCGGCCTCGGTGGCGTTGCGGCGTGCCAGCGCCACCATTTCCGGGGTTACATCCAGCCCGTACGCCTTGCCGCCGGGGCCGACCCGGCGCGCGGACAGCAGCACGTCGATCCCGCCGCCCGACCCGAGGTCCAGCACTACCTCTCCTGGCCGCAGGTCGGCTACCGCGACCGGGTTGCCGCAGCCCAGGCTCGCACGCACCGCGGTCTCGGGCAGCCCGCTCGTGTCTGGGTAAGCGGCCGAGCCGAAACATGCCTGATCCGGAGAGCCGTCGATGACCCGCGCACCGTCGGCGGCGCACCTGGCGAGCCCGCCATACCGCGCGACCACCCGGGCGCGGACTTCCACGGCGTCTTCGGCGTCTTCGGCGTCTTCGGCGTCATCGGGCGCAGCGGGAACCGGGCGGCCCATCACCAGGTCGGCGGCGGTCGGGAAGCACTCCACGCACGCTTGGTTGACCCGGTAAAACGCCGACGTGCCCTGCCGGTCGACGAGCACGAACCGCACCTCGGCGAGCACCTTCAGGTGCGCTGACACCGTCGACTGGCCCACCTGCACCGCCGCGGTGATCTCACCCACGCTCATCGGCACGGCCCGCCGGGCCAGCAGCGACACGATCTGCACCCGAGTCGGGTCCGCCAGCGCCTTGAACCACGACGCGTACTCCGCCGCCGTACTCCGGTCCAGCGGCTCAGCCAGCTTCAGCGTGACATCCATCGTTAATCGACGTTAGACGATGAAGTGCCGGGAGGGAAGCCCGTCGGCGGTGATTATGCGGCGGTCCGGAGCGGATCGCGCTCCGGACCGCCGCTGGGCATCAGAAGGTGAACGAGGTTCCGGTGCTTGACGAGACGCCGCAAGCGGAGACGAACAGGCTGTACGTCCCGTGCGGCAGCCCGGCGGGCAGCGTGAAGTCCGCGGATTCCGTCTCGCCGGGGGTGCTCGGCGCCATCGTGCTGAAGTTGGACGAGCGGGCGTAGTACACGTTGCCCGATGAGTTCTTCAGGTAGACGATCGGGAAGTTCTGCGGGTCCTGGTAGTCGTCTTCGCCGACGGTCACGAACCCGGTCAGCTGCGTGCCGGTCAGGTGATACGAACCGTTGCTGTTGGCGCTGATCGAGGTGACGGTGGGCCGCCACGAGGCCTGCGGCGTGCCGACCGGAGTGTAGATCCAGTCCCGGCCGCCAGCGGCGGCGAGCACCTGGCCATTGGGCAGGTTGATGAAGTTCACCGCCTGGCCAGAGGAGTCAGGCGGCTCGCTGATCTGGGACATCGTATTCGTCGAGGGGTTGTACTCGACGAGCTCGGGCCCGGCGGCGGAGCCGCACGCGTTGGTGATCCAGCTGCACTTGATCGTGTCGAAGATGACATTGCCGTTCGGCTCGGGATCGGCGTAAGAATCGTCGACGTAACTGCCCTGCGGCATGCCGGGTCCCTGTGCCCAGCTTCCCGGCGAGCTTGGCGTGGCGCCGGGAGTGTACACGCCGGAGCTGTTACCGCCCATGACCAGGATCTTGCCGTTGTACATCAGCGTCGTCATGGCCGGGTCGATCGACCCGTTCTGGAAACCGGACGGTGCTGACGGGAGCTTGATCCATGTGTTGCCGGACGGATTGAAGCGGTACTGGCCGCCGGAGCCCATCGAGACGACCGAGCCGTCCGGCAGCGTGACCCAGCCGTCCTCTCCCGCCGGGGCGGGCCGTGACCCGACCCCGGTCCAGGAGTTGCTGGATGGGTTGAAGATCTGCGTCTTCGCGGTGGAGATGTCGCTCGCGACGATGCTGCCGTTCGCCAGCGTCGCGCTCCCGGTGTCGTACAGGTTGCCGTAGAGCCCCTGCTGGCCCAGCGTCCAGGAGTTGGTCAGCGGGTTGTACAGCTGGACCGCGTCATGGTCGCTGGCCGAACTGCCGGACGGGAACGCGTAGATGAACTCGCCGCCCGACTGGTAGAACCTGCCGTCCGGCAAGATGTGCTCTTCGGCGGCGCCCATGGCGTACGGACTGGAGGCCAGCGTCTGCCAGGTGCCCGTGGCGTAGTTGCCGTGCGCGTCGGGAACCAGGCGGACCCAGTTGTCGAGGCCGTTTCCGTTGGACAGAATGCTGCCGTCAGTCAGCAGCCACAGGAACGTGGCCGCGCCGCCGGTGCCCGGATTGACGGGCGCCGCTACCCAGGTTCCCTGGCCGGGCGGCGGCGTGGGCGTCGGCGTTGGCGTGGGGGTCGTGGGGGTGGGGCTCGGCGTGGGCGTCACGCTCCCGGTGCACGCGGTGCCGTTGAAGGACAGCTGCGCTGGTGCCGTGTTGGTTCCGGCGACCGAGCCGTTGAAGCCGAAGGTCACGCTGGCGTTCGTCGCCACCGAGCCGTTATAGCCGACATTGGCCGCGGTCACGTTCTCCCCGGACTGGGTGTTCGTGGCGTTCCAGATCTGGGTGATCTGCTGGTTGCCCGGGAACGTCCAGGTGATGGTCCACGAGGTGACCGGGTCGCCCAGGTTGGTGACGGACACGCTGGCGGTGAAGCCACCGGACCACTGGCTGCCGATGGTGTAGCTGGCCTGACAGCCAGCGGCAGCGGAAGCGGGACGGGCCGAAACAACGGCGACGGCGGCGACCACGACGCCAGCAAGCACCGCCGCGGTGACACTGACCATGCCCCGGCGATTCGGTTTGCGGAAGAATGTCCAGGCCAAGACGACACCTCACTCGTTGCGGGGAGTTGTTAGCGCTAACAGTCGGGCGGCGGCGCGTCGGGCGTCAACGCCGTCGCGGGCCAGGCGCGGCCCGCCCGCCGCGCGATGCCGCACCACCTGGGAAAACCTTTTCCGAAAGGTCGGTCCGCCGATGAAAGGTACAGCTCGCGTGCGGTGCGCGGGGTCGCCGCGCTTGCGTCGCGTCGCGGCGGGGACCTCTACCCCCGATCGCAGAGGTCCGGAAACGCGCTGTCGCCCGGCGGGCGCTTGTCGTGCAGGGTGCCCGAAGTGCCCGCTTCTGTCCAGTAGGTTCGGTGCCAGCCCCGGCTCCACCAGGTGACTCGAAATCATTGCGGACACTTACCCCCCCAAATAGGGAGGGTAAGTGTCCGCAATAATCTGGCGCACCCCTCGGCCCGCCCGGAATGGGGGAAATGTCCCGATCCGAGATCCGAGCGCGGTACCCGGCGATGCCGGCCTGCTGTGCCCGGCGATGCCGGCCTGCTGCGCGGTTCAGGTGGTTGATTCCGTGCCCGATTTGCCCGACGCGCACGGTTTGTCGCCGGCCCCCGGGCGGGCGGCGGGCGGACATCTGGCAACACGCTTGGCGGAGGGCGGTGTGGGCCAGTTGTACCCACCGTCGTTCGGAATGAATGGTTTTAGAGGCCTGGGTAGGACGGGAAGCTGCAGGACGGCACGCCGCCACTGCCGGAGAACGGGGTGACGGTCACGTCCGTGCCGGACGGCGTGAGGTTCGTGTTGAACGTGCTGATGTTGGCGAACTCGGCCGTCGAGGTGGTCTTGTCGAGGCTGACGTCCTCCAGGGTCAGGCCGAGCGGATTCGCGGAGTTGAACCCCTCGAGGACCGACTGCGGACTGGACGCCGAACTGACCGACTTGAACCCATCCACCACAATCCCGGTGAAGTCGGGCGTGGTCGAGCCGTTGCCGCTGGAGTAGAACGGGTTGAACTCGAGGTTGTGCTTGACACCGGTGTCGCAGATGTTCTCGTAGGTCACATCCGACACCTTGCCGCCCTCGCTCGAGGTGGTCTTGATGCGGACGCCGTTGTTGTCGCCGCTCACGTTGCCGGAGCTGTCGGTCCCGCTCACCGTGTCGTTCTTAACGAGGATGTTAGTGACGCCGTGCTGGGTCTCGCTGCCGATCGAGATCCCGTGCGTGCCGTAGAAGTGGCTGTTCTCGATCGTCATGTTCGAGGCTGCGCCGGAGTTCGTCTTGATCGCGATGCCGTCGTCGCCGTCCTGGATGAACGAGTTGTTGACGGTCACGTTGGTCGAACTGTCCGGGTCGATGCCGTCGGTGTTCCGCGCCGTCGCGGGGGTCTTGATTCGCACGCCCCACACGGTCATGCCGTTGCCGGCCTCGAAGTACAGGTGGAACAGCGCCCCGTTGACCAGGTCGATGTCGTACACCGTGAGGTTGTTGAACCCGTGCGACTCGATCAGCCGCGGGTTGTTCTGCTTCCCGCCGCTCTTCGCCGCGGTCGACAGCGCCCACCATGTCGTGCTGGTGCCGAGGATGTCCTGGTCACCCCGTCCGTTGATCTGGCCTTGGGAGCCGCTGCCGTTCTGAGTTCCCATGATGCCGGCGTTCGATCCGGTCACGTTGATGAACGGCTTGCAGCCGTTGCCGCTGGACGCGACCGTTCCGCAGGTCGCCTGCCCGGAGACCTGGTAGTTCGCCGGGTTGCGCGACGCGTACAGCGTGGCGCCCGCGTCCACGACCAGGACCACGCTGGCCGGCAACGAGAGCGGGCCGGCCAGGAACGCGTTGTTGCTCCCGCTCGGCGCGAGCACCACGGCGTGGCCGCTGCCGCTGCATGAGTTGAGCGCGCTCTGGATCCGCGCGGTGTCCGGCGGCGTCGCCTCAGCAGAGCTGCTGAACTGCTCGTTGCTGGTTGCGAGCTGGGCGGTCAGCGTGGCGCAGGTCGACGGGATGACTGGCTGGCTGACCGAACGGCTGTCACCGGTGGCCAGTGTCACGGCGGCGTGAGCCGGCGCGGCCGCGGCGAGTGCGGCCACGGTCGCGATAGAGATAAGGAGAATGCGCACGTTGGCTCCTTAAGCGCTGGATCCGCCGATGACGGAGATCGTCATCGTGTTCGTGCCGGTGACGAAGGCACGGGCCGGTCAGTCCCCACGCAACAAGTCCGGCGGCGATGGGTCAACTCTCGGCTACTGGCCTGAGGTTGCCCTTCGTCCTGCCTGCGGTTCTGCGAAAACCGATCAGGATCCGTCAATCGAAAGTTTCAGACCGCGCATTAAGGCACAGGATCGCTCACCGCGGACTTGATCCACTGCACCAGCAGCAGGGTGGCGTCGTCGCGGAGTTCACCCGCCTGGTGATCGAGGACCGCGCGGACCAGCCGGCGGATGAGTTCCTCCGCGTGCTGCCCGCTGGCGGCCGCCCGCTCGGCCAGGTCGATCAGCCGCTCCAGCCCGAACTGCTCCCCGGCAGGGGTGCGCGCCTCGACCACCCCGTCGGTGTACAGCAGCACCGCGTCGCCGGGCTCCAGATCCTCGACCGCGGGCTGCGGGGCTGGGCCGCCGAGTCCGAACGGCAGCCCGGCTTCACAGGCCAACTCGCTGACGACCTTCCGGCCACGCAGCAGAAGCGGCCGGGGATGCCCGGCGCAGGACCACTCCAGCCGCCCGGACACGGCATCAAGCCGCGCGAGGATTCCGGTAGCGAACGAGAGGTCCTGGTAGTAGGCGTCCAAGGCGTAGTCGATCGCCACATGCATGGCCGACAGTGGCTCGCCGGCGCGGCGGGCATGCCGGTAGGCGCCCACGGCCAGACCGGTCAGCAGCGTGGAGCCGATTCCGTGTCCCATCCCGTCGATCACCGCGAACTGCAGGCCGCTGTCGCTGATCGCGTAGTCGAAGGCGTCACCGGCTATGTCATACGCCGGTTCGAGGATGCCGGCGATCACCGCGCTGTTCGTGCGCGCGCTCAGCGGCGGCAGCAAGTCCCATTGCATGCTCGCCGGCAGCGACAACTGGGTGCCGCGCCGCCGCAGCTGGGGCGTGTCGCTGACCCGGACCACGAGCGCGGTGACCAGTCCGGCGAACACCCCGAGCAGCGCGGCCTGTTCCAGCGCCTCTTCGGTGGCCTCAGGGATGGTGAGGGCGAGCACGCCGGTGCAATTGGTCTGCTCCAGTACCGGGACCCACACGCGCTGCCCATCACCGCTCTGACCGCTCTGACCGCTCTGACCGCTTTGGCTGCTTTGGCTGCTTTGCCCGACCACTGGCTGCTCGGTCGTGAACGCCCGGCCGGCCATCGTCCCGGCCACGTCTTCCTCCGCGACCCCCTGGCTGAGGGGGTACAGCACCATGCGCGAGTAGTCGGCGAGGTACACCACGGGATCCCAGGCCGGCGCTGGGCCACAGGCAATAGCCAGCACCCGGTCGACATCGCCCCCCGCCTCCCGGCATAGGAGGCGGAGCGCGTCGGGGAACCCGGTCATACTCATGGCAAGTCCGATCTTCCCTGGTCCGAGTCCGGTACACCGTGCGTTCGTCCAGCTTAAGACGAGTGTGTCAGGATCGGACCTGGTAGGGCAGTGGCTTCGGATCGAGCAGCCCGAGCAGCTTGTCTTTGAGCGCGTAAGCGAACAAGTGGTTCCCCCGCGGGTTGTAATGCCCGCCCCCCACCGACCATGTACCGGCTTTCAGGGAGATCGTCACGATGGAAAGCGGACCGTGCGCAGGAAGGCCGGCAGGAGCCAGGGGCGGGGACCGCCGATGATGATCTTCCTGGTCAAGACCGCTCGTTGCCTGCTGATCCGGCCGAACATCATCTTGTTCAGCGTCGCCGGGTCGAACCGGATGGTGACGTCGGTGCGTGGACCGGGTGGCCTGACGGTGAGGCTGCCGTTGCGGACGACGAACGTAACCGGGGTGGTATAGCCCGAGCGGAATTCCGCCGCGATGCTGCGCTGCCGCGGCCGTTTGCTGTCGGCGAGCAACCGGCCGCTGTCCCCGCTCGCCAGCCCGATGTAGAAGAGGTCGAAGAACAGCGCGGCATCCTCGGGCGGCATTTCCCACGGCAGCCTGAGAGCGCGAGCAATGTCGTCGCCGTGAATGAGCAGTTCGTTCACCATGTGCGCGAACATCCCGGCCAGGGGCAGGCGGGCGCCGCCCAGCCAGGAGAAAGTCTCAGCCGGGTCGCGGGGTTTGCTCGCCGTCAGCATCAGGTCGATATTGTCGCGCAGCATCCGCAGGAGCTGACCCGCGTCGCGCTCGGTGAAGTAGCTCATTACCTGATCGTTGAGGCCGTGGACGCCTTCTATATTGACGGCCGCTATCGCCTCGTTCAGACCGGGCCTCTGGAAGGGAATCGGTGCCGCGTCCAGCAGCTTCGTGTTCAGGAAGGAAATGGTGGTCAGGTGAGCCGCGGTATCGGCCACTGACCACTCGGCGGTTGCCATTGCGTTGGGATCGGAGATCGAGGAGACCAGCTCGCAGAATCTGTCGGCTGTCCTGCGTACCGACTCCCGGACGGAATCCCACTGCTGTTCGGTAACTGAAACGCTCATAACCCGGCCTTCCCGACTTGCGCTGGTCCCCAGGAAAGTTACTATAACAGTGTTATGCTTCGCGAGATAGCTCGGCAGACCGACGAGCGAAACGCAGCAACGACGGAGGAACTCGACACAGGTGAGCGGGTTCCGCGGCGGTCTTGGCAGTCAGGACTGTCCGCCGCCCTCGTACCCAGCCGGAAGCTAAGGCGCGGGGAAATGAGTGCGTGCGGGTCGTACAGATGCGTCGTGCGTCCGGGCAGGACCAGCCCGCTGACAGGAGCCAAGGGGGTTCCGCCCGGTGACGGTCAAATGATCATGGACCCGGAGCCGGAAACGACGAAACCCCTGCTCAGCAGGGGTCTCGGCGGTGGAGCTAAGGGGATTTGAACCCCTGACCCCCTCGATGCGAACGAGGTGCGCTACCGGACTGCGCTATAGCCCCGAGAACCTGAGTAAGCCTAGCAAACGTCTGCCCATGTTCGCGCCCTGGCGCGCCTCGCCCTCTCCTCCGGTACGACGCGGAAGCGGAGCCTTCATCTTCAGGCCTAGCTGTGTGGTGTCTTGACCCTCGCTGAGCCCTCGCAGAAGAATCGGGGCACGTCAACAGAAAGGGAACTGGGGCATCATGCTCAAGCACCTCACGAACCACAAGAATCGAGCTTCCCGCGTCCTGATCGCCACATCCCTCGCGGTCGCGGCGGCGGCTGGCATTACCGCCGCCAGCATGACCGCGTCCGGCGCTAGCGTTGGGCGCACGCTCCCCGGCCTGGACGCGCCCAACATCCACGCCGCGGCGGCCGCGCCCGACACCGCGGATGCGTGCGGGTTCCACTTCCAGATTCCTGCCGACCGGTTTAAGGGTGTCCCCGTCTTCAATCCGACCGTGGCCGCCCAGCCGTTCGACGTGAAGTTCTACACCACCCAGGGCGTCATCACGGTCCAGATGCTCACCAGCGCCGCGCCGTGCACCACGTTCTCGTTCCGGTTCCTGGCCAGCCAGCGCTACTACAACGGCACCCATTGCCACCGGCTGACCGTGCAGCGCATCTTCGTGCTCCAGTGCGGCGACCCGACCGGCACCGGCTCCGGGGGACCGGGGTATGCGTTCAACGACGAGAACCTGGCGGGCGCGACCTACCCGGCGGGCACGGTCGCCATGGCCAACGCCGGTCCCAACACGAACGGCAGCCAGTTCTTCTTCACCTGGAAGGACACCACGCTCTCGCCGGCTTACACGCCGTTCGGCAAGGTGATCGGCGGCCTGGACGTGCTGCAGCGGATCGCCGCGGCCGGCGACGACCAGCAGAACAACCCTGGTGACGGCTACCCGAACCTCTTCACCCAGTTCTTCGGCGTCCAGATCATCCCGACCCGCGGCTGACGCCCCCTACGCTCTCGGATCGAATTATTGCGGACAGTTACCCCCCCAATCCGGGAGGGTAACTGTCCGCAATGATTTGGCGCGCCTGTCGGTGCGCCTGGAATAGGGTAAATGTCCCGGTATGGGCGTTGGGGCGTAGCTATTCAGCAAGCGTTATCGGCTTGGCGGTGGTGTGGTGTGGCGCGGGTGGCGGGCCGGGTTATCCGCTGGGCTGGAGTGCTGGCGGTATCCAGGGGTGGCCGGTGAACAGGCCGCGGAGGGCGTCGAGTTTGGTGATGCCCCATCGGGTGGCGGTGGTCAGGTAGGACTGGACGATGGCGAAGTCGGCGAGGCCTTCGATGGTGCGCCAGCATCCGCCGGAGCTGCGCTGCTGGACCTTGACCGGCCGGATGGTGCGCTCGGCTTCGTTGTTGGTGAAGATGTCCAGGTCAGGGCGGGTGGCGAAGCGGAGGATGCCGTCCTGGTGCTTCAGGAAGCGGCGCGCGATGGCGCGGGCGGCGCGGGCGTTGGCGGTGTGGCGGGTCAGGTTGGTCCATAGTCCTTCGTCAGCGGCTGCCTGGTAGCTGGTGACCAGCTGGTCCAGGACTGCAGGCTCGAGGGCGGCCTGCCCGTCGCGGCGGGCGGCGGCTGCGGCGTCGCGGGCCCAGAGCAGCAGGCAGGCCATCTTGCCGGCCCATTCCTGCACCCCGGGTTCGGTGTCGTGGACGCCTTTGAGGTCGCGCAGCAGGTGGGCGCCGCACCAGGCGTGCGCCGCGTCGGTGAGGTGCCAGTAGCCGTGGTAGCCGTCCCGGACCAGGACACCGCCGTACCCGGGCAGCACGCCGCCGGAGTCGATTGTCTCCGCGGTCCGGTCCCCGGTGTGCATCAGCGCCAGGTAAGGGGTGCAGGCCAGGTGCACGTACCGCAGCCCGCCGGCGGCGCGGGCCGGGGTCTCGTCCACGTGCACGGCCGGCGCCAGGCGCAGCAGGTCCCGTACCGCGCCGGCGAACCCGCTGGCCTCGATCAGGGCGGCGGCCTTGCCGCGGAGCCCGGCTATCCACCCGGTGGACACGGTGAGGCCGGCGAGCTGGGCCAGCAGCACCGCCGCCCGTGACACCGGCAGGTACTGGCCCGTGACCAGGTTCGCGGCCTGCGCGTGCGCTTCGGGGCCGTAGCTGGCCCGGGCCCGCACATGCGCGGGCAGCACGCCCTCGCTGACCGCCCCGCAGCACCAGCACTGCTTGGCCTGCACCACGTACTCGGTCACCTTCGGCGGCGGCGGAGGCGCAATATCGGTGACCTGGTGGCGGCGCTGGTCCAGGACCGGCCCGGCGGCCAGGCCCGCGCCGCAGCCCCGGCACGCGGCCGGGGAAACCTCGATCCGCTCATCGGGGTCATCGGTCAGCTTCATCGTCGTGCCGGGCTCGCCGGGCTGCTTGCCAGGCCGCCGCTTCCCCCGCTCCCGCAGCGACCGGTCCCGCGGCTTCTTCTTATACGGGCTGTCCGACGACGACGGCTTCGACGAGTTCGAGGAATCCTTCCCTGCCTGCCGCTCCAGCTGCTCCATCCGCGCCTGCAGCCGCCCGATCAGCTGGTACGCCTCAGCAAGCCGTTCCGCCAGCTCGGCATGCGGCAGCGCGGACAGCTCCGCCGCAGACGGCATAACGGGCACATCAGGCACAGCACGCAAACCTGCCCTGCAGCCGGCCGGCAGTCAACAACCCGACACGGCGTGTCGCCACAACAAGCACAGCCAACCCCGCCCACCAGGCGAAACACCCCTGACGCTTGCTGAATAGCTACGTTGGGGCGTGCGTCGCAGCCGGGCCGTTCGACGGGCCGCGAGCGTAGGTTGTTCGCCGGGACGCTAGTCGCCGACGGCGCGGCGGCTGTCGGCGTACTGGTCGTAGAACTCCTCGCCGACCCGGCCGGTGATGTCGATGATCTCGGCGTCGGGAGCCGACGCAGGCGCCTCAGAAACAACAGGAACAACAGGAACAGGAACAGGAACAGGAACGACAACCGAGGCGGCGCGCGCCGCCGCCGCGTCCCGCGCACGCCGCGCCGCCAGCCGCTCGGCGTCGGCGCGGGAAGCCTCACGCAGCAGCGCCAGGTACCCCGCGAGCATGACCGAAGGCGGCAGTATCACCCACCACGCCGCCAGGCTCGATACGAACAGCACGAACGACCCGACTGCCAGCGCCACCAGCATGCCAAGCAGCCGGCGGCGGGCCGCCACAATCCGGGCATGCTCCGACTTCCGCGGCTCGGCCTCCTCTGCCGGACCCGGACCCGGACCCGGACCCGGAGCCGGACCCGGAGGCAGACCCGCATCAGGAGCTGAAGAAACAGCAGCGGGCTCCGGGACGGCTTCGGTGGTCACTGTCGCCCCCCCAACGGGCTCAGCGGACTCAGCGGGCTCCGCGGATGATTCTCGCCGCAGCCACCGGGGGATGAGCACGCCGGCCCAGATCACTACGATGGCGCCGTAAAGTATCGCGCTGCTCACTAACCCTCCCTCCGGCAAACAACCGGCCACAACGATAAGCGCCAGGTGGGCATGGCTCTCCCGCCAGTCGAACCACCCACGTGACGCACGGTAATATGTCAAGCAGCGACACGCGAGCACCTCGCCCGGTGTGTCTAAGAATTGAGTCGCGACGCGCTCAGCACCGACCGCCACCGGGGCATCAGCCCGTGCGGCACTTCCTCGGCGGTAAGCGCGTAGCAGACGTGATCCCGCCAGGCGCCGTTGATGTGCAGTTGCCGCACCCGCACGCCTTCCTCGCGGAAACCGAGCTTCTCCACGACCCGCCGGGACGCGTGGTTTTCCGGCCGGATCGACGCCTCCAGCCGGTGCAGCCCGATGACGCCGAAGCAGTGGTCGACGGCCATCGCCAGCGCGGTCGGGATCACGCCGCGCCCCGCGTACGCCTCGTCGATCCAGTACCCGACCTGCCCCGATCGCGCCGAACCCCAGGTGATCGACCCCACGGTCAACTGCCCCACGAACTCGTCGTCGTAGGTCACCACCCACGGCACGGCCTGCCCCTGCCGTGCCTCGCGCCGCATCGCGCGCACCATGGAGATGTACGGGCCCAACGACGACCGGTACAGCGGGGTCTCCGGGTTGGTGGGCTCCCAGGGACGCAGCCACGGCGCGTTGCGCACCCGGATCTCCCGCCAGGTCCGGGCGTCGCTTACCTTCACCGGTCGCAGCGCGATCGGCTTGTCCAGCAGGCGGGGTTCGCTGAGGGTTACCGGCCACCCGCGCATTTGTCCCACGGCTTTATCATTCCCCTGCGGGACTGCCGGCGCTACGCGAATGATCCCCGCCGTTAATCTGCGAGACAGCATGCGAGAGCACGGGCCCGAGCACCGCCATTCCGTCGCGTACGCCCCCGGAAGACCCAGGCAGGTTGACGATCAGCGTCCGTCCGGCCACCCCGGCCACGCCGCGGGACAAGATCGCGGACGCGACCCCCGCGGCGGCCCCGGCAGACCGCAGCGCCTCGGGGATACCGGGGATCGGCCGGTCGATGACCCGCATCGTCATCTCCGGGGTCTGGTCGCTGGGGGTTAGCCCGGTTCCGCCGGTGGTCACGACCACGTCGTACCCTGCCGAGACCGAGTCACGCAGCGCGGCCTCGACAGACTCGCCGTCGGGAATGACCAGTGGCCCGTCGACGATCCCGCACCCGGCCTCACGCAGCGCGTCAACCAGCACAGGTCCGGATTTATCCTCGTAAATCCCGGCGGCGGCCCGGTTGGACACGGTGACCGCCAGCGCGCGGATCATTCCCGCGTCCATCGCCCGGTCTTCCCGCCCTCCTTCCACTCGACCCGCACGTCGCTCAGCACGGCGCCCGGATCGATGGCCTTCACCATGTCGATGAGCGCCAGCCCGGCCACGGTCACCGAGGTCAGCGCCTCCATCTCGACCCCGGTCCGGTCAGCCGTCCGGGTAACAGCCGTGATCGACACCCCGGAATCGAGCACCTCGAGGTCGACGACCACCCCGTGCAGCCCGATCGGATGGCACAGCGGAATGAGGTCCGGCGTCCGCTTCGCCCCGGCGATCCCGGCGATCCTGGCCACGGCGAGCGCGTCACCCTTCGGCACCGACCCGGAACGCAGCGCGCCGACCGCCTCGGCCGACAGCAGCACCCGCCCGGTGGCGCAGGCCGACCGCGCCGTCACTTCCTTGCCCGACACGTCGACCATCCGGGCATTACCAGCGGCATCAACGTGCGTCAGGCTCATAACTCTAAGACTACTTTTCTCCGAACGAGCTGTGGTTCAACCCCTGTCAAGGCAGCACCAGCACCTCGGCGGCGTCCCCGGCGGGCAACTGGACCACCCATTCCGGAATCGTGATGAGGCAGTTGGCGCGGCCGAGTGTGGCGACCTGATGGGACCCCTGCCCGGTCAGCGGGGTGACCTTACCCCCGTCGAGCACTCCCCTCAGATACGACCGGCGACCCGGCGGCGACCGTACCGCCCCGGTCAGCTCCGCGGAAACCACCGGCAGCCGGAGGTTCTCGTCGTGCTGCATCGCCCCGAGCGCCGGCCGGACGAAGATCTGGAACGACACGTAAGCGCTGACCGGGTTGCCGGGCAGCGTGATGATCGGCACCTTCTCGTCCCCTATGGTGCCGAAGCCCTGGGGCATGCCGGGCTGCATCGCGACCTTGCGGAACGTCATCGTGCCCAGCTCACGGAGCGCGGACTTGACCACGTCGTGCTCGCCGCCCATGCTGACCCCGCCGGTGGTGACCAGCAGGTCCGCCCGGATCAGCTGGTCCTCGATCGTCTGGAGCACCTCGCCGGCGTTGTCGGAGATGCCCGCCTGCCGGTAGGCGAGACAGCCGGCCTCCCGGGACGCGGCGGCGATCATGAAGCTGTTGGAGTCCCAGATCCGGCCGGGCACGAGCGGGGCCCCCGGTTCGGCGAGCTCGTTGCCGGTGGACAGCACCACGACGCGGGGCCTGGGGTGGACGCGCACCGAGCCGCGCCCGGCCGCCGCGACGGCCGCGATGTGCATCGGCTTGAGCCGGGTGCCCTTGCGGACCAGGACGTCGCCTGCCTTCGCGTCGCCGCCGGCCAGCCGGATCGCGTGCCCGGCGCCGGCCTTGGTGCGGATGGTGACCCGGGACGTGCCGCCGTCGGTCCACTCGACGGGGATGACAAGTTCGGTGCCGTGCGGCAGCAGGGCGCCGGTCATGATCCGGATCGCGGTGCCCGGGTTGAGGGCGTAGGCGCCGGTGTCGCCGGCCGCGATCTCGCCGACGACCGGGAGCGTGACCGGATGCTCCTCGGTGGCGGCCGCCACGTCCTCGGCGACCACCGCGTACCCGTCCATCGCGGCGTTGTCGAACGACGGCAGCGGGCTTTGCGCCGAGACGTCCTCGGCCAGCACCAGCCCCTCCGCCTCGGGCAGGCCAAGCTCGGTGGGCGGCAGCGGCCGGACCGTGGCAAGGATCTCCATCAGATGGGTCTCGACAGAGGTCAGCGGCTCGACCGCGGGCGCGGTCGTGCTGCTCGTGTCGGTGCCATCGGTCATTGCAGCGTGTCCAGGTACTTACGCAGCCACGGCACGATCTCCTGCGCCAGGTCGGAGCGCTCGCAAGCGAACTGCACCAGCGTGCGGATGTAGTCGAGCTTGTTCCCTGTGTCGTACCGGCGGCCGCGGAACAAGATGCCGTGCACCCCGCCGCCTTCCTCCGGGCTCATCTTGGCGAGCGTCTTGAGCGCGTCGGTGAGCTGGATCTCGCCGCCCCGTCCTGGCGGCGTGTTCTGGAGCACCTCGAAGACGGCCGGGTCGCAGACGTACCGCCCGATGATGATCCATCTGCTCGGCGCGGAGCCGGGCACCGGCTTCTCGACCAGGTCGGTGACCGCGACGACGTCGGAATCGCTGGTCGGCGTGATCGCCGCGCAGCCGTACTGGGAGACCTGCTCGGGATCGACCTCCATCAGCGCGACGACGCTGCCGCCGTACCGTTGCCGGACGTCGATCATCTGGGTGAGCAGCGGATCCCTGGCGTCGATCATGTCGTCGCCGAGGAGCACGGCGAACGGTTCGTTGCCGACGTGCTGCGCGGCGCACAGCACGGCGTGGCCCAGGCCCTTCGGATCGCCCTGGCGGACGTAGTGCACGTGGGCCAGTTCGCTGGACTCACGGACCAGGGCCAGGCGCTCGGTCTCATCCTTGGCGGCGAGGGCTTCCTCAAGCTCGTAGGCACGGTCGAAGTGGTCCTCGATGGAACGCTTGCTGCGGCCGGTTATCAGCAGCACGTCGTGCAGGCCGGACCCGACGGCCTCCTCCACGACGTACTGGATCGCGGGCTTATCGACCACCGGCAGCATTTCCTTCGGTGTCGCCTTCGTCGCTGGAAGGAAGCGCGTGCCGAGGCCGGCGGCCGGGATGACGGCTTTGGTGACAGCCATGCCGCAAACCCTATCCCTAAGCCGCCGGCATCCTCGCGGTACGGTGTACCGGTGCCCCAGAAGGCGGATCTCCGGGCGCGGCTGCTGGCGGCTCGCCGCGACCTGACCGCGGCGGACCGGGAGGCCGCCGGGCGGGCCCTGCGCGACACGTTGCTGGAGATGCCCGAGATGGGCATGGCCGGCACCGTCGCGGCCTACTATTCGGTCGGCTCCGAGCCGGATACGCGCAAGCTCTTGTACGCGCTGTGGAAGCGCGGCACGTATCTGCTGCTGCCGCTCCTGCTGCCCGACGGCGACCTGGACTGGGCGTCGTACGAGGGCCCGGACTCGCTGGTGCCGGGCCCCCGCGGCCTGCTCGAGCCGGGCGAACCGCCCCGCGGCCCCGCGGCGATCTCCCGCGCCGACATCGTGCTCGTCCCCGCGCTGGCCGTCGACCGGGCCGGCAACCGCCTCGGCCGCGGCGGCGGCAGCTTCGACCGCGCCCTGGCTCGCGTCGCCCCGACGATCCCCGTCATCGCCCTCCTCTACGACGACGAACTGCTCGACGAGCTCCCCGCCGCCCCCCACGACCGCCCCGTCACCCACGCCGCCCTCCCCACTCCCGGCCTCACCCCCCTGCCCCGCCCCGCCTGATCCGCCC
>DASRFJ010000294.1:0-64137 GCA_035651595.1 Streptosporangiaceae bacterium | reverse complement strand
GCCGACCTACACGCCCAGCCGCAAGCTCCGCCACCTGGTCCAGGCCAGGAACACCCGGTGCGCCGCGCCCGGCTGCGTCCAGCCCGCAGCCGCCTGCGATGTGGACCACACCATCCCCTGGGAGGACGGTGGACTGACGTGTGAGTGTAATCTCGCGCCGCTGTGCCGCGCACACCACCAGATCAAGCAAGCTCAGGGGTGGAAAGTCGAACAACCGGAACCCGGTGTGCTGACCTGGGTCAGCCCAAGCGGGCTCACCAGGACCACCAGGCCACGGTCTGGATAGACTCTGGGCATGTCCGGCTGGCCAGCGCTCGATTACGCTCAGTGGCAAGAGACGTGCGACACGCTGCACGCTCACACGCAGGTTCTCGGGAAGCTCGCCACCAAGCTATCCCCACCCGAGCCGCAGCTGCAGCATGGCGCGCTCCGGCTCACCGCGCGTGGCTGGGAGACCGCTCCGCTGCCGGCTCCGGACGGATCGGGCGCCCTGGTCGTCGCGCTCGACCTGCACGCTCACGAGGTGGTCGCCGAGCACAGCGACGGCCGGACCCAGCGTGTCGCGCTCACCCCGCACCGGCCGGTCGGTGAGGTGACCCGTGAGGTCCTCGCCGTGGTCCGCGGCCTGGCCGGCCCGGTGGAAATCGATCCCGCGCCGCAAGAGGTCGCGTGGACGGTGCCGCTGGACGAGGACACCGAGCACGCGCGCTACGCGCCGGCCGAGGTCGCCCGCTACTTCGCCGCGGCCACCCAGGCCGCGCTCGTGCTGGCGGCATACCGTGCGCCGTACCGGGGCCGTGCCACGCCGGTCAACGCCTGGTGGGGATCGTTCGACCTCGCGGTCAGCCTGTTCTCCGGCAAGCCCGCCGACCCGCCGTCGGCAGATTTCATCATGCGCAACGCCATGGACTCCGCGGAGGTCGCGGTCGGCTGGTGGCCGGGCGACGCGCGTTATTCGAAAGCGGCGTTCTACGCGTACGTCCACCCGGCACCTGATGGCCTCGCCGACGTCCGGCTGTCCGTACCGGGCGCGCACTGGAACAGCACGCTGGGCGAGTTCATCCTCGACTGGGACGTGGTCCGGGACAGCGAGCACCCGCACGCCACCGCGGTCGAGTTCGCCAGGGACGTGTTCCGGCATGCCTGCGTTGCCTGCGGCTGGGACGCGAGCCTGGCAGCGAGCGCGCAGGAAACGCCGCCGCCGATCCACTGAGCATGAGTTGACCGGGACCGCGGAGCGCCCGCATGATGGGGAGCAACGGCGCGATCCGACGCCCAGGCCGACGACCCGTCCCCAACGGGGTCATGTCCGGTTCGAAGGGGGGCAGACTCCCGGATCGTGGTTCTCCTGTGCCGGTGAACATCCGACATCGGGCTGGCTCCGTCGCGAAGTCGCGAAGTCGTGGGGCGTTGGGGCGGCCATTCGATGCGGAGGTAGTTCGTCGTGCCGAAGGACAAAGATTTCAAGCATCTGGTTCGCGAGCGCATGTCCGAGACCGGGGAGCGCTATACGCAGGCGCGCGAGGAGATGCTCGCCATGCCCGCACTGGCGCCGATCCCGGCGCCATGGTTCATGGGCGGTGACCGGCCCGCGGAGTACGAATTCGGTCTGCTGCCCGACAGCATCACCCAGGACGGCAACCGTGTCGTGCGATTGCGGCTGCGGGAGCGCATCGACTCGCGCAGCGGGTTCGGCACTCTGATGCAGAGTGTCCACGCCACCCGCTACCAGGGGCAGCGGGTGCGGTTCTGCGCGATGGCCCGCGCGATCGAGGTGACCGGGTGGGCCGGGCTCTGGATGCGCGTCGACGGGCCCAGCGGCATGGCCGCGTTCGACAACATGCAGCGCCGCGCGCTTCGCGGCAGCACGGACTGGGCCCGAGCCGACGTCGTGCTCGACGTCTCCCAGGACGCGCGCAGCATCCACTTCGGCGTTCTGCTATCCGGCGGCGGTGCCGCCGACATCAGTCAGGTCCGGTTCGAGGTCGTCGCCGACACGGTCCCGCTGACCAGCGAAGAGAGGATGTCCGACGAGCCGGAGGCACTCGACTTCGGCGTCGCGGCGACCAGCTAGCGAGTCCGATCACGCCGCCGGCGGGGCAATCAGCACCGGCTCCGCCGGCAGCGTGACCGACACCGACGTGCCGGGCGGGATCGCGGCGGCCGCCGCGCTCGGCTTGTCGACGTGCACGGTCACATCTCCGGACAACAGCACCGAGATCCTGGTGCCTGGCCTGGTCGGCAAGGCCCACCATGTCCAGCAACTCCGCGGCCCGGTGGCGCCGGTCCGTGCTGCTGACCTTGCGCATCCGCAGTCCGAAGCCGACGTTGTCCAGGGCGTTCATGTTCGGGAACAGGCTGTAGCTCTGGAACACCATGCCCATGTCCCGCTTGGCCGCGGGGACACTTGACACATCCGTGCCGTTGACCAGCACCGAACCGGCGTCCGGAAATCGAACCCGGCCACCAGCCGCAGCGCGGTGGTCTTGCCGCAGCCGGACGGGCCGAGCAGCGCGACCAGCTCCCCCGGCGCGATGTTCAGCGACAGCCCGTCCAGCGCCCGGACCGTACCGAACACCCGGGTCAGCCGGTCCAGCGTGACGCTCGCGCCGCCCGGGCGCGGGCCGGAGCCCGCCGCGGACAGGTCAGCGTCGGTCGCCGTGGCACCTGTTTCCGGAGTGGTATTCGTCGTCATTTCGCTCCCCCATCCTCGTGGCGGACCACGGTGAACTCATCCCGCCGCACTGCGACAGGCTGCCGCATGTCGCCCAGTTGACGCTGCCGCTGCTGCTGCCCGAACCCGTCGAGCCGCCCGCGCTGCTGGAGCTCGAGGAGCTGCTGCAGGCCACGGTCATCAGCGCAGTAGTGGCAACCACGGCACCAGCCGCGATTACGTGTCGTGCGCGCAAAATTCCCTTCCAAGCCAATTGTTGGCTAGACAAGTTGAGATCTTGCATAGCCAAGCTGAACGGCAGGTGTCCGAGGAAGGAGCGCCAAGCGGCTTTTGCGGGGCAGGTTGGCGTATTTAGCCTCTAGAGCAGGTGGGCGCTGCGGAGGTCTAGCTGGCGAAGCACGTTGTCCGCGGCGGCCGGGTCGGTGCCCGGCTCGGTGCGCGCCCGCAGCACCTCCTGCCGCGCGGCCGCCAGCATCTCCGCGAAAACGGTCTCGATCTGCTTGTGCTGCTTGGCCCGCTCGGCGAGCTTGGCCCGGTAGTCCGGGTCCGCCGCGCGCTCCGGGTCGGCGGGCGAACCGGACGAGCCAGACGGGCCGACCGCGGCCGCGTCGCCGGACAGCATGAGGACCATGCGCTGCTGCCGGCGGCGCAGCGGCTCGCTGACCTCGGCCGGCAGGTCATCGAGCGCGTCCAGTTCGCGCAGCCTGGCGAGCGACGCCTTGGCTGCTCGCTTGGCAACCGCGTGCACCGCGGCCTCCTCCGCGTCCCTGTCGGCCTTCACGCCAAGGCCGTTCACCAGCCACGGCAGCGTCAGTCCGGGCAGCACGAGCGTGGCCAGGATGATCCCGAACGTGATCAGCAGCAATGTGCCGCGCGCGGGCGTCGACGACGGCAACGCCAGCGCGAGCGCGATCGTGGCCAGACCGCGCATCCCGCACCAGGCGAGCACCAGGTCCTCGCGCCAGTTCCGGCCGCTGCTGCGCTCCTGCGACGCGATGCGCCGGACCAGCGGACCGCCGGCCATCAGCCAGGCGAACCTGACGGCGATGACGACACCGCAGATGACCGCCGCCGGACCGATCGTCGGGACGACGTCCACGTGGGTATCCAGCACGTCCCGCAGCTCGAGGCCGATCAGCGCGAACGCGGCACCGGTGATGAGCAGTTCGATCGTGTCCCAGAACGCACCACCGCTCAGCCGGTCCGCCACCTCGCCCTCGTCGTCGGCCCTGGGAGCGAAGAAAAGCCCGGCGGCCAGGACCGCGAGTACGCCGGAGGCGTGGATGCCGGAGGCAAGCAGGTAGCAGGCGAACGGCACGATCAGCGTGAGCCCGCTGCGCGCGGTGGTCTCGGCGACCATAGCGAGCAGCTTGCGCAGCAGCCACGCGACGGCCAGGCCGGCCGCCACGCCCGCGGCGGCCTCGTACGCAAACCTCGGCACCGCTTCCCAGACCGGGTACCGGTCGCCGGTGATGAACTGGACCGCCAGCCCGTACACCACGAGTGCGGTGGCGTCGTTGCACAGGCCTTCGGCCTGGAGGGTGGTGAGCAGCCGCCGCGGCAGGCCGAGCGGGCCGGCCACGGACTCGGCGGCCACCGGATCGGGCGGCGAGGCCAGTGCGCCGAGCGCCACCGCCGCGGCGCCGGTGACGCCAGGCACGATCGCCTTCGCGGTGGCGGTGACCGCCGCGATCGTGACCAGTACCAGCACCCCGGCCAGCATCACCACCGACCGGCGCCGGTCCCACAGCAGCCGCCAGGAAATCCGCTGCGCCGCGGCGTAGATGAGCGGCGGCAGGAACAACGGCAGGATGAGGTTCGGGTCGATGTGCAGCCGGGGCACGCCAGGAATCAGCGCCAGTGCCGCCCCTATCAAAAGCACCAGCACCGGGTACGGCCGGTTGATCCGCTCCCCCACGCCGACCAGCAGCACCGTCGCCAGCATCATGCCGAGCACGAGCGCCATCGCGTCCACGGAACTGTTTGTCACGCAACGTATTCTTCACGCTTCCCGGATAGGAATCCGAAGCGGGGGAAGCAGATATCCACATGGCAGCCAGATCAGCCACCCGGCGCAGGGTATCCAGAGCCACGTCCAGGGCAGCGTCCAGCCCCGCCATGCACATGCTGGCCCGGGTCGGCCTCGCCGCCCGCGGCGTGCTGTACATCCTCATCGGCTGGCTGGCCGTGCAGATCGCGCTCGGCCATGCCGGCCGGCAGGCGGACCGCAGCGGCGCGCTGCGCATCGTGGCGGGCACCAGGATTGGCAGCACCCTGCTGTGGGTGCTGGTCATCGGGTTCGCCGGCCTGGCGCTGTGGCGCCTGGTCGAAGCGCTGTACGGCTCGCCCGGCCTCGGCGGCCGCAAGACAGCCACCCGGGCTAAGTCGCTCCTCAGCGCACTCGTGTACGGCTTCCTCGCGTTCGGCACACTCAAGTACGCGCTGGGCGCCGGAGCGCCGCCGTCCACGAACCAGCAGTCGGTCGACCTGACCACGGCCGCGATGCGCGAGCCAGGTGGCCGCGTGATCGTGATCGTGCTCGGCCTCGCCCTGATCGGCGGCGGCCTCTACCTCGCCTACCAGGCGTGGCGCCGGAAGTTCCTCGTCAACCTGCGAACCTCCCGCATGTCAAAGCGGACCCGCCGCGGCGTCGAGACGATGGGCCTGGTCGGCGGGCTGGCCCGGGCCGTGGTGTTCACCGTGGCCGGCATCTTCCTCGTCGTCGCCGCCACGAAGGCACAGCCCGGGCAGGCTAAGGGCATCGACTCCTCGCTGCGGGTGCTGGCCGCGATGCCGCTCGGCCCGTGGGTGCTCGCGCTCGTCGCCGTCGGGCTGATCATGTTCGGCCTGTACTCCTGCTGCGAGGCCCGCTGGTTCCGCGGCTAGCCAGGGGGGTCCGGGGGATGGCTTCCCCCCGGATAGAGCGCGCTAACCCCAGACCTCCTGCGCGGTCTGCACGATCAGCCGCAGCTTGGCGACCTGCTCCTCGTGGGTGAGCTTGTTACCTTCGACCGTCGAGGAGAAGCCGCACTGGCCGGACAGGCAGATCTGGTCCAGCGGCACGTACTTCGCCGCCTCGTCGATCCGCCGCTTCAGCGAGTCCACCGTCTCCAGTTCTGGCCGCTTGGTCGTGACCAGGCCGAGCACGACCATCTTGCCCGGCGGCACGAAGCGCAGCGGCGCGAACCCGCCGGACCGCTCGTCGTCGTACTCGAGGAAGAACCCGTTGACGTCCAGCTCGGAGAACAACGCCTCAGCCACGAAGTCGTAACTGCCCGACGCGGCCCACGATGACTGGAAGTTGCCGCGGCACATGTGCGTGGTGATCGCCATGCCCTCCGGTTTGTTTGCCACCGCGGCGTTGATCTGCTTGATGTAGCGCAGGTGCAGGTGGTCGGCGTCCTCGCCGCGCTCGGCGATCTGGGCCCGCTGCACCGGGTCGTTGAGGTAGGCCAGCGACGTGTCGTCGAACTGGAGATAGGTGCAGCCAAGCTCGCCGAGCCGGCTGACCTCGTCGGCGTAGGCGGCCGCCAGATCCGACCAGAACTCTTCGATGTCCGGGTACACGTCCTGGTCGATCGAGGCCGGACCGCCCCGGTAGTGCACCATGTTCGGCGACGGGATCGTCTGCTTGGCCACCGCGGTGGTGACGTGATCCCTGACGAACGCGAAGTCGTCGCCGAAGATCGTGTAGTCCAGGTGGAGCTGGCCCTCGATGCGCAGCGCGGCCGGCGTCCACTCGATCGAGCCGGACGGATTCATGAACTTCACGGCCAGGTGACCGGGCGCCTTCGACACGCCGCCGAGCGCGTAAATGAAGTCCATGTGCCAGGTCGCCCGGCGGAACTCCCCGTCGGTCGCCGACTGGAGGCCCACGTCCTCCTGCATCTTGATCGCCTTGACGACCTCTTCATCCTCGATGGTCCGCAGTTCTTCGGCCGTGATCGTGCCCTTGGCGAAGTCGTCGCGGGCGTCGAGCAGCCGCGGTGGTCGCAGCAGGCTCCCTACGTGGTCGGCACGGAACGGCGGACTGCTTCGACGAGCCATGGCAAACCTCCTCCGGACTCCGGGAACTATGTGAATTTTCATATCACGTTCCCGCCGCCGCGGAACAAGCACCACTGTCGTTCTGCAGATGTCTTGAATTCTTGCGTTGCGCAACTAACAGTAGCTATGTTCGGGGGCATGACCACAGGGAAGAGCGCGCACATCGCCGCGCTGCTTGCAATAGCATGCACAGGGCTCGCCGCCGCGGGGTGCAGCAGCTCATCCAGTTCGGTCCGCACGGTCAGCCTCGCCAACGCGTCCAGCCTGTCGTACCTCAATGACCACGTTGTAGGCTCGGCGTTCACCGCGGCGGCCGGCTACACGCTGCAAACCACGGCGAACAGCTCGGGCACGCTCGAAGCAGACATAGCGGCGAACGAGATCTCGCCGAACGTGTTCGAGGCCGTCGGCGGCGACAACATCACGCCGCTGGAGCCCCACTACACCAAGTGGTACATCCAGTACGCCGGCACCTCGATGGTGCTCGCATACAACCCGAACAGCAAGTACGCGAGCCAGTTCAACGCGATCAAGAACGGCACCAAGCCGCTGTCTTCCCTGTTCACGCTGCTCCAGACGCCCGGGCTGAAGCTCGGCAGGACCGACCCGAACACCGACCCGCAGGGGCGCGACTTCATCTTCATGCTCCAGCTCGCCCAGAAGTACTACAACCTGCCGTCGGACACGGTGTCGAAGATCCTGGGCACGTCCGACGCGGGCTCCGCCAGCTCGCCGGAGATCTACGCGGAGTCCTCGCTCGACTCCACACTGGAGTCGGGCCAGCTGGATGCCGCGTCCGCGTTCGTGACCCAGGCCGTGGAGCAGCACCTGGACTACATCCCGCTGCCGGCGAACATCAACCTGGGCAGCGCGTCGCTCGCCGCGTACTACAAGGCGAACTCGGCGGTCACCATCAAGAGCGGCACCAAGCACGGATCGCCGCAGGTCATCGACATCACTATCATTGGCACGCCGACGCCGGGCGCGCTGGCGTTCGTGAAGTACACGCTGTCCTCGGCGGGCCTCGCCCAGTACAAGGACGGGGGGTTCTCGATGATCACCCCGACGGTGTTCGGGTCCGGAGTCCCGACAGAAATTACGAGTGAGCTTGGCACCTAGCGGCACGGTCGTACCGGGGCAGGCGCAGGTCCGGGCACTGCCCCGGGCCTGGTCTGCCTCGGCGTGGCTCTCGGTCGGCGGCGCCCTGGTCGTCTGGGTCGCGCTGCTCGGCCCGGTGATCACGCTGATCGCCCACCTGTCCTGGGGCACGTTCTGGAGTTCGCTGTCCGCGCCCGGTGCGCTCGGCCCGCTGGTCACATCCGTCGAGTCCGGGCTGGTCACGCTCGTCATACTGGTCGTCTGCTGCACCCCGCTCGGCTACCTGATGGCACGGGGCAGGCTGCCGTTCCCGCGCGTCTGGGAGACCGGCGTGCTGTGCAGCCTGCTGCTGCCGCCGCTGGTCATCGGCCTGCTGCTGGTGTTCATGGTCGGCCCGTACACCTGGATCGGGTCGATACTGAACTGGTTCCACCAGACGGCCACCAACACGTTCCTCGCGCTGGTGATCGCCGAAGTCTACGAGTCCGCCCCCTACTACGTGCTCGGCGCGCAGGCCGCGTTCGCCGGCGTGGAGCCCCGGCTGGAACAGCAGGCCGCGCTGCTCGGCGATCCGCCGCGCCGCGTGTTCCGGCGAGTGACGTTGCCGCTCGCCGCGCCCGGCCTGGCGATGTCGCTGGCGGTGGCCTGGGCGCGCGCGATGGGCGCGTTCGGCGCGGTGGTGATCATCGCCTATCACCCGACCGGGATACCGTTGCAGATATTCACCACGCTTCAGGAGACCGGCCTGCCGTCCGCCCTGCCGTTCGCCCTCGTGCTGCTGGTGGTGGCGCTGCCGCTGCCGCTGTTCGCGTACCTCTGGAGTGCCCGTGCTGGACGCCGACGTCGAGGTTGACCGGCGCTCGTTCGCGGTCCGGGCCGCGTTGTCGGTGGGTGCGGGCGAGCGGGTCGCGCTGTTCGGGCCGTCCGGGGCGGGGAAGACGACGGTGCTCGAGGCTATCGCCGGGTTGGTTCCGATCCGGCGCGGCTTCGTCTCGCTCGGGTCGCGCTCCCTGGACGGGGTGCCGCCGTGGCGGCGGCGGATCGGCCTGCTGCGGCAAGACCCCGGGCTGTTCCCGCACCTGTCCGTGCGGGACAACCTGCTGTACGGGGCGTCGTCGGATGAGTCGTTGGCGCCTATCGCGGCCGAGCTGGGGATCGACGGCCTGCTGGGGGCGATGCCGGCCCGGTTGTCCGGCGGGCAGGCGCACCGGGTGGCGCTCGGGCGGCTGCTGCTCGCACATTGCGACGCCTTGCTGCTGGACGAGCCGTACTCCGGCCTCGACGCCGGGCTGCGGCGCACGCTGACCGGTCTGGTGGTGTCGCTGGTCGTGGAGCGGTCCGTGCCGGCCGTGCTGGTGGCGCACGAACTGGCCGACGCGCAGGCGTTCGCCGACCGGCTGCTGGTCCTCGACGGCGGGTCGGTGGTGCAGTCCGGTTCGCCGTCGTCGGTCGTGCGGCGGCCGGCCTCCCGGCGCGTCGCCTCGCTCGTCGGCTACCTGGGTTTCGTTGCTAGTGATTCTGGTGTGGCGGGGGTGCATCCGGAGCGCGTGATGGCCGGCGCCCATCCTTCGCGCGGGCTGGTGCTGTCCGGCGTGGTTTCGGCGCTGCGGCCGGCCGGCGCCGGCTGGGAGGCCGACCTGCGGGTGAGCGACACGGTGGTGACCTGCCGGCTGCCGGAGCAGCCGCCAGGCACCGAGATAGACGTGACGGTGCTTGACCCGCCGTACTTCGGTCCCGATGGCGCCGCCATCTCGCCCGTTTCCTCAGAACGAAGCCGGCTCGACCCCTGAGACACCCTGCTCCCCCGCCCACTTGGCCTACCGCGCCCGCCCTGACTAGGTCCACATCGGTCGGTCCGCCCTGCCCGACGTATCGGGATATTTCCGCTAATTTCGGGCGTACCGTCGGGCACGCCCGGTCATTGCGGACAGTTACCCCCGATCCGGACCTCGTTGGCTTATTCCGGGGTTTGCCCGGGTCGCTGGCTGCCCGGTGGGTCGGCGGATGGTTTGATGGGCCTGGATAGCGTGGTGGTTTTTCCCTTTGTGGTAGCGGGACCCCTGTTCACGAGGGGCGGTCTTCCACGAAGGGGAAATCTTCCACGTTGATGACGGACTGCGGGTGCGCTCCTGTCCCGGTAGCCGCACGGTGCACTCCAGGCACAGGCTGCGCGCACCCGGCCAGACCCGGCGGCCAGGCCCAGCGGCCGGCAAACCCGCCTGCCACAGTTGCAACTATCATGCCTATTCGTACCCCTCGGGATCGGACGTCATTGATTCTCAGCTCGGCCGCGGACGAGGACGTTCTGGTTCGCATCGGCTGTTATACCGGCGAGCCGCACGCGGGGCAGGGCATCGTCACCGCGCGGGTCGCGGTCAACGGATCGCGCATCGAGCAGGTCAGCGTGACGCCCGCCGAGGATCCGTCCTATCTCGCCGCCTCGGGAGGGCTGCTGTACGCGGTCGGCGAGACCGGCGACGGCACGATGACCGCCTTCCGCATTGCCGGAACCGCCCTGGAGCCGGTGAACCTCGTCGAGACTGACGGTGCTGACCCATGTCACCTCGCGGTGGCCGGCGGTTTCCTGATAGCGGCCAACTACACGAGCGGCAGCGCGGTCGTCCGCCGGCTGCGCGCGGACGGCGGAATCGGCGAGCGGACCTGCCTGATCCGGCACACCGGGCGCGGCCCGGTCGCCGGCCGGCAGGACGGCCCGCACCCGCACATGATCGCTCCGGATCCGCGGGACAACCGGATACTGCTCGTCACCGACCTAGGTACGGACGCCGTGTGCGCCTACCGGGTCGATCAGCAGACGGGGAAGCTCGCGCTCGCCGGGCGGAGCGGGCAGACCGGGCGGACCGGGCGGACCGACTTGCCGCCTGGTTCCGGGCCGCGACACCTCGCGTTCCACCCCGCCGAGCCGTTCGTCTATGTCCTGTGCGAGCTGGACAGCACCCTCGTGACCTGCGCCTGGGACCGTGCGGCCGGTCAGCTGACGCCGGTCGGCCGGGTTGCCGCGGTCACCGGCTTGGCCGGCGGGACCGCCTACTGCTCGGCGATCCGGGTGTCGCCGGACGGCCGCTACCTGTACACCGCCTGCCGCGGACCCGACACGATCACCGTGTTCGGCCTGGCCAATCCAGCCGCGCCGGAACGGGCCGAGGTGGTGCCCAGTGGCGGGACCAGCCCGCGCGACATCGTCCTCGCCGCCGGCGGTCGCCTGCTCCTGTGCGCCAACCAGGAATCCGGCACCGTGACGGTACTCCGGGTCGATCCCGCCACCGGCGTCCCCACCCCAACCGGTGCCACACTGACCACCCCGGCCCCCGTCTGCGTCCTGCCCGCACAGTGAGCCCTCAGGAAAGTTTCCGAGACTTTCGGCGACTGCCGGTGCCCTGAAGTGGGCTATTGCGCGGCGCTTCCCTCCCGTTCCATCCAGTGTTGACAACCATTATGGATCGATCTAGCTTTCGTGGCACGGCGCAGCCCCGCAACTATCACGAAATTTTCGGTAGAGGATCCAGGGATGAAGAGATGGCAAGCGGCCCTGGCGGCCGTCGCCCTGGCCGCGCTCAGCGCGGTCGCGTTCACGCAGCTAGCTCCCTCCGCGAGGGCGGCCTCGCTCGTCCAGGTGACGAACTTTGGCAACAACCCGTCCGGCCTCCAGATGTACGTCTATGTGCCGAACAACGTGACCGCCAACCCGCCGATCCTGCTCGCGCTGCATCAGTGCACGGGCTCCGGGCCTGGCTTCTATTCGGGCACCCAGTTCGCCTCGCTGGCCGACCAGTTCGGCTTCATCGTCATCTACCCGTCGGTGACCAGGAGCGGAAGCTGCTGGGACGTGTCATCGAGCCAGGCGCTGACCCGGAACGGCGGCAGCGATCCGGTCGGGCTCATGTCGATGATCACATATGCCGAACAGCACTACGGCGGCAACTCCAACCAGGTCTACGTCACCGGGGCGTCGTCCGGCGCGATGATGACCAACGTCATGCTGGCCGACTACCCGGACGTGTTCAAGGCCGGGGCGGCCTTCATGGGCGTGCCGTATCACTGCTTCTTCACCGGCACAGTCGACGGCTGGAACACCGCCTGCGCCAACGGCCAGGTAAGCATGACCCCGCAGGCATGGGGCGACCTGGCCCGAAATGCCGATCCCGGGTACAGCGGCCCGCGGCCGCGCATGCAGCTGTGGCACGGCACCGCCGACACGACGCTGAACTACAACAACTTCGGCGAAGAGATCAAGCAGTGGACGAACGTGCTCGGCGTCAGCCAGACACCCACGTCCACCGACACACCGCAATCCGGCTGGACCAGGACCAGGTACGCCAACGCGTCCGGGACCGTGCAGGTCGAGGCGTACAGCATCGCGGGCGCCGGCCACGTGCTGCCGGAAACCGGCATGGCCGCGTTCGCGATCAGCTTCTTCGGCCTGAACACCGGGACGCCGCCACCGCCGCCGACCACCTCGCCCCCGCCGACCTCGCCGCCGCCGACCGGCGGCTCCTGTCACGTCAGCTACACCAAGACCAGCGAGTGGGCCGGCGGCTTCGTCGCCAACGTCACGATCAACGACACCGGAAGCACCGCGGTCAACGGGTGGAAGCTGACCTTCACGTTCCCTGGCGATCAGAAGCTAACGAGCGGCTGGAACGCGACGGTCACCCAAAGCGGGAGCGCCGTGACCGCCACCAACGCGAGTTACGACGCCGCGATCGCACCGGGCGGGAACGTCTCGTTCGGCTTCCAGGGCACCTGGACCAGCAACGACACGTCCCCCGCCAGCTTCGCCCTCAACGGGGTCGGCTGCACCTGAGCCCAAGGCACGCAGGACGGCGCGGCAAGCGCCGTCCTGCGCTTGGCACTACGATGAGCCAACGTGGCTATTACTGATCCGAAGAGCAGCCTGCGCAAATACCTGCAAGAAGCACGCGACGCCATGCTGTGGAAGCTCGAAGGGCTGTCGGAATACGACGCCCGGCGGCCGCTGGTCCCAACGGGCACGAACCTGCTCGGTCTGGTCAAGCACCTATCCGGGATTGAATTCGCCTACTTCGGCGCCACCTTCGGCAGGCCGAGTCCCGAGGAGCCGCCGTTCGACGAGGACGATCCGCTGGCAGACCTGTTCGCGACGCCCGAGGAGTCACGAGAGCAGATCACCGGGCTGTACCAGCGAGCCTGGGCGCACTCCGATGCCACGATCGAGGCGCTGTCGCTGGACTCGATCGGGCACGTGCCGCACTGGCCGTCGCCGCACGACGAGGTGACCCTGCACATGATCCTGGTGCACGTCCTCGCCGAGACCCATCGGCACGCCGGGCACGCGGACATCGTGCGCGAGCTGATCGACGGCAATGTAGGCCTGCTGCGGAACAACTCGAACCTGCCCGACAAGCCGGCGTGGGAAGAGCACTGGAACCGGGTCGAGACCGCCGCCAAGCAAGCACGGGACGGCCGGTAAGCTGCCGCGTAATAGCCGCGTATCAGGGGACGGAGCTGCTGATGCTGCCGCTGTCCACCGGCAAGCTCTCGTGGCGGAACTTCCCGAAGGGATCAAGGTCGACCTGCCGTTCGCCGACCTGGAACAGGTATAGGGCCCGCGGGGCGTTAGCGGCGCAGCGCGGGATGGTCGGCGATGACGGTGCAGGTACCGGGCGCGACCTCGGTGAAACCGCCGTCGCGGACCAGCGGCAGCGGCAGGTCAGCGGTGAGCAGCGAAGCCCAGCGGTCCGGGGCCGCGGTGCGGACCGCCAGGGCGAAGTCACGGTCCGCCCACCGGTCCCGGGTCTCGTCGTCGAGCCGCCACCAGGCGAGTTGCGCGGCGTGACCCGCCTGCGCCATCGCCTTCCCGGCGGTCATCTCGACATCCGGGTTGAGCCACATGACCGGCGTTCCGGCGCCGGGCGTTGACGGCGGCGTCTCGTCGGTCAGCTCGGTGCCGGCGACCTGCAGCTTGGCGAGGTCATCCGGCCAGGTGTCCACCGGCACCGGCGGGTAGATGCGCAGCTCCGCGGTGCCGTGCTGGACGGTGATGCCGGGCAGCGCGAGCGCACGCCGCCACGGTGCTCCCCTGGCCCGCCGGACCACCTTGCGGATCCGGCCGTCGGTCCAGGCCGCGACCGCTTCCGTCCACTCGCCGTCGACCGCGCGCGGGTCGGTCAGGAAGATCAGCACCGCACGGGCCGCCGCCTCCAGGGCGTCGGTCCTGCCTGGCGGGGTGGCCCGCTCAACGCGGATGACCAGCGGCAGCACCCATTGCGGCGCCAGGTCGCGGTGCTCGGCGGCGTCCGGCCCAGTGCCGTCAGGACTCACGGCTCCGTTCACGCTTCCCTCAGGGTCCCGCGCTAGTTGGGGCTGTACGGGGAGTACCGAAGGTCGGGCGCGGGACGCGAGGTGGTGTGGCGGAGCATCGCCGTCTCGCTGGCCAGCAGCTTGCGCTCCACGTCGAGCCGGGCCAGCGTGTCCGGCGCGGCCAGCAGCGTTTGCCGCTGCGGCAGGTCGATGATCATCGCGGCGGCGATCACGTAGGACAGCAGCAGCGGCTCATCCGGCAGGTCGTGGATCTCCACCACCGCGCCGCCCTGCGCGACAAGCGCGTCCAGGTAGCCGCGGAATGCCGTCTGCGCGGCGGGCACGCCGACCGTCGCGGCGTCCGCGTCCTCGTCGTCCGGGATGAGCTCGACGTCCGCGACCAGGTACTCGCGGGTCCGGTCGACCTCCCCCAGCCGGAACCGCGCGGTGCCGACGGTGACCAGGTCGAACCCGCCGTCGTCGTGCGGCCGCGCCTCACGCAGTTCCGCGACGCACCCGACGTCATAGAGGGAGGTGATGCCGTCCGCGCCGGTCTCCCGGCCCTCACGGATCGCGATCACACCGAACCGGCGCGGCTCGGGCGACGCAAGCAGGTCCCTGACCAGGGCGCGGTAGCGGTCCTCGAACACGTTCAGCGGCAGCACCATCCCGGGGAACAGCACGGTGCCGAGCGGGAACAGCGGCAGCTCAGTCATCATCTGACCCTATGCGCCGTCGCCCGGTGATATCGCTCGCCGCCGCAGGTCCTGCCGGATCGCGTTGCCCAGCTTCCTCGTCTCCCGGCCGTTCAGCATCGCGCCCGCGGCGGCGCCGGTGAGCAGCGGACCGAGCGAGACCGCGCTGCGGCCTGCCCGGGCGGCGAGCCGCCGGCGCAGCAGGTGGGCCAGCGGGGACCCAGCGGCGAACACCACTCCGCCCGGGATCGGGGTCACTCCCCTGCGGTGTGCCCACGCCGCGACGTAGGCGCGCATTCGCTCCGGGAACGTCCCCTCGGCCGGGACCCCGAGGGCTTCGTGCAGTTCCGCGATGAGCTTGACCTCGATCCCGACGATGACCAGCGTCTCCGCCGCGACCTCGGCCGGGAACGCGGTGACCACCGGGACCACCGACCACACGCCGGCGGCCGCGCCGGCCGCGGCCGATGCACGCGCGGCACCCTCGATGAGCGCGTCCGCGATGTCCTCGGCCGATTTCCCGGGGAACTGGGCGTCGAGCGCGGCGCGGTCCCGGACCTTGAGCCGCGGCGCCATGTCCACGACCTGACTCGCCAGCCAGCCGCTGCCCGAACCCGCGGCCCGCCGGGCGGCCCGGGTGCCACGGCCCGCCGCGCTGGCACCGTGAGTAGCCACCTTCTTCGCGTACTCGGTCAGCCGATCCCGGCGGGCGACGCGCGACCAGCGCCGCGGCCGCGGCCTGCCCTCGGTGAAGTCCGCTACGACCGCCGCGGCGTCCTCCGCTGTCGTGTTCTCCCCTGATTCTGTCGTGTTCTCCCCTGATTCGGCCATACCCCGGACCTACCCAGCAAACGCGACGAACACCAGCCGAGTCACGGCAGCTGGAACCGGAAGTGCCTTCATCGGGAACCCCCTGCTGATAGCAGCGCGACGATCTCGGCGGCCGGCAGGTCGGCCGCCAAGCGGTACCCTTGACCGGCCCACAGGCTCATCCGCTCGGTGTCACCGCGCGCCGCGGCGGCCGCCCGCAGTGGCCGGGTGGCGTTGTTGATCTCCGGATAGGCGGCGGGCGCGCCGGGATGGTCCAGCATGAACTGATTCAGCAGCCCGCGGGCCGGTCGGCCGCTGAACGCCCTCGTCAGCTGCGTTGTGGTGTAACGCGGATCGGCCAGCGCCGATTTGTGCAGCGGATTCGCCCCGCTCTCCGGGGACCGCAGGAACGCGGTGCCGCATTGCGCTGCTGCCGCACCCGCCGCGAGCACCGCACGGACCTGTCCGCCGGTCATGATCCCGCCCGCCGCGATCATCGGCAGGTCGGTGACCTGCCCCACCGCGCCGATCAGCGACAGCAGCCCGTAGTCCTGCCCGAATCCGTCGGCATTCACGAACGTGCCGCGATGCGCACCAGCCTCGATGCCCTGTACGCACAGCGCGTCGGCGCCGGCCTCGGCCGCCTCCAGCGCCTCGACCGGGCTGGTCACGGTCACGAGCACGGCGCTGCCCGCGTCGCGCAGCGCGGAGATGACCGCCGTGTCCGGGCAGCCGAATGTGAAGCTGACCAACGGCGGCGGATCCGCCAGCAGCGCGGTGATCTTGCCGACGAAGTCATCGTCGTCCCAGGTCCCGTTCTCCGCGGCGGCACCGATCGACTTCAGGTACTGCGCGAGGTCCTCGGCCTCCGCGCACGGCAGGCCAGGCACGAACACGTTTACCCCGAACGCCGCGATGCCGGACTCGCGCACCAGCCGGATCTCCGCGGCCATCGCGGCGGCGCTCTTGTAGCCGGCCGCGAGGAACGCGAGCGCCCCCGCCCGGGACGCCGCGATGACGAGTTCGGGTGTGCTAGGACCGCCAGCCATAGGGGCAACGACGATCCGGTTGCCAAGCAGATCTTCGTGCAGAGGCATCGGCGTAACCTTATCGCGGGCTAGTTATACTCTTCGTAGCGTACGCGGTGACGGAGACGAGTAACCCCGGGCACCCGTGGGCCGAGAGAGCCGCCGGCAGCTGAGAAGGCGGTCCCGCGGCCCGGCGGCGAAGACACTCCCGAGCGTGCCGATCACAAGAGGCTGTCTCGTGACAGCGAAGGTGCGGTGGCACCGCGAGCACCCTTCTCGCCCGCGCCTGGCAAGGGATCATTACGGAATCCCTCAAGGGGAGGCACTGCGATGATCCGCACTCTGGTCGCTGACCTGCGCGACCACGTCGGACAGACTGTCACGATCGCCGGCTGGGTACGCACCCTCCGGCTACAGCGCGCGATGCAGTTCGTGCTCGTGCGCGACCACACCGGCACCGTCCAGGTGACCTGGCGGCGCGACGGCGGCCCGCTGGAGGCCCAGCTCGAGGCGCTGACCGCCGAATCCGCGGTCCGGATAACCGGCCGCGTCATCGACAACCCCAAGGTCACGCTCGGCGGCCTGGAGATCATCCCCGAGCGGGTTGAGGTGGCGAACCCGGCCGAGGCGCCGCTGCCGATCGACGAGCACACCGGGCCGGACCGCCGGCTCGACTGGCGGTACCTGGACGTGCGGCTGCGGTCCGTGGCCCGGCAGGTCTTCGAGGTGCAGACCACGGTCGAGCAGGCGATGCGCGAGTTCGCCTACGCGAACGGCTGCACCGAGATGCACACCCCGAAGCTGATGGGGACCGCGTCGGAGTCCGGTGCCGAGGTGTTCCGGGTCGGGTACTTCGGCGGCACCGCGTACCTGGCGCAGTCTCCGCAGTTCTACAAGCAGATGGCGATCGCGGCCGGCGTGGACCGGGTCTTCGAGATCGGGCCCGTGTTCCGCGCCGAGCCGTCGTTCACCGCGCGGCACGCCACCGAGTTCACCGGAGTGGACGCGGAACTGGCCTGGATCGACGGCCCAGAAGACGTGATGGCCTTCGAAGAGCGACTTCTTTCTCATGTCATAACGACAGTGGTGCGCCGCCACGGTCTGCCCGTCACGGTCCCGGAGCTGCCGTTTCCGCGGATCACCATGGCGCAGGCGCAGCGCGTGCTCCGGGAGCGAGGCTGGGCGGCGGAGCGCGCCGACCTGGACCCGGAGGGCGAGCGCAGGCTGTCCGCGTACATCAAGGAGCAGACCGGCCACGAGTTCGTGTTCCTGACGCACTTCCCGGCCACCGTCCGGCCGTTCTATCACATGCGGCCCGCGGAGCGGCCGGACCTCACGCTCAGCTTCGACCTGCTGTGGAACGGCCTGGAGATCACCACCGGCGCCCAGCGCGAGCACCGGTACGACGTACTGCTTTCCCAAGCGACCGAGAAGGGCATGGACCCTGAGCCGATGGCGGACTACCTGAACTGCTTCCGCTACGGCTGTCCGCCGCACGGCGGCCTAGGCCTCGGGCTCGGCCGCGTGCTCATGGTCATGCTCGGGCTCGACTCGATTCGCGACGCCACGTTCCTGTTCCGCGGCCCCACCCGCCTGACCCCGTAACCGCGGATCTTCGGCTCTGCCGGCCACCCCTTCTGCCCATGTCCGCCTCGCGACTGAGCCGAATCTAGAGGCCGGCGCGGATCTCGCGCAGCGCGGTGCGCATGTCAGCGGCCGTGGCGAAGCGGCCGGCGCTGGCGGGTGCGCACGCCTTGACGAGGAACCCGGCGAGATCGGGGTTGAGGTCGGCGCGGAACGTTCGCGGGTCGATCACCGGCACGCCGGGCAGCGGCATCGCGTCAGGGAACGGATGCTCGCCGTTGCAGAGCAGCCGGTAGAGCACCACGCCGACGGCGAACAGGTCGGTGGAGACGTCCCACCGGGTGGCGTCGGCGTCGGGCGGCTGGTACGGCGGCGTGCCCGACTGGGTATGCACGGGATCGCCCACCCGGGACGCGATGTTGAAGTCGAGCAGTTTCGCGCCGGTGCGCGTGAGGATCACGTTGAGCGGCTTGATGTCGCGGTGGACCAGCCCCTTGTCGGTCAGCTCCACCCACTCGCGGGACTCGGCCTCCGGCAGGTTGCCGTCACGGCGTTTGTCATCGAGCTGCTTGAGGCGTGCGGTGTCAGGATGGAAGGCGACGAGCGCGTCCAGCAGGTCGAGCGCGACGTCGACCGCCTCCCGGTCGCGCAGGCGCCTGTTCCCGGTGACGAACAGGTCGAGCGACTCCCCGTCGATGAACTCGGTGATCAGGTACCAGTCGCCCGCGTTGGTCTTGCCTGCCCAGTAAACCTCCACTACATGAGGGTGATGGATCCTCCGCAGGGCGCCGATCTCGCGGCGCACGGCCTCGTAGCCGGCGGCGCTGTCGAAGAGCTTGAGCGCCCGCTCCGCGCCCTCGACATCGTCGCGCACCCGGTAGACCTTCGACGATCCGCCCTGCCCGACCAGCTGGAGGACCTTGAAGCGATCGTCGATGACCTCGCCGGCCGCGTACTCGGTGGCCTTGCCACCAACCGAATGCCGCACCTCTGACGGGTCCGGCTCCGGCAGCGCCTCGCCACCGGAAACGGCCGGGAGCAGGCGGGTGCGGCGCGGCTCGGCGGCGCCGGAGCCCTCCCGGACGTGCTGGATCCCGCCGACGGCGTGCACCAGGCACGGATGCAGCACGTACGTGCCCACCTCCGGCGGCAAATGAAACTGCTCGACGTCGCCCATCGAGTAGAACCGGCGCCGTCCGCTCTCGTCGACGTATCCCAGCAGGCCGTTCTGCCAGAGCACGGCGGCGAGGTCCGTTGCCTTCTCGAAGTGCAGATCCGCCACCTCTTCCAGCGCGAGGAGGTCCGCACGCGGGAAACGGTCGACGCCGATCATCCGGACGAAGGAGCGGACGTCCTCCTGCACACCGCTGATGTAGGCCTGGGTGCTGGTGAACAATTCGGAGTAATTGTGCAGCGCGGCGTTCGCCGGCATCATGTCCGACGAGATCTGGTTGGCGCACTGTGCGAGCTGGGAATCGCCGAACCGCTTGGCGCAGCGTTGCACCACCGCCTGGAGGGCCGCCGGCGGCATATCGTCGTGGCCAGCTTGCTTCTGTCGCAGCACCTCCTCGCTCAGCTCGTTGCCGAGCGAGATGATGTCGCGCGGGATCAGCCTCGTGTGGCTGAGCAGGTAATCCTCGATCGTTCCGGCACCGTCGGGACCCGGCCAGTAGCCGTCGACCCCGAGCCAGTCCCGGATCGTCGGGAGGCCGGTGGTGCCCCGCCGCATCAGCAGCGACGGCGGCAGCCGCCTCAGCTTCTGTCCGAGCAGGTAAAGCAGCGAGCCGCGGTCCCAGTTCAGCACGCGGATATGCGGTTCGTTGTAATACCGCGGCGCGTGTTCCGACCGGTACACCGACGACATGACGATGTCCCGGATACAGACGACGACGTGCAGCCTGCCGCCCAGCTTATGGTCCCGGAGCAGCCGCATGACCTGGTAGAACAATCCCTCCTGGCATTTCAGCCAGTACATCGGGGCGTGGCCGAACTCCTCGTCGATCGCGTCGAGGTAGAAATAGACCGGCTTGCACTGGCCGATGATCTCGCCCACCAGATCCTCGAGGTCGTCCCAGAGCGGGTCGTCGAGGTAGGCGGACAGCTGATGGGCCGTCTGCCGCTGGTTGATGATGTCGCGTACCTCGCTGTAGATCGACCGGGGCCTGCGGAAATCGTCGAGCAGCCTCGTGTACGAATGCTCGATCTCGTCGGCCTGCTCGTCGCGCAACTGGTAACGCAGCTCCGGATGGCGCAGCATGTGCGAGACCAGTGACCGCATGATCGCGCGTTCCCAGATCTGCATCCACTTCTCGACCAGGACATGGTCCGAGAACCACTGGCACGCCTTGACGATGACCTCCGTCTTCGGCAAGCTCTGCTGCGGCACGTCGGCGTAGACCGAGTCCTGGTGGGCCTGGAAGTCCTGAAGGCGCCGCAGGTAGACCGTCTTGCCCGCGCCGAGCTTCCCGACGATGACCCGCACCATCGAGTCGTTCGCCCGGGTCGCGAGGTGGCCATAGGCCGGATCCCCGCCGAAGTCGACGAACTCGCTGATCAGATCCTCGATGTCGGCCCGCGACCCGTCCGGATTGCCGAACGGCCCTACCGGGTCGAGCCGGCGTCGCTTACTGCCCATAAATGCCAGCGAACCACATAAATCGGTCAACGGGCAGCCGTGTGCTACTGACCGATTGGTTTCGTTCCCCTGATCCGTTTGATGCGGTAAGGGAAAGGAGCTGAACGGTGATGAGCACTGTGATCATGCATAACGTGGTGTCGGTGGACGGTTTCATCGCGGACGCGGAGGATGAGGTCGGCCCGCTGTTCGACTGGTACGGCAACGGCGACGTCGAGCTCATCGAGGGCGGCGCGCTGAAGGTCTCACAGATTTCGGCCGAGTACGTCAAACCGATGTGGGCAAGCATCGGGTCGATGGTTATCGGGCGCCACCTGTTCGACATCACCAACGGGTGGGAGGGAGTGCCGCCCGCCGGCGAGCACGTGGTCGTCGTGTCGCACCGGCCCAGGCCCGATGGGTGGCACCCCACTGGGACGCACACGATTCATCCCCGGCAGCACGAGGCGTCGTATCACTTCATCGACGATGTGGCACAAGCGGTCGCCACGGCCAGGGAACTCGCCGGGGACCGCATCGTCGTGGTGGCGGCGGGCGACGTGGGCGGGCAGGCATTCGCCCTCGGCCTGGTCGACGAGGTGGCGATGGACGTTGTGCCAGTGGTTTTCGGCTCGGGCAAGCGGTACTTCGGGTCATCCGATGCCCGGCAGCTGCTTGCGGACCCGCACACGGTGATCCGGGGAGACCGCGTGCTGCACCTCCGCTACCGGGTCCGCCGCTAGCTAGACGGGGCTAGCTAGACGGGGCTAGCTAGACAGGGCTAGCTAGACGGGGCTAGCTAGACAGGCGGCTTGCCGCGGACCACGGGGTTGGTCAGCTCGCCGATCTCGTCGATCCGGATGCTGATCTCGTCGCCCTGCTGGAGGGTGAAGGGCAGATCGGGAACCAGGCACGTGCCGGTGGACAGCACCGCGCCGTCCGGAAACTCGTCCGCGCGGAACAGGTAGGCAGCCAGTTCCTCGACCCGCCGCCGCAAGCCCGAGGTGCTCGTGGTGCCGGTCCAGGCCGCCGCGCCGCCCCGGCCGATCGTCATCTCGATCGTGAGGGCGTACGGATCGGGCACCTCCCACGCGGGCCTGATCCACGGCCCGACCGCGCAGCCGCCCAGGTAGATCTTGGCCTGCGGCAGGTACAACGGGTTCTCCCCCTCGATCGAGCGGGAACTCATGTCGTTGCAGATCGTGTAGCCAGCCACCGCACCGGTCCGGTTCAGCACCGCGGCGAGTTCCGGTTCGGGCACGTCTATCTCGGAGTCGGCCCGCACCGAGACCGCGCCGCCGGGACCCACCACCCGCCAGGCCGCCGACTTGAAAAACAGCTCCGGGCGCTCGGCGGCGTAGACCCGCTCGTAGACGTCCGCCTCGTGCTCGCTTTCCACCACGCGGGCGTCCCTTGATCGATCGTAGGTGACCCCTGCCGCCCAGACCTCGGTGCGGCCGTCGACCGGCGCGAGCAGCGCCACGTCGGCGAGCGGGATCGTCGGCTCCCCCGCTCCCGCGCAGACCTCCCTGATCCGGGACAGCGGCAGAGCGAGCAGCTCGGCTAGCGTCCCGACGCCGCGGGCGGGGGCGATCATCCCGTCGCCGAGCACCCCGACCGCGGCGCTGCCGTCGCCAGCAAGAAACCTCACGAGTCGCACGAGCCGAGCCTAATCGCTATCGTGACCGCGTGGCAGACATCGACGGGCGGATCGCCCAGGGCTGGGGTGGCGCGGCGCCCAACGGCGTCCACGTCAACGTGATCCTGGCGAGCCGGGGCAGCGCGACCGCCGCGGCGATGACCGGCGCCTACGCGTCGCCATCGAACGGCTTCACGCCCGTGCTGGTCTGCGCCGGCCCGGACCAGCCGTCCTACGAAACCGTGTACCCGCCGACGATCATGCTGGCCAAGGTCGCGCCGGCCACCGAGTGGCTGGAGACCCTGGTGTTCGGCGCGGCGCAGGTCGGCACCGCCCGGGCCGTGCTCGACAGCGTGGCCGCCGGGTTGCTCGAGCCCGATCAGGAGACCCTCGTGTTCGTGTCCGTGTGGATCGACCCGGCCGCCGACAGCGAGCCGATGATCCTTGACGCGGCCCGCGAGGCGGTCAGCCGCGCCATCCGCGAGGCGGTCACCGGCCGCGACCCCGCCGCGGTGCGCCGGCTTACCGGCACCCGCGACGAGATCACCCACCCCTTCTATAACAGTCATTAAGCGGACTGGGTCCCGCGCCGAGGCGGGCGGCACTGGCGGGCGCCCGCTGGCGGCGAATAGATCCCGAACAACGTGGTGGATTCTCCCTTTGTGGGGGCCCGGCCCCTGTTTACGGGGGTCAACTCACCACGATGGGGAGATCCACCACATCGATCGACGCGGGCGTGCCGGGGGCCGAGCAGGCGATCGGGCCGGCGAGGATTACCAGGTGGACAGATCACGGCTTGAGGCGTTCAGCGACGGGGTGTTCGCCGTGGCGATCACGCTGCTCGTGCTCAACTTCGTCATAGACGGGCCAGGGCGGGGCCATGCCCACCTCCTACCCCAGCTCAAGGCCTTGTGGCCGACGCTGCTCGCGTACCTGGTCAGCTTCTTCATGATCGGGATCATCTGGGTCAACCACCACGTGCTGGTCAGGTCCATCGTCGTGGTGGACCGGACGCTGCTGTTCCTGAATCTGGTGCTGCTGCTGTTCGTGGTGCTGATCCCGTTCGCGACCGAGATCGTGGCGGACTACCGGCTTGCCCGCGACTGGGACGCCGAGGTATCGGTGGCCGTGTACGCGGCGGTGTTCTTCGGCATGTCGGTCGGCTTCTCGTCCATCTTCGAGTGGACGCTGCACGGGGAGCGGGTATCGCAGCCGCTCGCGCCGGAGCGGCACTGGCCGGCCCGGATCCGGTTCGTCGGCGGCGGAATCGTCTACGTGATCGCGTTCGGCGCCGCGCTGTTCAATGCGCTCGCTGGGTTCGTGCTCATCGCGCTCGTCGCCGTCTACTACGTCGTCGAACGGACCCCGCCCGTCTCCCCCACCGAGACTGACGACGACGAGGACGCTCTGCCGTTACCCTGAAGTAGATAGTTGCCATTAAGCAACTGATCGCCTTTACGGGGGTAGACTGGGTTAACGTGCGGGAAATGACAGGAGCTGGAGCCCAGCAGACACCGGCAGAGTCCGGACGGCCGGACCGCTACAAGTGGATCGCCCTGTCCAACACCACGCTGAGCATGACGATGGCGACGATCGACGCGTCGATCGTGATCGTCTCGATGCCGGCCATCTTCCGCGGCATCCACCTGAACCCGCTCGCGCGGAGCAACATCACGTACCTGCTCTGGATGATCATCGGGTATCTGCTGGTGCAGTCCGTGCTGGTGGTGACGCTGGGGCGGCTCGGGGACATGTTCGGCCGGGTGAAGATCTACAACCTCGGCTTCGTGGTCTTCACGCTGGCCTCGATAGCGCTCTCCCTGGACCCGCTGACCGGCTCGAGCGGCGCGATGTGGCTGATCCTGTGGCGGTTCGCACAGGCGTTCGGCGGCGCGATGCTGATGGCGAACTCGGCCGCGATCCTCACCGACGCGTTCCCCGCGCACCAGCGCGGCATGGCGCTCGGCGTCAACCAGATCGCCGGCATCTCCGGCCAGTTCGTCGGCCTGCTGCTCGGCGGGCTGCTCGCCCAGTGGGACTGGCGCCTGGTGTTCTGGGTGAACGTGCCGATCGGGGCGTTCGGCACCGTGTGGGCGTACCGCAGCCTGCGCGAGATCGCCACCACCCGCCGGGCACGGATCGACTGGCTCGGCAACGTCACGTTCGCGGTCGGGCTGAGCGCGCTGCTCATCGCGATCACGTACGGCATCCAGCCGTACGGCGGCCATGCCACCGGCTGGGCCAACCCGTGGGTGCTGGCCGGCCTGATCGGCGGCGCGGTGACGCTGGCGGCGTTCTGCGTGCTGGAGACGAAGATCGCCGAGCCGATGTTCCAGATGAGCCTGTTCAAGATCCGGGCGTTCGCGGCCGGCAACGCGGCCAGCCTGCTCGGCTCGATCGCGCGCGGCGGCCTCCAGTTCATGCTGGTGATCTGGCTGGCGGGCATCTGGCTGCCGCTGCACGGCTACGACTTCGCGCAGACCCCGTTGTGGGCCGGCATCTACATGCTGCCGCTGACCGCCGGTTTCCTGGTGGCCGGCCCCATCTCCGGGATGCTGTCCGACCGGTACGGGCCGCGCCCGTTCGCCACGGCCGGCCTGCTGCTGGCGGCGGTCTGCTTCACCGGTCTGATGCTGCTCCCCGTCGACTTCGACTTCTGGATGTTCGCGCTGCTGATCTTCGGCAACGGGGTGGGTTCCGGGCTGTTCGCCTCCCCCAACACGTCCGCGATCATGAGCGCCGTGCCGGCCAGGCACCGCGGCTCGGCGTCCGGCATGCGGTCCACCTTCCAGAACTCCGGCATGTCGCTGTCGATCGGCATCTTCTTCAGCCTGATGATCGCCGGCCTGGCCTCCACGCTGCCGAAGACGCTGACCGCGGGCCTGACCGCGCAGGGCGTGCCGGCGTCGGTGGCCAGCCAGGTCGCCCACCTGCCCCCGGTCAGCACGGTGTTCGCGGCCATGCTCGGCTACAACCCGGTGCAGAACCTGCTGGCCCCCTCGGGCACGCTCGCGAAGCTGCCGCCGCACAACGCCGCGCTGCTCACCGGCAAGCAGTTCTTCCCGCACCTGATCTCCGCGCCGTTCCACCACGGGCTGGTCATCGTGTTCACCGCGGCGGCGATCATGGCGGTCACCGGCGCCCTGGTCTCGCTGCTGCGCGGCAAGCAGTTCTACTGGGAAGAGCCGGTCTCTCCGAACGGCATATCCGCTACCTCCCTGAACGGCTCTCACGAGCGGGTGTCGGACGGTTCCGCTGCTACTTCGGGTTCGAGCCCGGCTGGGTCCGCGTAAGCCTGAGCGACCGTGGCGCGGTCGAACACCCGCCAGGTCGCGGCGGCCACCAGGACCGCGACCACGAAGCCGATCCAGTACGGCGCCGTGATGCCGAATTCCGCGGCGACCGCGCCGCCCAGCAGCGCACCGGCGCAGTTCCCGCCCGCCCCGATGAACAGGCTCGTACTGCTCACCCGGCCGAGCATCTCCGGCGGGGTCAGCCGCTGCCGCAGCGAGGCGGACACGATCGACCACAGCGCTCCGTGCACGCCGAACGCGAACATCATGAACCCCACCACAACCGCGCTGTGTGAGGTCGCCAGCGCCAGGTGCATACCCGCCTCGATCAGCAGCCCGATCCTGATCGTCCAGGTGGCGGTCACCCGCCTGATGAGCCGGTCGCCGGTCACCGAGCCGAGCAGGCCGCCGCCCGCTTCGCAGGTGAACAGCAACCCGTAGCCGAACGACCCGAGGTGCAGCCGCTCCTTCGCCAGCAGCACGAGCACCGCGGTCGTGGCGGTCAGCGTGACGTTCAGCAGCCCGATGAGCAGCGTCATCGTGCGCAGCATCCGCTGCCGCATCAGCCAGCGGAACCCTTCGGCCAGCTCGGCGCGGATGTTCTGCTCTGTCGCTGTCCTGGTCGTCGCGCGGTACGTCCCGGCCAGCAGGCCGACCAGCGCCGCGCTGGCCACGTACGTCCCGGCGTTGACGAAGAACGGCAGGCTCGCCGCCACCACGAAAAGGAAGCCGGCCAGCGGACCGGCCAGCATGTTCTGCGTGACCATGACGCCGCCGAACAGCCAGCCATTCGCGCGCTCCAGGCTTGCCCGCGGCACCACGGCGGGAATCACCGCCTGGCTCGCGGACCGGAACACGACCTCGCCGGCGTTGACCAGGAACAGCACGGCGTCCAGCAGGCCGATGCTCCCCCAGCCGCCGAGGAGCGCGGCGGCCAGCACGGCCAGCACCACGACCCGGCCCCAGTCGATGGCGACCATCACCCGCCGCCGGTCCAGCCGGTCCACCAGCACGCCACCGGGGAGGGCGAACAGCAGCCACGGCAGCCACGAGGCGCCGGCCGTGGCGGACACGATCAGCGGGCTCTTGGTGTGCGCCGCGACGTAGAGCGGCGCCGCGATCGTGGCAACGCCGCTGCCCAGCGCCGACGCGGTGCTCGCGGTCCACAGCTTCCCGAACTGCCAGCCGAGTCGTTCCGCCACAGTCAGGCTGCCCGCGAGGCGCCGCGCGCCAGGTCGGTCAGCGGCAGCGTGACAGGCTCCGCGCCACGGCTCGCAATCGTCGCCACGCCGCTGGTGAGGTCCGCCACGAACGTGCACAGCGTCATGGCCGTGGAGCCCTCGTGCGGCTCCGCGCGGACTCCACCGGGCGGCTCCGCGCCGGTCAGGACGCGCAGGAACCATTCCGTCGTGGGCTCCTGCGCCGGTATCTCGAGGCGGTCGAGCACCTCGGCGCGTTGCTGGCTGGTCCCGCCGCGCTGTGCCTGCGCCCCGGTCACGTAGCGGCCGTGGTTGGTGTGCCAGCCGAGCGGGGCGTGCTCGCCGGCCTCCCGCCAGGCGACCTGCTCCGCGGACGACTCGACGGTCACGATCCGCCCGGCCAGGTCGCCGATCGTGTACGCGTACCCGCCCGCCGAGGGGTTGCGGACCAGGTAGTCGATGGCCTGGTCGATTGACGTGGCGTTGAGCTGGAGGCCGCGCGCGACGAAGTGCCGGCCCGCGCCCTGCCCCGGCGTCATTGCCTGCATGTGGTCGATGCTCCAGGCCAGACCGGATCCGGTCACGGTGAACGCGGTGCTGGGCAGGAAGCCGGGCTTGCAGTAGGCGGTCACCGGCTGTGCGCCGTCCAGGAGCAGGGTGAGCAGCAGGCAGCGGTCTTCGAAGAAGCTCGACTCGTCCTCGTTGTGCGCGATCAGCGACCGCTGCCGCCGCCAGCTCAGATCGCTGCACCCGATCCCGGTGTTGGCCGCGCCCTCGATGACGCCAAGGTCGCCGCGGAAGTTCATCAGGGCGAGATCCCCGGCGTCAACCCCGGCACCGGTCGCGAGCGCGTCAAGCTCGGTCCAGACGCGGGGCAGCCGGGTCCGGCTGGCATGCCGGACGATGCCGAGCAGCTTGCGCCCTGGCGGATGCCGCACGTGTGCCCGGAGCTGCGCCAGCTCGGGCCAGTTCGCGGTGACGTCCTGGATCTCGGCACGCAGGGTCTCGCCGAGCCCGGTGAAGGCCTCCCGCGCGGACCCGCGGACCACGAGCCAGCGCACCCGTCCCAGCTGCTGTTCCGTCACCTCCGCCGCCATCTGTTCAGGTTCTCATACCGGCGGAGGCCGGCACCGATAACATGCGGGTGCTGTGGCGGCGATGAGTTTCGGGTTGCTCGGTCCGCTCGTGGTACGACGGGGCGAGACTTTAATACCGATCCGGCGCGGGCACCAGCGGGCGGTGCTCGCGGCGTTGCTGCTGGACGCCAACCGGGTCGTGTCGGTCGACCGGATCACCGAGGCACTGTGGGGACCAGCGCCGCCCCCGTCGGCGGCGGTGACGATCCGCAATTACATCAGGCGCCTGCGCCAGGCACTCGGTGAGGACGGCCCGGACCGGATCCGGGCACAACCGCGCGGTTACCTGATCCACGTGCACGCCGGAGAGCTGGATGTGTCCCAGTTCGAGGCGCTGCTCGGGGCGGCGCGGACGGCGGCGAGGAACGGGGTGTGGGACACCGCGGCCGAACGGGCCCGCGCGGCGCTCGCGCTGTGGCGCGGCGCGCCGCTGGCCGACGTCGAGTCCGACGTGCTGGCGGCGCGGGAAGGTCCGTGGCTGACCGAACTGCAACTGCAGGCAGTGGAGACCCGCATCGATGCCGACCTGCGCCTGGGCAGGCATGACGACGTGACCGCCGAGCTGGAGCGGCTGGTGGTGGCGCATCCGCTCCGCGAGCAGGTGCACGCGCTGCTGATGCGGGCGCTGTACCGGTCCGGCCGGCGCGGCGACGCACTGGCCGCTTACCAGCGGGCACATGAGGTGCTGGCCGCCGAGCTTGGCATCGAGCCGGGTCCGGAGCTACGCGACCTGCAGCGGCACATTCTGGCCGGCGATGCGATGGCGGTGCTGGGTACCGCGAACACCACGGCGGCGGTCCCGCGGCAGCTGCCCGCTGCCGTGCCGGGTTTCTCGGGCCGGACCAGCGAGCTGGCGATGCTGACCCGGCTGCTCGCGCAGGCCGAGCCCACCGTGGTGATCTCCGCCATCGGCGGGACCGCCGGCGTGGGCAAGACCGCGCTCGCGGTGCACTGGGCGCATCTGGTGGCCGACCAGTTCCCGGACGGGCAGCTGTACGTGAACCTGCGGGGGTTTGATCCTTCGGGTGTCCCGGTGCCGGCCGCGGCTGCGATGCGGGGGTTCCTGGCGGCACTGGGGGTTGCCGCCGAGCAGATCCCGGCGGGCCTTGATGCGCAGGCGGGCCTGTTCCGCAGCCTGGTGGCCGGCCGGCGGATGCTGATGGTGCTGGACAACGCGCGGGACGCGGCCCAGGTCCGGCCCCTGCTGCCGGGCAGCGCGGGGTGCCTGGTGCTGGTGACCAGCCGCAGTGAGCTGGCCGGCCTGGCGGCGCTCGAAGGTGCGCGTTCGCTGCGGCTCGGGTTGCTGCCCGATGGCGAGGCACGCGCGCTGCTGGGCGCGCGGCTCGGCGCGGCCCGGCTTGCCGCGGAGCCGGACGGGGCCGGTGAGCTGGTCCGGTTGTGCGCCGGACTTCCGCTCGCGCTGGTGATAGCGGCGGCGCGGGTGGCGGCCAGGCCAGCGTTGCGGCTGGACGCGTTCGCGGCAGAACTCGCCGATGCCAGGAGCCGGCTTGACGCGCTGGACGCCGGGGACGAGCAGGCCAGCCTGCGGGCCGTGTTCTCCTGGTCGGCGGGCAGCTTGACGGTGCCGGCCGCCCGGATGTTCGGGCTCCTCGGCGTGCACCCCGGGCCGGACATCACGGTCCCTGTCGCGGCCAGCCTGGCCGGGGTGCCGGTGCCGCGGGCGCGATCGGCGCTGGCAGAGCTGGCCGGCGTCAGCCTGGCCGCCGAGCACGCGCCCGGCCGGTTCAGCGTGCACGACCTGCTGCGCAGCTACGCCACTGAGCAGGCCCGCGTGTCCGGCAGCGAAGGCGAGAACCGCGAAGCGGCCGGCCGGATGCTGGACCACTACCTGCACACCGCCTGCGCCGCCGCACGGCTGATCAACACCCAGCGGGAGGCGATCGTGCTGGCCGGCCCGCGGCCGGGAGTCACGCCCGAGCACCTGGCCAGCCACCAGCACGCGCTGTCCTGGCTCGAAGCCGAGCACGACGTGCTGACCGCGGCGATCAGGGTGGCCGGCGAGGCAGGCTTTGACGCGTGCGCCTGGCAGCTGCCGTGGGCGCTGTCGAACTTCCTCGACTGGCGCGGGTACTGGGACGAGTGGGCGGCGACCCAGCGCGGCGCGCTGGTCGCGGCGACCCGGCTGGACGATGCCGCGGCCCAGGCCGTGACCCGCCGCCTGCTTGGCCAGGCCTGCACCCGGCTGGGCGACTACGCGGAAGCGCGGGTGCACCTGACCGCGTGCACCGAGCTGTGCCGCCGGATCGGCGACCAGGACGGCGAGGCACGTGTCCACCAGACCCTCAGCTGGCTGTCCGGGCTGGAAGGCGGTTACCGTTCCGCCGTCGAGCACACCGAGCAGGCACTCGCCCTGTACCGCGCGAGCGGCAACAGGGCGGGGCAGGCATCGGCCCTCAACAACGCCGGATACGCCCACGTCTTGCTGGGCGACGCCCGCCAAGGCCGGGCGAGCTGCCAGCAGGCGCTGGCTATCCACACCGAACTCGGCAACCTCAACGGCCAGGCGAACGCGTGGCACAGCATCGGCTTCGCCGAATATCACCTCGGCGAACTGAGCCAGGCAACGCGCTGCTACCACCGCGCCCTCGGCATGTACCAGGAGCTTGGCCGCCGCCATCCCGAAGCCGGCACGCTCGCCGATCTCGGTGACGCCCTGGACGCGGCCGGGGACCCGGACGGCGCCCGCGATGCCTGGCAGCGGGCGGCCGGCATCCTCGACGATCTGGAGCCGTCCGAAGCGGCACGGGTCCGCGCGAAGCTGCGCCGGCTCGGTGCGCGCGGCCGGCCGCCCGTGCTACCGCAGTGGTAGGTCCGTGCTACCGGCCGAGCCGACGCTAGGCGCGCACAGGCTCAACTACGCGGAAGGAGTGTGACATGTTCGGACTCAAGGCGCGGCTCGGCATCACGACGGGGGTGGCGATCATGGCGGCCGGTTTCGCGGTGCTGCCGGCGAGCCAGGCGCTGGCTTCGGCCAGGAGCTGCCAGAACGAAGCAAACGGCTTTCTCGAGGGGTGCGCCAATGTCAACGGCTCCGGCCTGCACATCAACTCCCTCCAGGGCGTGGTCACCAACATCGGCGTGGGCGACCAGCACATGGTGCACCTCGAACTCTCCGGGCCGCACGGCCTGATCAAGAACTGCCCGACGATCACCGTCGGCTCCCTCGACAGCGACTCCTGCACCTGGTCGCCGAACGCGAACGAGACGGCGGGCAGCTACTGCGTCACCGTCTGGCAGTTCGCGAGCAACAAGTGGGTCGCGCGGGCGAAGGCGTGCGTGGGCGTGCACAAGTAGCGCGCTTAGCTCTCGCAAGTTCACGGGCCAGGCTGGCGATACCCAGCCTGGCCCGCTGGGCGTACCATGAGTGGCGTGCCGCGATATGAATACCGGTGCCGCGCCTGCGGCGACACGTTCGAGCTGAGCCGCCCGATGAGCGAGTCCTCGGCCCCGTGCACGTGCCCGCAAGGCCACGACGACACGGTCAAGCTGCTGTCCACCGTGGCGGTCGGCGGACTCGCCGCGGGCCGGCCCGCGGCCGGAAGCGGCGGCGGGGGCTGCTGCGGCGGCGCCTGCGGCTGCGGCTGAGTCCGCCCAGCCTGGCGCCAACTGTCTCAAACGAGACGTTCCCGCTGCCTCACCCGCGGCGGCGCGTCGCCATGCGTTTTGCTTAGCTGGCCGCAAGAGCTCATCGCGGCTAAGGAAGGCAAGATTATGGCGGCGGCAATGAGTGAAGACCGGGTCACGCCGGATCGGGGGCTCGCCCAGGAACTGATCGGCGACATGGCACAACTACTGAACAACACCCGTCCCACCATGGTCCTGGACGGCGGCATACTTGCCGCACTGACACTCGGCATTTCGCTTGAGGCCGGGCTCGCACGATCCCCGCTATGGCAAGGCATGGCGGGGATTGCCGCAGGAGCGCTGCTCGCCTGCCTGATCGCCAGCTGGCTCACCGCGGTCACCAAGCTCCTGCTGGCAGGCAGGCCGATCCTGGGCATCGTCAGCGATCACCGGTGGAAGGCCGGCGCGCCGCTCGACCCCCGAGCGAAGTGGCTGACCCTCCCGCCCATCAAGGCCACCCCGGAAGAATGGATTTGGGTGCGGGCGCACCTACTCATCGGCGCGGCGCGTATCCGCATGGATCGCGTTCAACGGGCACTGACCTGGACCGTCATCACGACCGCGCTTTTCCTGGCGTGGACCGTGATGGCATTTCTCCATCCCTGAGGCTTTCGACCCCCTTTTCAACCCCTCACGCATGCATCATTGTTGAGGCAAAGCTGACGGTGACCGGCCGTCGACAATGAGGCAGCACGAGCGGGCGGCGCGAACACATGACGGTTCGTGGGGGGTTCTGGGATCTCCTCAGCGACTCCGAGCAGGCCGCCCTATCCGCCATCGGCCGGGATGCGGTCTTCGCTCGTGACGCCACCATATGTGTGGAGGGCGATCCGGCGACGCATCTGTACGTGCTGCTCGCCGGGTGGGTCAAGGTCTTCTCCGTCACCCGGGAGGGCCAGGAACTGCTCGTCGCCCTGCGCGGCCGGGGCGAGTTCGTCGGCGAGGTCGCGGGTGAGGCGACCGGATACCGGACCGCCACGGTGCGGACCGGCAGCCTGGTGCGTTCGCTCATCGTCGGGCACGAAAGGTTCAGCTCATTCCTTGACGCCTATCCGGGTGCGGGCCGCGCTTATCGCCACGTGATAACACAACGCTGGAATGAGACGTCTACAATACTGATAAAACGCGCCGCCACCACCGGCGCACAACGTCTCGCCGCGCTGCTGATTGACCTCGCGGAGCGGTACGGCGTCCCGGTCGGCAACGAAGTCGATATCGGGATGCCGCTGTCACAGGACGAACTCGCGAGCCTGGCGGGCAGTTCACGGGCCACCATCACCCGGACCCTCGCCGACTGGCGGCGGCGCGGACTAATCCGGACTGCTCACCGACACATCACGATCATCAACTTGGACACGCTGCGAAAGATTGCCGGCGGATAACCCGCAATCCAGCTCGCCGTTCCTGACCCGCGCCAAAAGCTCCCGCCAGCGGTCTGGCGTAACCGCGAGAATGACACCCGAACGATTCCGCGAATCTCTGACCAGTACGGATTGTTCGTAGATAGCTACTTCTACGCAGGAATCCGCGGACTCGCTGGCCCGGCTCTTGCGCCAAACGGGCGCGGGAGAATTGGCGGATTCAGCAGCCATCCGATGACACTCCGTTCGCCCGGCACCACGAAACCCAGGCAGGACGCCCGCCTGTGACCGGTCTGGCTAAAAGTGTAAACGGTTTTGCCGCGTACGCACATGGTCTAGACAATTAGAACTTCAGATACGCCACACGGCTATTGATGCCAGTCGGCATTTGACTGGTTCATGTGGCGGGAATGCCGGAAATAACCTCACGACATTTCTTCGGCCGCAGCGAGAATAAACTCTATCGACTCGCCCGCCGATAGCGCGCTGCCTAGCAGCTTCTCGAAGGCGTCGGCGTACTCCCCTATTCTCCCGTCGTCGCCTGAGACCATCGAGATCTGGTCGCGCCCTGCGTCCAGGTAGAGGATGTCCGGCAGACCTCCGTCGAACTCCAGCAGGGTGAACGGTCCGGTGTGCCCGGCATGGGCGCCGACACTGAACGGGATCACCCGGACCGTCACTCGCTCGTCGTCGTGGGCCCTAGCCGCGATCTGCCGAAGCTGCTCAGGCATGATGCCCGGGTCAGCGTGAATACCGACGTGCCGACGGATAACGGCTTCGTCCAGGACAAAATACTGACGCGGCTGCGGCGTCCGCTTAGCCAGCTCTGCCTGCCGGAGTAGCCGGAGCTTGACCGCTGAAGCGATCCGGATCTTGTCCTCCACGGTGCTGCCGGCGAGTTCCTGAGCGTAGCCGCTGGTCTGCAGGAGACCTGGGACGACCAAGGCCTGGAAGTTCCGGATAAAGGAAGCGCCCGCCTCGTACCCGACATAATTCACGTATGCGGGAGCTAGCTGATCGCGGTAGTCGTCCCACCAGCCCCTTTCGCGTGCGCCGCGGTTGAGTGCCTGCATCCGGTCACGCTGAACCTCGGATGTGACACCATACCTGTTCATGAGCGCGTCAAGATCGACCTTGGTGATCGAGCTGCGTCCGCCTTCCACCCGGATCAGCTTCGAGGGCGACCACTCGAGGTCCGCGGCGACCTGCTCCTGGGTCAGGTCTTTATCTCGCCGCATCCGGACGAGCTCAAGGCGAAGGAGTGCGCTCTGGACCACAGGTCCCTGATCGGTAGCCATGATCGAGAGTCACACTCCGTAGCCGATGTTTAATATTAAAGGTTGCTGTTTGCCACGTCGCAAACAGCCAGCCTGTACCGTAGCAGGTGCCATTCTGTAAGTATGCCATCACGTTCACCAGCCCATCCTGGATCGCGGGACAGAGAATAATGCCACCAGTAGCGGAGTGCAAGCTGGCAGGTTGCGTCCTTGCTAAATGGCGGTTCGACAATCAGTAGCTTTCGGTATAAGTAGGCGCAGACTGGACCCAATGCATGGGCTCCGCGCCTAGGCGAAGTGGTGCGGGCCAGGCTTGCCGCTACTCTCAGCGATCTCCCAGGGAGGATGGCTTGTTGCAATTTGCAATGTTGCAATAAGCAAGCAACTAGTATAGCTGGCACCAACATGGACTTGGCATGTGGCGTAGATCACATATAGGGTGCTGTCCTGCGGCGCAACCAGACGAGCTGGCACTCGGTTGCCATATGCCAGCTGGCAGCTTGTCAGGTGACCAAATGCCAGATAGCATTTACCCTAACCAAAAGATCATCTTTGTGACGTTCCGTGCTTAGGGGACAACATGCCACCACTTGAACGGGGGCCGCGCGGGGGCATGTCGCGCGGCGCCAGCAGGGTACGTATGAGCCAAATGCCGGACTATGCCGGAACAGTCCCCACTATCCCCGCCTTTCGCCTGGCACCATCCTTCGCCTGCCACGTCCGCGGGCTGCCGGGAAGGGGGCACCATGAACCGATCGGTCAGTCCTCCCGATCCCGATAAGACCGCCCCCGCGCCACGCTCGAACCACGGCACTCCCCCGTCACCTAAGACTGGGGGGAGGATGAGCAGCGTCGACTTTTCGGTATCCCGCGGGACCTTCCATCTCCGTCTCAATATCAAGCGGCAACGTGCTGCCAAGGAGCATGAGCTTGCCGAGCTGCAAACCGAACCGGGCAGTTTCTGGGACACGCTCGACGACGCTGCTCGCCGCGACTTCCTTGCGATCGCCGACCAGCGGACCTTCGCCTCCGGTGCCCGGCTCATGGAGGAAGGTGAGCCGGCCAACCACGTCGCCGTCATCTCCTCAGGGAGCGTACGGATCACCGTCCAGGACAAGGGGCGAGAGACCACGCTCGCTGTTCGCGGACCCGGCGAGCTCATCGGAGAGCGGGCGGCACTCAGAGTGAGCGAACGATCGGCCACCGTGGATGCGCTTGAGACGGTTAAGGCGCTAGTCGTGAAGACCGAAGATTTCGCCGCATTCGTAAGTGAGCATCCCGGTGTGCTGCACGCGGTCGAGGGCCAGATCTATCGTCGCCTCACCGAACGTTCTGTGTCCGACCACCGGCCGGCCCCGCGGTTCGAAGGGCAGAACTGCACGGTGATCTATACCGATGTCGTCGGCTTCGCCGCCGGCACCCGCACTGACCTCGATCGTCTCATCGTGAGGCAGGCGACCGCGGAGATGACCAAGGTGGCCTTCGGGGCCCACTGGGGCGACTGCTCGGTCGGCGACCGCGGCGATGGCCTGCTGATCGTGGCACCACCTGACGTTCCGACGATGACCTTGCTAAAGAGCCTGATCACGACGCTATCCGCTGAGCTGATAAGGCACAACGCCGTTCATGACGCCGCGGCTCGGGTGCAGCTGCGCATCGCCGTAGAAGTCGGGCCCGTGGTCGAGGACGATCTCGGCGTATCGGGTGAGGCGATCATCCGCGCCGCTAGGATGCTCGACGCCTCAGTGTTCAAGACGGCAATCGCCGAGCGCCGCTCGGTCCTCGGCGTCATCGCCTCAGATTTCGTCTACAAGACGGCGATCAAGCACGGCGAGACACCGCTAGATCCTTCCGACTTTGTCAAGGTCGACGTCGACGTCAAGGAGGCGCAACTGGGGGCGTGGCTCTGGCTCATGCCGCGGGCGAGCTGACCTCCGGCCGTACGTCGCCGGCCGTCTCGGTGGCCGGATTCAGGAGCAACCCGGTGCGAGTCGCGCTCGCGGCTCCCCAGGAACTGGTGGTGACGAGGCCGAGGGCGAAGACGATGAGGCCGCAGCCCGCCATCACGTACCAGGCCGCGTGGCTGGCGGCGATGAAGCCGTCGTGCAGCGTGCGGCCGGCCAGGGAGCCGTGCAGGCCGACGGCAAGGATCGAGCCGGCCACCGCGACGCCGAGGGACTGGCCCACCTGGCGGCTGGTTGACGCGATCGCGGAGGCCACGCCGGCCTGGCCGTCCGGCATCCCGGACACGGCGGCCTGGGTGATGGGGGCGTTGACCAGGCCGGAGCCGACGCCGACGACCGCGAACGAGCACAGCACCACGAGCGTCCCCGAGGCCAGCGTTAGCCGGGACACCAGGAGGGCGCCGGCCATCAGACCCGCGCCGGCCGCCATCATCGGCAGCCGGGCGCCCCGGCTGGCCAGGATCCGGCCGGAGACGACGGCGCCGATCGCCATCACCGCGGCCATCGGCAGCAGGTGCAGGCCGGCCCACAGCGCGGACATGCCGCGGACGTCCTGGAGGTACAGGGTGGCGAGGAACAGGAAGCCGGCCAGTGCCCCGGTCGCGCTGATCGCGGTCAGCACCGACCCGGCGAACGGGGCGCTGCGGAAGAACCGCGGGTCGAGCACCGGCTCGGTGCGCCGCAGCTCCCAGGCGATCAGCGCGGCGAGTGCCACCGCGGACGCCGCGAACAGCCCGAGGATCAGCGGGGAAACCCAGCCCCGGCTCGGACCCTCGATGATCGCGTAGGTCAGCGAGCCGAGCAGCACGACGATCAGGATCTGGCCGACCGGGTCGGGCCGCCGTGCCTTCGGCGCGCGGGATTCTGGCACGTACCTGGCGGTGAGCACGATCGCGGCGATGCCGACTGGGATATTGACCCAGAACGCGCCGCGCCAGCCCACACTGTCCACCAGCACGCCGCCGATCACCGGGCCGAATGCCACGGAAAGGCCGTAGGAGGCGCCCCAGATGCCGATGGCGCGGGCTCGCTCCGCCCGGTCGGTGAACACGTTCGTGATGATCGACATCGCGACCGGGTTGAGCATCGAGCCGCCGACCGCCTGCACCATGCGGAACGCCACCAGGGCGCCCAGGCTCGGCGCGAGGCTGCACAGCCCCGACCCGGCGGTGAACGTGGCGAGGCCGGTCAGGAACACCCGGCGGCGGCCCACCCGGTCCGCGGTGGCCCCGGACAGCATCAGCAGGCTGGCGAGGACCAGCGTGTACGCGTCGAAAATCCACTGGAGCCCGGACACCCCGGCGTGCAGGTTCCGGCCGATGACCGGCAGCGCAACGTTGACGATCGTGCTATCCAGGCCCACGATGAACAGACTCGAACAGCAGATCACCAGTACAAGCAGGCGTCGCTTCCGAAGCAGCGGGCCCTCCTGGTTAGTTGCGTATCGACAACTAACTATCCTACCTGCGGGTGTACCGAAGGTCACGCCCTGGATTGCTGGGTATCGGCGACCGGCAGCGTGGCCACGGCCTTCGCGCTTGACTTGGCCCAGCGGCTGTTGCAGACCAGGGCGAGCAGCAGGACCGCGTACCCGCAGGAGGCCAGCACCCACCAGCCGGCGTGCGCCGCGTGCACGAAGCCGCTGCTCAGCGAGCCGTGCATGCTCGCGGCCAGCACCGATCCCACGATCGCAACGCCCAGCGACTGGCCAAGCTGGCGGCTCGAGGAGTTCAGCCCCGAGGCCATGCCGGCCTGGCTCTTCGGCACACCGGACATCACCCCGTTCGTTATCGGCGAGCTCACCATGCCGGTGCCGACCCCGAACAGGCCGTAGGTGCACACCAGGTACCACGCTGGGGTGTCGCCGGTCAGCCGGGACAGCGCGGCGCTGCTGATGGTCAGCGCGGCCCCGGCGATGATCAGCGGCAGGCGCGACCCGCGGCGGGCCACCATCCGGCCGGCCAGCGGCGCGCAGCACGCCATCACGATCGGCATCGGCATCAGCGTCAGGCCGGCCCGCAGCGCCGTCATGCCGCGCACGTCTTGCAGGTACAGGGTGGACAGGAACAGGAAACCGGCCATCGAGGCGATCGCGCACACCGCGGTCAGGTTCGCGCCGGCGAACGGCACGCTGCGGAAGAACCGCAGGTCCAGCATCGGCTCGGCGCGCCGCGGCTCGTAGGCGAGCAGGATCGCGAGCGCCGCGACGGACAGTGCGAAGAACCCGAAGATCCGCGGCGAGAACCAGCCCATCTCCGGGCCCTCGATAATCGCGTAGGCGAGCGCGCCGAGCATCACGATGAGCAGGAACTGACCCATCGGGTCAGACCGGCGCGACCTGGCCGCCTTGGAGTCGGGCACGAACAGCGCGGTCAGCGAGATCGCGGCCAGCCCCACCGGGATGTTCGCCCAGAAGATCCCCCGCCAGCCCACCGTGCCGACCAGCACGCCGCCGAGCACCGGTCCCAGCGCCATCGACAGCCCGAACACGCCGTCCCAGATGCCGATCGCCCGTGCCCGCTCGGCCTTGCCGGTGAACGTGTTGGTGATGATGCCGAGCGCGGCCGGGTTCAGCATCGAGCCGCCGACGCCCTGCAGCACGCGGAACGCGATCAGCCAGCCGAGGCTCGGCGCCAGGCTGCACATCCAGGAGCCGAGCGTGAACAGCGACAGTCCCACCTGGAAGACCGTGCGGCGGCCGATCCGGTCGGCCAGCGCGCCGGAGAACATCAGCAGGCCCGCCAGCACGATCGTGTAGGCCGCGACGGTCCACTGGAGCCCGGACACACCCGCGTGCAGGGTCTTGCCGATGGCTGGCAGGCCCACGTTCACGATCGTGTTGTCCAAGCCCACCATGAACAGGCTCATGCAGCAGACCGCGAGCATGAGTGCGCGCCGGCCCGTGCTCGCAGTCGGCGCGGTCCCCAGAGGAGCAACCACAGTCCGTTCTGCTATAGGTGCGTTGAGTGACCGAAGCTGGGGAGCCTTCGCCGGTGCCTGCATGTGTGATGACCCCTTGTTATGACCAGGTAATGGGGAGTTTGTCGATGCCGTAGATGCCCTCGACGCCGCCGAGCCGCGCAGGCCGGCCGAGGGCGAGACCGGGGGCCCGCGGGGCGAGGAAGACGAGCGCCTCCTCAAGCTCCGCGCGGGCAAGGTTGACGCCCAGGCAGTGGTGCGGGCCGGCGCCGAACGTGAGCAGCCGCGTCTCGCGCCGCGCGGTGATGTCGAACCGCTCACCGTCCGCCGCCTCGCGGTTGGCGCGCTCGGCGCAGATCGCGATGATCGTGCCGGCTGGGAACAGTACCCCGCGGTGCTCGATGTCGGCCAGGCAGATCCGGGCGCTGAACGGCGTCACTGGCTCGAACCGCAGTACCTCATCCACCGCCGCGGCGGCGAGCACGGGGCGCTCGGCCAGCAGGTCCCACTGCGCGGGATGCATGGCGAACAGCCGGATCGCGTGCGCGAGCTGCCCGGCCGTCGTGTCGATGCCGCCGGCCAGCAGGTTCACCACGAGTCCGACGCACTCCTCCGCATCGAGTTCGGTGTTCAGCAACTCGGTGACGAGATCCTCGCGCGGGTCGCGGCGGCGGGCCGTCAGCAGGGCCCTGACGTACTCCTCGACTTCCTTGACCGCGCGCTCGATGTCGTTCATGTTCTGCTCGAGCGCGCGGATATCGAACTGGCGCTGCACCCAGCCGGACCACTCGTGCAGCCGGCCCGCGTCCTGATGGGGCGCGCCGAGCACGCTCGCGATCGTCAGGCTCGGGTACGGGCGGGCAATGGCGGCGACGAAGTCGCAGGCGCCGTAGATGCCGACGCGCGCCCAGAGGCGCTCGATGTACTTGCGCATCACCGGGCGCCAGCGGTCCGCGGCACGCGGCGAGAATGAGTGCGCGACCTGCGAACGGAGCCGGCGGTGTGCCTCGCCGGAGAGGTTCAGGATGTTCGTCTCGATGTGTGCCGCCAGCGGTCCGTCGGTCACGCCGAAGAACTCCGCGATCTGGCGGCCGGGGAACGCCGTGGCGTCGCTGCGCAGGAAGAACTCACCGGAGTCGTGATCGAGCACAATGTAAGCAAGCGGGGACCGCGCGAGCCAGTGCCGGCGCCGGGTGGCGGCGAGCTGCGCGTGGTACGTGTCCGCTGAGAAGTCTGGCGCTGTGTAATCGAACGCCGGAAGGTCAAGTTCGGACACAAGGTTCATAACAGATATGACGGTACTCCGATGCTGACTGTAGTCAAGTGGTTACGGTTAGCATTTCCGAGCGGAATCCTTCGCGCACTGGCACCACGGAGCGTGCTCGCGGTCTAAATTTGGCTCCGAAGGGGGGTAGCGTGAGCCGCAGGCTGCTGCAACTGGTCATGCCGGTCACGCCGGGACGCAGAATGTTCCGGCTTCACGACCCGGCCGTCGACCCGGACGCGCCGGGCGGTCCCTTGCCGCCCGTGGGCGCGTTGATTAGCACGAACCGCGAGCAGGTCTGGGTGGGCAGCCTGCAGCAGGACATCGACGTGCGCGTGGTGATCGAGGAGTGGGACTCCGCCCCGCCGCCGTGCGGCGACGCGTGGGACGAGGAGGCCAAGGGCAGCGTGTACCTGCGCGGCCAGCTCACCCTGGAGATGGGCGGTGCGGGCACGGCGGTGCGCGGGCTGCGCCTCACCGGCGGCGTGGGCGACTATGCGATACGGGTGTACGCGAGCAACCGCGCCGAGGTGACCCAGCGGTACGCGGAGTTGTTCGACCGGCACCGCAACCCCCTCGGCGATGAGTTCCAGCAGGAGAAGCGCGCACTCGAAGGCCTTGAGCGATACCTGGTGCAGCTCTGGCGCGAGTCGTTAGCACGCCGGCCCGCGTGCGGCGGCTGCGTTCAGGAGCCGGCGTTATTATTAGCCCGGACCTGATCCGGGTGCGACTGAGACGCCTTCGCGCTGTGTGCGGTCGCGGCCGACGTGGTGCTGGTGCTCGTGCTCGTGCCAGTCTTGGCTGTCGCGGTGTGGTTCCCGGTGCCGGCGCTCGCGGCCGGCGACGTCGCGAGCTTGTCGCTGCCAGTGCTCGCGGCGATTTCGCTGTGGCTGGTCGGCCCCGCCGGTGCGGAGATCTGCGAGTTGTTCGCCGGACGGGTGGCGTGGCCGCGGAACGGAATCATCGCGTAGACCATCAGCGAGATCATCGCGACGAGCAGCACGGTAAACAGCGAGCCGACAATGCGTCCCCGCGGCGAGCGCAGAACGGCGGCCGGACCAGGCCGCCGGAAGTTCGTCATGCACGAGGCCAGGCTTGGATCTTCTGCCGTCAGCCGCCGCTCGATTTCCGCGAGCACGCGCTGCTCGTCCATCGACAGCGCCATAGCGCCACCTCCGCCTCGCGTGCCGGTAGTCCTACCCCCCAACTATCCCCTAGCAGACGACCTTTATCCAATTGTTCTGGCTTTGTACTTGGGTCGTTTTTTTAACCGTCGAGGTCACGGGCCACTGTGTTCGCTTTCGGGGCTTCAGTCCGTCCGTGTCGTTGTGCGGTGCGGCGGCTTGCTTTGGTTCAGCTTTCGTTTTAGAGTTCGAACCATGAGGTGGGACAATCTCCGGCTTGACGACGTGCCGGCCGAGGACGGGACGCCTCTGATCGAGCGCGGCGCGATCGCCCGGACGTTCGATACGCCCGGGTTCCGCGGCATGACGTTCTACGAGGTTCAGGCCAGGTCGATCGTGAACCGGGTGCCCGAGTCGTCGCAGATGGCGTTCAGCTGGACGATCAACCCGTACCGCGGCTGTCAGCACGCGTGCGTGTACTGCATGTCCGGAGAAACACCCATCCTGATGGCGGACGGGCGGCCGAGGCCGCTGGCGAAGGTGCGGGCCGGGGACGAGATCTACGGCACGGTCGGGGCAGGGTCCGCCCGGCGGTACGCGATCACCACCGTCCTGGCGCACTGGTCGACCGTGAAGCCCGCGTACCGCGTGGTGCTGGCGGACGGCACTCAGCTGGTCTCCAGCGGCGACCACCGCTTCCTGACCGAGCGCGGCTGGAAGCATGTGACCGGGGCGGAGTCCGGCGCGGCGCGGCGACCGTTCCTGACCGTGCGCAACAAGCTGGCGGGGACGGGCGCGTTCGCCGAGCAGCCGAAACAGAGCGCGGCCTACCGGCGCGGCTACTTGTGCGGCGCGATCCGCGGCTCCGGCGGCCACTTCGCCGGCTCCCGGCCGCCGGCCCTGGCCGACCCGGACGCGATGGCGCGCACCACCAGCTACCTGGCACGGGTCGGCGGCGCTGACTCCAGCGAGCAGGTCGAACGGCTGATCGCATGGCCCGCCATCTCGACGGCCGACTGGCGCCGCGGCTTTCTCGCGGGCACGTTTGACGCGGCCGGCTCCTGCGACGGCGGCACCCTGCGCATCTCCAGCACCGCCGCGGAGACCACCGAACGGCTGACGTCCTGCCTGGAGACACTCGGCTTCCGCTTCACCCTCGAACGTGGACGGGCGCGCATCCGGCTGGCGGGCGCGCTGAGCGAGACGATGCGGTTCCTCCACGCGACGGACCCGGCGAGCACCCGGAAGCGCTCGATCGCGGACGTGCCGCTCACGAGCGACGTCGGGCTCCGGGTCACGGCCATCGAGCCACTCGGGCTGGACCTGCCGATGTATGACATCACCACCGGCACCGGCGACTTCATCGCCAACGGGGTGGTCAGCCACAACTGCTTCGCCAGGAACACGCACACGTATCTCGACCTGGACGCGGGCGCCGATTTCAACAGCCGAGTGGTCGTCAAGGTGAACGCGCCCGAACTGCTGCGCCGCAAGCTCGCCTCCCCTGGCTGGCGCGGAGAGCACATCGCGATGGGCACGAACGTCGACTGCTACCAGCGGGCCGAGGGCAAGTACCGTCTGATGCCGGGCATCATCGGCGCACTGCGGGACTTCGCGAACCCGTTCTCGATCCTGACCAAGGGCACGTTGATCTTGCGGGACATCGACCTGCTCGAGTCGGCGGCCGCGGTCACCTCGGTGGGGCTGAACGTCTCGGCCGGATTTTCCGACGAGTCGCTGTGGCGATCCGTCGAGCCAGGCACGCCGGCGCCCGCGCGGCGGCTGGAGGTCTGCGCGGCCTTCAACGACCGCGGACTCCCCTGCGGTGTGCTGATGGGGCCCGTCATCCCCTACCTGTCCGACTCCCCCGCCCAGCTCGACGCCACCGTCCGGGCGATCGCGGCGGCGGGGGCGGTGCACGTGACGCCGATCGTGCTGCACCTTCGGCCGGGCGCGCGCGAGTGGTTTCTCGGCTGGCTGCGGGAGAACCATCCCGGCCTGGTCACGCGGTACGAGGAACTGTACGGGCGACGGGCGTACGCCCCCAAGACCTATCAGGCACGGATCGCCGGCCAGGTGCGTGAACTAGCCCAGCGATACGGGATAGGCCGGACCCGCGGCGGCCGTTTCCTGCCGCGCGGCGGGGCGGATGCGGGCTCGGTTCCGGTTCCGGGATCGGGGTCGGGGTCGGCGGAGCCGAGGGACGAGGTGCCGGCTGCCGGGGATCAGGGCGAGCAGCTGACCCTGCTGTAGCGCCGGAGCACCTCGTCGGGATGGTGCACGTCATGGGCTGGTGCGTGTCCTGGGGCCGACGCCGCCACGACCCCCCGACAAACCCGGCATTCCAGCTAAATCCGGGCGCCCCCACGGGCACCTCGGATTATTGCGGACACTTACCCTCCCGATCTGGGGGGGTAAGTGTCCGCAATAATTTCGATTCCCCATCGGGCTCTATGGCTAGCATCGAACGTACTGGACAGGAGGGGTCAAAATCGCATGACAAGCGCGTGTGACACCACGCAGGACACCGAGGCCCGCCCTCGGGCTTGGGCTTGGGCCCGCGGAGCGTCAGTGTTTACCTCGACGTTTCACGATATAGCTTGACACCTTACCTCAACGCGATACAACGTAATCTAGGCATGGTATACGTACTATCGCGAACACGAGGAGAAGCGTGGCGCACGGGACCACGGGGGTGCCCCGCGACATTGCACGCAGTCCGATGCCACCCAGGCAACTCAGCGAGAGTCCCGGCGAGCCGCCACGGGGGCTGGCCCGCTTGGCGGGGGTCGTCTGCGGACGCTGGACGAAATTCGTCGTGGTCGGGATCTGGCTCTTGATCATCGTGGCCGCCAGCCCGTTCGCGGGCAAGCTCACTGGCGCGGAGAAGAACGACGCGGCGGCCTACCCGCCGGCCTCGGCGGAGTCCACCCAGAAACTCAACGCCGAGGCGGCGTTCCAGTCCAAAAACTTCAATCCGGCGGTGGTCGTATACGTACGGACCTCCGGCATCACCGCCGCGGACCTCGCGAAGGCGGACGCGGACGCGCGGCATTTCGCCACGCTCGCCGCGGTCCGGGGACGGGTGAGCACGCCCGCCGGCGATCCGGGGCTCACCACCTACAGTGCCGGACCGGCCGCGAACGCCGCCGACGAGGTGAAGGTCTTCAACGGGATCGACTCGACGCTGCTGTACGCAACGCTCGCGGTCGTTATCGTGCTGCTGTTGCTCATCTACCGGAGCCCGGTGCTGTGGCTGTTGCCCATCTTGTGCGCCAGCGTGGCGCTGACCGCGGCGCAGGCCGTCATCTCCTACCTCACCGTGAACGGACAGACCGAAGGCATCCTGGTGGTGCTGGTGATCGGCGCGAGCACCGATTACGCGCTGCTGCTCATCGCCAGGTACCGCGAGGAGCTGCGGCGCCACGAGGACCGGCACGCGGCGATGGCCGTCGCGATGCGCCGGGCTGGGCCGGCAATCCTTGCCAGTGCGCTGACCGTGGTCGCCGGGATGCTGTGCCTGATGGCCGCCGAGGCCAACGACATCTCTGGCCTCGGCCCGGTCGCCGCGATCGGCATCGCGGTGGGCGTGCTCGCCATGGTCACGCTGCTCCCGGCGATTCTTGTGATCTTCGGCAGGTGGATCTTCTGGTCGGCCAGGCCCGACTTCGGCAGCGCGGAGCCTGCCAGCCGCGGCCTGTGGTCGCGTGTGGGCGCGGTCCGCTCGCCGGATCCCCGTCGTCGGTGACCGCGCAGTCCGTACTGGCCAAGCACTTCCCGGCCGGGGCCGGCGTCCCTGAACCTGGACCTCGGCCGGCGGATATGGTGGCCAAGCTCACTGTCCCGGGAGGGCGCGGAGAGCGGTATCGCGAGGCACGCCGCCTAAACTGGGTCGCGTGATGAGCGATGGCCGGGACGCGAGGCGGCTCATCGTCCGTACCACCATGATCCCCGATCGCGACGATCTGCTGGCCGGCCTGCCGGTCCCTCACGTCGTCGCCTGGGTGCGGCAGGGCGCGGGCCTGGCCGGCTGGGGCGAGGCGGCCCGGGTGGTCCTGCCCTCCGGCGAGGACAGGTTCACCGCCGGCGAGAAGTGGCTCCGCGCGGTGTTCGACGCCGCGGACGTGGACGACCAGGTCCGGGTCCGCGGCACGGGGCCGGTGGCGTTCGGCGCCTTCACGTTCGACGCGTCCTCGGACGGCTCGGCGCTGATCGTCCCGCGGACCCTGCTCGGCCGCGACGGCCACGGCCAGGCCTGGCTCACCACGGTTACCGAGCCGGGTGCTGGGCCCGTCGAGGACGCTCGGGAGCTCGTCCCCGAGCGTGCTCCAGGACGAATCCGCTGGCACGATGGCAGCCTGCCGGCGCCGCAGTGGGAACAGGCGGTGGCCAGGGCCGTCGCCGCGATCAAGGCCGAGGTCCGCGGAGACGGTGCCGCCGCGCCGCTGCGCAAGATCGTCCTCGCCCAGGACCTGTACGCGGCCGACGACCACCCGATCGACGCACGCGTGCTGCTGAGCAGGCTCGCCTCTCGTTACCCGGACTGCCACACGTTCGCCTGCGACGGCCTGGTCGGCGCCACGCCCGAACTGCTCATCCGGCGTGACGGGCGCGAGGTGAGCTCGCTGGTGCTGGCCGGTACGACGCCGCGTGGCGGCACCGCCGAAGAAGACGAGGCCCTTGGCGCAGAACTGCTCGCCGACGCGAAGAACAACGAGGAACACGTCTACGCGGTGACCTCGATGCGGGAGACGCTCGGCCCCCTGTGCGAAAGCCTCGACGTAGCGGCCGCCCCGACGCTGCTCAAGCTGCCCAACCTGCAGCACCTCGGCACGTCCGTCGTCGGCGCCCTGGCCGAGGACAAGTCGGCGCTGGCGCTGGCCGCCGCGGTGCACCCCACCGCCGCGGTGTGCGGCACGCCGACCGGCGCGGCAATGGAGCTGATCCGCGAGCTCGAGCAGATGGACCGGGAGCGCTACGCCGGCCCGGTCGGCTGGGTGGACGCGGACGGTAACGGCGAGTGGGGCATCGCGCTACGCTGCGCCCAGCTCAACGGCCGGTCCGCCCGGCTGTTCGCCGGCTGCGGGATAGTGGCCGGCTCACAACCCAGTGCCGAACTCGCCGAGGCGCAAGTCAAGTTCCGTCCGATGCGCACCGCCCTCGAGGGCTGAGCCTGCTGCCCGAAACCGTGGTTGTTGTCGGCATGTCGACAATTCTCGCGAGCGATTACGCCTCGTCTAGCCCGTCATTCCCTAGCCCGTCGTTTCTGTTCTGCGCGGTCAACTCGGCGGCCCGGCTGCGCGCCCGCACGTAGATGCTGTAGACGAGCAGCACCCGGCGGAAGCGAAGCAGCGCGTTTCTGACGAAGGCCCTCCGGTCATCTGGATGCTGCGCGGCGACCAGGAAGAACGCCCCGAACGCGCCGAGGCTGGCGGACAGCTGAAGCAACTGGCGGGTGATGACCAGGCCGCCCGGCAGCAGCCACGGCCAGTACACATGCGCGTTCCCGGCCAGCGTGGTCGTCTCCTTCTGGTTGATCAGGATGACTCCGATGAGGACAAGCACGGCGGTGACCAGCACCGCGGTGACGACGAGCGCGAACGCGCTGAGCATCCAGTAGCCCGTGTATACCCAGATCTGGCACAGCCAGCCGCGCCGCTCGATCGGTGCGGATGCGATGTCGCGCTTGGTAAACGCGTCGAAACCCAGCGGATGCCGGCGCCTGATGCCGCCAAGCAGCTCCGCCGCTTCCTCCGGCGTCGCGTCGAGATCATCCCAGCAGTTCCACCGCACCACCAAGAGCAGGCCGGCGCCGAGAAAGGCTCCGACGATGGCCCAGAACCGGTTCGTGGAACCGGAGCCGAGGATGCGCCAGGCGTCGCTCGTCACGAACACCACGACCACGGCCGTAATGAGGGGTGGCACAAGGCGGACGCCCCGGCGGAACACGTCGAACGAGCTGTACACCACCGATCGCGTGGTCTGCCACTGCACGACGCTGAGCGGCAGCAGGTACGGCAAGAGCAGCAGGTACAGGACCGCGACGCTCGGCAGGTAAGGGTTGGCCAGCTCCCAGGCGATGAGCCGCCGGCTCCATCGCGGCCAGCGATTGAACAGCGCCGCGGCCACGTCGTTCGCGCCGCCCGGCTCCCGCTTCAGCAAGGCCCGGATGAACTTGACGAGAAAGAAGATGTGCCCTATGAGCATCAGGGGCATACCCCTGGTCGCCGCGTAGATGGCGGCCTTGTTCAGATGGTAGAGGTAATCTCGCGGCGTCCACACAGGGCTGCGCGATCCCTCGTCCTGTTTGGATTCGGCGGCAGCTGTCATGATCCCCCCACGGGTCCGCGTTTTACCCCGAGTATGCGGTCCGTCGCATTACGGCGGCGGTGTCGCGGAGGGCTCGATCGGGTAACTCGCCATAGCATCTAGCGTGTGCCGGATGAAACAGCCTCCTCCCACACGTTCCACGTTGACCTGCATGGACTCGTCGACCTGCTCGCCAATCATTTGTATTCGAGTCCGCGTGTCTACCTGCGGGAGCTGCTGCAAAACGCGGTCGACGCGGTGACCGCGCGGCGTCAGGCGGACCCGGCGGCGGAGGGCCGGGTCCAGATCACCGCCCGCGACGGGGAACTGGTCGTGGCGGACACCGGGATCGGCCTGACCGAGGAGGACATCCACACGTTCCTGGCGACGATCGGCCGCAGTTCGAAGCGCGACCAGCTCACCGAACTCGACATCGCGGCGACGCGGCGGGATTTCATCGGACAGTTCGGCATCGGTCTGCTGGCCTGCTTCATGGTGGCCGATGAGGTGACGATAGTCACCAGGTCAGCCGTGCGGCCCGATGCCCGGCCGATCGAGTGGCGCGGACGGCCGGACGGGCGCTATGAGATCCGGACCCTGGACGACGCCGGCATGGCAGAGCCTGGCACCCGGGTCCGGCTGCGCGCCCGGCCGGGCGCGGCGGAATGGCTCGCGCCGGACCGGGTCGCGGAACTCGCCACGCACTTCGGTGACCTGCTGCCCGTTCCGGTCGAGCTCACCGCGGACGACGGTCCGCCGGTTCAGGTCAGCAAGGCGCCGGCGGTCTGGGACCGGCCGTACGCCTCGGCCGGCCTGCGGCGCGCCGCTCTGCTCAGGTACGGCGAACAGACGCTCGGCTTCACGCCGCTCGACGTCATCGACCTGGATATCCCGGTAGCCGGACTCCGCGGCGCCGCCTACGTCCTGCCCGAACCGGTCAGTCCGGCGCGGCAGGGCAGGCACCGCGTGTACCTGAAGGGCATGCTGCTCACCGAGGACGCGGGCGGATTGCTGCCGGACTGGGCGTTCTTCCTGCGGTGCGTGATCAGCACCGACGGGCTGCGGCCCACGGCGTCCCGGGAGGGCCTGTACGAAGACGACACGCTGAGCGCGGTCCGCGAGGGCCTCGGCGCTCAGGTCCGGGACTGGCTCGCCGATCTGGCCGCCAGCCGCCCCGCCGACCTGCGCAGGTTCCTGCTCACGCACCACCTCGCCGTCAAGGCGCTCGCCCGGTTCGACACCGCCCTGCTCACGATCATGCTGCCGTGGCTGCCGTTCGAGACGACCGACGGAGAGGTCAGCCTGGACGAGTTCGCCCGCGCCCACCGGACGATCCTGGTGAGCGCGACCGTCGACGAATTCCACCAGGTCGCGGCCATCGCGTCCGCGGCAGGGCTGGCCGTAGTCAACGGCGGCTACACCTACGACGCCGACCTGCTTCGTCGGCTGCCGGAGATCCGGCCGGACGTCACCGTGCTCGACCTTGATCCGGCCATCGTGCTGGCCCACCTGGACCCGCCCGATCCGGACACCGAGGTCGCCGCCGCGATGTTCCTTGGCGCCGCACGGCGCGCGCTGGACCCGATGGGCTGCGACGTCGTGCTGCGCACGTTCACCCCGTCCTCGGTGCCGGCACTGCTGCTCGACGACCGGGAGGCACGGCACGAACGGACCCGGGCCGACGCCGAGGCGGAAGCCGAAGGCCTGTGGGGCGAGATACTCGGCTCGCTGCGCGGCAGCGCGCCTCGTGCCCAGCTCGTGCTCAACCAGCTCAGCCCGCTGGTCCGGCGGGTCGCCACCGTCGAGACACCGGAGCTGGCCACGATGGCGGTCGAGGCGCTCTACGGGCACGCCCTGCTGATGAGCAGACGGCCGCTGCGACCGCCGGAGACCGCGCTGCTCAACCGCGCCTTCCTCGGCCTGCTCGACCAGGCGGTGCGGGAGGGTGACGGCTGATGGAACTGAGCACCGCCGAGCAGGTGTATGAAGCGCTCGACCGCAACCAGGGCGAGCCGGACGGCAGGATCAAGTCGGCCAGGGCCGAGGAGATCGTCGCGGCGGCCGACGTGCTCGGGGACCCTCAGGTCCTGGTGAGCGCGCTCACCGAGCTGATGGAGGCGTACGAGTACGGCGCGGAACATGCCAAGGCGCCGGTCGCCTTCGCCCGGCTGCTGCGGCTACTGGACACCGCGCCGGAGAGTTTCTCCGAGTACGAGCTGCACCGGACCCACTGGTATTTCAAGTGGGTCACGAACTTCCTGCTCCAGGTGCCGGATGTGCCGCTGACGTCGATCCGCGGCTGGCTGGACGAGATGGAGCGGCGCTTTGCGCTGGCCGGCTACAGCATGCGGACCGTCGCCGGGGAACGCGCATCGCTGTACCTGCACATCGGCGACCTGGCGAGCGCGGAGCACGAACGCGCGGTCATGCTCGGCCTGCCGCGAGATGCGATGAGCGACTGCGCGGCGTGCGAAGCCCGCGCTCTTGGCCTGCTGGACCTCGCGGCAAGCCGGGACGCCGCGGCGCTCGACGTGTGGGCCCCCGTGCTGAACGGCGCGCTCCGCTGCCGCGAGGAGCCCGCGGTCACCCTCGCGTACTCGCTGCTCCCCCTGCTGCGGCTCGGCAAGCGGGTCGAGGCCGGGTCGAATCACCAGCGCGGGTACCCCATGGCGCGCGGCACGATCAACCTGTCCGCGACGATCGGCAGGCACATGGAGTTCGCGGCGCTGACCGGCAACGCGGGCCGCGGCCTGGAGATCCTCGCGGAGAACGGCGGCATGCTCACGCAGATCACCGACCCGCTGCCGCGGCTCGGCCTGCTCGGCGGCACCGTGGTGCTGCTCCAGCGCCTGGTCGCCACCGGCTACGCGAACGTGCCGATCGGGCCGGACACCGCGGCCGAGCTGGCCGCGCGCCTCGCCGCGGAGGCCGAGGGCATCGCGGCACGCTTCGACGAGCGCAACGGCACCAGCGCCGTCGGCGACGAGCTCCGCGCCAGGCTCGCCCGCGAGCCGTTCGGTCCGGCCGACGTGCTGGGCAGCCGGCGCCCGGGCCTGGTGCCGGCGAAGTCCAAGCCGACGGAGCCGCTAGTGCCGGAGCCGCTAGTGCCGGAGCCGCCGGCTGTCACCGGCGAAGGGCCCGGCCTGGCCGCGCTGATCGCACAAGCGAGGGCACTTTCGGACACGGGCCACCCGGACGCCGGCGATGCCTGGCGGGCGGTCGCCGCACAGGCCGGTGACGAGGAGATGGACGACCTGCTGGCCGCCGAGCTGGCGGACGCGCGGGCCGCGGCGGCGATCGCCGCCGGCGACTGGGTCAGAGCCGGCCGGGAGGTGACGGCCGCGGCCGGCCGGTACCTCACGGCGGGTGAGCCCGGGCGGGCCCTCGCCGCGAGGGCCCGCGCCGAGTGGGCCGCGGACCAGGTCGCGCCGGACCCGGATCGCTGGGCGCGGCTGGACGAACTGCTCGCCGAAGCCGGCGGCCTGCTCGCGGCCGGCGTTGCGGCGCCACGCGACGTGCTCACCGTCCAGCACACCAGGGCGGTCGTCGCGATGAACGCGCTGCGGCGCGGCGCGCCGACCGAAAGACCTGGGCTGGCCGGGCGGGTGACCGCCGAGGCGAACGCGCTGATAGCCGTCGCCCGCGAGCACCACAGCGCGCACCGCGAGGGGACCGGGGAGGCGATCCTGGCCGCCGTGGCCAGGATCGAGGGCAGGCCGGAGGCGGAGCTGGCCGGGCTGCGCCGCGCGATCGAGCTGACGACCGCGGGGGGACGGCCATGGGACACGCTGGACTACCGCGGCAGGCTCGGCGAGCTGCTGCTGACCGCGGGGCGCCCGGACGAGGCCGCGATCGAGCTGGCCGAAGCCGTCGCCGCCGCCGCTGTCTGGCCGCGGCAGCGGTTCCATTCCGGCGTGGCGCACATGCTCCTCGCCACCGCCTACCGGGTCCAAGGCAAGGCGGGACCAGCGGTGGCCAATGCGCGGATGGGCGTCGCCCGCTTGGACCGGGACGAAGAGCCGCAGCTCATGGCCCGCGCGCGGGCCGACCTGGGTCTGGCGCTGGCCGAGGCGGGCCAGCTGGACGAGGCCGTGACGACGCTGACGCAAGCGATCGGCGAGCTGACCGACCCGCAGGCCGCCGCCAGGTACCGCGCGGTGCTCGCCCAGTGCCTGAGCCGCGCCGGGGACCACCGCGGCGCCGCCGGGCAGTTGGCGCTCAGCGCCGCGGCGCTGGAGCACGGGCCGGACACCGACGCATTCCTGTTCGCCACCGCCGACACCGCGCTCGCGCTCGCCGAGGCGGGATTGTGGCCGGAGGCACACAAGGCATATCAGCGCGCGCTGGAACTCGCCGTCGCGCACCAGCGCTGGGCACTTGTGGTCAGGCTGCACCGCGAGCTGGCCCAGGTGACGGTCCGCGACGGCGCTGACGACGGTCCCGGACGCGCGACACGGCACATCGAACAGGCGCTGGCCGCCGGCGAACGCGCCGGCCAGACCGGATTTGACCGTACCGCGGAGCGCGGCCGCACCGAACTCGCCGCGGCCCGCGCCATGTATCAGGCGGAACGGTACGAGGACGCGCTGAGCTGGGCGGAGCGCGCCACCGCGGACCTGTCCGCCGATGACGCGATCGGCGACTACGCGATGACCGCGCATCTCGCGGCCATCATCGAGGGAACCCGGGCCGGCCGCCCCGCGGCGGCGGTGCGGCGGCTGGAGACCGCGATGGAACGCTGCCAGGCGCTCGGGCAGCAGGACGCCGTCAACGTCCTCGCGCAGCTCGCCGCCCAGTTCGGCGAGGAGGACCGATGATCGTCACGCGCGCCAGTCATACCCGCTCTGAGCTGGGGCGTCTGCGTCGCTCACGCTCACGTGAATGAGTCATCGGCGGCGAGGCTGGGTAAGTATCGGCTTTCCCCTGTCGCTCGCTCCGGCCGCCGCGGCGTGGCGCCTGCTCGGTGGCGTCATGGTCGGGGCGGTGGCGGTGGTGTACGCGGCCGGTGCGGCGCTGCCGGAGACCAGGGACGCGTTCCGCGACAGCCGGTACCAGTTCGGCCTGGGCCAGGCGTTTCGGCTTCCCGGTCGTGGCGTTCCTGCTGCTCGGCACGGCAGGCGCGGGCTCGGGCGGAGGCGGGGACCAGGCCCGCTTGCGGGAAGAACTCGCCGGCTTCGTCGCGCTGGCTGTCGCCATCGTGCGGGTCTCGCTGGCCGTAGCCGTGGGTGAGGCGGTTGGCCAGGGCACGCCGGGCGACGTGCTTGAGCTGCAAGCCCAGCGCGATCTGCCCGGCCAGGTGTCCTTACATCTGATGCTGACCAGTCAGGACGGACGCCACGAATTCCGCATTGGGGTGCATCCGGTTCCGCAGGCCGGTCACGACCGCGCCCGCATCGAACGGCACACTCCGGTGTGTCACGGTCATAGCCTCGCCGTCGGCCTCCAGGAGCAACCAGCTCGCCATGCCGCAGACACGAGGCAGCCCCGTGCTACCGGGATTGAGAGCACGGACACTACCGACCACGCGATCAGCCGCGGCATGCGTATGGCCGCCGATGACCACGTCAGCGCCCGAACCCGCCAGCAGCGACCCCAGCTGCTCATCGGTGATACCGGGTTCGATCCCGGGACCGTCATCTGCCAGCGGGGAGGCATGGACCCCAAGGACGGCAGCTCCTCCTGGAAGCCGCAAACGCAGCTGGGGCGGCAGGCTGGCCAAGGTAGCGAGCAGGCCGGCCTGGTCCAGGACGCCTCGAGTCCAGCCGATTCCCGCCGCCATGGCGGCATAGCGTTCCATAAGGTCGATGCTCCGGGCAGCGTCGGCGAGAGTGGCATGCGGGGCGGGCTGCTCACCGGTCAGCACATAACGGTCGGTGTTCCCCCGCAGCATCTCGATCCCCGTCATTCCGAGCAGGAGCTCCATGACCTCGGCAGGACGCGGGCCGAACAAGACCAGGTCTCCCAGCGCCCACCAGCGATCCACCATGAACCGGTCCGCGTCCTTCAGCACCGCACGCAGCGCAACATCGTTTCCGTGGATGTCGGCGACGATCCCCATCTTCACAAGCCAGAGCCTAAACAGGAGACGAACAGCCGCCACACGATTCCAGACCACGTCTAGTGAGACACGGCCGGTTCCTCACCAAGCTCGTCGGACTCGCGCCGCCGGCACGAGAGACGACAGTCCCGCAAGCCAAGTAACCCCTGCGCCGCGGCGACGCAAGATCCGGTCAGCCAGCAGGCGGGACAATGCCAGCGCATCGGGTATCCGTTTCTACAGTAAGAGCATGGCGCGTGATCGTCATCCTGCTTGCTCGGCTTGCGTACAGGACCAGATCCATGACCGGAGCGGCCGCATCCGCCGCGCAGCGGTGCGGGTGGGCATCTGCCGGGAGCCCTACGTGCTCCGCCTGTGCGAGCCTCATCTGGCTCAACTGCAACAAGCCTTGCCCGAAGGCGGGCTGTGGGTTGTCGAGCAGTATCAACCAGGCGGCGCTGAGTCCGGGAAGCCATTTTCGCAGCCCGGCTGAACTGTTCGTAGACTCACGCACATGCGCGTCACCGTGCACGGACCCGCCAGCTGGGAAGGGCCGGTGCACCGCTACGGACCGGTCCGCCGGGCGGCGGTCATCTCCGACGTACACGCCAACGTCGCGGCGCTCACCGCCGTGCTCGCCGACATCGAGACCTGTGCCGTGGACCTGGTCGTCAGCTGCGGCGACCTGACCTGGGGCAGCCAGCCCGACGAGACGGTGGCCCTGATGCGCGGGCTCGGTGACCGTGCGCTGTTCGTTCGCGGCAACGGCGAGCGGGCCGTGCTCGAGATCGCCGCCGGGGAGCGCGTCCCGCGCAGGCCGCGGGAACGGTGGATCCCCGCCCGGCACAGCACCGAGTCGCTGGAGTTCCTCGCCACGATCCCGTTCAGCGTCGTGGTGGACATCGACGGGCTCGGACCGGTGCGGTTCTGCCACGGCTCACCGCGCGGCGACACCGAGATCGTGACTCCGGCCACGTCAGCGACCCGGGTGGCCGCGTTCGCCGCCGGGGTCGACGAGCGGGTGATCGTCACCGGCCACACCCACATCCAGTTCGACCGGATGGTCGGCGGTCGCCGCTCGGTGAACCCGGGCAGCGTCGGTCTCCCGCACCACGAGGGTGAGCCGGGCACGGCGTACTGGGCACTGCTCGGCCCGGACGTGGCACTGCGCCAGACTCGCTATGACGTGACCGCGGCGCTCGCACCCGGCGCGGACCTCGGCGACCCCGGCGCCGAGCAGATCGCCGAGTTGCTGACCGCACCGCCCAGCCCCGCCGAGATCACCGCGGAGGGCGAGCGCCTGGTGTTCTCGGACTGACGCGATGAATGATCCGGCGGTACCGCCTCCTGGCATCGACACCAGCGTCCCGAATGTGGCGCGGGTGTACGACGCGCTGCTCGGCGGCAAGGACAACTTCGCCGTGGACCGCGTCCAGGCCGCCAAGCTGGTCGAATTCGATCCGTCGCTGCCCTCCCTCGTGCGCCAGAACAGGGAGTTCGTCAACCGGGCCGTCATCTGGGCGGCGAGCCGGGGTATCCGCCAGTTCCTCGACCTGGGTGCCGGGCTGCCGACGCATCCCGCCGTGCACGAAGCCGCCAGGGGGGTGATCGCGTCCGCGCGGGTGGTCTACGTGGACAGCGATCCGGTCGTCGTGCTGCATGCCCAGTCCCTGCTGTCCGGTCCGGACGGGGTGACCGCCGTCCGGGCTGACCTGGCCCAGCCGGAAACAGTCATGTCGCCGCAGACGCTGGGGCATCTGCTCGATCCGGCCGAGCCAATGTGCGTGATGCTCGCGGCCGTGCTGCACTTTATGAGCGCCGCCACCGCACACGACCTGGTCCGCAGGTATACGCGGCTGCTCGCCCCGGGAAGCGTCCTGGCCGTGTCGGTGATCGGCTCGGACGATCCCGAGGTCGCCGCGCGGGCTCGACAGGCGTATACGACGACGCAGACGTACACCCACAGCCGCACGGACGTCGCCTCGTTCCTGGCGGAGGCCGGCTTGGCGCTGGTCGAGCCCGGCGTCGTGCTGGCACACGCGTGGCGCGGGAACATGCCCGACCCCGGCCTCACCGTCACCAGCCCGTTCCGCGTTCTCGCGGCCGTCGGCATTCGCGAGCACTAGTCCGCCGTCACGACGTGGTGGCCGATAGCGAGCGAGAACGCCGACATGCTGCGCGCCTCCACTTCGTCCTCATTGCGGAAATCTCGCCGAACAGCTCACGCGGATACCCCATGCGCCGTTATCGACGCGACGCAGGCGCGCTCGTACCCGGACATAAGCCACATTCCGAGGCTCCCCGCAGGCGCGCCAGATTATTGCGGACACTTACCCCCCCGATTTGGGAGGGTAAGTGTCCGCAATAATTTCGACCCACCTCTCGGAGCCGGAGCGTGCGTCGAACGTACCGGATATAGGCAGGCATTTCGGGCAGCTTGCATAGCGAGCGCGCGCGACACGGCGGGAAAACTCGGATTCGAGCGCACGCTTGGTGAACAAGTTAAGGGGACGGCCGACCCTGGCCGAACGCGACCGGGAAACTGGTCGAAGTCGCTGGCCAGGTGCATGCACGCCCGCTACACAAAGCGGCGCGAACGCGATCGCGCCGCCGTACGGGTGCCCACCTGGGGCTTCGCCGTCGCCTGGATCGTCATCGCTGCGGACGTCACGATTCGCGCCAGGTGCTGCCGTTCGTGCTGGCGCACGGTCAGCGGGCTGGCGGCGCGCATCCGCAGCTTTCCCTGATGACCAGTTCGGTGGGCAGGCGCTCGACCTGACGCTCCAGAGACGGGTCCGCGATCCTGCGCAGCAGCTGGGCGCAGGCGCGCTCGCCGAGCAGGCGCATCGGCTGGCGGGCGGTGGTCAGGGCAGGCGAGATCAGCGTCCCCGCCTGCATGTCGTCGAAGCCGACGACGGCGATGTCGTCCGGTACGCGGAGCCCCACCTGCTGAAGCTCGCGGATCGCGCCGATCGCCATCTGGTCGTTGGCGCAGACCAGCGCGTCGGGCAGGTCACGCCGCGGCAGCGCGCCGATGGCGCGGGCGGCGAGCTGGCCGCTGAGCGTCGCGAACTGGCCCTGAAAGCTTCCGGTCAGCGCCACACCCGGGTACTCCGCGACGGCATCGAGCAGCGCGGCCCGCCGTTCCACCGCGTCCGGAGCCTCCGGCGGTCCGTCGACGCCGAACAGCCGCTTCTTGCCATGCACCTCGATCAGGTGGGCGACCAGATCGCGGGTGCCGCCCCGGTTGTCCGCGCTGAACACATCGAGCGGCACGTCGGCGGGGCCGGCCACCAGCACGACCGGGATCCGGCCGGCGAGCTGCGTCAGCAGCGGCTGCGCCACGATTCCCTCAGAGATGATCATGCCGTCGACCTTGGCGGATATCTTGCGCATCCGCCGCCGTGCGGCGCTCGGGTCGTTGCCGTGCGGCAGCGAGATCAGCACCGACCACTCGATCTCGCTCAGCACCGCCTCGATCCCGCGCAGCACCTCTTCGACGAACAGCAGGCCACCCTGCTCGACGTCGGTGTCGGAGCTGCGGTTTTCCACCGCGAGGAACCCGATGACCTCCTTGCGCTGGGTCGCCATGCTCTGTGCCGCCGCGTCGGGAACGTAGCCAAGCGCCTCGATCACATCGAGCACGCGGCGGCGGGTGACCGCCCGCACGCGGTCCTGGCCATGCACCACACGGGACACGGTCGCCGTCGATACGCCCGCCTCGCGCGCGACGTCGTAGAGCGTGGCGGGTCTTCCGCCGGAGAGGGCCATACCTGTAACGCTAGAACCTCGTCCGCGGCCGCGCGCAGCCGCGCGCGAAGGTCCGCGCTCGCCGCCCGGTCGGTGCGCACCTCGATCATCCGCACGCCGCTGCCCTGAAGGCACTTGACCAAGTCCTCCGGGTGCTCCAGGAGCTGGTACGGCACGCCGAACGCGGCCGCCACGTGATGCAGCGCGGCGTTGTGCGGCGTGCCGAAGAGCCGCTCGAACCCGTCGAACGAGGCTTGCTCGAGCATGGAGAAGATGCCGCCGCCGTCGTTGTTCACCACGACCAGGCACAGGTCGGGCCTGGCCTCGCGCGGACCGATGCCGAGCCCGGGCGCGTCGTGCAGGAAGGCGAGGTCGCCGAGCAGCGCGAACGACGGCCCGTGGTGCGCGAGCGCCGCGCCGATCGCCGCCGAAGTCGTGCCGTCGATACCGCTCGCTCCCCTGCTGGCGAGCACGCGGATGTCGTCCCTGGCGGCCATGTGGCAATCCAGATCGCGTACCGGCATGCTCGATCCGGTCCACAGCAGCGCGCCCTCCGGCAGCGCCGCCGCCAGGTCCCGCGCCACCCGCGGCTCGCTCGGCCCCTCCTCGGCGTCCAGCAGCACGTCAAGCGCGCGCCGGACGGCGCGATCCGCGTCCCGCCAGCCGGCCAGCCAGTCCCCCGGCCCGGCCGCTTGCCCGGTCAGGCGGACCGCCGGCGCCACATCGGTCGCGGCCCGCTGCGGGTCCGCCCATCGCTGCGTTCCTTGGGCCAGAACGACATGGCGGCACGCCGCCGCATTCCCCAGGAACGCTGTCTGGGCGCGGGACAACCCGGGACGCCCCGCCGACACGATCACGTCCGGCCGGTGCTCGGCATGGAAGCCGGCGTTGCCCAGCAGGTACTGGTAGGCGGAGAGCGTGTTCGGCCCCCGGCGCGCGCCGGACGACGGCTCCGCGAGCACCGGCCAGCCGGCCCGCTCCGCCAGCTCGGTCAGCGCGGCCGCGTCGTAGTCGCCGTCACCGCAGATCACCACGCCGCGTTCGGTCCACGGCAGGTCAAGCGCGTCGCGCTGGTGCGCGGCGGCGCAGGGCCGGGTCCAGCGCTCGCCGTCCGGGCGTCCGGGCAACGGCTCGGCCGGCTCGCCGGGATCCGGCACCAGCGGGTCGCGGAACGCGAGGTTCAGGTGCACCGGGCCAGGTAGGCCGGCGGCCTGGCCCGCCGCGTGGATCCACGCCTGGCAGGCGAGCGAGCGCCAGTACGCGGCCGTCGCGGCCAGGTCCGGCCGCAGCTCGGGGACCCCGGCCTCGCTGAACCAGCGCACCGCGCCGCCGTACAGCTTGATCTGGTCGATCGCCTGACTGGCACCGGTCTGGCGCAGCTCGGGCGGCCGGTCAGCGGTGAGCACGAGCAGCGGGATGGCGGCCTCGTCGGCCTCGATCACCGCCGGGTGGAAGTTGGCCGCCGCGGTACCGGAGGTGCACAGCACCGCGACCGGCCGCCGGCTGGCCTTGGCCAGGCCGAGCGCGGTGAACGCGGCGGACCGCTCGTCCAGCCGGACGTGCAGCCGGAGCCGGCCGCGCCGCTCCTGGTCGAGGAACGCCATCGCCAGCGGCGTGCTCCGCGAGCCGGGTGCGATCACCACCTCACGCAGGCCGCAGCGCGCAAGCTCGTCGGCGAACGTGACGCCGAACGCGGTCGACGGATTCACAGATACCGCTCCGCGGCTTGTGCCCGTGCGCGCCACGGGGCGGGATCGGTTTCCCAGCGGGCCAGCGCCGCGGGATCGACGTCGGGCCGCCGGACCGGCAGCTCTCCCCCGGCCGCGGTCAGCGGCGCGGCGGTGACGTCGCCGGACAGCAGCGACATCGTAGCCAGGCCGCAGGCATACGGCAGCTCGGGCAGGGCGGCGGCGAGCGCGACGCCGGCCGCCAGGCCGACCGACGTGTCCACGGCACTCGACACCACGACCGGCAGGCCGCACGCCTCGGCCACCCGCAGCGCGGCCCGCACGCCGCCCAGCGGCTGCACCTTCAGCACGACGATGTCGGCCGCGCCGGCCGCGCGCACGCGCAGCGGGTCCTCGGCGCGGCGGATCGACTCATCCGCGGCGATCGGCACGTCGGTGTGCCGCCGCAACTCGGCCATCTCGTCCAGCGTCGCGCACGGCTGTTCCGCGTACTCCAGACCGAATTTGCCCAGCTCCCGCAGCATCGCGCGGGCACGGTCGACGTCCCAGCCGCCGTTGGCGTCCACCCGGATCCTGCCGTCCGGGCCCAGCGCGTCGCGCACCGCCTCGACCCTGGCCACGTCGTCGCCGTCCGGCTGACCACGCTCGGCGACCTTGACTTTCGCGGTACGGCATCCGGACGCCGCGACGATCCGCCTGGCTCGGTCGGGTTCGGTCGCCGGGACCGTGACGTTCACCGGGATCCGGTCCCTGACCGGCTCCGGCCAGCCGGACCGCGCCGACTCCAGGGCGCTGGCCAGCCAGCGGGCGGACTCCTGCGGACCGTACTCGGCGAACGGCGAGAACTCACCCCAGCCGGCCGGTCCCTCGAGGAGCGCACCCTCCCTGACCGTGATGCCGCGGAACTTCACCGTCATCGGGATAGCGAACGCCCGGAGGGATTTGAACGCGTTCGAAATCCCGACCACCCGCTCCACCTCCACTCCGCAGAGTTCTAACCTTAACGACCGTGACGGAGCGTTCCTTGCGCGCGGTCCTGGTGGACCGCGCACACATCGCCCAGCAGGGGCCGCGGTTCACCGAGCGGCTGGCCGCCGCGCTCGACGGCAGCGGCCCCGCCATCTTGCCGCTCGACGCCACCGCGCCAGCTACCCAGCTAGACGCGCTGATGCGCACGTTCGGCCCGGACGAGATCGAGGATGCCGGAGGTGTCACCACCGTACGTTCCGCCGGATCGGGTGTGAGCGAAGACACAGCGGTCATCGTCGGCACCTCCGGATCCACCGGAGAGCCCAAGGGCGTGCTGCTCAGCGCCGCTGCGCTGCGCCATTCGGCCCGCGCCTCGCTGGCCAGGGTCGGCGCGCGGCCCGGTGAGCGGTGGCTGTGCTGCCTGCCGGTGACGCACATCGCCGGCCTCCAGGTGCTGGTCAGGTCGCTGGTCGGCGGCACGGAGCCGGCCTGGGCGGCGCGGGCAGATGCGCAAGCGATTGCAGAGAGCGCCGGTGCCGGTGTGGCCCATGTGTCTCTCGTGCCTACGCAGCTTCAGCGCCTTGGTGTCGACTTGTCGATATTGAACACGTTCAAAAGCGTTCTGCTCGGCGGCGCGGCGGCCAATCCGGGGCTGCTCGCGGACGCGCGGCGGGCCGGGGTGCCGGTCGTCACCACCTACGGGATGTCGGAGACGTGCGGCGGCTGTGTGTACGACGGCATGCCGCTGGACGGGGTCCGGATCGATATCAGGGACGGGCGGGTATGGATCGGCGGGGCCGTGCTGTTCCAGGGATACTGGGGCGGCCCGGCGGCACCGGCCGACGGCTGGTTCCGCACGGGGGACCTGGGGTCGGTGGACGCCGCGGGCAGGCTGACGGTGCTGGGCCGGGCGGACGACGTGATCAACACCGGCGGCCACAAGGTGATCCCCGCCGAGGTCACGGCGGCGCTGGCCTCCTGCCCGGGAGTTCGGGACGTCGCGGTCGTGGGGCAATCCGACCCAGAATGGGGCGAACGGGTCGTTGCGGTGATCGTGCCGGCCGACCCGGCCGACCCGCCGACGCTGAAAATGCTCCGGATGCATGTGAAGGAGCGGCTGCCACGTTACGCTGCCCCTAGCAGGGTCGTAGTGGTGGACGCCGTTCCGATGCTCCCGAGCGGGAAGCAGGATCTGGCGCGGCTTCGCCGGGACCTTAGCGGAAGCTGAGAAGTGTACGGGGCGGGAACAAACTGAGCTATCCAGCGTTACTAATTAGTGCCCGGGACAATACCTCCGCTGAGGACTACGCGGGGTCGAGCGGGGTACTTGGCGGAAACCCGTTACGGATTGAACGGAGCGCGCGCTGCGCGCGTTCTAGGGAGAGGGAGGTGCCTCATGCCACGGACCGCAACTGCAGCGTCGACGACGGCGACGATGGATGATGAGCTGAGCATGAGCCGCGTGGATGACCTTATCCAGCGTGGCCGCAGTCAAGGCCGCCTGTCTCTTTCCGAGTTGAGGACCGCGTTTGACGCGGCGGGCCTGACTCCCGCGGAGGGTCGGTCCATCCTGCGCGAACTGAGTGAGGCTGGAGTGCGGCTGGCGGATGAGCAGCTGCCCGGTAACAAGGGCCGCAAGACAACGCGCCAGGCCAAGGCGAGCGAGCCCGCCGACGAGCCGGCGATGGACGACATAGACGACGCCGACGTGGTCAGCCTGGACGCCGACGCGGAAGCCGAGGCGGCCGCGCTGTCCGACGACACCGCGGGCAAGGACCTGGACGACCAGACGCCCGCGATGGGTGACTCGGTGCACACGTACCTGAAGTCCATCGGGCGGACCAGCCTGCTGACGGCCGAGCAGGAGGTGGACCTCGCCAAGCGGATCGAGGCCGGCCTGTTCGCCGAGCACAAGCTGGAGAGCGCTACCGGCCTGTCCGACGATTACCGCCGCGACCTGGAGCTGGTGGCCGAGGACGGGCGGCGCGCCAAGTCGCACATGCTCGAGGCCAACCTGCGCCTGGTGGTGTCGGTGGCCAAGAAGTACAGCGACCGTGGCCTGTCGCTGCTCGACGTGGTGCAGGAAGGGAACCTGGGCCTGATCCGTGCGGTCGAGAAGTTCGACTACACGAAGGGGTACAAGTTCTCGACCTACGCGATGTGGTGGATCCGGCAGGCGATCCAGCGCGGGTTCGCGGACTCCGCGCGGACCATCCGGCTGCCGGTGCACGTGCTCGAGATGCTGTCCAAGCTGTCCCGTGTCGAGCGTGACATGCACCAGCGCCTCGGCCGCGAGCCCACTCCCGAGGAGCTGGCCGTCGAGCTGGACCGTACGCCGGACCAGATCGAAGAGCTGCTGCGCACCTCACGCCAGCCGATCTCGCTGGACTCCACGATCGGCGAGGACGGCGAGACGTCGATCGGCGACCTGATCGAGGACGTCGACGCGCCGGAAGCCTCCGAGCTGGTTGACCGGCAGCTGATGGCGGAGCAGCTGCGTTCGGCGCTTGACGCGCTGACGCCGCGTGAGGCGACGATCATGGCGATGCGGTTCGGCCTGTACGACGGCAACCCGCACACGCTGGACGAGATCGGCCGCGCGCTCGGGCTGACCCGGGAGCGGATCCGCCAGCTTGAGAAGCAGTCGCTGTCCAAGCTGCGGCACCCGTCGCGCGCGCAGCCGCTGCTTGATTTCGCTAGTTAGGCCTCCCGCAAAACCGAAAGCCGGGCCCGTCCTCCCGCCGGGCCCGGCTTTTCGCTTCTCCGCAGCTCGCCTTACGCCAGCTCCGCGCCGGCGTACCGGCCCCCGCAGGCGGCGCCACCGGGCGCCGCGCCGGTTCCATGGCGGGAAAGGCGCTAGGCGGGACATGTCAGCGTGCCGCACGGTCTCATTGCCATTGCGCGCCCCTCCCCCGCCCCGCAGACGGGACATAAGCCATATTCCGGGCGCGCCGTCAGGCGCACCGGATTATTGCGGACAGTTACCCTCCCAGATCGGGGGGGTAAGTGTCCGCAGTAATTTCGATCCCCCTCGCGGAGGCGGAGCTAGCGCCGAACGGACCGGACATAAGCGCGCACTTCGGGCAGCCAGCTAACGAGCGCGCGACACGTCGGGCGTTCGGGCGGGCGTAACGTGGTCGTATGAGCGGCAAGACGACGCGCTGGCGAGTGTCGCGGGTACGCGACGACGCTGTCGAACAGCGAGGTGACCTGCTCGCCGTCGAGGAGCCACTGGAGATCCGGATCGACGGCGAGCCGCTGACCGTGACGATGCGGACCCCCGGCGACGACATCGACCTGGCCGCCGGCTTCCTGTACACCGAGGGCCTGCTCGGTTCGCTCGACCAGGTGCGCGAGATCCGCATGTGCGACGAGAACGTGGCCGCGGTGTCGCCCGCGGCTGGCGCCGCGCTGGCACCTTCGTCGCGGAACTTCGTGACCACGAGCGCGTGCGGGGTGTGCGGCAAGGACAGCATCGAGGCGATCCGGGTGCGCTCCCGGTTCGACGTGGCCGCCGATCCCGTGCGGGTGTCCGCCGCGGTGCTGGCCTCGCTGCCGGACCGGCTACGGCACGCCCAGCGGGTGTTCGCCAGCACCGGCGGACTGCACGCGGCCGGCCTGTTCACCGCGGCCGGTGAGCTGCTCGTGCTGCGCGAGGACGTGGGCCGGCACAACGCGGTGGACAAGGTGGCCGGCTGGGCGCTGCGGTCCGG
>DASRFJ010000293.1:0-17860 GCA_035651595.1 Streptosporangiaceae bacterium | reverse complement strand
GCGGACCTGGTCAGCCTCGGGCGCGCCGATGTCGGTGAAGATCGTGAGCGCTTCTTGCCAGTGCCGGCGAGCCAGCCTTACGTCGCCCGCTGCGGAAAAGCCGCGGGCGAGGCCGTCGTGGGCGTGGGCCTGCTCGTATCTCATGCCGGTCTGGGTGGCTAGTTCCAGCGCCGCGGCGTACCAGGCGCGCGCGTGGTCGGGCTGGCCAGCTAGCCGAGATGCTTCGCCGAGGCGGTTGAGCGCGGTGGCTTCGCTCGGCTTGTCGCCGTCCTCGCGGAACAGCTGGAGTGACTGCTGGAGCTGGTCGGCGGCCTCGGTGTAGCGCTGCTGTCGAGTGCTGAGCTCGCCGAGGCGCAGCAAGGCCCTTGCCACGCCCGGTGGTTCGTGGATCTGGCGGAACAGGGCCAGGGCCTCCTGGAGTTGGCCGGCGGCCTGCTCGTGACGGTCCTGCCTAAGGTTCAGCATGCCGAGCCGGGACAGGGTCTCGGCCTGGCCGCTCTGGTCTCCGATCTGGCGAGCCAGCGCCAGGGCTTGCTGGTAGTGGCCGGCCGCTTCCTGAACATGACCCAGGCGACGCTTGGCCGCGCCGAGGTTGCCCAGCGCGCGAGACTGGCCGAACCTGTCCCCGGTTTCCTGGAACAGGATCAGGCATTCTTCGAGGATGACGGCGGCTTGCCCGTACCTGCCTTCGTTGAGATGGATCAGGCCGATATTGCACAGTGTGCGGGCTTCGGCGACCTGGTCGCCGGCTTCCCGGGAAAGTGTCAGGGCCCGGGTCATGTGGCCGAAGGCTTCCTGGTGACGGCCCTGCGCCAGTTCGGCGTCGCCAAGATTCCGCAGTGCGTTCGCCTCGGCGGACCTGTCGCCAAGGCGCCGAGCTGCGTCGAGCGCGTGACCATGGACGATGAGCGCCTCGGGAATGTGACCGGCATCGTTCAGGTACCGGAACAAGACGGCGGACAGCCGGATGGCATGATCGGGCCAGCCGTACCCGGTGGCGTGCCCAGTCACCGCGACAAGGTTCGCCAGCTCCTGCTCCAGCCAGTCCCGCGCCGCGTCGGCATCGGCCATCGGCGGGGACGGGGTGGACGTGGCGGGGATGCGGGGCCGCAGGTGCCGGTCGGCGGGAAACAGTATGTCGGCCGCGGTCCCGGCGTTGCGAAGGTAGTGGTCGAACAGGCGGCCGACCGCGGCGCGTGGCCCTTCGTCGTCCCGCGCCGCGAGTTCGCGGGCGTAGGCGCGCAGCAGGTCGTGCATGCCGTGGCGGCCTGCTCGTGTGGGCTGGATCAGGTAGGCGCGGGCAAGAAGGCCGAGTAGCCGCTCGGCGTGGCTCAGTGGGGTGCCGGTGAGGGCGGTCGCCACGTAGGGGTCGAAGTCAGGTCCAGGGTGCAGGCCCAGCAGCCGGAACGCGCGGGCGACAGCGGCGTCCAGCCGCTGATAGGACCAGGAAAACACGGTTCGCACCGCGGTGCGCGGGTCTGCGCCGGCCTCCAGCTGATCCAGCCGCTGTTGCTGATCGTCCAGTTCGGCGGCCAGGTGCGCCAGGGACGTTGCGGGCCGCGCGATGGCGAGTTCGGCTGCTACCCGCAGCGCAAGCGGCAGCCGACAGCACTGCTCGGCGAGCGCTGCGGCAACATCCGGCTCGTTGTCCACCCGTGCGCCGAGCAGCGCCCGCAGCAGACTGAGCGCGTCCGCCGGAGACAGCACGTCCAGGTCCAAGCGAACCGCCCCGTCCCTGGCGGCCAGGCCAGGCAGCGAATCGCGGCTGGTCACGAGCGTGACACAGCTCGGGGTGCCGGGCAGCAGCGGCCTGACCTGCTCCGGCGAGCCGGCGTTATCCAGCACCACCAGCACCCGCCGTCCGGCCAGCAGGCTGCGGTACCGCGCGGCGCGTTGATCGGCATCGGCCGGAATGTCCTGGCCGGGTACACCGAGGGCACGCAAGAAGCCGGCCAGCGCGTCGGCAGCTGGCATCGGCTCGCCCGGGTCGTAGCCGCGCAGGTTTACGTACAGCTGCCCGTCCGGGAACCGGTCGGCGACCCGATGCGCCCAGTGCACCGCCAGAGCGGTCTTCCCCACGCCCGCGCTACCGCCGATCGCGCTGATCACCACCGTCCCCGGCACCTGATCCGCGTCCTGCCCGGTCAGCGCGGTCAGCGCTGTCAGTTCGGTTTCCCGGCCGGTGAAGTGACGCACCGCGCCCGGCAGCTCCTGCGGCACCACTGGCGCGGCAGACCCTGACGGCGTGACGAGCAGAGCGTCCCCGGCCAGGATGCGTTCGTGCACCCGGCGCAGCTCAGGTCCGGGCTCGATGCCGAGTTCGCTGACAAGCGCGGCGCGCGCCTGTTTGTAGGCGGTCAGCGCCTCTGCCTGCCGGCCAGCGCGAGCCAGCGCGAGCATCAGCTGCGCGTGAAAGTGCTCGCGCAGGGGATGGCGCGCGACCACCTCGCGCAGCTCACCGATCAGTTGCTCGTGGCGTCCCTCATGCAGGTCAGCCTCGATTCGCCACTCCAGCACCTGCATCCGCGCCTGCTCCAGGTGCGGCACCCATTGATCTCGCAGCAGCTGGGAGGGAACATCCGCCAGCGGCGTTCCACGCCACAGCTCCAGCGCCGCGGCGGCCGCCTGCCCCGCCACTGCCCACTGCCCAGCTCGGGCCGCGTCGCCGGCATTCCGGCACAGCGCCTCGAACCGGGACACATCAAGCTCATCCCCGGACAACTCGATCAGGTAACCGGGGGACCGCGTCACGACCCGCGCGCCGGCCTGCTCACCGAGCACTCGCCGCAGCCGTTTCACCAGCCCGCGCACCGCGACCGCCACGCCGTCCGGCGGCGCCCCGTCCCAGACCATTTCGGCCAGCCGGTCAACCGCCACTGGCTGGTTCACCCGCCACAACAGCACCGCCAGCAGCACCCGCAGGCGCGCGGCCGACACCGAGACCGGTTCGTCTCCGTCCCCGGCCATCACCTGCAACGGCCCCAGCACTGTCACTAACATGGCGTCACCCGAATAGGGCTGTCACGCGGTTGTCACCGGTATGTCACGCCTCCGGACCAGACTAGCGGTGGTAGCACTCGCCCTTCCATTATCGCCCTCATGACTACCGGGTCGTGCGAGGAGTTACTCACGAAATGGCCACACCGGGGAGCACGGTTGGCTGCCGCTATTGCTGTAGGAACGTGGGGCGCGGCAGCCGTTACGTACTCCCTGGCGCTGGCCGCCTTCCCCGGCGCTGGCTCCACCCCCCGCTAGCCAGCGCCGGCGGGCGGGCGGCCAACTTGCCGAAACACGCACTTGTCTCGGAGGGCGTACCTCGGTCGTTATGAAGACGGGTTATGCCAGGTTTCCCCGGCAGACTCGACCACGCGCCACGCCGCCTCGACGGTTTCCTGGGCGGCGAACAGCCAGCGCTCGCCGTTGAGCGCCGCGCCGATCAGCCGGTCGTAGGGACGCATGTCGGCGCCCGGCTTTTTGCCCGCCAACGTCAACGTCACCTTGTCCGGGTTGATGCGGAACCGCAGGCTGTTCTGGGCCGCTTCGCCGAACGCCTCGTACGGCGGGCGCTTGAACAGCACGCTGACCTCGGTCGCCGTGACCGGCAAGCACTTGCCAGCCCGGATCAGGATCGGCACCCCGTCCCAGCGCCATGAGTCGGCGGCGAGCCGCACCGCGGCGTAGGTTCGGCCAGCACGGTGGCGAGCACCTGGAGCATGTGATTCTGGATCACGTCCTTGATCGCGCCGGTTTTGGTCGCCGTCCACGTACCGCAGCAGGTCGAGCATTTTCATAACGGCTGGGGTGCTTGTGTCGATGTTGTTCAACTTCAGCGAGGCGGTCGCGTAGTCCTTCGCGAGGTCACCCGTGGCCCCGAAGATCACCAGTGCGTCGACTTGGCTCGTGTCCACCTTCTGCCTTCCGACTAGCTCTCCATGTACATTCCGGCCAGCGCCTCTCGTACCTGAGTCGCGCGCTCGTCGGCGGGAATGTTCAGCACTGGCCCGGTGATCGCCACTTCTCGCTCGGTGAACCAGTCAAACAGGTCTGTCTTCGCCTCAGCCCGGTCCTTGCTCCAGTACCCGCGAAGCATGGCGTATTCCCCCGGGGTGCTCGGTACCTGCGTGGTGAAGCTCACCGTGGGCGTGGCCGTGAGCGCGCGGAACGGATCGTAGGTGACCGCCGCGGGTACCACGTCGGCCGCGGCCTGCCAGCCTGCGACCAGCACGGCCACCGCGTCCGCAAGCGGCAAGCCGAGACGGCCCTCCCCGCCTGCCGGCTGACGGTCCGCGCGAATCACGGCCTTCACCCGGACCGTCAGCCGCTCCTGGCCCAGCGAGGCGCTGACGACGCAGTCCACCGCGGGCCTGCCGTCGGCGGCGGGAACGTGCCAGCCGTCCGAGAACTCTCTCGTGCTGAGTCGCGGCTTGCGTCGTGGCTCGCTCGCCCCCATGGCGCCCAGCACCTGGGAAAGCTCGCTGCCGGCCAGCTGACTCCGGATTTTGTCGCGCAGCTCGGTCTTAAACCCCTTTGGCAAGTTCTTGCACGGCAGCACCACCGCCACCTCGGCCCAGCCTGCCAGGTGCTGGTACGCCAGCCGGCGCCACATCCGCTCGTTGATGCCGAACCCGGGCTGCGGTCGCCAGCGCCAGGTGCCGTCCGCGTGGTCACGCTCGAGCGCGGCGCGTCCCAGCGTCCCGCCGTTCAGCTCGATCCGGCACGCATCGGGCGCGATGACGCGGTCCGCCGGCGCGGACCCCTCGACCACGGGGAAGCCCAGCCTGGTCAGCGGGTCCACGCCGGTCATGTTCGCGCCCAGATCGTCGAGTACGTTCCACAAGGATTCCGGCACCAGAACCGGGTGCTCACCTGGTATCGCGCACATCAGCCAGTCCCGTCCGTCCGCCGTGCCGAACCGCTGGACCACGCCGGGCGGACTCCGGTATACCCGTCCTATCGGCTCGCAGGGACCGATCAGGCCGGCCACGGCGAGCACCTGGTCCTCGAACACGCGCGCCCATACCGGACGAGTCCACGCCTCGGCCGACGACAGCGGAACGGGGAACAGGTCGATGACCAGTGAGCCGAGCGGTGTCCTCGTCATCCGGTCCAGCAGCGTCTCATGTCCCTGGGCTAGCCTCCGCTGGAGCTGGATGTGCCGGAACTGGTACGCGGAGCCAGTGCGGGCCAGCGCGCCGCGTCGGTGGGCGTCCTCAAGGAACGCCAGCGTCCGCAGCGGCATCCGGTGCGTCGCAGCGAGCCAGACCCGGGTATCCACAAGGCTGGTCGCGGCATCGTTTCCGCCGGTGAGAAGCCTGACCGCGAGATGCGCGGCGGTGAGCACGCACAGGGCCACGCCGATGGTGGTGCCGCAGCAGAGCCAGATCGCGGCGATGGTCGCCGCGTCTGAGGACACCATGGTGACAGCGCCCGCCAGCCGGTCTCTGCGCAGCAGGCTGGCCGTGCTCCTCGGCGCGTAGACCTCGGCGGGTACCACCCGGAACGGGCTAGGTATGTCGTAGACGGCTATCACCACAAGGGCCAGCACGGCCAGTCCCCGGGTCAGCGGCCGGACATCCGCGGCCGGGGTGCGCACCGCGTCGATCAGCGTTTCGATGATGGCGTAGGCGAGATACGAGCGGAACGCGAGCCCTGCCACCAGGCGGATAGCCGGCCTGACGCCGCGGACCAGCCGGATCGAAACCGGTCGCAGGTCTTCGGCGTAGTCGTCGTCAAGAGAACCGAGCGCGAAAACGGTCGCGACGATGACAATCACGGTGGCCGGTGACCAGGGGAGGACAGATAGGCCCTGGTGGACGTCATGACAAACACCGCGCAGATGATCCTTCCCGACGACGGCGACAAGGCGGTCAATACCGGGACGGATCACCGGTCCGAGCGGCCCGCTGAGCAGCAACTTGTCCAGGCCAGCCTTGCCCGTATAGTGACCACCCCGCCAGTCGCCGGCCCGGCGCAGTACCCAGACCGCAAGCCACCAGACGAGCCCGGCCAGCAGGGCTCCCTGCACCGCGGCGCGCAGGGCCCGCCAGCCCGCGACGGCCCGGCGGAACTGCCACCACCCGAGTTCGGACGCCCTGGTCTGCTCCATGAACCGCGCAAGGAAGCCGAACCACTGCGTCGCCTGCTCTGCCGTCCACCCGCGGCGGTGCCCGGCGTCGCGGTAGATCGCCGGCAGGAAGCCGTCGAGGAGGTGATTCTCGATCGCCCGCCTGCCATGCAGGTCTGGCCGTTGGGCGAGCTGACCTGGATCGGGTCCGCCAGGACCATAGATCCGCCGGCAAAGCCACAGCATAAGCGGGTTCGTCAGGACCGAAGCGAGCGGCCCGTAAGGCTCGCTCGACAGCTTGGCGAATACCGTCTGCCAGCGCGAGAGCGACCGGGGCTCGGCCGCCTCTGTGAGGTAGCGCTCCACCGTGGTCAGGCTGAGCGGGAGCATCTCCACCACGGCGCCTCTGGAGATCTCACGGCCGGCCTCCGCGACCGCGCCGGCATACTCGGCGGGCCTGCTGGTCACGACCAGCGGCCGGTCGGAGCCTGCCTCGTTGATCCTCGTGATCGCCTCGGCCCGCCGCTCGGCGGGCAGCTCGTCGATGCCGTCGATGATCGCCAGCACCTGGCGGTCCGCCATCGCTCGCGCCAGTGTCGTCTTCTTGTCCGCGGCGTCTCGCGGCCGCAGCGCTAGTTCATGGTCGACGCTGATCAGCTCATCGGCTATCCACGCGCCGAGCGTCTGACCGGGCCGCCAGGTCGAGGCCCGGAGGACGACGGGCAGCAGCCCGTCCGCCAGGTCGCTCTCGGCGAGATCGCAGGCCAGCTTCAGGGCCAGCACGCTCTTTCCCGATCCAGCCGGGCCGGTGATGACCAGCCGCCGCGCCTCGCGGAATACGTCCGAGATGGATTCGAAGTCCCCGGCCAGGTCGCGCGGCGGGACAGTCGTCATCAGCGACCGGGCGAACGCGGTGACCTTGAACTGCACGTGCATCGCGCCCGGATCGTGGACCTGACGCTCGACGTTACGCTCCGACCATTGCGCGTGCAGCAGCGGCGCAATGCGCTGCACCGCCTCGTCGACGCTCAGCTGTGACGCGGGAAGGGTACCGGTCCACCATTTCCTGAAGAGCCCGGTAAACAGCGCGAAGACCGCGACGACGAAGGCGCCGATCGTCGCCGCGTCGGTCGCCCAGGTGAGGCCCTTGCTCAGGATCAGCCGACGCAGGACTAAAGTGCCGGCCGCGGACACGAGTACGACGAATGCAACGAGCGTAAGCCGTCGCACCAGGATCGATCCGCGCATCCGTCCATCTTCGCAGAGCTACCTGGCTAAAGAGGGACGTTAGGCGCGCGGCGGGGCGGGTAGTCGGACGTGAACGGCTGAAGAAGGATGACGCGATGGATCGTACCGGTGAGGCGGGACCCCGGCCCGTGCACCCCGACGAGGCCGCACAGCTGAAGGCCGACATGTTGCGACAAGACATCGAGCGGACCCGTCGTCGGCTCGCCGAGACCGCCGAACAGCTGGCCGCCTTGACCGGTATCAAACCGCCGGCCGGCCGCCATCAGGCCGCTCGCGCAACGCACGCGACCTGGCGGCATCCGCTGTTTCCGGCCGCGGTATCGGCCGCCGCGGGCGTGCTGTCCGCGGCGCTTGTGGCGATCCGGCGGTGGAGGAAACGGTGATCAAGCTCCTGTACAAGCCTGTTGGCATGGTGGTCGGCGTATTCAGTGGGATGCTGGCCGGCGCGATCTTCAAGAAGACGTGGCAGCTCGCCGCCGACGAGGACGAGGCGCCCAAGGCCACCGATGCGCGGCGTGGCTGGCGGGAAATCCTGCTCGCGGCCGCCCTGCAAGGAGCGATCTTCGCCGTGGTCAAGGCCGCCGTCGATCGCGCGGCCGCGGAGGGCACCCGCAAGCTGACCGGCTGGTGGCCCGGCGACGGCGCCCAGCCGCTGGACAGGGACGACGCATAGGCTTCTCGCCAAGCTCGCCGCCGTGTGTGTTAATGGGTCATGACGATCGACCTGTCAGCCACGGATTTCTGGGCCCTGCCCCTCGCCGACCGCGCGCAGGCCTTCGCTGAGCTGCGCGCCCTCGACCACCCGGCGTTCTTCGCCGAACCGGAGACCCCGTTCGCCGAGAAGGGCCCCGGCTATTACGCGCTCGCCCGCTACGCGGATGTGGTCGAGGCGAGCAAGAATCCCGCCGTCTTCTGCTCCGGCAACGGCGCGACGAGCATCCCCGACCTGCCGGTCGAGTTCAACGAGTACTTCGGCTCGATGATCAACATGGATGACCCGCGGCACGCGCGGCTGCGGCGGATCGTGTCGCGCGCCTTCACGCCGCGGATGATCGCCGGCTTCGAGGACAGCGTGCGGCAGGTGGCCGGCGAGATCGTCGACGACCTGCTCAAGACCGGCCCGTGTGACTTCGTGCGGCACGTCGCGGCCCGCCTGCCGCTCAAGATCATCTGCGACATGATGGGCATCCCGGACGACCAGTTCGAGACGGTCCTCGCCCACAGCAACACGATCCTGTCCGGCGCCGACCCGGAGTTCCTCACCGAGGATCTCGACGAGGCCGTCACCCGGCTGCTGACCGCCGGGCAGCAGCTGGCCGAGCTGGTCACCGATCTATCAGAGCATTATCAGAACGACACTCTTGTTACCTCTCTGGTAACCGCGAATATCGACGGCGAGCGGCTGACCCCCGCGGAGCTGGCGTCGTTCTTCATCCTGCTGGTGGTTGCCGGGAACGAGACCACCCGCACCGCTCTCTCGCACGCGCTCGTGCTGCTCACCGAGCACGAAGACCAGCGCGCCCTCCTGCTCGCCGACTTCGAGAACCGGATCGAGGGCACGGTGGAGGAGATCGTCCGGTACTCCTCGCCGGTCATCTACATGCGCCGCACACTGACCCAGGACCACACGATGAACGGGCACGCCTACCGCGAGGGCGACAAGGCCGTGCTGTTCTACTACTCGGCCAACCGCGACGAGCGCGTCTTCGCGGACCCGGACCGCTTCGACATCACCCGCTCGCCGAACCCGCACGTCGGCTTCGGCGGCGCGGGCCCGCACTTCTGCCTGGGCGCGCACCTGGCACGCCGGGAGATCACCGTGATGCTGCGCGAACTCCTCACCCGAGTGCCGCGCATCCGGGCTGGGGAGCCCGATCGCCTGCTGTCCAGCTTCGTCAACGGCATCAAACGCCTCCCCTGCGACTTCTAGCCCCGCCCGCCCCACTCCCAAACGTGTCAATCGCGCAGTTGAGCCCACTAGACCGTGTCAACTAGACCGTGTCAACGCGGCGGTACCCAGCGGGCTCAGCTGTCCGGCGGCGCGAACTCCGGCACCTCGGGCACCCGCACGTGCCGCCGTATCTGCCAGGACCGCAGCCGATGCGACATCTCGTCCATCAGCGCCGAAGGCGGTACCGCGAGCACCGGGCACCGTGCGTGTGCCAGGCAGTAGCGTCCCACGGACTTGCGCAGGCAGCGCCCGCTCAGGACCGAACGCCGCCCGGTCCCGATGATCAGCAGGTCGTCGGCCGACTCGGCCAGGTCCACCAGCACCGGCCCGGGATCGCCGCGCATCACCCGCGGTTCGACCGCGACGTCGGCGGGCACCCCGCCAAGGCCGGCGTCGAAGGCGGTCCACAGCCGCTGCCAGGCAGCGTCAAGCCAGACGCGGCGAAGATACGGCGACGGGCTCCGGCGTTCCGCGAGGTCGCCGCCCGGCGGGAGCCAGGCGAGAACCGGGATCAGCGGGACATCCCGCCGCCGTGCCTCGTCCGCCGCGTATCGCAGCGCCTGCATGCTCCCTAGTGACCCATGGACGCCAACGAATATCCGACGCACCGCGGGCACGGCCAATCATCTCCTGTAACAGATACGTACCTGTCGCTTACGCATCCATATAACCCCACGATACAGCCGGAAGCGCAAACCCACGAAGTCCCGTTACGAGATGTATGCGGTGACGTTGAGAAGAGTGATGCCACTGATGCGATAGGCGTGCCAGTGGCGTACCCGACCGTGCACGGCCGGGCGCACCGTGCCCGGTACCGCTCCGACAGCAGCGACGGTCACGACCCGCCGTCCACCCGTACCCCCAGCTCGTCGACGCGCGCCAGCATCTCGGCGGGGTCCGCGTAGACCCGGTAAGCCCCGGCCCGCTCGAGTTCCTCGCGGCCGTACCCGCCGGACATCAGTCCGACCCCGAGCGCGCCGGCGCGCCGGGCCGCGAGCAGGTCCCACACGCTGTCGCCGACGACCATCGCGTGCCGCGGCTCGACCTCGAGCAGCGCGGCCGCGGCGAGGAACAGATCCGGGTCCGGTTTGGCGTGCCGCACCAGGTCCCGGGTCACCATCGGCGTGTCCTCCGGCAGCCCGAGCAGCGCCAGCGCGGACCGCGCGGTCGCCGCGTACCCGCTGGTCGCGATCGCCCACTTCACCCCGGCGGCAGTCAGCGCATACAGCAATTCGCTGGCACCAGGCAGCGGCTGGACGCTGCCCACCTGCGCCTGGTACGCCTCCCGGTGCGACTCCTGGAGCCGGTCGATCTCGGCCTTGGACAGCACCCGCCCGGTCTCGCGCAGCAGCGCCGACACCATCATCCCGCCGCTCATCCCGATCCGGCGGTGAATGCGCCAGACCGACAGGTCGATCCCGATCCGCGACAGCGCCGTGCGCCACGCGATCACGTGCTGATAGACGGAGTCAATCAGCGTCCCGTCCAGGTCGAACAGGAACGCCGGTGGCGGTGACTCAAGGTAATCAACCATCGAACCATGATCCCATAACGACCTCGGTGCATCCTCCGTGACATGTCCCTGCCCAACGTGCCGATGACGCCATCTGATGTCGGCGCGCCGGCAGTCCCGCCAGCAACGTAGAAGATTACCTCGTTGTGGTGGATCGACCCCCGTAAGCAGGGGTCCCGTTGCCACGATGGGGATATCCGCCACGTTAACCGACGGAATCGAGCCTGCCGCTGAGCCACCGGGCGGCCAGCGAGGTCGCTAACGAGCGGGGGTCGCGTCGCCGGTTGACGCCATCGGCATGCGGAGGCGCTAGGCGTTAAGCGCCGGAGACGCTCACCACCCCGCTCTCGGTCCCGATGTAGGCGCGCGTGCCGGACATGGACATGGACGCGAAGTGGGGGAGGCCGGTGCCCAGGCTCAGCGTGTGCTCGATCGCGCCGGTGGCCGGGTTCAGCTCGTACAGGGTGCCGCTGGAGAAGTCGGTGACCCAGACCGCGTCGCCGCCGACGACGGGAGAACCCGCGGCGTTGGCCGGCCCGCGCCACAGCACGCGGATCTGCGTGCCGGTCACGCGTACCGCCGCGATGCCGCCGTCGGAACACGGTTCGTAGACGGTGCTGGCCGTCACCGCGGTCGCACCGTAGGCGGAACACACCTGGGCCTGCGCCACCTGCCCGCCGACGCCGCCGAGGTGCCGGGGGTCGAGCAGGTATGCCGTGCTGCTCTTGCCCAGCGCGAGCAACTGGCCGTTCGCGAGCAGCGTGGGCTGGCTGGAGGACAGGTCGGCGTCGTCCTTGCTGTCCTGGAGCCAGGTGGCCGGCGCGAAGCTGCCGGTCTGCCGCAGCTCGGGGGACAGCGCGGTGACGGCGTCGCTGCCGTCGAAGCTGGTGCTGGTCACCGAGCCGTTGCCGGTGCTGACGTAGAGGGTGCCGTCCGGACCCATCACCGGCCCCGCGGCGCCCCAGATGGCGCCCTCGCGGGCGGTCGGCACCACGTAGGAAACGATGGCGCCGCTGCCGGTGAGGGGGACGCCGGCGACCGAGCCGCGGTACTGGCCGCAGTCCCCGTACAGCCCGCCGAAGGCCACGTACACCCGCCCGTCCTCGATCACCAGGCCGGGGCGCTGCTGGTCGTTGCGCGGGTGGCCGTCCGGAGCCGGGATGTCGCGCTGCACCGTCAGGGTCCCGCTGGTGACCGACACCCCGACCAGGACGTGGTGGTAACCGGCGGTCTCCGCGACGGCGTACACCAGGCCATTGTCCTGGTCGTAGACCGGCGTGCCGGTGATCCCGAGCGGGTCGATGTTGCCGCACGGCAGGTCGGCGAGCGGCACCGGCGTGCCGACGTGCGTCCGCCAGACGACCCGGCCGCTCGCACCCTCGAGCCCGTACAGCGAGTCGTTCTCTGTCGCCACGATCACCAGGTTGCCCACCAGCAGCGGCTGCCCGTAGACCGCGCCGTCCAATGTGGTCCGCCACGCGATTCTCGGCTGCCCGGCCAGGGCCGCCGACGCCACGTCGGTGTGGCTGTTGTCCCCTCCGTACACCGGCCAGGCCGCGACGGGATGCCCGGCGGCAGTCGAGCTGGGGCCGATCGTCTTCGCGGTCGGCGTCGGGCCCGTCGAGCCGCCTGCCGAGCCGCCGCAGCCGGCCGCCGTGAGCGTCGCTCCTATTACCAGCGCCGCCACGCCGGCGAGTGTCGTCCGCATGCTTCCAGTGTCCCTCCGTGGCTTTGGCATCATGGGCGTATGGCGGAGCACGACATCACCTCGTTCGTAGCCCTCGGTGACAGCTTTACCGAAGGGCTCAACGACTTCGGCCCGGACGGACAGCCGATCGGCTGGGCCGACCGCGTCGCCGTGGCACTGGCCGCCCAGGTTCCCGGCTTCCGTTACGCGAACCTCGCGGTCCGCGGCAATCTGGTGCGGCACGTAATCGCCGAGCAAATCGAGCCGGCGATCGCCATGGCCCCCGACATGGTCAGTATCGCCGCTGGCGGAAACGACCTCTTGCGCCGCGCCGAGGTGGACACGCTGGCGGCCGAGTTCGACTCGGGCGTGGCCCGCCTGCGGGCGGCGGGCTGCCGCGTGCTGATCTTCACCGGCTTCGACCCGCTCGCCTTTCCGGTGATCCGGATGCTGCGCGGGCGGATCGCCGCGTACAACATGCACCTGCGCGCGATCGCCGACGAGCGCGGCTGCGAGGTCGTCGACCTCTGGTCGATGCGGGTACTGCGCGACCCGCGCGCGTGGAGCCAGGACCGCCTGCACCTCACGGCCGAAGGGCACATCCGCGTCGCGCTCCGCGCCTGCGAGGTGCTCGGCGTGCCGGTGGACTCCGACTGGCGAGCGCCGCTCGTCGTGACCGGCGTGTCGCCCCGATGGCTGGCCGCCCGCCGTCAGGACGCCCGCTGGGCCAAGCAGTACGCGCTGCCCTGGGTGAATCGCCGCTTGCGCCACACCTCGAGCGGCGACGACCATCCCCCAAAACGCCCGGAACTGCTCCCCGTCGAGATCATGACCGAAGTGCGATGATGCCCCGGCACCACGACGCGGACTAGCGGAGCTGGCCCGCGGCCCGCAGATCGTCGAACAGCAGCTGGTCGACCGGGGCCACCCGGTCCCGGTCGGCGTAGCCGAGCCAGTCCAGCTCCGCAATCTCGCTGCTGGCGGCCGGCGTGCCCTGATAGTCGGCGGTGTAGCAGCTCATCACCACGACGACACCGTCGGCGTGTGCGTGCGCCTGTTCCCGGTAGGTGCCGACGTGGCGCGCGGTGTCCGGGAGCAGGTCCACCGTCAGCTCCTCCTTTATCTCGCGGAGCAGGGTGTCCAGCTCTGTCTCCCCGGCTTCGCGCTTGCCGCCAGGTATGTAGAACACGTCCTTGCCGTGCGACCGCGCGCACAAGATCTTGCCCTCCGCTACCCGGACCCAGGCCACCGTCTCGATCAGATTCCGCACGGGTTCAACCCTACGGGCCGGCTCTCGCAGCAGGCCGCCGAGCAGCAGGCCGATCATCGCCGGTCACCACCGGGAAACCGCGTCGTACCACGGCTTCCATTCGCCGTGGTAGCGCTCCGTCAGCGCCGGCGGGAACATCGCCAGCACGTCCGCCGCGTCGCTCGGCGGCAGGCCGTCGACCAGCCACGGGACCAGTTCCCCCAGATCGGGTGCGGGCTCAAGCGACGCCAGCACATCCAGCCACTCCGCAGCGGTCAGCGTGGCGCCGATCAGCGGCAGGGCTTCCCGCTCCTCGTGGTCGAGGTGGCCGCCGAGCGTGCTGGCAAGCTCGCCGATCACGTCGCCCAGCGGCAGCCGCTCGTCGTCGAACGCCTGGTCTACCACGGCGAGCAGCGGATCGATCAGGCTGTGCTCGGCCACCATCTCGTCCAGCACGGACAGCGCCGCGCGCCCGGCCAGCCGGCTCCGCAGCACCGGCCACACCCTCGCGTCCTCCGCCTGGTGGTGCAGCGCCAGCTGCCGCCGGAACACCCCCCACCCCGCGCCCACCGTGACCCGCCGCACCGGATCACGCAGCGTGTCGCGGGTAGCGGCGCGCGCCAGCGTGGTCACGTCGCGGCGGAACGCGCGGTGTGCGGCGAGCATCACGCCGAGGTCCGGCAGCTTGCCTTCGCTCATCAACACTCCTTTGTCTGGTCCAGCCCACGTTAGAATCCGGGCAGCCAAGCGGAATCCGTATCGTCGTTCAGTACTTGCATGCGGGGATGCCGGGCGGGATAGGTATGTTCGTGTCATGTTGCAGGGACGGCGGATTCAGCAGACCGCCATCGAGGCGCTGCTGGGGCAGGCCCGCGCGGGGGGCAGCGGCGCGCTGGTGTTGCGGGGCGAGCCGGGTATCGGCAAGACCGCGCTGCTGGACTACGCCGCCGAATGCGCCAGCGGCCAGATGCCGGTGCTGCGCGCCACCGGCATCGAATCCGAGGCCGAACTGCCGTTCGCCGGGCTGCACCAGCTCATCCGGCCAGCCCTGGATCGGCTCGGCGCGCTGCCCGGCCCGCAAGGCGCGGCGCTGGCGGCCGCGTTCGGCCTCGCCCAGCCCGCGTCCGACGGCCCGGCCAGCGTCGGGGACCGGTTCCTCGTCGGTGTCGGCGCGCTGTCGCTGCTTGCCGAGCTGGCCCCGGTCATCTGCCTGATCGACGACGCCCACTGGCTGGACCGAGCCTCGGTGGAGGCGATGCTGTTCGCGGCGCGGCGGCTGCAACGCGACGGGATCGTGATGATCTTCACCAGTCGCGACTACCCGGGCGCGTTCCCCGCCAAGGGCATCACCGACGTGCCGGTCCCCGGCCTCGACGCGACCGCGGCGGCCGCGCTGCTCGCCGACCGGGACGTCGCGCTGCCACCCGGGCAACGCGACCAGCTCATTGCGGTCACCCGCGGCAACCCGCTCGCGCTGATCGAACTGTCCGGCACCGCCGTGGCGGCCAGGCCGGCCGCGATGGGCGCCCCGGTACCGGTGACCAGCACGGTGATCGATGCGTTCGGCCACCAGATCCGGTCGCTGCCCGGCGCCGCCCGGGCAGGCTTGCTGATCGCCGCGGCGGACGACACCGGTGACCTGGGATTGCTGTACCGGGCCGGGCTGGATTCCGCCGAACTTCAGTCGGCAGAGGAACAAGGTCTGGTCTCGATCGGCGGCGGGATACTGGAGTTCCGGCACCCGCTGATCCGGGCGGCCGCCTATCACGGCGCCACGCACAGCCAGCGGCAGGCCGCGCACCGTGCGCTGGCCGCCGCGTGCACCGGCCCCGACCAGGCTGATCGACGCGTCTGGCACCTGTCGGTCGCCACCACCGTGCCCGACGAGCACGTCGCGGCCGAACTCGAGCGGGCCGGCGACCGCGCGACCGCCCGCAACGGCCACGCCGCCGCGACCGCCGCCTATCAGCGGGCCGCCCAGCTCAGCGAGGACGCCACCGCGGCCATCCGCCGGCTGGCCCAGGCCGCTGAGGCGGCCCTGGACGACGGCCAGCATCAGACCGCGCGGGAACTGGCCGGGCGGGCAGGCAAGGACGCCGCGGACCCCGCGCTCACCGTACGGCTGCTCCGGGTCCGTGCGCTAGCCGACGTCGCGGACGGGATCATGCTCGGCGCGTACGAGCTGAACCTGGCCGGCGCCGCGGCGATCGCCGGCGCGGATCCGGCGGAGGCGCTGTGGATGCTGATGGAGGCGCATCAGGAAATCAGGCAGGCACCGTACGACCGGGAGCGGATCGCGGCGACGGTACGTCTGCTTGACGGATTGCCGTCCGACTACGGACAGCAGCCGCTCGGGTGGCTGATCAGGTGGAACGCGGCAAGCGTGCTCGGCCTGGACACCACGCGCTACCCGCCGCTCGGCGACACGATCGCCCAGGTGCGGGACAGCGCCGTCGGTGTGGGCCCGCGGGTACTGATGATCACCGCGGCCGCCGCGTGCCTCGTCGGCCGGGACGACGCGATGAAAGACATCGGGCAGGCGCTGGTGGATGAGTCCCGCGCTCGCGGCGCCATCGGGCTGCTGCCGAGCGGCCTGAGCCAGCAATCCTGGGCGGACACCATGCTCGGCAACTACCGCGATGCCCGGATCGGCGCCGCCGAGGGCCGCCAGCTCGCGCTCGACCTCGGCCAGGCGTTCTGGGCCGACTGGATGTGCGGCACGCTCGCCTACCTCGCCGCGATCGAGGGCGACGAGCCCGCCTGCCGCGACTACGCCGAGCAGGTGCGTGGCACCGAGCAGAGCGCGGCCGCGGCACCCTGGGCGGAGGCCGCGCTGAGCGTGCTTGACCTCGGCTACGGCAGGGTCGCGGAATCGCTGGCGCGCATGCAGGCGGCCGCGGCCGGTCCCGCCTGGCATCATCCCAACATCACCCGGATGGCGCCGGATCTGGTCGAGGCTGCGGTCCGGCTCGGTCAGCTCGAGCAGGCCGCCGAGGCCGCGGGCCGGTTCGGCCGCTGGGCGCCGCTGGTTGGCCAGCCGTGGGCTGCCGCGCTGCAGGCTCGGTGTCAGGCGCTGATCGCCTCCGAGGCAGATTCCGAACGGCACTACGAACTCGCGCTGAGCCTCCACAGCAAGCACACCAGGCCGTTCGACCAGGCCCGTACTCAGCTGCTGTATGGCGAGTGGCTGCGCCGGGAACGGCGCAAACGCGACGCCCGCGTCCAGCTGCTCGCCTCGCTTCAGACCTTCGATGCGCTCGGCGCCCGGCCGTGGGCGGACCGGGCGCGCACCGAGCTGACCGCTACCGGCATCGCGGCGCCGCGCGCCGCGGCTCCCGACCTCCTGGCCGCGCTCACTCCGCAAGAGCTTCAGATCACCCGGCTCGCCGCCCGCGGCCTAGCCAACCGGGACATCGCCGCCCAGCTGTTCTTGTCGCCGCGGACAGTCGCCTACCACCTCTACAAGGCCTACCCCAAGCTCGGCATCTCTTCCCGCGCCGAGCTGCCCGCCCTCGTCTGAGGCTGATTCCGCGGCACCGCGCAGGGCGATCGCCAGTCCCAGCGCGAACGCGCAGTAGCGCACGGTCTTCCCGTCGTCGTCCGTGTGCGGACAGCAGTCGGGCAGTCCCCGCAGCCCGGCCGCGGTGAAGGGGTCTAGCTTCCGGCTCATGCACAGCACGGTAAAACGGCAGCCACTCGACCGAATCAGTCATCGACCCCAGCATTTTCGTGCCCGGCGCCTGGCTGTCTGCGGGACCCTGCCTGATGGTGGTTGAGGCTAGCGTGAGTCATGTGGCTGGCGATGCGCGGTCGTCACTGGCTGCCCCAGCATCAATGTGGTGGATTACCCCATCGTGGTAGATGGACCCCCGTACGCGAGGGTCCCGTTACCACGAAGGGAAAATCCACCACGTTGTTCGGAATTTATCCGCCGCCAGCAAGGCCGACCAGTGCCGCCCGCCTCGGCGCGGGCCCTGAATAAGCCACCAAGATCCAAACCGGGAGGGCAACTGCCGCAATAATCTGGCGCGCTCGCCGGCGCACCCGACATACCGGAAATATCCGGAATGTCCGAGCGGGCGGCGGGCGGCGGGGTGGTCAGGTGGCGGCGAGGTGGGCGGCGGGCGGCGGGGTGGTCAGGTGGCGGC
>DASRFJ010000292.1:0-9127 GCA_035651595.1 Streptosporangiaceae bacterium | reverse complement strand
TGCCGGCGGCCAGGGCGTCGTCGATTTCCGTCACGTAGGGGGCGTCGAGGGCGTCGTGGAAGGCTTCGACGATCCACCGCGCGTAGCTGTGCCGGACGGCGAGGTGGCCCACCTCGTCGGCCGCGCGGTCCGGGGCGACGATCGCGAGCCAGGCCGCCAGGTCGCGGCCGGCGACCCGGCGCAGCACCGCGTTGACGAAGCCGGACGGGCGCGGCCCGCACACGTCCTTGACCAGGTCGACCGAGGTCGCGACCGCGGCGTGGCTGCTGGTCCTGGTGGCGAGCAGCTGGTGCGCGCCGAGCCGCAGCACGTCGCGGACCGGCGGGTCGAGGTCGTCCCGGTCGCTGCACACGGCCAGGATCGCGTCGTAGGTGCCGCGGCCGCGCAGCGTGCCGTATGTCAGCTCGGTCGCGAACGCCGCGTCCCTGCCGGTGATGCCGCGCTCGGTGAGCAGCGACGGGAGCAGCAGGTTCGCGTACGCGTCGCGGTCCGCGACCGCGCGCAGCACGTCGAACGCGGCGCGGCGGGCCGGGTCGGTGCGACGCCGGGGACGAGAGGGCATGGCTAGCCGAACCGGACCGTTCCGGTGGCGTGCAGGCCGCGAGCCCAGTCGGCGGCCGGCATGCGCTTCTTGCCTGGCGCCTGGACCGCGCCGAGCCGGACCGGACGGGTGGCCGTGCCCACGAGCACTTCGTCGCGTCCCACGCGAACCTCGCCGGGCTCAATATCGGGGGCGAGCGTGAGCGATACCGGGCCGAGCTTCACCCGTGCGCCGTCCATCGTGGTCCACGCGCCCGGGTCCGGGGTGCAGCCACGAATCCGGCGGTCGATGATGTGCGCCGGGAGTTTCCAGTCGACTTCGGCGTCGGCGACGGTGAGCTTCGGCGCGAGGCTCACGCCGTCCTCCGGTTGCGGAATCGCGGTGAGCGTGCCGTCCTCGATCCCGTCGAGCGTCGCGACGAGCAGCCGTGCCCCGGAAACGGCCAGCCTGGCCAGCAGCGTCCCCGCGGTGTCGTCGCGCTGGATCGGCTCGGTCAGCACCCCGTAGACCGGGCCCGCGTCCAGCGCGGCGACGATCTCGAACGTGGTCGCGCCGGTCATGTCGTCACCGTGCATGATCGCGTGTTGCACGGGCGCCGCGCCGCGCCAGGCCGGCAGCACGGAAAAGTGCAGGTTGACCCAGCCGCGCGGCGGGATGTCCAGCGCGGCCTGCGGCAGCAGCGCGCCGTACGCGGTGACCGGGCAGCAGTCCGGCGCCAGTTCGCGGAGCCGGTCAAGGAACTCCGGATCGCGCACCTTCTGCGGGGTGAGCACCGCCAGGCCGGCCTCATCGGCGCGCAGGGCCACCGGGGCGCGCTCCACGTGCCGACCGCGGCCGACGGGCGCGTCGGGACGAGTCACTACCGCGACGACCTCGTGCCGGGACGCCAGCAGGGCCTCTAGGGCCGGCACGGCGGTCTGCGGGGTACCCGCGAAAACCAGGCGCATCGGCCGCTACAGCGCCTTCCCGAACGTGTTATGCGGGGACACTCTTACCGTCGGCACCGTCTCGGCCCCAGGACTACCCCACCACTCGGCCTCGCGGATCGCCTTCATGGCCTGCTTGCGCTGCTTGGCGTCCATCCGGTCGATGAACAAGATTCCGTCGAGGTGGTCGGTCTCGTGCTGGATGCAGCGGGCCAGCAGTTCGGTGCCCTCGATGGTGACCGGGTCGCCGTACATGTTGAAGCCCTTGGCGACCACGCCGTACGCGCGGTCCACCGGGTAGACCAGACCGGGGAACGACAGGCAGCCCTCGTCGTCCTCCTCGACCTGTTCGGACAGGTCGAGCACGGGGTTGATCAGGTGCCCGGGCTCGTCGTCGTCCACGTGGTAGGTGAACACCCGCAGGCCGACGCCGATCTGCGGCGCGGCCAGGCCCACACCCGGCGCGTCCAGCATGGTATCGGTGAGGTCCTTGACCAGCCGCCGCAGCTCGGCGTCGAAGTCACGGACCGGCTCGGCTGGTGTCCGCAGTACCGGGTCACCGAACAACCGGATCGGCCTGATGCTCATGTCCATCAGTCTATTGATCAGACGACCTCCGCAGGATCCAGCTGAACGCGGACGCCGCCCCCTTCCTTCCGCGCGCTCCGGCCGGCCTGGGCGGTGCGCAGCGCCTCGGCGAGTACGCCGCCGCGCTCGCGGTTGATCCGGATCAGCGCACGCTCGGTATCTTCCTCGGCACCGGCCGGCACCGGGCCAAGCACCTCGGCGTCCCCCGGGAGGCCGGCGCTCAGCAGGAAGTCACCCAAGGCGGCTGGGTCTCCGCTGACCGCGGCCATCCGCACCGCTGGCGGGAACCGGAGTTCGGCTCGTTCAGCCGACTCTCGTTCGGAAAATGACGCCGGATCCCACCGGATCAGCGCCTGCACCACCGGCAGGCCAGCCTCGGCGAGGACCACCACCGGCGCGGCGGGGCGGGTCAGGGCCGCGGCGTTCAGCCAGCGGCGCAGCGCCTCCTCGGCCGCACGCAGGCTGGCGCGGCCGAGCAGTGCCCAGCCGTCGAGGAGCAGCGCGCCCGCGTAGCCGGCCGGCGCGACCGGCTCCGCGGCCGGGGTCGCGATGACCAGCGCGGGTTCGTCCGGCACGGTGGCGAGCACGTGCGGGCCGCCGGAGGTCCGCACCGGGTAGCCAGGGAAGGCGCGGCCGAGTTCCTCGGCGGTGCGGGCGGCGCCGGTGACCACGGCGCGGACCCGGGTGCCGCCGCAGTGCGGACACGCCCAGTCCGCGGCGAGCGCCCCGCACCAACGGCAATCTGGTATCTCGTGGGCGCCGCTGATCTCCAGCGGTCCGTGGCAGACGGCGCACCTGGCGGGCTCGCGGCAGCGATCGCAGGCGAACGACGCGAGGTAGCCGCGTCGCGGCACCTGGACCAGGACCGGTCCGGGCTCGTCGCGGGCCCCACGCAGCGCGTCCCTGGCGGTGCGCAGCGCCAGGCTGGGCAGCCGGGCGCTGAGCGCGGCGGCGTCCCTGGCCAGCTCCGTGTCGTCGTCGGCCCCCCAGGCGGCGGCGACCCGCGGCGCGACCTGGCGGAGGATCGCCGGGTCCGGAGTCAGCGGCCTGGCCCAGCCGGTCGCCACCAGCTGGGTGAGCTCGGCGGACCTGGCGAAGCCGCCGATCAGCGCGGCGGCGTGCTGCTGATACGCGCGCAGGGCCAGTACCTCGCGGGCGTTCGGATACGGAGCGCGCGGCTCCGCGTGCAGGTCGTCGCCGTCGTCCCACAGCACGACCAGGCCGAGGTCGGCGACCGGGGCGAACATCGCGGCCCTGGTGCCGACGACGATCCTTACCGCGCCGCGGCGAACCGCCAGCCAGCGGCGGTACCGCTCCGCAGGGCCGAGTTCCGCGGCGAGGCTGGCGTGCGGCAAGCCGTTGCGATGCAGGGCGTCGCCGACCCGGGCCAGGTCACGGGCGTCCGGAACGACGATCACCGTGCCGCGACCGGCCGCGGCCGCGGTGGCGGCGGCGATAGCGATCTCGTCCGGCCAGTACGGACCGGGCAGCGCGGACCAGGCGGCGCGGACCGGACGGCCGTCGCGGACCGCGGCGAGAAATGCCTCGCCCGCCGGGTACCTGGTCCATGGGCCAGGCGCGGGGGGCGCGGGGGGCACGGTTTCCGGCGGCTGGACGCCTCGGGGGTCCTGCTTCTCCACGGTGGCGTGACGCGGCGGGATCGCCAGGCGGAGCACGTCGGCGAGCGTGCCGGCGTACCGGTCGGCGACAGCGCGGGCGAGCGCGACGATCTCCGGCGCCAGTACCGGCTCCGGCGACACGACCCGCTCCAGGTACGCGAGCCTGCCCTGGTGCTCGCTGGTTTCCGCGCGCTCCAGCAGGTAGCCGTCGACGAGCTGCCCGGCGAAACGCACGCGCACGCGCACGCCGGGCCGCGCGTCATCGTCGTCGCGGTCCGGCACGAGGTAGTCGAACGGACGGTCCAGGTGGGCGAGCGAAATATCCACCGCGACGCGGGCGACCGGCAGCTTGGGTGCCGCGGTCTGTTCGCGTCGAGGTCGTTTCTGCGTCGCCACGCTCCCGGTTTACCAGAGCGCGGCGCTGCTTGTTACAGGCCGACCGCGGCGCGGAGCGCTTCGGCGCGGTCGGTCCGCTCCCAGGAGAAGTCCGGCTCGTTGCGGCCGAAGTGACCGTATGCCGCGGTTTGCGCGTAGATCGGGCGGAGCAGGTCGAGCTGGGCGATGATCGCGCGCGGGCGCAGGTCGAAGACCTGGCTGATGCCGTCCTGGATGCGCTCCACCGCGACCTTCTCGGTGCCGAAGCACTCCACGAACAGGCCAACCGGCGTCGCCTTGCCGATCGCGTACGCGACCTGGGCCTCGCACCGGTCGGCAAGGCCGGCCGCCACCACGTTCTTGGCGACCCAGCGCATCGCGTAGGCGGCGCTGCGGTCCACCTTGGACGGGTCCTTGCCGGAGAACGCCCCGCCACCGTGCCGCGCCATGCCGCCGTAGGTGTCGATGATGATCTTGCGGCCGGTGAGGCCGGCGTCACCCATCGGCCCGCCGATCTCGAACCGGCCGGTCGGGTTGACCAGAAGCCGGAAGCCGTCGGTGTCCAGGCCCGCCTCGGCGAGCACCGGCTCCACCACGTAGTCGCGGATGTCCGGGGTGAGCAGTTCCTTCAGGTTGATGTCCGGCGCGTGCTGGGAGGACACGACCACGGTGTCCAGCCTGACCGGCGTGTCACCGGAGTACTCGATGGTCACCTGGGTCTTGCCGTCGGGCCGCAGGTAGGGCACCGTGCCGGAGCGGCGGACTTCGGACAGCTTGCGGGCGAGCTTGTGCGCCAGCATGATCGGCAGCGGCATCAGCTCCGGCGTTTCGCGGCACGCGTAGCCGAACATCAGGCCCTGGTCCCCGGCGCCCTGCCGGTCGAAGTCATCGACGCCCTCGCCCTCGCGGTACTCGAACGCGTCGTTCACGCCCTGGGCGATGTCCGGGCTCTGCGACCCGATGCTGACCGATACGCCACAGGACGCTCCGTCATAACCCTTGGCGCTCGAGTCGTACCCGATCTCGAGGATCTTTTCCCGGATAATGCCGGGGATGTCAACATAAGTCTGGGTGGTCACCTCGCCGGCCACGTGCACCTGGCCGGTGGTGATCAGGGTCTCCACGGCAACCCGGCTGCCCGGGTCATCCTTGATCATGGAATCCAGGATGGCGTCGCTGATCTGGTCGGCCATCTTATCCGGATGGCCCTCCGTCACCGACTCAGACGTAAACAGGCGACGCGCCACGTCGATTTCTCCCTTGATAGGACTGGCCAACTGTTGCGGTGAGTTTATCCGGGTTCGCTTGTGAGGGGCCTTAAGTCTGGCCGGCTACCACTAGATCCCACACCGCGTCGGCGAGCGTTTCCTTTGACCCGCGCGGGATTTCGGTGGCCGACCCGTCCACGCCGTAGACAACTGCCTCGTTGTCCGCGGTCCCGAAGCCAAGCCCGTCGCCGACGGGATTCACGACGAGCAGGTCACAACCCTTGCGGACAAGCTTAGCCGTTGCCTGTTCGGGAGATGTATCGGTCTCCGCCGCGAACCCGACGAGCACGGCCGGACGGCCCGTCGTCTGCCGGTTGCGGGCGAGCGTGGCGAGGATGTCGGGGTTCTCGACGAGGCGAATCGGCTCGGGCGGACCAGCGTCCTTCTTGAGCTTGCCGGGGTGCCGGGTTTCCGGCCGGTAGTCGGCGACCGCGGCGGCCATCACGACGATGTCGGCGGAGCTCGCAGCCTCGGTCACCGCGTCGAGCAGCTGCCGCGCGGACACCACGCTGACGACCTTCACCCCGGCCGGGTCGGGCAGGCTGACGTTGGCGGCCACCAGCGTCACCTCCGCGCCGCGCGCAACCGCGGTGCGCGCCAGCGCATAGCCCTGGCGTCCAGACGACCAGTTGCCGATGAACCGGACCGGGTCGATCTCCTCGCGCGTGCCGCCCGCCGACACGACGACGCGGCGGCCGGCCAGGTCTTCCTCGTGGTCGAGGAGGCGGGTGGCGACGGCGAATATCTCAGCCGGCTCGGGCAGCCGGCCGGGGCCGGTGTCCTTGCCGGTCAGCCTGCCCACGGCGGGGTCGAGCACGGTCGCGCCGCGCGCCCGGAGCAGTGCGACGTTCGCCTGGGTCGCCGGATGCTGCCACATCTCGGTGTGCATGGCCGGCGCGTACAGCACCGGGCACCGCGCGGTGAGCAGTGTGGCGGTGAGCAGGTCGCCCGCCATGCCCGCCGCGGCCCGGGCCAGCAGGTCCGCGGTGGCCGGGGCGACTACGACGAGTTCGGCTTCCTGACCCAGCCGGACGTGCGGCACGTTCGGCACGTCGGTCCACGGCTGGGTGGCGACAGGCTGCCCGGACAGCGCCGCCCAGGTCGCCTCGCCCACGAACCGCAGCGCGTCGGGAGTCGGCACGACCCGGACCTCGTGTCCCGATTCGGTCAGCAGCCGCAACAGCTCACAGGCCTTATACGCGGCAATGCCCGCGCCGACGCCGAGAACGACGCGCGCGGGCATGTCGGGTCGAGGCCTAGCCCTCGATGGCCTCTACGTTGAGCAGCCGGTCCTTGATCTCGCGAAGAGAGATGGACAGCGGCTTCTCCTGGCTGCGCGTGTCCACCAGCGGTCCGACGTACTCCAGCAGGCCCTCGCCCAGCTGAGAGTAGTAAGCGTTGATCTGCCGTGCGCGCTTCGCGGCCATGATGACCAGCCGGTACTTGCTGTCCACGACTCCAAGAAGCTCGTCGATCGGCGGGTTGATGATGCCTTCGGCGACCTGAGTCCCTGCCACGTTTTGCCTTCCTTTAACCCGGGAGAACCCCTGGGCTTAGCTCACTGCTTCACCAAGGCTACCAGCTGGCGGCATACGTCCGTGACTGACGTGTTCACCAGCGTGATATCAAACTCACCGGCGGCGGCCAGTTCTTCCCGCGCGGTGGCAAGCCTGCGCTCGATGACGTCGGGCGGCTCGGTGCCCCGGCCGGTCAGCCGGCGGACCAGCTCGTCCCAGGAGGGCGGGGCGAGAAACACCATGCGGGCGTCCTGGGCGGCGCGCTTGACCTGCCGCGCTCCGGCGAGGTCGATCTCCAGCAGGCACGGAATGCCATCGCTGAGCCGCGCCTCGACCGGCCGCCGCGGGGTGCCGGACCGGTGGGTGCCGTGCGGGCAGGCCCACTCCAGCAACTCGCCATCGTCGACCATGCGGTCAAACTCGCGGTCGTCCACGAAGTAATAATCGCGCCCGTTTACTTCGCCGGGGCGCGGCTTGCGAGTAGTTACCGATACCGAAAGCCAAATCTGCGGGCTAGTACGGCGGAGTTCGGCGACGACCGTGCTCTTCCCGACCCCGGAGGGTCCGGAGAGCACGGTCAGCCGCGAATGCGCCCGGGCTGTGGTAACAGCCCCGGTCCTGCCGTGTTCGCCCGAGGGGACGATCTGCTGACCCGTGGGGATATCCCCCGCAGGTCCCCCCGTTGAGGCATGTCGCTCAGATATCGACGGCACCGAACTCTTGCTCAAGAGCCGCCCGCTGGTTGGTACCGAGCCCGCGAACGCGCCGCGATTCCGCGATACCAAGCCTTTCCATGATCTGCTTCGCCCTTACCTTGCCGACGCCCGGCAGGGACTCGAGCAGGGCAGAGACCTTCATCTTGCCGATGACGTCATCAGTACCGCCTTCCTTGATGACATCGGACAAGGTCGTGGCTCCGCGCTTGAGGCGATTCTTAACCTCAGCGCGTTCTTTGCGTGCCCGGGCCGCCTTCTCAAGGGCTGCGGCACGCTCTTCGGGAGTGAGGGGAGGAAGAGCCACTCGGGGTCACCTCGGGTTTCGTAGGAAAAAGGTTTGTCGGGAGGGGAAACTAGCCAATCAACTACCCTTTCGGCAACGCAAATGCCAGGTTACGTCGTCACAAATTCAAATATATTACTCTCCGTATGCAGTCCATTACTTATGGTAATCTCTGCGGGCCTCTGCGGTGGCAGAGACGTCTCACCGGGCGATACCCCGCGGCAATAGTTCAAGGCACTAGCCTAAGCCATCCGTGCATCCGCGGAACGGCGGCACCCCGGCGCGTCGCGGATTTCGTACGGATTTGCGGCCGACGCCGGCCGGCTGCCGGATGCGGCACTCCCGAACTCTTCGCGTGTCCTTCCGGGCCCGCGCCGGACTCTGGATGGGTCCGTACGGCCCGTCCGCCCCCGCTGCCGACCGGGGCCGTGGCGGCCGCTATGGACGCCCGTCCGGGTCCGGCATGAACCGCATGGGCCGCGTCCCGCTTCCGGTCGCCGGCCTCCGTTGCGGATGATCTTCGGTCGAGGATGGTCTTCGGTTGAGGATGGTCTTCCGTTGAGGTCGAGATCGAGCTAAGTGACATCGCAATACGGTTGTCGATTTTTGCACACGCCGCGGCAATTCATGATCTCCGCTCCATTTGATCGTTTTCGACCGCAACCAGAATCATCGGATGCCTTGGGCGCGTCTGACATGGTGACATGGTACTCGTAGAGTAAGCCCTGCGTAACCCCATGTCATGAAGATCGGCCCGGTCGCCACACGCAGCGACGACGTCCGTTGCACACTCCACCACATAGTGGACATTTCACACCGGCACTAGGCCCCCCACCTGCGACGCGACTGCGCGTGAGCGCGCCGCCGTCTTCCGGCCGTGTTCCGGCCGTGCTGCGGCCGTGCTGCCGCCGTGCTGCGGCCGTGTTGCCGCCGTGTTGTCGCGTCCGCCGCGACACCCGGTGAGATGCCAGCGGGATGGCTTCGTGGCAGAAAAGGCGCCGGATGTGGATGTTTCAGACCAACGTGTGGTCACGATTGGTCGCGGCCCCTCGCTGTGATCCGGCTGCCCACGCCCCCGGGTCGGGATATTTACGCCTATTCCGGGTCCGCCGACAGGCGCGCCAGATTATTGCGGACACTTACCCCCCCGATCTGGGGGGGGGTAAGTGTCCGCAATAATTTCGGATCGCAGCTCAGGCCCAGAGCAGCTGTCGAACGTATTGGAGCAGAAGCGGGCAATACGGGCACTGCCTAACGGGCGCGCGGGCGGGGCGGACGGGGCGGGGGCAGGCAG
>DASRFJ010000291.1:0-2298 GCA_035651595.1 Streptosporangiaceae bacterium | reverse complement strand
GCTGCAGCAGACGGCGGGGCATGATTCGTTTCTGGGCCTTCATAGCTCACCGGTGCCCCGCCGCTGCTGAGCTATGTCGTTCGGCGGCGGGGCGATTCGGGGCGGGCGCGAACCGGCGCAAGGTCCGTTAGTGGGATAGGTAGCTCGGGCGGCGGCTTGACCACCCGCCGTAAGTCGGCACCCAAGTCCTTGACTTGCGCTCGCCGGCGCGGTGTAATCGTGCGTTGGTGATAGGTTGCGCCGGCGCAACCTAATAACTAGTTCGGCGGCGGAGGGCTTCACGATGAGCGATGACAAGAAGGGCGGGGCGTCGCTTGTGATTGGGGTCCTAGTGGTACTGGCACTGATCGGGAGCCTGTTCAAGAAGGACAGCCCCAGCAGCGGCGGTTCCTCCACCCCAGTCTATGAGAGCACGGAGGATAAGCTGCGGCGGGTCTACGATTCCCAGGGCATCAAGTACGACAACAAGATGCTCCGGGAGGACGCGCGGGCCATCGAGCAGTTGCACCGCGAGTTCGGGAAGTGACCGCACTTGAATGGGGCACTTGTCAATCAACCATGCTGAATCCGGTTTCGGCATCAAGAGGGTAAGCCGTGGCTCAATGGGTCATCGAGGTGCGTGACGCGGCCAGTGCCCGCGTGCTGGGCTACCACCTCAAAATGCAAGCAGATGGACCGGGTGGTGGCCTCGCGGTTCCGGTGTCGGCAGTGCTCGCCGACACACCAGCGTCGGCGCACCAGTTCCCCACAGAGCAGTCCGCAGAGTTCATTGCTGGGACTTTGGCCGGGATGCACCCGGACCGGTCGTTCAAGGTCATCAGTCTGGCGGGTAGCCCAGACGCCGAACCAGGTAGCGTGTTGTCAACTGGTGATTCGTGACGACCAGTGCGGGTCGAACGGGGCGCGGTTCTTAATCCTACAGTCGTAGTTACTACAATAACCCTCGCAAGGACTTCTGGCGAGGGCATGCCATGTCAGGACGACCGACGGCGGAGCAAGTGGCGCGGTGGGCGGAGGAGTTGGCGACGGTGGGTGAGCGGCTGGGGCGACGCTTTGGCCGCTCCGAGCCGCGCCAGCGGGTCTTGGGCTACCTCCGCGGACTCCTCAGTGACGCCCAACGGAAGAACGGCTGGCAGTTGGCCGAGCAACTCGGTGACGCGACCCCCGACGGCGTGCAGCACTTGCTGGCCCGCGCCGCCTGGGACGCGGACGCCGTCCGCGACGACCTGACCGGCTACGTGGCTGAACACCTCGGCCAGGCGGGCGGCGTGCTGGTCGTGGACGAGACCGGCTTCCTGAAGAAGGGGGCGAAGTCGGTCGGGGTGGCCCGGCAGTACAGCGGGACCGCCGGCCGGGTCGAGAACTGCCAGGTCGGCGTGTTCCTCGGCTACGTGACCGAGCGGGGCCGGGCGCTGCTGGATCGGGCGCTATATCTCCCCAAGGAGTGGGCGAGCGACGCCACCCGCCGGGAGGAGGCCGGGGTCCCCGAGGCGGTCGAGTTCGCCACCAAGCCGGTGCTGGGGCGGCGGATGATCGACCGGGCGGTGGCGGCCGGGGTGCCGGTGAGGTGGGTCACGGCGGACGCGGTGTACGGGTCTGACTACCACTTCCGGGCCACTGCCGAGCGCCACGGCTTGGGGTACGTGGTCGGGGTGCGGTCGGACTTCGCGGTGTGGGTCGGGTTCCGGCAGGTGCGCGCCGGGGCCTTGCTCGCCGAGGTGCCGGCTGATGCCTGGCGTCGGCTTAGTTGCGGGGACGGCGCCAAGGGCCCGCGGCGGTACGACTGGGCGCTGCTGTGTACGAACGCGCCCGAGCCGGACAAGTGCCGCCGGTGGCTACTGATCCGCCGCAGCCTCGCCGACCCAAAGGAGGTGGCGTACTTCGCCTGCGGCGGCCCGCCGGACACCCCCCTGGAGGAGTTGGTCCGGGTCGCCGGGGCGCGGTGGGCGATCGAGGATCTGTTCGAGCTGGCCAAGAGCGACTGCGGGTTGGGCGACTACGAGGTGCGCGGTTGGACCGGCTGGCATCGGCATGTCACCTTGAGCCTGTTCGCTCTGGCGGTGCTGACGGTCATCCGGGCGCGAGCCGCCCGGCGGGCGCGCAGCAAAAAAGGGGGCCGCAACTGATCCCGCTCACGGTTCCCGAGGTGCGGGAGCTCCTGCTGCGGGTGGTGTGGGACCGCCTGACGCCGGCCGAGCGGGCCCTGGCGTGGTCGCGATGGCGGCGGGCGCACCAGCACCGGGCACGCGCCTGCCATTACCGCAAACGTGGCGCGCCACCACCGGATGGCTAACTACG
>DASRFJ010000290.1:0-20723 GCA_035651595.1 Streptosporangiaceae bacterium | reverse complement strand
GTGCCGGTTGGTCCGCGACCGCAGCCATTGGCCGAACTCGCTGATCATCAGCTGCCGCAGATCCTCAGGCGAGCAGACGGCCAGTGATCCGGGATCGGGCGGCAGTACAGGCCGCCGGTCGATCACGGGCGCGGGCTCGGCAGCCAGCCGCAGCGGGCTGTGCCCGGTGACCGCGCAACTGATCTCCTGCCGGGCCCGGGACACTGCCGCTGCCGTGCGGCCGCCCGCCGCGATCTCGTCGACCGCCCGGGCGATGACCGCGCCGGCGAGCTCGGCGTCGACGTCACCAAGCTCGCCCGCCGCCTCGCCGACGAGCTTGTGCAGCTCGAGCGCGTCGGCGACGGCCAGCTTCCCGGCGCCCAGAGCGGCCCGGGCCTGATCGGGGAGCTCCAGCAGCGCGAGCCGCTTGGACACGTGCGCCTGGGAGCACCCGATCTCGCCGGCGATCCGCCGCTGGGACCAGCCGCGGCGGGCGAGCTCGGCGAACGCGCCGGCTTCGGCGAGCGGATCCAGGCCCTGCCGGTGCATGTTCTCGGCGACCATCGCGGCGATCGCCGCAGCACCGGCCAGGTCATCGCGGATCAGCACTGGCACGACGGCCGCCGCGGCGGCCCGGGCGGCGGCCGCGCGCCGGTGCCCCATCACGATCACGTGGCTGCAGCCGTCCGGCACCGGGTCCTCGCCGGGCACCGCCGCCGCAGTGTACGCGGCTGCGGTCAGCACCACCAGCGGCTCGAACACGCCCTGCTGCCGGATCGAGGCGGTCAGCTCGGTCAGGTCCCCTAGGCCGGTCCGCGGGTTGCGGGGATGGGCGGCCAGCTGCCGCAGCGGCACCACGGCGGGGATGCCGGTGATTCCGCCGGAATCACCGTCGGCCGCGTCCGGAACGGTGATTCCGCCGGAATCAGCACCGGCCTCCGCGCACTGACTTCCTCGGTGAATTTCTCCAGCGTGTGGCCCAGCTCCTCAAGCCTGGCGTAGATACCCCCGGACCTGGGTTCGGGTCCGCGATCGGCGTCCCGTGAGCAAGATCTGCAGGGATGTACGACGTCGCCGTTTCGACCGGTGTGCCGTTCAAGGAGTAACGCCGACTGCGCACCACCACCAGGCCGTCACGCTTTAGCCGGTCCGCTATCTCGGGCGGAGCCGAACGAGCGGGAAAAAGTGGACCGCTCTCCTTCCCCTATGTAAGAATCTTACTATGGCGGTCGAGCGGTCCTCTGGCGTCAGGGTGACTGTGGCGACCGCGCGAGTGCTCAGGGCCTTCCTCGCCGACGCCTCACGGCCGCGTTACGGCTATGAGCTGATGCAGGAGACCGGGTTTCCCCAGCGGGAAGCTGTATCCGATCCTGGCCCGCCTGGCGCACGCCGGGTGGCTGGACAGGAAACGCGAGGACATCGACCCGGCTGCGGAGGGTCGGCCTGCCCGTTACCTGTACTGCCTCACCGAGCTCGGGATGGCGAGCGCCCGGTATGAGCTGGCCGCGCTTTCCGACCAGCTCGCCTTGCCGTCCCCGCAGTTGCGCCCGCAGCTCGGCGGTGGCCCGGCATGAACGCGTTCCTCGTATTCCTGGGAGCAGTTGCCATGCTGCTCGCCGGGCTCGTCGCGAGCGCCGTGGGCGGCATGGTCCAAGACGAGATCCGCATGCGCCTTACCCGTATCCCGTATGGCGTGCTGCGCCTGGCGGCCTTCCTCGTTCCCCCGGATCAGCGGGACGACCTGCGTACGGAGTGGCGGGCCGAGCTTTCCGCCATCGTGGAGGAGACGAAGGACGTGCCGTTCACCGGGCTACTGAGGGCCACCTGGTACGCCCTGGGGGTGCTGGCCCGTGGCCGCGCCGTCGCCCGCGAGCTGGACGGGACTGCCACAGAGCGCCGTAGGCAACTGCTGGACCTCCTGACCCGCGTCAAGCGCAGAATCGGGGCACTGGCGGGCTGGCTAAGCCGTAGCGGCACTCGTAGGCAGATCATGACGGTCAGCACGCCAGCCGGCACCATCGCGGTCACCGGGCGGGCCGCCCTCGCCGCCTCCGCGGCTCTTACAGCCGCAGCCGCCGGCATCACCGCCTCAGTCCTTGCCGGCTCAGGTTCGCCTCCCGGCCCCGCCTTCCCTGGCTCCAGTCTCCCTCGGACGGAGTGGGATCCCCGGACGGGCAGCCCGGTCGACGTGGCGTTCAGCCCGGACGGCAAGATCCTGGCCGCCGGCAATAGCGACGGCACGGTGCGGTTGTGGGACGTTGCCATAGGCCGCCTGTTCAGGCTCCTGACCGACCGTACTCGGGTGCGCGTTCCGGCCTGCTCCACGGCGCGAAGCCCGGACGGCATGCTGCTCGCTGTCCGCAGCTTGGACGGCACAGTGCAGTTGTGGGAGGTTATTGCCCGTCCCCTGGGCCGCCCGGTGGAGCTATGGGACACTAAACCCCGAGTCGCCAGATCGGGCAGCTTCCCCGCCAATTGTGGCTGCCGACCCTCCTGAGCACCTTCTGCGAGAACCAGGAGGCAGATACCGCCTGCTCGCACTCGCCGCGGAGGTAGCGCTGACCCCTGGCGGACTGGTCAGAGGCCGCCACGCCGTCGAAGCGTCCGTGCCTCGTGCCGAGATGGAAAGCCCCAAGTAAGCGCGTCCTATTGGCAGTTCGTAGCTAACCCGTGCCGCTGCCTGGTAAGAACAGGGTCAGCTCCGGGGCGGCCAGGCGCTCGCGGCCCGCAGGGGTGATGCGGATGCGGGTGGTCCCGGCGAGCTGGCCGAAGGCAGGGGAGCGGTCGATGAGGCCCGCGCTGAGCATGGACTTGAGGGCGGTGGTGGCGTGCGGCGCGCGGTACACGGTTTCGAGCAGCGCGTGGTCGCGGAGCTGGGCGACGGTGCGCTCGCCGCTGGCGAGCTCGCTGAGCAGCGCGCGGGTCAGCGGCTCCACGTGCGGGTTGAGGACGATGTCGAGCTCGAGCTGGTCCGGGTCGCGGGGATCGCGGTAGCGGACGCCGCTGACCGGGTCGACACCCCACATGGCGTCCTTCATCTTCTCCACGCCGCGTATGCTGCTGGTGCCGAAGACCAGGTGGAGATCGGAGCCGGTGTCATCGATCATCTCGAAGGAGACCACATGGGAGAAGCCGGCTTTCTTCAGTGAGTCGCGGTAGGCGGTGACCAGGAAGGCCTTTTTCTCCCCGGCGGGCAGCTGGTGGACGCGCCGCCACTCAGTGCCGCCGAAAGCCTCGTCGCCGGCGGCCTGGTGGATCTCCTTGGTGCCGAACCGGGTCAGGAAGCTCGTCCCGAACGTGACGAGGACCTCGCCTGACCGCCGTGCCGCGATGGAGCGTGCGAGAGCAAGCGGCACGTCGGGACCGCCGAAGCCGTCCAGGAACGCGAAGACCGGCCCGTCCGGCGCCCCGGCGGTGGACATTGCCGGAAGGAGCGTGGCGGCGCACTTGCCTTCGGCGTAGTGCACCTGCAGCCCCCGGGCGTGCCGTCCTTCCCCCAGCGCAGAGGCCATCTCCTGCTTCAGCCGCCCGAGCCGTTTCCCGTCGGCTTCGACCAAGACCATGCGGAGGGTCTTGGCCTGGAGGAAGTGCGGCCGGGCGAGGAACACGCGCGCGGCCTTCACCGGCGAGCCCGCTTCCCCGTTCTTGTAGACGCCGGCGCCTGCGAATCCTTCGGCATAGGTGACCGACGTGACCTTGGCTGCCTGCATCATGATCGGGTACCAGGCTTGGAGGTACTTCTCCAGGATCCGGTGCTTGGCCACAGTGTGCGGCTTGCACTCCCACACGACGCCGGTAGGTACAGCCATATCTGAGTGCTACCTCCCGTTATGTCCTGCCTGGAAGTAGCAATACAGTTACACTTTGCCAACTGGCTTTTGGCGCTGCCGCGAGCGGGCGGCGGAATTACCTGGCCCGGAAGGCAGGAGCCGGGAGCTGCGGCGCCGGGAACTGGTCCCAGATCTGCCCGTCCAGCTCGCGGCCTCCAGCCTTGGAGGTGCGGCCGCCCCACTGCTTGAAGAAGAACGGCACGCCTCGCTCCACCGAGCGGTCGCGCAGGTCCCTGACCCAGCCGGGGTCTACCGGCCGGTGCCGCGGCCCGCTTTCCCCGCCGGCGATCACCCAGTCGATGCCGGCCAGGTCAAGACTGGGCAGCGGGCCCAGCAGCGGCTCCAGGGACAGGAACCTGACCGCGGCGGGCGCGGTCCTCAGATGGTCAGCGCGGCGCACCCGGTCATCGGACTCGATCGACGTGCCCAGCCATACGTTGGGCAGCGGCCAGCGCGGCAGCCGCAGCTCCGCCTGAACCGAGGCCAGCACGCGTGAGAGCCGCTCGGGGCGCTTGGTGAGTACCTGGTAGGTGTGCTGCGGCGTCCGCGCCATCACGGCCCAGACGCGCGCGACGAACCGGGCTTCCACGCGGGCATGGAACAGGTCGCTCATACTGTTCACGAAGACCAGCCGCGGGGTCCGCCAGCGCAGGGGGATCTCCAGCGCCTGCGGATGGTAGGTCACCCCGAACCCGGGGCCTGACGTGCGGGGGTCCCCGTCCTCCTGGTACTTGGCCAGGCCCATCGCCTTGAGGCGCGCCGCGAGTGCCAGGGCGTAGCAGTTATCGCAGCCGGCGGAGACCCGGTCGCACCCGGTCGTGGGGTTCCACGTCGCCGACGTCCACTCGATCCCGCTGTGATCAGCCATCCCGTCCGTCCCCCTCCCGCCGCTGTTCCTGCGATGATCTATAGATACACCCGTGGTCTCGCGAAATCACGTTCTGTAGCCCTCCTGTTGCCTGCGAGCGCTCAAATGGTTGCCCGGCGTGCTGCGGCAGTTCCTGAGCCGCGCTGACCTCAGGCATCGGCGGCCTCCTGGGCGGAAACGGCCCGGGCCGCGGCGACGACGGCCGACACGCGAGGGCGAGCGCGCCGGCCGGGTCTTTGGGGCGCGGCGCTTTCCCGGGCTGGGCGGTCCTGGGGCGCGCCTGGGGCGCGGAGGCCGTCGGATCGCGGCGTTTCCTGTCCGGTGCTGGCGCAGGGTGTCAGCAGCGAGGCGAGTGGCAGCGGGTCGTCGTGCCTGGCAGGCGCCTTGCTGGCGGTATCCGCGGTGAGCGCCCCCAGCAGGATTCGAACCTGCGCACTCGGCTCCGGGAGGCCGTCATGCTGTACCGCGATGCTACCACGAGAAAACCCTGACAACAGGCGGCACTCGCGATACCGAGTTGCTATCAAGCACCGTGCGTACGATGCGGAAAGCCGCGTGCTTAAGTGCAACTCAGCGGCCTTTCTCAGCCTCGACTATTTTACGCGAGCGATGTGGCGCGGGCCCGTCGGCTTTCGGGTGGTTCCTGGACGAGTCCTGCAGGTAAGTAGCCGCCATCGGCATGGCGGGGTTCTGACAGCCAATTCAGGCTGAACGAGCTCAATATGCCTGCCTGACCATCAGCCGCCGCCCGGTCCTGCTCCCGCCCGGGCTCGCACGCCTGACAGGCGGCAACCTCAGGTCTGGTGACACATAGCAACAGAAAGACTACAATCAGTAATGAACAGCCGTTCCGATGAAAAGGAGCAGACATCCCGATCCTGCGCAGATGATCACCACTGCCCTGGCTCACCCGAGGAAACGCGCGCTCGGAGCCCTAGCCGCGGCGCTGGCGCTGGCCGGCGGGCTGTGGACGTACTCCGTCCAGCACGCGCCGCCCGCGCGCGCCGCCAGCCAGGTAACCGCCCTGCTGGACGTCAGCGTCAACCCGGGCAGCGTCACCGCCGGCCTGGCCACCGTCACCGCCACGGTCACCTACACCTGCACCGTCACCACCCCCAACGGGCAGGCGCAGCTGCGGGTCGACTTCGACCAGGCCGGCAACGACACCAGCGGCGAAACCGGCGTTGCCTGCGGGCCCGGCGACGTTAACCATACCCAGACCGTCACCGCGGTGCAGGTCGGCATGAACGACAGCCAGGACATCTCCGCCGTCGCCACCCTCGACGACGGCGGCACCGCCGTCACCGCTAGCACCGACAACCTCGTGAGCACCATAACCATGCACATCGACCCGACCGCGACCTTCCCCCCGGAGGCGGCACCATCACCGTGACCGGCTCCTACACCTGCACCTCGCCCAGCCGAGCCGCCATGATCGACGCCGCCCAGGACAACGGCCACGGCAACGTCGCCATCGGCAGCAGGGCCGTCACGATGACCTGCGATGGCGTCAATCACGCCTTCTCCAGCAATATCCCCGGCAACGCCGGCGCCGGCAACATGGCGTTCGGCGACACCGGGAACGAGGTAGAGGTCGTTGCATGGTCGATAATCCCGGTAGTAACCGGCCCCCCTCCGCCGGCGAGTACCACTACGAGTACGTTCAGTTGATGGCCGGCGGTGCCCGCCATGGGGCCGGTCACGGCTGCCAGCGCCGTGCCGTGTCCGGCAAGCCCGGCCGCTCAGGCACCGGTCCTGGTGCGTGACCAGAGGAACCCGCCACCCAGCTGGTGACAGCCATCGCACTCAGACCGGTGACGAAGCCCGGCTTGCCGCGCGGATGAGGTGACGGCTTCCCCGCTCAGTGACACTTCTCGTGATTCCCGGTCCGGCGGCGTCTCCAGTACCCCCGGTGCTCGCAGGACTCCCCGGGCCGGATCACGCGGGTAGGCAGCCGGACAGCCGGCGGGGTCCCAGGAGGCGGTGGCGGGACGCAAGAAGCGGGTCGTGGTGCCAGTGCGGCCCGGCTATCAGCTGGGTGATGACCTGTCCGGCTATCCTCAGCCGTTCCAGCTCATGCCCGGCATCAGCGAGCGGAGACCGGCGAGGCGGTGACCTGCGCGAGGGCCGCCCAGCGGGCCACGCTCAACCTAACGGCCGGCAGAGCGAGACGTCCGCGCCAAGCTCAAACGGCTCGAGGACCGCGGCTCCTGATCCTTCATCGAGTAACCGTGTCGCCCCAGGACGAACCTTTGCTAGTCTCGTTTTGGTAACTTTGGGCGACTTCTTTGCTGAAAAGCACAAGAAGATTATCCGGCGAAAATCGGGGAACCGTCTTGAGATGATTCTCGTCCTGGTCGAGGTCGCCAAGGGCGATAACCACAGGCGGAGCGTCATCGAACTCCAAGCGTACGGCCCAGACCCACTCGCCGAAAGCGTCAATCCCGCGGGGGTCGATTGGCTGGTGGACGGCGATCCCAGCTCTTATGACACGGGCGCCGATCCGGTTCGACCATTGCGAATCGGACGACACATCCAGAAGCTCGCCGTATTCAGGATCAACGTCAGCCAGCGCTTCGCGGTAGAGCTCGATGCCTCCAGCATCGGCATCCATAACCCAGTGCAGGTAAATTGGTCCACTATCGAACGTCAGCTCGATAGCCTCGTCGAGAACATCCAAGGCATCAGTCGACCTCTCGCGCGCGCTGGACCACAGGAGCATCAGATACCTGACAAGAGTCAGACGTGATCCGATCAGCCCGTCAAGAATATCGCGTGCCGCATCATAAGAAGCGAGACCACTAGTACTATCCACCATGGGAAGGATACGCTCCGAAGAATTGGAATTTCCCGTTCGCATCAAAAGTCGCCCCGAAGAACTGATCGCGCCCATCGATGATCATATTAGATACGATCGTATAGCCTCCGCTAAAGCGGCCGCGAGTGATGTGCTCAAAATCAGCATCCGGGTCCGTGAGTATCTCCATCAGGAGCTGCTTTCCGCTATCATTAATATTTGCACCAGCCTCGTAAGGGAGGAACTTGCCGGATTTGCCATTCCCGCCTTTATCGAGCATATGTTTCTGGTATGCGCGTCCAGCTCTCGTGAGAGAGTCGTCGTAGGCGCTAGTCCCACTGTCAAAAGCACTGTCGTAACCAAAGCCGCAGGGTATATTGCTGTTATGGACCAGTACAAAAACGGCATCTGCATCAACATAATAGGTGTGCAGACTACCTACGGTTAGGTTATAGGTTAGCTGATGCCCTAGGTAGTTGTAAACTCCTGTGACTGTAGCTGCGCCGCTGGTAAGTGAGCGAAGCCGGTCACCGATTCGGAGCGAGGCTGCGTCGGTCCAGCGTCCGGTTGTCGCGTCCCAGTAGGGGTGGTGCATGGTTGAGATCACGGTTGCGCGCCCGGACGGCGTCTTGACGGTGAGAGCGGTGAAATCCTGATCTGTTGCGGTGACGATAAGCCTCGTGACAGGCTCGGCGCCAGTCTTGCCTGTCAGCGGGTTGGTCGCCATAACCTTGTCGCCGACGCGTACAGCGCGAATCGGAACACTCGTCCCGTCGGATAGCAGCACCCGCGTATTTCCAGCGAATGAGTTGCAGGTACCTAGCTGCCGATCGAGGATCGATACGTCCTCATTGGCATCGAATTCCCCTGCGAGCAGACGATTCTGGCCGAATGCAGATTCGTCTCCCTCCGTTGATGCGCCGAATTCGCCTATGGCCGCAAGGCCGAGATTGAATAGCCCTCCGAATACTGCCCCCAATATTTTGAAGTGCATATTGACCAGTTCTTTCGTCAGCTGCGGGGGGCACTTGGTCATTCCGCAGGCCGCTTCTAGAGCATTGAGCTTACCGGCTTCGGTTCCGGCAGGAAATCCGTCGGTCATGCCGCGGCCCAGCTCGGTCTTATACGCTTTCTCTATATTTCTGAGATTCGGAGTGTTGCACGGGAACAGCACCCCACCAACCTGGACCGAGGCACACCCTCTCGGGCCGCTGCTTGCGGCTGGATTGCCGTTGCCGCCACCTGCACCGCCTCCACCATTAGTCTTCGGGTTGGTGGCGCCGCTCGGGTCGGAGTAAGTGGTCGGGTTGCCGTCGGCGTAGGCGTAGGGGTTGAGGTTCTGAGGGTCGTAGGGTTTGAGGAGAGGGTCGGGGGAGATGAAGGAGCCGGTGGCGGGCTGGTACTCGCGGGCGCCCAGGTCGGTCAGGGCAGTGGTGCTGTCGTCAATGCCGCCGATGAATCCTTTGCGGCCAGCGGGGAAGCTGGAGGGTACCGGCCCACGGGGGTTGCCATATGGGTCGAAGTAGCGGCGAGTGAGGGCAAGGGTGGCAGCGTCGATAGCGACTGAGTCTGTTCCCTGAGTGTCCCCGGCCAAGTAGTCGACGGCGGATGCGCCGGTCCTGGCCGCGACGATGGTGGTGCCGAGACTGTAGTAGCGGGTGCCGCTGACCGTCCCAGCGCTTAGGGACAGTTCCTCGTCTGGCAAGTAGAGGGTGGTCGTTCTAGGGTCGGCGCTTAGGAGCAGGACACCGCTGGCGTCGTAGGTGTAGGTGATCTCCCTTGCGCTTCCGCCGCTAGGGGTGACAGTGTCTTGGCTGGGCTTCCCGGCGTCGTTCCAGGTGAGGGTCTGATCTTGGGATGGTCCGGTGACCGTGGCTAGGTTCCCCGCGGCGTCATAGGTATAGCTGATCCCGGTGCTGCCTGAGGTAGTGGTCGCTGTCTGTGAGGTAATGGCGTGGGGTCGCGTCCCTCTGGCTGCTGGAAAGGCGTCGGTGGTAGTCGTGACGGCACCAGCCGGGGTGGTGGAGGTGATGCCGGTGAGGTTGCCTGTCACGTCATAGGTGTAGGTGTTCCAGTAGGCGGCGGCACCGCCTTCGGCGGATGCGGACGGGGTGCCAGCGCAGCCGGTGTTGCCTTGTGCCCAGGCTTGGGTGAGCCGGCCGAGGTAGTCGTAGTGGAAACACTGGACGTCGGTTGCGGAGCTGACCCCGGATGGGGTGTCGGCCTCCGATGTGGCGTTGCCTGCGTTGTCGTAGGTGTAGTGCAGGTCATCGATGGAGGTCTTGGCGGTGCCGGTCTGGGTGTTCTGTTCGGTGACGCGGTTTGTCTGCGGGTCGTAAGAGTCGGTGATGTAGGCCGGCTCTGTTGCGGTGCCTAGTGTGTACTGGAGCGGCTGGCCCAAGTTGGTGTAGGTCAGCGAGTCGACATACGTGCTGGTGCCGGTCAGCGAGTCGGGTTCGCCGACGCTGTCGTACCCGCTAGTGATCGTCTCGGCAGGCAACCCGCCGACGGCGGAGTCGGTGTAGGAGGTCATCTGGCCGCTCGGCGCGTAAGTGTAGGAAGTCGTGTAAGCTCCGGCGAGCGCGCCCTGCATCGTCGGGATAATCGTCTCGCTCCCCGACGGCATGCCCTGTGTGTTGTACCCGGTGACCTGCTCAATGTACGACGCCCCGCCCGAGAATGACGTCGAGGACGTTAGCTTGCCCTTCGCCAGCGTGTCATAAGTCCACGACGAGAGCTGGTCGGCGGTGGTTTCGAGGGCGCCACCGGTGGTGTCGTAGTCGGCGGTTTTCCGCCCGTCGCCGTCGTAGGTGTAGGAGATCGTCTTGCCGCGGGCGTCGGTCGTGGAGATCAGCTGTTTGGCGTTGTCGTAGGTGCTGGTCGAAATCCCGGCGTCCGGATCGGTCTGGCTGACCTGGTCACCGAGCAGGTCATATGTGTCAGACCAGCCGTTGCCGGCGGCGTCGGTGATGGTGGCGAGCTGCTTAGCCGGGGTGTAGGTGTAGCCGGTCTTGTCGTAGTCGGCGGCTGGGTCGGTGGGGTCGGCGGGAACGCCTGCGTGGTACTGGTAGATGGCGGTGGTGAGGCCGCGGCCGTCGGTGAAGGTGGTCTGGCTGGTGCCGCCGGATGGCGGGACGACGGTGACGTAGTTGCCGCCGTAGGTCGAGTCGGTTTCCCAGGTTTCGGTGCCGAGCGCGTAGGCGATCTGCTTGGTGACCCGGCCGTCGCCGTCGTAGACGTACCCGGTCTGTGACGGCACGCTGCTCGAAGCTGCCGCGACCAGTGTCGCGGACGGGGCGCCGCTGACGTAGTACGGGTCGGAGATCAGCGACTTCCATCCATCGGAACTGTAGGAGGTGTCGCTGACGTTGGTGCCGCCACCCGCGGTCTGGGTCTGGGTCTCGCGGGGCTGGCCGAACGAGTCGTTGATGGCCTCGGTCGTGGAGTAGCCGCCGCCGGGTACCTCGGTCTGCTGGGTGGTCACCGACGGGGCGGTGTTGCTGACAGTGTAGGTGTACTTGTCCACTGCCGGGCCGGAGGTGGGGTTGCCGGCGGACCATGAGGCGGTTTCGCGGCCGAGCGCGTCGTAGGTTTCCGCTGTCTGATAGCCAGCCGGGTCAGTCACACCAGTTGCCAGGTCCCGCGCGGGGTCATAGGTGGTGGTGGTGACCAGGGTGGCCGGGTCGGTGACCTGCGCCGAAGTGGGTTCCGCGCCGGTGGCCGGGGTGTAGGCGGTGGTGGTGATCCGCTGGTCCGCGTCGGCGGAGGTAAGCACCCGGCCGTACTGGTCGTAGGTGGCGGCCTGGACGGTGGCGTATGTATACCTGATGGTGTTCGGGACGGTGACGGTCACGGCGGACGCCTTCTGGGTCTGGGTGATGTCACCTCCGCTGTTGTAGGTGTATTTGATGTCCGAGACGATTTGTGATGCTTGCGTCGGCGATGTCGTGCAGGGCAGGGCGGTGATGTTTACTTCTGCCTGCTGGTTGAACACCCAGTCGGTGGTGTCAGTGTTATACGTCGTGGTTGTGCAGGTGTCCTGGCTTGCGTCGGTGGTGTCTGGCACATCCGACTGGGTGCTGACTCGTCCGTGCGTGTCGTAGGTGTAGGAGACCGTCGATTCTCTGTTGCTGCCTCCGGCGAGCGCCGTGTAGGTCTTGGTTCCGTTTTCCTCGGCCACGAAGGAGCTGATGCTGGTCTTGGAGTCGGTGCCGGTCATGGTGCTGGTCGTGGTGTGGATGGTGTCGGTGACCTGGGTGCCGGTTCCGGCGCCGTTGTAGACGATCGATTCGAACGTCATGCCCGCGTACTGGTCGGAGTCGGTGGCCGTGTCGCCGTGGGTGGAAGTCAGGGTCACGGTGGTGTTGCATGGGGTGGGCGTGCAGCCGCTCTTGTCGCCGGACATTCCCTGGAAGTTGGTGTCGACTGTTTCGGTGACCGGGTCCGGGGCCGTTCCGGTTTCTGTTGTCACGGTGCGGAAGCCGCGCCACTGGTCCCACGTCTTCGTCAATGATCTGGATACTGTGTCGTCGTCGAAGTGCCAGCCCGGAGTGGTGAAGATGTAATTGCTGATGACCGGGGGATCGCCGCCCGTGGTGTCGGTATCGGTCACCTTGCCGGCGGTGTGCAGGTTGAACCAGTCAAGTACCTGTGTTGTTGCGCCTGGCGGGAGCCAATACCCGGGGTAGCACAGCGTGCTGTTCTGGTAGATGGTCGGGAAGCTTCCTGAGCTGCACGCTGGGTCCTCACCCGAGTATCTGACGGTCGTGGTGCCGCCGGTCTCATTAGTGACCGAGGTGAGCCGGAGCCGGGTGATCAGCGAGTATCCGGCTGCAGTGTCTGCGGCGGTCTGGACCCGATTGGGCATCGGGGTTCCGGCGAATGATTCCGCGGGCAGCGTGATGCTGGCCGGGCCGTCCTGGCCGGTGCGGGTGATCGAGGTCAGCCACAGCGACGGAGACGTTGTGGGGTCGTTTGTCGCCGGATAGGTGCCGGACAGGGCCCAGGAGTCGACATTCTGCAGCGAACTACCCGCCAGCGATTGAGTGCTGATGCCGGTGAGCGCGGCGCCGGTCCAGAATGTCGGCGCGGTCACTGTGCAGGCGGCACCTGACGCACAGCTTAGATCGGTGGGGGCGTCCTGGCGGGTGCTGCTGGTGGTGAAGTTCACCTGGGCGGCCGGGGTATGGGTGTAGATGCTGCCGTCTCGCGCGCCGTATTCGATCTTGGCGAGGGTTCCGCCCTGGGTGTACTGGGCGGTGCCGGTGGTGCCGTTGTCTTCGGCGTAGTAGTTGGTCTGGGTGTTGTAGAAGTAGGCGATGGCGTCGCCGTGCGTGTCGGTGACGTAGTCCAGGTTCCACCGCCACACTTCGGGGAGGTACTGTTTGGTCTCCCAGACTGGCGCCGTCCACGCGCTGTTCGTGGTCTGGTCGCCCGTCGCGTAACCGGGCAGCTGGTTCAGCCCGAAGTAGTAGCTCGTGCCGTCCGCCTGGGTCACCTCCCAGTACTCCGAGGCTGTACCGACGCTTCCAAGATCCTGAACCCTCGCGCCGTCGTCGGCCTCCGCTTTCCAGCCGCTCGTGCCGTGCACCAGTGACGTGCTAGTCCCGTTCAGCGACAGGGTCGTGATCTGGCCGGTGCTGTCCGGGCATAGGTCGCCCGTGTCGGGGTTAAACCCGCCATTCGTCTGTGACGAGCATGGCTTGAACTCGGTCTCGATGAACCCTGGGGAATAGTCCCAGCCGTCGCCGATCCAGGACGCCTGGTTGTTGGTGGCAGACGTGAGCCCGTCGGTGGCCTGCGAGTTGTATTGCAGGCTCACCGTCGGTTCGAGGCCACCAGGCACGGGCGGCACGGTGATCTTGTACGAGTTCGTGTACGCACCAGACGAAGGGCCGTTGACCCACTCGCTGGTCTCCGACAGCGGCTCGGTCGAGTAGTCGCCGCCGGAACCGGAGACGGCTGCTGTGGCGGCCAGGACTACCGTGGACGATGTGGCCGAAGATGTCAGCATCGACGTCAGGGCCGTGCCATCGACCCGGACCTCCGCCGAGGTGGTAACAAGACCCGGCAGGCTGACGTCCGCGCCGACCTCGCTGCCGCGCACGCTGTCGGCCGACCCCGTCTGCAGCGGTATCTGCTTGCGGCAGGCGGCGATCTGGGGTGTGGTCAGCGCGCAGGCCGGCAGCTCGACAAGTCGCAGCCGCGCCGCGTAGTCGCCACCATACGCGTGGGCAAACGACGTGTAGTTCAGGCTCACGTGCACTTGTCCGGCAGCGATACTCCCGTCGTCGCGAGCGACACTGAACACCACCCCGTGCACGCCTGCCGCCGCAGCGATCGAATGCGACGCCATGCTTACCTGCACCCGCGATACAGAGCTAGCAGGGGGGCTCACTGGGTGAACAACCGCTGATGTGGAAGTCTCTCCAGGCGCCCGCGACGTGACATCGGGTGGCCCGACCCACACCGGCAGATTGCCGGCCCGGCTTGATCCGGCGGACGGTCCCGATGCCAGCGCCAGCGGCTTGTTCCCGGCCGCGGCAGGATTGGAGAGCGACGCGGTCGCGGTCTGCGCGGCCGGCCACGAAGTCGGCGGCGCATGGTAGGGGTGCATCGCCGGGACCTTGACGGTGCTGCCGTGCACGGTGTGCACCGGTACCGGCTTGCCCGCGGCAGAGGCAGGCGCCGGCCCCCAGCCAGTCACCAGCAACTTCACTCCTGCTACCAGACCAGCTACCAGGATGAGGACTGTCATCACTACGGTCGGGATCATCCACCGCCGCCGGCTGACGCCGGACTTGCCGCCAGCCATCACCAGTCACCGTCCAGAGATGCCGTTCGTGCCGGCAGCGCCTTCGATCCACTGCGCTCCCGCAAAATCCGCCTGCTGGTCTGGGGAATCGTTACTGATTTGTCAGCTGTCATGTGCCAGTCCCTCTTGCAGGATGCGGCGGATTATTGAGGATGCCGCTCCACGTCATCGTGCTTCGTGGCGGGAGGACAGCCAGGTGGCTAGCCGGGTAGCGATTGCAGCGGCTGCCTGGTTCAGACAATGGTCTGGCGCACGCGAAATGAACAGGAGAAATAACCGGAAACTCACCGGCAATCTCTGTTCCGGCCGTCTTTGTTAACTGTGCTGGCCTGCGCTGACGACAAGGCGGCGGCGGGAGCTGCACGCGAGTGAGGGGGCGGTGGCGCGCGGTGGTGTTGTGGCGGAGGCAGTTGCCACGCGGGCGGCTTCACGGAGTGGCCGATGAGCCGACCATAGACCAGTTCATCTCTTTCCCTGGCCCCTCGGCCCGGCCAGCCGGCACCGGCACCGGGCCGCGCCGGCCTGCACGGTCTTGGCGACCGCCTCGTTCTGGCTGTTCCCGCTGCCGTGCCCCGGACACCGCGTGCTTGCCGTACCCCAGAGGGCGGTCAGCTCCGTCTGCAGCGCGCGCTCCTTCACCGCCGCGATCAGCCTCCCCGAGCATCGACCTGGCCCCGGTCAGCCGCAGGCCGCCGGCCTCGTCCTTCGACCGCTCCAGCAACGCGTCAAGCAGCGGTGATCCATCAGCTCCCGTAACGGCACCCGCGCTACATCCAGCACCGCCGCGCTGGGCTCCCTGCCCGCAGCCCTCACTGCGGCTGTACGCACTTAGAGAGCTATCCCCGCCCCTCACACCGTTTGCGAAGGCTCTGTCCCCCTTTGATCTTGTTGCGGACCTGGTCGGTGTCGGGGTGCCTCAGGTCGTCGAGGATGTTCAGCGCCTGCTGCCAGGCGTTGCTGGCAGCCCGAGGATCTGCGGTGGCCTGGTGAAAGTCGCCGAGGCTGATGAGCCCCTGGGCGCTGCAGTAGCGGGCGCCGCTAGCCTGGAACAGGTCAATCGACTGCCTGAAGTGGATAACGGCCTGATGCTGGTTACCCCGGCGGCGGTGTGCGCGCCCGGCGGTGTCCTCGATGACGGCTTCCAGGTGCGGATCTGCGCCTGCTGAGCGGCACAGGGCAAGGGCCCTGCCGGTGTAGGCGAGTGCCTGGCCGGTATCGCCGTGCAGCGCGTGGTAGTACCCGGCGTTGTTGCAGGCTTTGGCCATGAGTACCGGGTCAGCGGCGGCCTGGGCGAGTTCCAGGGCACGCAGGCTGGTGGCCAGGCCGCGTACGGTTCCCATCAGGCAGCACATGCCTAGGCGGGCTCGGGCCTCCGCGGCGTGATCACCGCGTGCGCTGGACAATTCGATAGCCCGCGCCAGGTGGGCGCGGGCGGTGTCGCTGGAGCCCAGGCGGATACGGGCATGGCCGAGGAACAGATGCGCGCGTGCCTGACCCACCAGGTCAGCCAGCTGCTCCGAGCAGGCGAGCGCGGTCTGCTGGGTCGCGGCCAGCTCCAGCCAGTTGACGGTCCGCCACAAGAAGGGCTCCATTGCATGAGCGATCCGCTGGGCGTACTCGTACGAACCAGTCTCGGCGGCTTGCGCGATGATGGCCAGCAGGACGTCGTGTTCAGCATCGAACCAGGCCAGCGCCTTGTCGCTGCAAGATACCGCCTCCGGGGTCACCATGGGTCCGGGTGCATCGCGGGTGACCGGATGCGAAGGATCTAGGGTATGCGCGGCGGCGAGCGCGGTGTGCAGGTAATGCTCGTACATGGCGCGCGCAGCGGTGCTGCGATCGATGTCCGGGGCCTGCCCGGCGGCGTAGGCACGAAGCAGGTCGTGCAGCAAGTACCGGCCCGGCATGCCCTCGGAGGCCATGCTGGCCTCGGCGAGCCCGGCAAGCAGGGCCCGTGCCCGCGGCGCGGGCATCCCGGCGAGGCTGGCCGCTGCCGCAACCGAGATGTCTGGTCCCGGGTGCACCTCCAGGAGCTGGAACATCCGTGCCGCCTCCTGGCCCAGCTGCCGCGACGACCATGAGAACACCGTCCGCACGTCAGCAGCAGGATCGCCGAGACCGAGCAGTCCCAGCCGTTTGCTGCTGTCGGAGAGCTGCCTGGCCAGGTCGGCCAGCGGCCAGCTTGACTGCCCGGCTCTGGCGGCGACGATGGCCAGCGCCAGCGGCAGCCCGCCGCACAGCCGGATCAGCTCGGCGACGGCCGCAGGTTCGGCAGCGGCGCGGCCGGGACCCAGCCGGGCGGAAAGCAGGTCAGCGGCGTCGGCCTCGGTCAGCACATCCAGGCTCAGCACCCTCGCGCCCTCGGCTGCGGCCAGCCCGCCCAGATGGTGGCGGCTAGTCACCAGCACGCTGCTGCCGGGCGTACCGGGCAGCAGCGGCCTGACCTGCGCCGGGCTGAGAGCGTTGTCGGCCACGATAAGCATCCGCCGACCGGCGAGCACGCTGCGGTACAACGCCACCTGCCCATCCAGTGCCGCCGGGATCTGCGCGGGCGCCACACCGAGAGCATGCAGGAACCCGCACACCACCTGGCCGGCGTCAGCAGGCTGGCCCGCGGGGTCAAAGCCGCGCAGGTTGACGTACAGCTGCCCGTCAGGAAACCGGCCGGCGACCCGGTGCCCCCAATGCAGGGCCAAGGCGGTCTTACCGACCCCAGCCATCCCGCCGATCACCGAGATCACCACCGCATCCGCGGCCTCCTCGCAGGTGACCCGGTCCAGCCACGCATCCAGGACCGCCAGCTCAGCCCTCCGCCCGGTGAAGGACACGACCGCAAGGGGAAGCTGCCTCGGCACGACAACCCCGGACCCGGCCGGCAGGTCCTCGCCATCACCTGCGGGCAGCTCAGCCCCGCCGTACCGCTCCACACGGTAGCGGGCGATCAGCATAAGGACGGCCGCCTCAGTCAGGCCCAGACCCCCCGCAATCAGCTCGATGGTGCGCGGGTGCGGCATGCGGGTGCGATCCCGTTCCAGGCTCCTGATCGCCCGCGCGCTCAGCCCCGACCGATCCGCCAGCTCCTCCTGCGTCAGGCCCGCCGCCTGGCGCTGCCGTCGCAGCCACGCCCCTGGCGCTTGCAAATCGCCGGAATGCCCCGTCATTGCTCCGCCCGTATATGGACATCGTCAGGCAACACACATGATAACCCGCAACAACTCCCCCCGGCTGGCCCAAACCGCTCGACGCCCGGCCGAACCTGAACGTATCCCCGCATCCCTGCCGGAACCCGGTCGACCCGAAAGGCGCTAAGGTCGTCGAGCTTGTCGCAAGCCTGCACGCCGTCCGACGGCGGGTCGAGGGCCAGCCGGTCGTGGGCCGGATCGAGCAGTCGGCGCGGCGCCGCGGCGGTACCACTCCAGCAGGCACGTGACCGCGAACGAGTGCCGAAGATCATGCTTATGCCGACGTCGGCATAACCACGACCTGCGGCACGCGGCGGTGTCGCTGTGGCTGAACTCCGGGGTGCCCGCGACCGAGGCCGCCCGCCGGGCCGGGCACGGCGTCGCGGTCCTGCTTAAGATCTACGCGCACTGCATCGACGGGCAGGCGGGGCCATTGCCTTGCCTTGCCTTGCCTTGCCTTGCAGAAGTCTCGCCGTTTCGTCGGATCGTCACCTCCCGGGTCGCCGAACCGGAGTATGTGAACGGGTACCCCGATCCGGCGCGATATCTCCCGGACCTGGTCGACGGTTAGTGCCTGCTGCCTCCGAAGCACGTTCGAGACCCAGCTCTGGGAGTACCCCGCCGCCAGGCAGACTCCTCACGACCAGCGACCAGCCAGCCCATCAGGATCTGGACATCGCCGTACAGGTCCCGCGACCTTTCAGACATGAACAGCCCGCCGCTGGCGTAATACCACTGGCGCAGCATGCCGTGGACGGCAGCAAGCTCCTGCCAGGTCGCGCGGGTCCGCGGCCACCGCGACACTATGGACGTGTGCGCCCACAACTGCGGGTTGGCCTGCAAGCGCTGCTCGCGTAGCCCTTCATCGATCCTGGCGCGGGAGTTGACCGCGGCGCCAATGATCGCGCCCACCGCCGCGACCAGAATCGCACCTACCGAGGTGAGCAGGATCGTCAGTGCCTGGTTACTCACCCGTCCTCCTGACCGCAGACGCCGCGGCCCCCGCCGGCAGCCGGCGAGACACGCACGATCCTCCCCGTGGCCATACAGAGCACGGGAGTGATTGTTCTGTGCTGGCGGAATGATTGGACCGCGCGGGGGGTGCCGGGCTGGGCGGCGATCAGCCGCAGCGCGCCGCCGGATTCGACCGCGCCGAGCTGGCGGTCATCGCCGAGCAGCCGTACCACCGTGCCCCGCGCCGCGGCGATCGCGACCAGGTTGTCGAGCAGGAACGTGCCGGCCATCCCGGCCTCGTCGACGAGCACCACGTCGCGCGGGCCGAGCGCCCAGGACCGGGCGCCGGCCGGGACCGGGCCGCCGGCGCGGAGCCGCTGCTGCCTGGAGCGCCAGGCTGCATGGTCCTGATCACCAGCCGCCGCTACCTTAGCGACCTGCCAGCGGGAGTGCTGGTCTCGCTGGACACTCTGCCTGCCGATGAGGCCGCGCAGATGTTCCTGCGCCTGACCCCGCACGAGCACGGCGAGCCTGCGGAGGTGGCAGAACTGGTGGCCATGTGCGGCCACCTGCCGCTGGCGATCTCGCTGCTAGCCCGCGTCGGCGCAAAGCACCGGTCCTGGAGCATCGCCGACCTGATCGGGGAGACACGGGCAAAGCTGCTCACGGTCAGCGCGGAAAGCCGCACCGTGGCCGCCGCGTTCGATCTGTCCTACACCTTGCTGACCGGCTCCCAGCAGCGGTTTTTCCGGCATCTGGGCCTGCATCCTGGCCTTGGCATCACTCCTGAGGCCGCTGCCGCCCTGACCGGGTCATCCCTCGCCGATGCCACCACGAACCTGGATCAGCTGTACGCCGACCGCCTGCTCACCGAACCCTCGTTGCACCGGTACCGGATGCATGACCTGATCCGCGACTACGCGCAGCAGCTAGCAGCAGGCGATCCGCCCGGGGAACGCGAGCAGGCCATCAGGCAGCTGCTCGACTACTACCTGCATACGGCGTTTGCCGCCGAACGCCGGATCAACCCGGGCAGAGATCCCATCGTCCTGGCCGCCGCGCAACCCGGAATCATGATCCAGCAGTTCAGCAGTGACACTGAGGCCTGGGACTGGTTCACCGCCGAGCACGGCAACCTCCTGGCCGTCATCGACAACGCCGTGCGCCAAGGACTCGATGCGCACGCCTGGCAGCTGCCCTGGACTATGGCCACCTTCCTGGACCGGCGCGGCCCAGGGCGCCATTTCGGCGGCCGACGAGTTCGCCCGCGACATCGGCTCGGCCCTCGACCCCGACACCGCCGCGGCGATCCTGCGCCTGACCGCCGATCCGTCCTACTCGCAAGGACCGCAGCAGTACGCCCAGGGCGTCGTCACCACGCGCGAGGTCCTCGGCCTGCCAGCGAGCGGGCCGGTCCCGGACGGCGCGTCCGCGGTGCTCCAGCCCGTCGAATACCAGCTGAAGAACCCGGCCGCGGACGGTGCTGTTCCTGACCGACCTCGACGTGACCCTGCCGGGCCAGGGCACCCAGGCCAAGGTCAGCCTTTTCCCGCTGCGGATGCACTGGGACGGCGGGGACTGGAAGATCCTCCCGCCCCAGCCTGCCGGTGACTTCGCCTCCCTGCTGACCCAGCCGGGTACCTCCCAGGCCGCGGCGGCCGGATGGAAGGAGCTGTCGCCATGAACGAGATGTGTTCCCTGAGCACCATCCTGTGCGCGATATCCGCGGCCGGCGGCGCGGCGAAAGGCTTCGTCGGCAGCACGATCGGCGGCGCGGTGTCATCGGCGTGGCAGCAGGTGTGCCAGTCCTTCGCCGACGCGGCGACCCAGCTGCTGATGGCGTTCGCGAAGGCGTTCGCCGCGATCCCGGATGTCTCGCTGACCTCGCCCGGGATCCGGTCGGTGTACGGGATCTCGCTGGGCATCGCGGTCGCCGTCGCGGCGCTGCTGCTGATCGGGCAGGTGATCCGCACCGCGCTTACCCACGACGGATCCGCGCTCGCCACCGGGCTGACCGGCGTGGCGAAAGCCGCGCTCGCGTCGCTGTTCACCCTCGCCGTGGCGACCGCGGGACTGGCGGCGGCGGACACGATCACCACGCAGATCGTTAACGGCTCGTTCGGTTCGGCCCAGGCGCTGTCGGCCCGGCTGGGGAAGCTGCTGGGCGGCGCGACCGCCGGGAACAGCGCCGTAGGGACAGGGGTCTCGGCGGCGCTGCTGCTCGTGTTCGGCATCATCGGCATCCTGCTCGTGGTCGTGCTGTGGTTCGAGCTCCTGCTGCGGAACGCCGCGATAGCGG
>DASRFJ010000289.1:0-1501 GCA_035651595.1 Streptosporangiaceae bacterium | reverse complement strand
CGATCGGGGTGATCCTGGGCGGGCACGGCATCACCGCCTGGGGCCAGACCAGCGACGAATGCGAGCAGCATTCGCTGGAGATCATCGGCACCGCGCAGCGCTACCTGGACACCCACGGCAGCGCCGAGCCGTTCGGCCCGGTCACCGGCGGCTACGAGCCGCTGCCCGAGGCGGAGCGGCGCGGCCGGGCGGCCGCGCTGGCCCCGGTCCTGCGCGGCCTGGCCTCTGCAGATCACCGGCAGGTCGGGCACTTCAGCGACGACCCGGCGGTGCTGGACTTCCTGGCGCGGGACAAGCACCCGGCGCTGGCCGCGCTCGGCACCTCCTGCCCCGATCATTTCCTGCGCACCAAGGTCCGGCCGATGGTGGCGGACCTGCCGGGGGACGCGCCGCTGGCTGCGGTGACCGGGCGGCTGCGGGAACTGCACGAGCAGTACCGGGCGGACTACCGCGCCTACTACCAGCGGTACGCCACAGCGGACTCGCCGCCGATGCGCGGCGCGGACCCGGCGGTCGTGCTCGTCCCCGGGACCGGCATGTTCAGCTTCGGGCCGGACAAGCAGACCGCCCGGGTCGCCGGGGAGTTCTACCTGAATGCGGTCAACGTGATGCGCGGCGCCGAAGCCCTCTCCGCCTACCAGCCCATCCCCGAACGCGAGAAATTCCGCATCGAATACTGGGAACTCGAACAAGCCAAGCTCCGCCGCCGCCCCCGCCCCAGACCGCTGGCCGGGCGGGTCGCGCTGGTCACCGGCGCCGGCTCCGGCATCGGCAAAGCCACCGCACGGCGGCTCGCCGCCGAAGGCGCCTGCGTCATGGTCGCCGACCGCGACCCCGGATCCGCCCGCGCCGTAGCCGAGGAGATCGGGTCCGCTGACGTGGCGGCCGCGGTCACCGCCGACGTCACCAGCGAAACCGACGTGACCGGCGCGTTCACGGCGGCGGCGCTCGCGTTCGGCGGGGTGGACCTGGTGGTGAACAACGCCGGCCTGTCCATCTCGAAGCCGCTGGCCGACACGACCGCCGCGGACTGGGACCTGCTGCACGACGTCATGGCCCGCGGTTCTTTCCTCGTATCGAGGGAAGCCGCCAAGGTCATGACCGCCCAGGGCCTCGGCGGCGACATCATCTACATCTGCAGCAAGAACGCCGTGTTCGCCGGGCCGTCGAACCTCGCCTACGGCGCCGCCAAGGCAGACCAGGCGCACCAGGTACGGCTCCTTGCCGCCGAACTCGGCGAGCACCGCATCCGGGTCAACGGCATCAACCCCGACGGCGTCGTCCGCGGCTCCGGCATCTTCGTCGGCGGCTGGGGCGCCTCCCGCGCCGCCGTGTACGGCATCGCCGAACAAGAACTCGGCGCCTACTACGCCGCACGCACCCTGCTCGGCCGCGAAGTCCTCCCCGAACACGCCGCCGCCGCCGTATACGCCCTCTGCGGACCAGACCTGCCGCTCACCACCGGCCTGCTCATCCCCGTCGACGCCGGGATAGCCGCCGC
>DASRFJ010000288.1:0-3005 GCA_035651595.1 Streptosporangiaceae bacterium | reverse complement strand
CTTGTACTGAGCCGCGGAGCCGGGGTTGGCGTGCTCGACGAACGTGCTGCGCAGGTTCTGGTAGCCGCCGGCCCGAAGGGCGCGCAGCAGTTCCCTGGACAGCAGCCGCTGGTAGCCACGGGCCTGCTCCGCGGGCACGGTGCCCTTGATGATCAGCACGGCGTCGCGCCGGTACCGCGCACGGGTGGCGAACAGCCGGAGCTGGTTGACCAGGTTGAGGTTGCCGTTCACCCGCACCACGAACTCGGAGATGTCGGGCAGGCACAGCACGAACGAGATCGGCCGGCCCGCCTTGGTCAGGTACAGCAGCAAGGATTCGTCGAGCAGGTAGGCGAGCCCGTCGGTCTGCCTGGCGAGCTGCTCGGCCGAAATCTGGGTGTAGTAGCCGAGCTGGGCGAAGCTGGCGTTCAGCATCTCGCGTAGCAGCGGCAGTTGTTCGGCCAGACGCGTGCGGTCGCCGCGGTGCAGCGCCAGGTCCTCGGACCTGATGCGGGCGTCCTCGAAGGGGAACGTCACCGCGGGGTCGTCGTCGCCCGCTACCGGACAGATCCAGGTGTCGGCGGGGAAGCGGCGGGCGAACCCGTACCGCTCGTACGCGGCTGGGTAGCGGCCGGGGTTCCAGGCGCTGTCGATGAAGCCACGGTCCCGGAACCCGGAGGTGATCACGCCGCCAGACTGGTTGGGGAGCAGCGACACCGGGCCGAACGCGGTTTCCTTGCCCGCTTGCCTGCCCGCCGCGCAGATGGCGTCGAACAGCGCTTTGCTGACGCCGGGGCCTTCGGTGAACTCGGTGAGCCCGAAAAGCTGGGCGGGCTTGCCGAGCCTGGCGTCGAAGGACGGGTCGGTGTGCAGCGTGGTCCGGCCCGCCACCGCCCCCGTGGCGTCCCGTAGCAGATGCAGCGTAACGCCCGACGCATCGTCGTTATGCCATGCTTTGATCTGCTGGCGCAGCGCGGGGACATAGCGCGGATCGCCGCGGTAGATGGTGTCGGTGACGGCGAGGAACTCGCGCAGCGTGGCTCTGCTTGTCACCGGCGTCAGCCTCACGACCCGCTCCTGATGACCGCCGGGCCGACGTCTTCCCGGCTCAGCGGCGTGAATTGCTGGATGTGGCCCATCTCGTCGCCTTCGGCGCGCCAGGCTCCGTTGCTGTAACCGGACCGCTCGGCCGAGTACAGTCTGATGAACCCGCCGGTCGCGTTCCTGGTGCCGTCGGTCAGCCAGACCATCAGCTCGCGGTGGTGGCGGCTGCGGGCGAAGCGGAGCATGGCGTCCCTGTCGGTGAAGAACGCGACGGTGCCGAGGGTGAGCGGGAACTGCCAGTAGAGCTTGTGCCAGCAGTAGCCGCGCATCCGCTTCATGTCCCGGACCATGCGCAGGTAGCTGACGCTGACCCGCAGGATCGCGAGCGGGCTGCGGTAGCGGGTGGCGCCGACGAACAGCTCGGTCGCCTGCGCCTGCGGCGGCGCCTTGGTGAAGTCGGTGGTCCTCATCCGTGGCGCACCAGGTATTTGTTCTTCAGCGCGTTCCTGGACGGACCGCGGAACGGGCCCTCGCCGGGATCGAACACGCGGATCCGCAGGTCGGCGGCCGCCGGATCCTCCCGCTGCGCCTCGGCGAAGTCCCTCGAGACGTGGGCAAGGTGGCCGAGGACGCCCCGCTGGCACGCGAGCGCCAGCTCTTCCCGCTCAGCTGTTCCGAGGGCGGTGCGCAGCTCGATGCTGACGGTGGGGCGGTATTCGAGCCCTGGCTGTTCCTCAAGCGAGAGACAGAATCCCGCGATCCGCGTCGCGTGCGGGTTGCCCTGGTAGAGGCCGTACTCGACGTCTTGCGGGTACAGGTTCGCGCCCATGTAGGAGATCGTGCTGTCCGTGCGGCCGTAGAGGAACAGCAGCGGCAACGTGATCCGCTCTCCGCGGGCCGCCCGCTGGAACTCCGCGTTGCGCCGGGGGTCGCGCGCGATCAGGTCCATCACCTTGGGAAGCGTGAACAGCGCGGCCTCGTCGCCCACGTTGTAGCGCAGCTTGGGTTGCAGGCAGTTGGTGCCGCTGACCGTGCACAGCAATTCCGCGCGGTCGTTGACCTCGAGGTAGGTCTCCAGCGGGTTGTAGTGGAAGATCATCGGCAGGCGCTGCTCCTGCTCCCCCAGGAGTTCGGCGCGCAGCTTCGGGTCGGTGCGCAGCCGCCCGCGCAGCCACACGGTGAACGCCGACTCGCCGCCGATGCCGATCGTCAGGTCGCTCGCGCCATATCCCGAGCGCACAACCTAGGTATCACGCGGGCCGGCGTCAGGCCGGCCGGCTGAACGGCACGGTTACCGTGATCGTGTCGGGGAACCAGTGGGCGCCGCCCGCGTGCTGCGGTGCCCCGCAGACGGTCTGCAGGTACCTCATGGGCGGGCCGAAGCCGGCCAGCGTGTCGCCGGCCGGGAATCCGTAGCTGTCACGTATGACGTAGGAGAGCGTTCCGGTGAACCGCCCGTTCTCGCGGCTGCCGCTTCCGGTGACGGTCAGGCCCTGAGTGCCGCGGAACCCCCAGTAAAGGTCGCTGGACATGGACTCGAACGCGACGGTCGGCAACTGCGCGGCAGTGAGCCTGACGCGAGTTCGGCCGGCCTTAAGCTGACTGGCGATTAGCTCCTGTACTTCGCTGTCCACCGCCCGGAAGGCGTCGCTCGCCAGCGCCTGCTTGGAGATCACCGACCCTGCCCGGTAATCGACCTCCGTCCCCTTCCCCGCCAGGAAGTGCTCGAGGAGAGCGGCCGATGCGGAGAACCCGGCCAGCGCGAACCCGCCGGCCACCTTGACGCCGGTGGCCTCGTCCGCGCCGAACGTCGCGCTATCGCAGCCTGCCCCCGAGGCTTGCGCATGGGTGTCCTGGCTACCGCTTGGCAGCACGGGACGGGACCCCGCGACCGTGAAACCGACGACCCCGGCCCGAGCGGGATGGCTGGGGGCGGCGCCCGAGGTCCGCGCGGCCGGCGACCCGGCGGCCGGCGACCCGGC
>DASRFJ010000287.1:0-7180 GCA_035651595.1 Streptosporangiaceae bacterium | reverse complement strand
GGTACGCGGGGGGGCGCGGGGTACGGGGGCGTGGGCGCGGGGGTTAGGGGACGGGGAGGGCGGCGCTGGCGGTGCGGGAGAGGAAGGTGGTGGCGGTTGTTACGGTTTCGGCCACTGGGGCGCCGGCTAGGCGGGACTGGTAGGCGCGGTAGCGGGACAGTTCCCAGTCCTGGCCGCGCGGGGAGAGCGAGGCGCAGGGCGGTTCGGGGAGTGAGCGCCAGGTCCAGCCGGCCGCGTCGGGCCGGATGAACTCGCCGGGGTCGAGGTGCACGCCCAGCTGGTTGCGGACGTAGCGCAGGCCGGCCAGGAACTCCTCGATGCGCGCACCGCACTCCTCGGTCATGCCGGCCAGCACGTCGTCATAGGTGTCCGGGTAGTAGCGGACCAGCGTGGCGTCCACGATCGTGACCCACCAGACCGCCTCGCTGACCGCCATCGCAACCCTGGCGGACTCCAGCGTCTCGGTCCTGGTCAGCCGTCCGGCCGCCTCTCGCATTGCTCCTAGCGACCAGTCCAGCGCGTTCTGCGCGACATCCGGGTCGCCGATGTGCTCCTTGGTCCAGGCCACCCGGCAGTCGGCCGAGCAGAACCTCGCGTGCTCCCGGCGAGGCTGGAACTCCGCACCACATTGCTCGCAGCGCCGGGTCTCCGTCATTGGGTAATGATACGCAAGTCCCGTCCGGCGTGCGACTTATGAGGCTGGAGTCGCCAGTGGGACAACTTTGATTCACCTTCCGTTCACCTTGCAGTCGGCACAGATTTGCCTTGCTCACGTACGTTGTGGGCGTGACCGAGCGAAACGACCTGATCGGGGCGCTGGACGACGCCCCGCTGAGCAAGTTTCACCTGCGCGCCGTGCTGGTGTCCGGGATGGGATTTTTCACCGACGCCTACGACCTGTTCGTCATCGGGATCGCCTCGTCGCTGATCAAGCACCAGTGGCACCTGGACTCGACCAGGCTGGCCGTGCTGAACGCCACCATGCTCGGTGCCGCTACCCTCGGCGCCCTGGTGTTCGGCCGGATCGCCGACCTGGCCGGGCGCAAGCGGGTCTACTGGATGGTCGCGGCCTTGATGGTGTTCGCCGCTCTTGGCTCCGCGCTGGCTCCGTCGTTCTGGGTGCTGATCGTGTTCCGGTTCGTGCTGGGCTTCGGCGTCGGCGGTGACTATCCGGTCAGCGCGGTGATGACGACCGAGTACGCCAACCGCAAGGACCGCGGTCGCCTGGTCGGCCTGGTGTTCTCCGCCCAGGCCCTCGGCCTGCTTGTCGGTCCCGCCGTGGCCCTGGCCCTGCTCGGCTCCGGCGCCAGCTCCGACGTCACCTGGCGGGTGCTGCTCGGGCTCGGCGCGGTGCCCGCCGCGGCGGTCCTGTACCTGCGGATCCGGATGCCCGAGTCCCCTCGTTACCAGGCGCAGGTGCGGGGGCGGGCCAGCGAGGCGGAGAGCCAGGTCAAGGCGTTCACCGGCGGCGCGGTGCGCGGTACCGCGCGCACCGGCCGCAAGCCGGCCATCGGGCTGCGTGCCTTCCTGGCCAACCGCACGTTCCTGATGCTGCTGGCCGGCACCGCCGGGTGCTGGTTCCTGCTCGACTACGCGTACTACGGCAACACGATCTCCACGCCGCAGATCATCGCGCTGATCTCCCCCAAGTCCTCGACGATGACCGCCATCGCCATTCAGCTGGCGATCTTCGCGGTCGCCGCGGTGCCCGGCTACGTGCTGGCGATAATCCGGATGGACCGGTTCGGCCACCGGCGGCTTCAGCTGCTGGGGTTCGTGATGATGGCGGCGTGCTTCGGCCTGATCGCGGCCGTGCCCGGCATGACGACCGTCGTGGCGCCGTTCCTGATCGTGTACGGGATCAGCTACTTCTTCACCGAGTTCGGCCCGAACGTGACCACGTTCGTGCTGCCCGGCGAGCTGTTCCCGGTCTCGGTGCGGGCTACAGGACACGGCATCTCCGCGGGGATCGGCAAGTTCGGCGCGTTCATCGGCGTGTTCCTGTTCCCGGTGCTGCAGAGCTCGCTGGGCCTGCGCGGCACGCTGGCGCTGACCGCGGCCGTCGCGGGGCTCGGCGCGCTGCTCACCCGGGTGCTGCCGGAGCCCGCCGGGCGGAGCCTGGACGAGGTCAGCGACATTCAGTCCGTGATGTCCAGCAACCGGTCGTTCACCGAGCTGGCGACGTCGGCCAGCGCCGGGATCTCAGTCACCGACAAGCCGGCCGCCTGAAGCTGTTCGGCACCCTCCCCCGCGGTGAAGATGGGCGGCTCGCGCCAGGCGTAGACGACCCGCGGGAGGCCGGCCGCCAGGATGTGCCCCACGCACGTCATCGGGCGGGATGCGCGGGCGCCGCACGGCACCAGCGAGGTGTACAGCGTCGCGTGCCGGAGCCGGGGATCGCCGGCGGCCTTGCGCAGGGCGACCTCTTCGGCGTGGTCCAGCTCCTCCTGCTCGCGGGAGTAGCCGGTCGCCAGCACCTCGCCGTCCTCGCTCACGAGCACCGCGCCAACCGAGAACGCGGTCACGGACGGCGGGCACTGGCGGGACAGCTCGATCGCCCAGCGCAGGAACCGCCGGTCGGGGCCGCCGGGGCCGAGCAGGTACCTGGCCACCGCCATGTCACCCACGCGGCGCACGTCGGCCAGCGTCATCCGGTCCGGCTTGGGGACCGGGAGGTTGAGCCGGGGGGCGGCGGCGTCCCCGACGAAGAACGGCGCCACGGCCAGGTGCAGTTCGTCCGCGAGGTCCTGCGCCAGGAAGTCGCCCAGCGTGCGGGCGCCGCCTTCTACCAGGAGTCGAGCCACCGCTCGTTCCGCCAAATCCTGGACAATGGCGGGGAGGGGCCCCGCATAGACCAGCCATTCGCCATCGAGGTCGAGGTTCCCGGATGCGGTGAGCGTGACCCGCAGCGGGTGCGGCGGCAGGCCGCGGGCCTCGCGAACGGCGACGCGGCGCGGGTCGCGGATGCGCAGCCGGGGGCTGTCCTTGCGGACGGTGCCCGCGCCGACCAGGATCGCGTCGCAGCTCGCGCGGACCTCGTCCACCCGGTCCAGGTCAGCGGGGCCGGACAGGATCAGCCGCTCGGGGCTCGCGTCGTCCAGGTATCCGTCCGCGGAGACGGCGCAGCTCAGGATCGTGTATGGCCGGGTCACGGACATGACTCAAGGGTAGCTACGGGACCGCGGGCGGTGGTCTAATGGCTTGCGATGCTGGAGACAGTCAACCCCGCGACCGGGGAAGTCATCGACGTCTTCCCGGTGCACGGGCGCCGCGAGGTGGACGCCGTGGTGGCGGCCGCGTGGCCCGCGGCGCAGTGGTGGGCCGGGCTCGGCTGGGACGGGCGGCGGGTGCGCATGCTCGCCTGGAAATCCCACCTGACCCGGTACCTGGGGCGGCTCGCGCAGCTCATGCACGCCGAGACCGGCAAGCCGCTGGACGACGCCAAGCTCGAGATCATCGTGGCGATCACGCACATCGACTGGGCGGCGCGGCACGCGCGCTCGGTGCTCCGGTCGCGGCGGGTACGGCCTGGCTGGGTGGCGGTGCACCAGGCGGCGTCGGTGGAGTACCAGCCGCTGGGCGTCGTCGGCGTGATCGGGCCGTGGAACCACCCGGTGTTCACGCCGGTGGGGTCCATCGCGTACGCGCTCGCGGCCGGGAACGCCGTGGTGTTCAAGCCGTCGGAGCTGACGCCTTCGGTGGGCCGGTACCTGGTGGACTCGTTCGCGTCGGCGCTTTCGGTGTTCTCCTTGGACACGCCTGCGCCGCCGGTGCTTCAGGCCGTCTACGGGCCGGGGACGACCGGGGACGCGCTGGCGCGCAGCGGCGTGGCGAAGATCGCGTTCACCGGCTCCGCCGCGACGGCGCGCAAGGTGATGGCGGCCGCCGCGGAGAACCTGACGCCGGTGCTCGCCGAGTGCGGCGGGAAGGACGCGCTGCTGGTCGACGCCGACGCCGACCTGGACGCGGCGGTGGACGCGGCCGTCTGGGGCGCGATGTCCAACGCCGGGCAGACCTGCACCGGGGTCGAGCGGATCTACGTCGCTGAGGGCATCTACCACTCTTTTCTTGAGCGGCTGACTGCTCGGGTCGCTGGTTTGCGGCCGGGGTCCGATCCCGGTGCGTCGTACGGGCCTTTGACGTTGCCGTCGCAGGGTGCGCTGGTCGCGTCGCACGTGGCCGACGCGCTCTCGCGGGGCGGCACGGCTGCGGTTGGGGGGCCGGAGAGCGTTGCCGGTAACTGGGCGGGGCCGGTCGTGCTGACGGGCGTGCCGGAGTCTAGCGCTGCCGTGACGGAAGAGACGTTCGGGCCGGTGGTTACCGTGACGCCGGTCCCGTCACTCGAGGCGGGCGTGACGCTGGCCAACGGCGGGCGGTACGGGCTGGGGTCGGCCGTGTTCAGCGGCAAGCGTTCGGCGGGGCTGGCGGCCGCGCTGGCGCTGCGGACGGGGATGACCTCGGTGAACTCGGTGCTGGGGTTCGTGACCGTGCCCGGGCTGCCGTTCGGCGGTGTGGGGGAATCGGGGTTCGGGCGGACGCACGGGCCGGACGGGCTGCGGGAGTTCGCGCGGGCCAAGGCGATCACGCGGCAGCGGTTCCGGCCGCCGATGGCGCTCACCACCTTTGACCGGAAATCTCGTGACATGGACCGTTTGGTGACCCTGGTCACCCTCCTTCATGGGCGCCTGTACCGACCGCGGCGGACAGCAGCGCGTCGGCCTCGTCTCCCGGGTCGAGCGGAGCGAGCGGGGCTCGGCCGGAAATAAGGTCGGCGGCGCGCTCGGCGAGCGCGATGACCGGGGCGTTCGTGTTGCCGCGCGGCACGGTTGGCATCACCGAAGCGTCCACCACCCGCAGGTTCCTGACGCCCCGGACCCGCAGCTCGGGGTCGACGACGCTGGCCTTTCTTGCGCTGCCGCCCATGGCGCACGTGCCGACCGGGTGGTACAGGGTGCTCAGGCTCTGCTGGATGTACTGGATGAGTTCGTCGTCCGACGTGAGATGCGCGCTCGGGGCCAGTTCGTTTTGGGTCACTTTTGCCATCGCTCTTGCGGCGGCGAACTCGCGGGCGCGCTTGACGCCGCTGAGCAGGGTGGCGAGGTCCTTGCCGTCCGGGTCGGACAGATAGCCGGGGTCGATTCTGGCGCGGTGCCTCGGGTCGGCGGAGCCCAGCTTGATCCGGCCGCGGCTGGCCACATCGACGAGCGTGACCAGGATCGTCATCGCCCGGCGGGCGGGATCGGCGAGCCCTTCGTCGCGGAACTCGGCGGGCAGCACATGCCACTGGAGATCGGGGGCGGGGAGGCCGTCGTCGGTTTTCGCGAAACCCCCTGCCTCGGAGACGTTGCTGGTCAGCGGGCCGCGGTGGGTGAGCTGCCAGCGGGCGGCGCCGGCCGGACCCGCGTGCTCCCACAGGCCTTTCAGGGTTGGTGTCGCCCAGATGACGGGCACGGCCGGGTGGTCGCCGAGGTTCGCGCCCACGCCGGGGCTGTCCACCAGGACGTCGATGCCGACGCTGGTCAGGTGGTCGGCGGGCCCCACGCCGGACAGCATCAGCAGCTGCGGGCTGTTGATCGCGCCGCCGGCGAGGACGACTTCGGCGTTCGCGTGGTCGGTGCTCAGCTCGCCGTCGTGCAGGTAGCTGACGCCGGTGGCGGTGTCGTTGACGATCTCGATTCTGGTGACCAGCGCGTTGGTCTTCATGGTGAGGTTGGGCCTGGTGCTGGCCGGACGCAGGTAGGCGTCCGCGGCGGACCAGCGGCGCCCCTTGTGCTGGGTGACCTGGTACCAGCCGACGCCGTCCTGCTTATGCGCGTTGAAGTCCGGGTTCCGCTCGGCGCCCTGCTCGGCCGCGGCCTCGATGAACGCCTCGGTCGCCGCGGAGTGGTACGGCGTGTCGGTGACCTTGAGCGGGCCGCCCTGGCGGTGGAACGCGCTGGCGCCACGGGAGTTGTCCTCGGCCTTGAGGAAGTACGGCATGAGATCCGGGTACGTCCAGCCGGTGCAGCCGTGGTCGTCGCGCCAGGTCTGGTAGTCGTGCCGGCTGCCCCGGATGTAGATCATCGCGTTGATGGAGGACGAGCCGCCAAGGGTGCGGCCCCTTGGCCAGTAGATGCTGCGGCCCGCCGCGCGGCGCTGCGGCACGGTGCGGTAGTTCCAGTCGTACGTGGTCTGGAACAGGCGGTTCAGCGCAGCGGGCGCGTGGATCTCCAGGGCGTCGTCCTCGGGGCCGGCCTCGAGGAGGAGCACCTTGACGTCCGGGTCCGTGCTCAGCCTGGCCGCGAGCACGCAGCCGGCGCTGCCCGCGCCCACGATGATGTAGTCGTACACGGGGGCCACGATACGCTTCCGGGTCGGTTTCGACGGCCGGGTTGCGTGGGGGGTTGTTGCGTGGCCGGGGTCCGGCGGGCCCCCGAGAACCGCCGGACCCCGGACAAGAAACGATGCGTCCGCCCGCCGCGCCGTTGCGGAGGCCTATCACCCGGGGGACACTTGTCACCCTGCGTGATTACGCATCGTAGTCATACGATGCCACATCGTCGCGCGAATTGGAATACCCCAGGTCAGATGGTTGATCACTTTTTGATCGCGATGGTTTTGGGGGCACTGAAGTGCCTTTCCGCACGGGGATTGCGACTCCGCCGCATCGTGGGCTCATTGGTTCCCGGGCGTGTCACCAGTGTCGTTAAGAGAAAAATGAGGGTGGAGCGGCGGCGGGCGGTTCGTGGCCCACGAAGCGCACTGGAAGGGGGTTCGTGGACCACGAAACCCCCTCGGGCGGGGGGCTCGGGGGCGCGGGGCTAGCGGGGGGCGCGGGGCGCGCGGGGGGCGCTCGGCGGGGCGCGGCGGGGCGCGGCGGGTTATGCGTGGGGCTGGTGAGGCTCGACTTGCGATCGGAGGCGGCCTGGGAATCATTGCGGACACTTACCCCCCCGGTTTGGGGGGGTAACTGTCCGCAATATTCTGGCACGCCTGACGGCGCGCCAGGGATGTGGCTTATGTTCGGTTTGGGACTGGGGGTGGGTCCGCCATCCCGGGCAGGGCGCGGGGCGGGGCGCTCCCCCGGGGGCGCGGGGCGGGGGCGCGGGGCGGGGCGCGGGGCGGGGGCGCTCCCCGCGCGGGGGCGGGGACGCGGCGCGGGCGGGACGGCGGCGGGGGTGCGGGCGGGACGGGGGCGGGG
>DASRFJ010000286.1:0-30617 GCA_035651595.1 Streptosporangiaceae bacterium | reverse complement strand
CACGTCAGTCCACCGTCCTCCCAGGGGATGGTGTGGTCCACATCGCAGGCGGCTGCGGGCTGGACGCAGCCGGGCGCGGCGCACCGGGTGTTCCTGGCCTGGACCAGGTGGCGGAGCTTGCGGCTGGGCGTGTAGGTCGGCTCGGCGTGCGTGTGCTCGCACGCACCCGTGGTGATCGGGGTGAGCCGGACCCCGAGCCGGGCGGCCAGCCCGGCGGCGGTGCCCGCCCCTGGCCCGGTCAGGGTGTCCAGGGTGCGGCGGCCCGGCGCGCAGCCGTGCGCGGCCGCGGCGCCGTCCTGGCCCGCGACGCTCAGGCACCACCGGGCGGCAGGGTTGTCCCCGGCCGCGGCCAGCAGGTCCATCGTGTCGTGCTCGTCGACCAGCCCGAACCCGGGCAGCTCGGCGGGGCCGGACGGCCCGCCCACGCTGGGGTCCCACGGCACCAGCAGCACCGGATTCACCGCCCAGCCGCCCCGTCCGCCACCACCGCGCCCGCCCTGCTGCGCATCCTGGCACGCACCCCCGTCAGCGCCCGGGTGCGTACCCTCGTGCGCACCCCCGCACTCGGCCGCGCCGCCGTGCGCGTCCTGGCACGCACTTCCGCCGGGGACGGCGCGGCCGAGCAGGAAATCGAGCGCCGCCTGAACCTGGAGCTGCCCGGCGGTGCCCTCGGCGCCGGCGGCGTGCAGATCCAGCGCCCGCCGTTCGATGTTCGCCCAGGCGAGCACCGCGTCGCCGGCCGGCATCTGCCGCGCGACCAGGCCCGCGTTGCCCGAATCCTCCTGCCACAGGCGGACGTACGCGTCCTGCCGCGCACGTACCTTCCGCCGCTCGGCGGCGTCCGGGTCCAGCCGCATGACCTGGCGGCGGGCGAAGTCCCGCAGCCCGGCCGGGTTCTTCACCTGACCGGCCGCCGCCAGCAGCACATCGGCCTTGGCCACATCATCATCGGACAGCTCGGCGGTCTGGGCTTCGATGATCCTTGCCTTGTACTCCGAGATCCCGCCCTGCCGCATGGCTTCCAGGGTCCGCGGCAGCCGACTGGCCAGCGTGACCGCACGGGTGAGCAGGTCCAGCATCCGCGTCCACGTCTCGCCGGTCTTCCAGGCGGCTTCCTCGGCCGTCTCCCGGGCCGCCCGCGACCCGGCCATCACCCCGGGCCGGCGGCGCGCGAACTCGGCCAGCCCCGCCAGCTGCACCCATGCCGCCCACGCTGCCATCCGGCTCCCGGCCGCAACCACCCCCAGCACCTCCTGGTCACCCAGGGCCTCCAGCCCCGAGCCGCCGTCGCCGCCGCCGTCGCAGGCCGTGACCGCGGCCAGCAGCCCGGCCAGCTGCGCCCCGGGGGCTAGCACGTCGCCCGGCCCGCCCTCAGCGAACCCGCCCGCCCGGCCAGCCCCGCAAGACGAAGACGGCGAGGAGCCTTGCTCCTCGCCGTCCTGCCCAGGCCCGGGTATCTGTCTGCTTCCCATGAACCGCCCCCGTTCTAGAATAACGGCCTCTTCCGTCGATTATACGTTATCATGTTCGATACGCGGGCTCAACTTGATAAGACTGGTGTCTGGCAAGTTCAGACGACTGGGGTACACGGGATGGGCAGAACCGGCGGTGGCGTGCCGGTGGCGGTGAAGCCGAAGGTGATCGACCCTCCGGGCGAGATCGACCGGTCAAAGGACGTACCGGTGACGGTGATGGTCGCACCCGACTGGGCGAAGCTGGCGTTCCAGCCGCTGGTCAGCCACGATTGCACCGGCGAGGACAACGCGGCGGAACACTCTTCTGTCTGCATGTAGCGGCACGCTGAACTCCGTGCCCGCAGGCCCAAGGGTCCGGGCATGCCGCTGACCACCCATGTGCGGCCGTCCGCACATGGATCCGATGAAACGTGCACTAGAAGACCGGTGTGAACGGCTTCCAGGTGCGGCCCGAGTTGGTTGTCTCATAGATGGGTGGCGGCGAAGCGCCCGGCGCGTCCGCACCGAGAATCCATGCGAAGCCCGTTCGCTGGCTTACGAAGTCGATGGCGACGCCGAGCTGGGAGAAGTGCGTCCCCTGCCGGACGGCCCGCCAGCTCTGGCCGCCATCCGATGTCGTGTAGAAGACGTCACCAAGTGATCGTTGACTCCCCGCCGGGACCAGTACGCCGTCAGCCGGGCTGAAGAACGTGACCTGCGGGTATGACCCGGCTCCAAGAGGAAGCGGCACGCGCCGCCATGTCCGGCCGAGATCCGTGGTGACCAGCAAACTCGGCGCGCCACGATCCTCACCGACGGTCAGGAAGCCCGTTCCATCCACGAACTCGGGTCCGGACGCGCTTACGCCGAGGGAACCCGGCAACGGCTGAGCAGCCCAGGTCACGCCGCCATCCCGGCTGACCAGGAGCACGTCCGGCGACGGGGCGGCACATTCGCTGGTCAGCAAGCCCACAGCCGTGACCGGGAATGTAATCCCGGTCTTGTCACATGCGCTCGGAATCCCGGTGTCCGCGGGGGACCAGTGCCGTCCCCCATCCCTGGTCCGGTAGACCCGCACCGGGTTCCGCCCCATCGCGGCACCTTCGGTCATCAGCAGCCAGCCGTGTGCGGCATCGGCAAAGCTGAGGGAGACGATGCGTGCTGTGGTACGCAGTGGCGCGGACTCGGCCCAGGTACGCCCGGCGTCGCTGGTAGCGAACAGCACGGTCGTGTTCACCGCTGACGCGCTCTGCGCGGTGGACTCGGTCACCACGAAATACGCCCGCTCGCCATCGACGGCGTCCAGCATCTCGGACGCGTTGGACGTTGACAGCATCGACCGGGCACCCGCGGGCGTGACGTCCATCCAGGTGCGCGCGCCGTCGGAGGTCCGCGTGAGGAGCAGTGGCGGGCTAACCGACGCGTTGGCCGGATTCGAGGCCTCGGACACCGCCCACCCGTCGCTGGCAGAGGTCATTCGCAACGACTGCAACCACAGCGGCTTCTCCGGCCGCGACTGATGCGGCTTTGCAGGGGCCGACACGGTTCCAGCGGAGGTCGCCGTAGCCACAGGCCCGCAGCCAGCCGCCAAGACAGACACTGCTACCACGCACCACACGGCGCGCCTGCGCCCAGCCGCCATCGGTCCTCCGCAATCTCGTCCCTCGCCTACTGAGACTGCCGACGCGACGTTTCCGTTGGGATTTGCGTGGAGGCCGCTAGTGGAGGACGGCGGGGATGAGGTCGGCGATCGTGTCGAGGATCAACGGCGCGCCCGCTTGTTCGAAGTCGGCGCGGGTGCCCATCCCCGTCAGCACCCCCGCCACCAGGCCCGCCCCGGCCCGCAACCCCGACTCGATGTCGCTGGGGGTGTCGCCGGCCACGGCTAGGTCAGACACCGCGTCGCCGTGCAGGCGGAGCAGGGCGGTCAGCGGCATGTCCGGGGCGGGGCGGCCGCGGCCGGCGTCGACGGGGGACAGGGCCAGGTCGATCTGACCCGTCCAGCCCAGAACTTCGATGATCGCGTCCCTGGTGACCGGTGAGAAGCCGGTGGTCAGGCAGACCCGCACGCCACCGTCGCGCAGCGCCTTGATCGTCTCCGCGGCGCCCGGCAACGCGTCGATCCGGCCTGCCTTGACCTGACCGGCGTAGTGGTCCTCGAATGCGACATTCACCCGCTGCGCGACCCCCTCGGACCCGAAGATCTGCCGGAACACCGCGATCTTGGACTGGCCCATCGTCTCGACGGCGATCCGCATCGCCCGCTCGTGCGCCTCGGCAGGCAGGTGCTCGGCCGAGAGCGCCGATGTGAACGACGCCATGACGATCCCGTCGTCGGCGACTGTGCTGCCGGCCATGTCCAGGCAGGCGATGGTGATGCGGGTCATGCGAACGTCTCCTCCGCGATCGCCGGGGAACACGTCATGCCGCGCCCGCCCGGACCGGTCACGAGCACCACACCCGGCGCGACCTCGGACCGGTGATAGAGCGCGCCGCCCCCCGCCACCTCGCAGTACACACCGGCCCAGCGGCGCTGCACCGGAGGCAACGCGGTGCCGAGGAGAGCCGCTGCACGGCCGGCCAGGTGCCGGTAGGCGTCCTCATCCACGTCGAACGCGAACGGCTCGTCGTACTCGTGCGTGTCGCCGATCGTCAGGCTGCCGTCGGCGCGCTGCACGAGCAGCAGCTGCATACGGTGCCGCGCTGCCACCACGTCCTGCGGCGCGAACTGAGCCCGGCCCGGCACCTCGTAGGCCGGGTAGTACCGCAGCGAGTCGCCATCGGCCAGCGCGGTGGTCACACGCGAACCAAACGGCCGAGTCTGCATCATCTGGAGCCGGACCCGCTGGACAGCAGCGGGGGCAAAACTGCGTGCCGCGCCGGTGCACAGCACCACCAGGTCGCCGCGATGCCAGGCGCCGGTGTGATCGCGCACCCCGTGCGGCACGGCCTCGACCACCTCACGGCCCGGCAGCCACTCGTATCCGCCCAGCTCAGCCACATAACGGCGCAGCGCCGGCAGCGCGAGCCGAGGCTCCACGATCCCGTCAAAGCGACACTGCAGGCCGCCGAGGAACTCGCCGCGCAACGCGGGGTTGACCGCGCGCACCGCCGACGGGTCCAGCAGCTCGAACCCGCGCTGTCCGGCGTCCGGCAGCGCCGCGGCCTCTTTGAGGACGTGCAGCTCCGCGTCGTCGCGGGCGATCGTCAGCGAGCCGTCCGGGCGGAATCCGATGCCCGGCGCGCCGGCCGCGATCTGTTCCCAGAGCGCGCGAGCGCGGAGCGCCAGGCCAAGCTCAGCACCGGGCCGCCGGCCGCTCACCCAGACCAGGCCGAAGTTCCGCACGCTCGCCCCGCGCGCCTCCGCTTCCCGCTCCAGCTGGACAACCTCGAACCCGCGCCGTCGCGCGAAGAGCGCGTGCATCGTGCCGAGCACGCCGCCGCCGACAATCACCACTCGTGCCATGGCCAAAACCCCAACCGTTAACCCAACATGTATAGCCAAGTTAACCATTTTCCGTCAACATGGTCAAAGATGCGGACGGAAAAGCGTTTGGCACGCTAACGAGAAACACCTGTCGTTATGAGTGCCAGGACGCTGGAAACATGATCGACGAGCTGACCGCGCTGTTCGCCGGACCGGGCGCGGGGGAGTACCTCGGCGAGCCGGTCACCATCGCCCAGCACATGCTCCAGGCCGGGGCACTGGCGGAGGCGGCCGGCGCCGCGCCCGCCCTGATCGCGGCCGCGCTGCTGCACGGCGTGGGTCACCTGCTCAGTCAAGGCACTCATAACGACATAGGCGCGGCGTGGCTGAGCCGCTGGTTCGGGCGCGAGGTGACCGAGCCGGTCCGGCTGCCGGGCCGATGACCGCGGCCGCCGGAGTTCGCGCACTTCAGGGGGCTACTCGCAGGCCTTGCTGGCGGCGCGACAGGGCGTTGACCGCGACCGAGTTGTGCACGCCGAACGCGACGGCGCTGCCCAGGTAGCGATCGTCGGACCACTCGACCGGCACGCCCGACAGGTCCGTGGTGTGGCGGCGCTCGCGCAGCAGCGGCACCCGCGGGTGCACGCCGAGCAGGCGGGCGTCCTCGGCGGAGGCCGGGATCGCGTCGATGACGTGCTCCGCGTCGGCGAAGACGACGCCATGCGCCTCCAGGCGCTCGGTGACGGATCCGGTCACCAGATCCATGTCGCCGAGCAGTGCGCCGACCCGGTCGGGGTACGCGCCGCGCTCGATCATCACCGGACGGCCGGACAGCAGCCGCACCCTGGTCAGGTGGTAGACCAGCTCATCCTGCCCGATGGCCAGGCGCTCCGCCTCGTCCGGGAGCGCGGGGCGGCGGATGAGGCTGACCACCTTCCCGGCCGGGGTCTCGCCCATAGCTCGCGCCCACCGCGAGAACGACAGCAGCTCGCCGAAGCTCTGCACCCGCTGTCCGCCGATGACCACCCGCCGTGCGCCGCGGCGGGACGCGATCACCCCGTCCGCCCGCAGCGCGGCGAAGGCCTGCCTGATCGTGCCGCGAGAGACCCCGTAACGCTCCGCTAGCTCACTTTCCGAAGGCAACCGGTTCCCGGCCGCATAGCCACCCGAGGTTATCGCGGCCTTGATGTCCTCGGCCACCTTGCGGTAAAGCGCGGGCTCCCCACGGTCAGCTGCCATATGGACACAGAGTAGCGGAACGCGTTTCCGCCGGACGGTGGATGCCAGATGGTGGATAACAGGGCCACCGACTGGACGATTCGCGATCGGGCCGGCCGCGAGATCCTGAGTTCTATGACAACGCAGACACTTCCGGCGACCGGAACCTACGTGCTCGACCCGGAACGCACGATCATCCGCTGCGACTGCACGGCGATGCAGGGCCTGGTGCGCGTGCACGGAACCTTCCGGCTCAGCGCCGGCCGGGTCACCATCGCCGACGACCCGGCGCGGTCCGGCGCCACGGCCAGCATCGACGCGGGCAGCTGGGAATCCGGGAACTCCACGCGGGACGCGGACGTGAAGTCGGCCAAGCTGCTCGACGTCAAGACGTACCCGGAGATCACGTTCAGCGGTACCGGCGCGCGAGCCGACGGCGACGGCTGGGTGCTGCCCGGATCACTGACCGCGCACGGGACGACCCGGCCGGTCGAGGTGCGGATCAGCCAGGCCAGCGTCGAGGACAGGACCGTCCGGTTCCGGGTTACCGCTGCCGTGGACCGGATGGACTTCGGCGTGACCAGGCAGAAGTTCCGTACCGGACACATCATGAAGCTGAGCATCGACGCCGTGGGCGTGGCTAGCGCGGCGCAGCCTGATGATCACTTAGAGTAATCACATGGCCTCCCGATCTCTTGCCGTCGTCTTCGCCATTGCCGTCGTGCTGTCCGCGGTCACGGTCGACCCCGCCGTAGCGAAACCCGCGCCGTTCCCGACCGTCACCTGGCGGATGGCCCCCGAGGTCGCCCGCCTCACCGCGCGGCCGGGGCAGCGGATCACCTACACGGTGACGCTGCGCCGGGTGCGGAATCCGGCGGCGGTCGCGGCGTGGCTGTGCGCGCCGCAGCCGGCCAGGGCGACGTGCCAGCGGGAGAACACGCGGAACCTGGAGAACCCGTTCATCGTCGACGACCTGAACATCGTCGGCCAGCACGCCGTCTACGACAACGACGCGCTCGGGTTCGGCGGCACCGACGTCAGCGTGCGGGCGGACGGTCCCTCGACGGTGATCGTCGCACACCCGGCCAATCCCGGCTCCGCGACGACGACGCTGAGCTTCAGGTTCTCGGTCACCGTCCGTCGCGGGACACGTCCGGGCACGGCGATCCGCAACATGGCGCTGGTCATGTTCGCCGTGTCGGACGTCCGGCCCGGCAGCCACCCGCTGTCCAACTGCCCGCTCGACCTCCCGCTGTTCTTGATCGCCAAGCCGGACGGCAACCTCAAGGAGCTGGCGCCGTCTCCCGGCGCGCAGGAGGCGCCCGACGGCTTCAGCCTGGCCGGCTGCGTCGCCACCACGGTCGTCCGCCCGAAGGGCGGTGCCACCACCGGCTTCGGCGGCATGGCGGGACACGTCGGCAACCTGCCCGTGGCGTCCCGGCACCGGCGCAGCGTGCGGTAGACCGGTGCGTTCGCTCGCTGCCTTTGCCGTGTTCGCCCTGGTATTCACGCCGCCGGCCGCGCTGGCCGCGACCCGCGGGCACCCTCGGCACGTTCATCAGCGGCACGGCGCCTCGTGGACCGTGCGGATTCCGGCGATCGGCGTGACCGCGCGGATCGTCGCGCTCGGCGTCAACCGTGACGGGACGGTGTCGGTGCCGTCCCCGGCGCAGGTCCAGGACGTGGGCTGGTACAAGTACGGCGCCGCACCCGGACATCCCGGCCCGACGATCTTCCTCGGCCACGTCGACTCCTACACCGGCCCGGCCGTGTTCTACCGGCTCTACCTGATCGCGCGCGGCGACCGCGTCTACGTGCGCACCGCGGGTCGTTCGGTGACGTATGTCGTGACCTCGATGCGGCAGGTCAGCAAGCGGGCGTTCCCGTCGAGCATCTACAACCCCGGCGGTCCGCCGAGGCTCTACCTGATCACCTGCGCCGGCGACTTCAACTACGTCACCCGCCACTACGACGACGACATCGTCGTCACCGCCCGCCTGCTGACCCCGCCTCGCCGCGCGATCCGGTCGCGAGCTAGCGCCAGCGGGGCTTGCGCTTCTCGAGGAACGCCGCGATGCCTTCCTGGGCATCGGGCAGCTGGCTGGTCGCCGCCATCACCTCGACGGCATGGGCATAGGCCTTCGGCTGGTCCAGGTCGATCTGCGCGTAGAGCGCCTGCTTGCCGACGCCCTTGCTTTCCGCCGAGCCGCGGGTCGCACGCTCCAGCAGGTCGTGGACCGCGTCATCGAGCTGCGCGGCCGGCGCGACCCGGTTCACCAGGCCCCAGTCGAGCGCGGTGCGCGCGTCGATCGTGTCGCCGGTGAGCGCCAGTTCGGCGGCGCGCTTGCGGCCTACGTTGCGCGCGATAGCCACCATCGGCGTATGGCAGAACCAGCCGCCCTTGCCGCCGGGCGCGGCGAACCCGGCGTCCGCGCTGGCGACCGCCAGGTCGGCGCTCGCCACCAGCTGGCAGCCGGCCGCCGTCGCCAGCCCGTGCACCCGGGCCAGGACCGGCTGCGGGACCTGCTGAATGAGCAGCATCAGCTCGGTGCACGTGGTGAGCAGGCGCCGCACCGCGGCGTGATCCTTGCCGGCCACGTCGGCGAAGTCGTGTCCCGCGCTGAACACCGGGCCGTTGCCGGCCAGCACGATCCCGCGGGCGTCGCTCTCGCCAATCGAGGTGAACGCGGCGATGAGCTCCCGCATGTGGTCCAGCGACAGCGCGTTGCGGCGCTGCGGGCGGTTCATCGTCACGGTGGCGAAGTCGCCAGCTCGCTCGACGAGCACATGCTCCATGGGTCTACCTCCGGGCTATTTCGGACGAAGACGGCCGGCGGCCAGCTCCGGCGCGGGGAGCGGCGCCAGGTCGCAGGCGCGGACCGGGGCGAACCGGCCCGCTACCCAGTCCGACGCGCGGCGACGATTTCCTCCGCGGTTCGCGCGACGAAGTTCCACCACATCAGCAGTCGTTCCCCGAATGGCTCGCCGCCTAGCACGAAAAACCGGGCTGGATTCCGGGTACCCTCGAACGGCTCGAGGGTGATACGGGACAGGCCGGCCGGCAGGTGTGCCATCGCGCCGGGCCACGGTACGGAGATTCCGCTGCGGCAGCAGCCGCCGGACCTCGGTGCCGTCGCCGATGGCCGCCTTGCGGGCCTGGAGTACGTAGACCGCCCGCTCCAGATTGCTCACCGGTCCATGCTTTCATTGCCGTCTGGGCAAGGCCACGCCGAATTCGGCGAAAACCGCCGCCGTGTGCTCGCCGAGCGCGGGGACTGGCCGGATCGCCGGCTCCCTCCCAGCCACGCTGACCGGAGGCAGCACGGTCCGCACCTGACCGCCCGGCGTGGCCATGTCGCGCCACCGTTCCCGGGCGGTGAGCTGGGGATGTTCCGCGAACCCGGCCGGGGTACGCAACCGGGCGCTGGCGATGCCGGCGCCGTCGAGCAGGGCCACGACGTCGTCGGGGGCCATGGCGCCGGTCACCCCCTCGATGATCGCCCGGAGTTCCGCGTCGTGCGCGACCCGGTCCGGGTTGGTGGCGAACCGCTCGTCCGCGATCAGTTCCGGCCGGTGCAGCACACGTTCGCAGAGGACCGCCCACTCACGCTCGTTCTGGATCCCGAGGAAGACCTGCCCGTCCGCAGTGGCATACGGGCCGTACGGGGAGATCGACGCGTGCCTGGCGCCGGTGCGCGGGACCTCCTGCTGTCCGTAGACCGAGAAGTAGTAAGGCTGGCTCATCCACTCGCCCAGGGCGTCCAGCATCGCCACCTCGAGGACGGACCCGCGCCCGGTGCGTTCCCGCTGGTACAGCGCGGTCAAGATCCCGCTGTAGGCGTACATGCCGGCCGCGATGTCCGCCACCGAGATCCCCGCCTTGGCCGGCTCAGACGGCGAGCCGGTCACCGACACCAGCCCGGATTCGCACTGCACCAGCAGGTCGTAGGCCTTCTTGTGCTGATAAGGCCCGTCCGGGCCGTAGCCGGACACCGAGCAGCAGATCAGCCGCGGATGCCGGGCCTGGAGCTCATCGGCGCGAAGGCCGAGCCGTTCGGCCGCTCCCGGGGCGAGGTTCTGCACGAACACGTCGGCTCGGCTGAGCATCGCGGCGATGAGCCGTTGCCCGGCGTCGCTCTTGACGTCGAGCTCGACGGACTCCTTACCCCGGTTCAGCCACACGAAGTAGCTGGACTGGCCGAGGACGGTCCGGTCGTAGTGGCGGGCGAAGTCGCCCGTTTCCGGCCGCTCGATCTTGATGACCCGTGCACCGAGGTCGGCGAGCTGGCGGGTGGCGAACGGGACGGCGACGGCCTGCTCCAGGGCGACGATCAGGATCCCGTCCAGCGGCAGCGGGCCGGTCATTCACACCACCGGATTCCGCTGGATCAGCTGGCGGGCGATGACGTTGCGCTGGATCTCGTTGGTGCCTTCACCGACGATCATCAGGGGCGCGTCGCGGAAGTACCGCTCCACGTCGAATTCGGTGGAGTACCCGTATCCGCCGTGGATGCGGACCGCGTCGAGGGCGATCTGCATAGCGGTCTCCGAGGCGAACAGCTTGGCCATGCCGGCCTCCATGTCCGCGCGCAGTCCCGAGTCGTAGCACCGCGCGGCGTACAGCACGAGCTGGCGGGCGGCGGTCAGCCTGGTCGCCATGTCGGCCAGGTAGTTGCCGATCGACTGGTGCTGCCAGATCGGCTTGCCGAACGCCTCCCGCTGCTGCGCGTACCGCAACGAGTCGTCCAGCGCGGCCTGGGCGACCCCGAGCGCGCGGGACGCGACCTGGATCCGGCCGATCTCCAGGCCGCGCATCATCTGCGCGAATCCCTCGCCTTCGCGCTCGCCCAGCAGCGCGGACTCCGGGACCGTGACATCCGAAAGCGTGATCTCGCAGCTCTCGATGCCTTTGTAGCCGAGCTTCGGCAGGTCACGGGACACCTCGAAGCCAGGACCCGGCTCGGCCAGCACGATGCTGATCCCGCCGTGCGCGGGCGGGGCCGAGAGGTCGGTCTTGCACAGCAGCGCGACCAGCCCGGCCCGCCGGGCGTTGGTGATCCAGGTCTTCGAGCCGCTGATGACGTAGCACCCGCCGTCCCGCCGCGCCACGGTGCGGATCGCCTGGAGGTCGGAGCCGCCGCCGGGCTCGGTCAGCGCCATGGCCGCACGCAACTCGCCGGTGGCCATCCGCGGCAGGTAGGTGTCCTGCTGCGCCGGAGTGCCGTACAGCTTGATCAACGTGGCGACCACCGTGTGGCCGCCCATCGCCCCGGCCAGGCTCATCCAGCCGCGCGACAGCTCCTCGGTGACCAGCGCGAAGCACTGGGTGCTGACCATTCCGGCGCCCCACGGCTCGGGGATCGCCAGGCCGAAGACGCCGAGCCGCTTCATCTGCTCGATCAGCGCCTCGGGATACGCATTCGCGTGTTCCAGGTCCCGCGCGGCCGGCCTGACCTCCCGGTCGACGAATTCGCGGACGAGAGCCACCATCGCGCTCTCTTCCTCGTTCAGCTCAGTCACGCTCGTAGTCTCCCTGGTTCCTGGCGTAGTCGACGAACGCGTCGAGGGACGAGGGATCGGCCATCGCGTCGGGGTTGGCGGCCTGCTCGGGCGGGGTGCCGAGCAGGATCTTCCGCACCGGTACCTCCATTTTCTTGCCGGTCAGCGTCGTCGGGATGGCCGGCACCGCGATGATCCGGTCCGGCACGTGCCGCGGCGTGTACGCCGTGCGCAGCCGCTCGGCGATCCGCGCGGACAACGTGTCGTCCAGGCAAGCCCCCTCGGCCAGCCGTACGAACAGCGGCATGAAGAACGCGCCGCCGGGCAGGTCCAGGTTCACGATGAGCGCGTCCGCCACCTCCGGCACCGCCTCCAGCGCCGCGTAGATCTCCGCGGTGCCGATCCGCACGCCGTGCCGGTTCAGCGTGGCGTCGCTGCGGCCGAGCACGAAGCATCCGCCGCGCGCGTTCACCCGGAAGAAGTCGCCTTGCCGCCACACGCCGGGGTAGTCGGCGAAGTACGTGGCACGGTAGACCGACCCGTCCGGGTCGTTCCACAGCCGTACCGGCATGGACGGCAGCGGCTCGGTGATCACCATCTCGCCGACCTGGTCGGTGAGCACCTCGCCGGCCTCGTCGTACGCGTACGCGGCCACCCCGAGGTGCCGCGCCTGGATCTCGCCCGCGTACACCGGCAGCGTCACCATCCCGCCGACGAACCCGCTGCAGATGTCCGTCCCGCCGCTGCCGCTGCACAGCCACAGGTCTGGTGAGACGTTCCGGTAGAACCAGGCGCCGCACTCGGCCGACACCGGGGATCCCGCCAGCATCACCGACCGCAGCGCCGGCAGCTCGAACGTGGCGCGGGGCACGACACCGGCCTGCGTCTGCATGGCCACGAAGGCCGGGCTGGCGCCGAAGAACGACACCTTCGCCGCCGCGGCCGCCCGCCACAGCGCGTCCGGCCCTGGCCAGGCGGGACTCCCGTCGTACAGCACCGGCCGGACGCCCAGCAGCAGCGAGCTGACCAGGAAGTTCCACATCATCCAGCCGGTCGTGGTGTAGAACAGCATCCGGTCGCCCGGCTTGAGGTCCATGTGCAGCGTCTGGAGCTTCAGCTGCTCGATCAGGATGCCGCCGTGGCTGTGCGTAATGGCCTTCGGCAGCCCGGTCGTGCCGGAGGAGAACAGGATCCACAGCGGATGCGCGAACGGCACCTGCTCGAACGCGAACTCCGCGGCCGGCACCGGGGGACCGGACAGCACCGAGTCCCACGGCAGCGCGCCCACCGCGACGGTCCCGGTGGGCCCGGGCACCGCGACGACGCGGGTCAGGCTCGGCAGTTCCGCGATCACCCTGGCCAGCTCGGCGGCCCGGTCGTGCGCCCGGCCGCCGTACCGGTACCCGTCCACGCAGAACAGCACCTTGGCCTCGCACTGCCGGAACCGGTCCACCGTCCCGTGCCAGCCGAAGTCCGGCGAGCAGCTCGTCCAGATCGCCCCGATACTGGTCGTGGCCAGCATCGCGATCACCGCCTGCGGAATGTTCGGCAGCCACGACGCGACCCGGTCGCCGGGCCGGACCCCGGCCGCGCGCAGCCAGGTGGCCAGCACCCGGACCGAGCCGGCCAGCGTGTCCCAGGACACCGCGTTCATGGGCTCTGTCTCGGACAGGTGGTACAGCGCGTCCGTGCCTGGCCGTTCCTGGCGCAGCACGTGCTCGGCGTAGTTCAGCCGCGCGCCGGGAAACCACTGCGCGCCGGGCATGGCGCGCGAGCCCAGCACCGCGGTCGGCGGCGCCGACCCGCGCACCCCGCAGTAGTCCCAGACCGCCCGCCAGAACCCGTCGAGGTCGGTCACCGACCAGCGCCACAGCTCGTGGTATCCCGCCGCCGACGTCACATCGAACGACAGCCCGCGCTCGGCGCCGAGCCACCGGGTGAACGCGGTGATGTTCGCGTCCTCGATCCGGTCAGCAGCCGGCGTCCACAGCAGATCCCCATCATTCACCGCCATATTCATAACGTACGGTGGCTCGACCTCCGGGTCTCGGTTAGGGAACGAATGGGGGGCAAGTGAGGGTCAGGCCTTGCCGCCCGCTCGCACATCATGTCTGAATGGTGATTCATAACTGAACGTTCGCTCCCACCCCGACGAGGGACGAATGTCATGAATGGCAGTTCAGTGCTTGACGTCCGCGAGGTAACCGTCAGGTTCGGCGGGCTGACCGCGCTCGACGCGGTATCGCTGTCCGTGCCGCCGCGGCACGTGGCCGGCGTGATCGGGCCCAACGGGGCCGGCAAGACCACGCTGCTGAACGTGCTGTGCGGGTTCATCCAGCCCGATCGCGGCGAGGTGTGGATCGGCGGCGAGCCACGGCGCAACCTCCGCCCGCACCGGCTCGCCGGATTCGGCGTCGCCCGCACGCTCCAGGGCGTCGGGCTGTTCAGCCACCTCACCGTGCTGGAGAACGTGATGGTCGGCGCGACGCCGCGGGCCACCGCCGGGTTCTGGTCCGCGCTGCTCAGCCTGCCGCGAGCGACCAGGGATGAACGAGCGCTCGCCGCGGCGGCTCAGCAGGCGCTGGACCGGGTGGACGCCGGCGGGCTCGCGGACATGCGGCCCGGCGAGCTCTCGTACGGGATGCGCAAGCGGGTCGCGCTGGCCCGGGCGCTGGCCGCCAGGCCCCGGCTGCTGCTGCTCGACGAGCCGGCCAGCGGGCTGGACGAGTCCGAGCTCGCCGAACTCGGAGCGCTCATCCGCGACCTGGCGGGGGAGACCTCCCTGGTCGTGGTCGAGCACCACATGGACCTGATGATGTCGGTCTGCGACACGATCACCGTGCTGGACTTCGGCAAGGTGATCGCGGCCGGCACGCCGGCCGAGGTGCGGGCCGACCCGGCGGTGACCGCCGCCTACCTGGGTACCTTCGCTCCCGCGCCGGAGGCGACTCATGACTGAGCCCGCGCTCGCGGTCGACGGCGTCGTGGCCGGCTACGGCGGCGTGACCGCGCTGAACGGGGTGAGCATCAGCGCGCCGGCCGGCACGATCACCGCGGTGCTCGGTGCCAACGGGGCCGGCAAGACCACGCTGCTGCGCACGATCAGCGGCCTGGTCAAGCCCCGCACCGGCAGCGTCCGCCTGCACGGCGCCGACATGACCGGGCACGCCCCCGAGGTCATGGCGAGAAACGGGGTCGCGCACGTCCCCGAAGGCCACGGCGTGATCGCCGAGCTCACCGTCGAGGAGAACCTGCGGATCGGCCTGATGGCACGCCGGGTCAGCAAGGCGGAGCGCGCCCGCGGCCTGGGCGACGCCTACGACCGGTTCGCACCGCTCGCGGAACGGCGCCGCAAGCTCGCCGCGACGCTGTCCGGCGGCGAGCGGCAGATGCTCGTGATCGCCCGCGCGCTGCTCGCCCGGCCGCGGATCCTGCTGCTCGACGAGCCGTCGCTCGGCCTGGCGCCGCTGGTGATGGCCCAGGTCATGGACATGGTCACCCGGTTGAGCCGGGAGAACGGCATCACGATCATCCTCGTCGAGCAGAACGCCCGCGGCGCGCTGGCGATCGCCGACACCGGCGTAGTGCTCAACCTGGGCAAGGTCGTCGCCACCGCCGACGCGCAGTCCCTGGCCAAGGACGTCGCGCTCCGCCACCACTACCTGGGGTTCTGAGAATGACAGAGTTCATTCAGTTCACGCTCAGCGGGATCGTGTTCGGGATGGTGTACGCCGCGATCGCGCTGTCCCTGGTGCTCATCTGGCGCGGCACCCGGCTGCTGAACTTCGCCCAGGGCGGCATGGCGATGCTGACCACGTTCATCGCGCTCGAGGTCGTCTACAAGACCGGCGACTACTGGGCGGGATTCTTCGTGGCGCTGGTGGCCGGCCTGCTGCTCGGCGCCGTCGTGGAGCTCTCCGTGATCCGGCCCACGGTCGGGCGGCCCGAGCTGAACTCGGTCATCGTCACGATCGGGCTGCTGATCCTCGTGGAGGGGCTGGCCGGCATCTTCTTCGGCGGGCAGTTCCGGTCGTTCCCCACCGCGTTCTCCATCACCGGCGTGCACCTGGGCAAGACCCCGCTGGGCGTGTCCAGATTCGACGAGTTCGTCGCCGGGGTGGTCCTGGCCAGCACGCTGATCCTGGCGGTCGCGTTCCGGTTCACCAGCGCCGGGCTGCGGATGCGCGCCGCCGCGTTCAATGCCACGGTCGCCCGGCTGTCCGGCATCCGGGTGGCCAGGGTGCTCACCGTCGGCTGGGCGCTGGCCGGCCTGCTCGGCGCGCTGGCCGGCGTGCTCGTCTCCCCGTCCACGTTCCTGTACCCGAACAGTATGGACTCGATCTTCGTCTACGGGTTCACCGCCGCGGTCATCGGCGGCCTGGACAGCCCGACGGGCGCGGTGACCGGCGGGCTGATCCTCGGCGTCGGCCTCAGCTACGTGGGCGGTTACATAGGCGGCGGCCGCGGCTCCGACCTGACCGCGATCGCCGCGATGGCGCTGCTCGTCGTGGTGCTGATGCTGCGGCCCGACGGACTGTTCGGCGGCTCTCGCTTGCGCAGGGTATGACGAGGGGAGGCGAGATGAGACGGGTCCTGGCCGGCATCGTGATCGTCGCGGTGATCGCCGTGTTCTTGTCGATCAAGCTAAACGCGTTCCGCGACTACCAGATCGCCGAGATCGCCACCTACACCACCGCGGTGGCCGGCCTGACGGTGCTGACCGGCCTGTCCGGCCAGATCTCTCTCGGCCACGGGGCGTTCATGGCGATCGGCGCGTACGCCACGGCGCTGCTGCTGCTCCATCTCGGCTGGCCCTACTACGTCGTGCTGCTGCTCTCGGCGGCGATCACCGCCCTTGCGGGCGCGGTGGTCGGCGTCGCCGCCGCTCGGCTGAGCGGGCCGTACCTGGCCGGCGCGACGCTCATGCTCGGCGTCGCTCTGCCGTCTATCGCCGACGCGTACCCGGGCACGTTCGGCGGCGATCAAGGGCTGACCGTCGCGTTCACCGCGCCCGGCTTCCTCGGCGCGAACTTTCCGCAGACGCGCTGGCAGGCCTGGGTGGCGACGGCGACCGGGCTGGTCACGCTCACGCTGCTGGCCAGCCTGAGCCGCAGCCGGATCGGCCGGAACTGGCGCGCGGTGCGCGACGACGAGGTAGCCGCCGCGGTCGCCGGGATCGACGTGGCCAGGGCCAGGGTACTGGCGTTCGTGGTCAGCGCCGCCTGCGCCGGCCTGGCCGGCTCGCTGCTCGCCGTCATCACCGCGCTGGTGGCGCCCGGCGCGTTCACGCTCACGTTGTCGATCACGCTGCTCACCGCCGCGGTGATCGGCGGACTCGGCACGCTGCCCGGCGCGATCTGGGGCGCGCTGGTGATCGTGCTGGTGCAGCCCTACATCACCAACCTGGCAAACAGCCACGGGCTGTCGTCCACGACCAGCGCGAACATCCCGATCGCCGCGTACGGCCTGATCCTCATCCTCATCATGCTCGCCTTCCCGCAAGGCCTCCAGGGCGCCCTCAGCAGGCTGCTCGGCTTCGGCCTCGTACCACTGAAGAGCGAGGGGGTCTGGGGGAGGCATCCACCATTGAAAGAGAGAGACACCAGTGAACGCACCTAGACCGCTGATAACACGCACCGCCAGACGCCGGGCGCTCGCCGCCGTCGCCTTGGCCACCGCTGCACTGACCGCGGCCGCCTGCTCGTCCAGCTCCGGTTCGAGCCCGGGCAGCGGCAGCGCCAGCAGCAGCGGCTCGGGCAACTCCGCGCTGACCGCGTCCGCGCCGGGCATCACGGCGACCACGATCACCGTCGGCAGCCACCAGCCGCTCACCGGTCCGGCCGCGCCCGGCTATAGCGAGATCGCCCCCGCCTCCAACGCGTACTTCCAGTACGTCAACGCGAACGGCGGCGTCTTCGGCCGGAAGATCGTCTACAAGTACCTGGATGACGGATACAACCCGACGCAGACCGCGTCGGTGGTGCGCCAGCTCGTGCTCCAGGACAGCGTCTACGCGCTGTTCGACGGGCTCGGCACGCCCACCCACCTGGCCGTGGTCAACTTCCTCAACTCCGAGAAGATCCCAGACGTATTCGTCGCGTCCGGCTGCGACTGCTGGAACGCGCCGTCCACCAGCCCGTACACGTTCGGCTGGCAGCTGGACTACATCCGCGAGGGCAAGATCCTCGGTCAGTACGTGGCGCAGCACTTCAAGGGCAAGAAGGTCGGCTACTTCTACCAGAACGACGAGTTCGGGCTGGACGGCGTCAAGGGCCTGGACTACGAGATCCCGAAGTCGATGGTCGCCGCCAGGGAAAGCTACGTCACCACCAACGTCAACGTGGCCCCGCAGGTCGCCGCGCTGCGCGCGGCCGGCGCCCAGGTCGTCGTGTCGTTCTCGATCCCGGCGTTCACCGCGCTGCTGAAGCTGACCAGCCTGAAGATCAGCTACGCGCCGCAGCTGGTGGTCAGCAATGTCGGCTCGGACCCGATCACCCTGTCCGGGCTCGTTGAGGCCTTCGCCAAGCAGGGCGGCGCGACCGTCAACGGCAACCAGCTGATCAACGGCATCATCACCGACGGATACCTGCCGTCCACCGGCGACACCGCCAACGGCTGGATCTCGCTGTTCAAGAAGGTGCACGACACCTACGACGCGAAGGCCCCGTTCGACGGCAACGTGCTCTACGGTGAGGCGGTCGCGTACACCTTCGTCCAGGCGATGTTCAAGGCCGGCCGCAACCCGACCAGGGCCAGCCTCGTCGCCGCGATCGAGGCCGGCCTACCGCAGGGTCCTGCGGTGGCCCCGTATGATTACTCCTCGACCAGCCACTTTGGTATCACCGGCACCTATATGGGGATGATTACCAATGGCGCACTGACCGAGGAAGGATCCGCGCTGACCACGGACACCACGGCCACGGGAGCGATCACCTCGTATACCGGCACGCAGCAGCAGGCGCCGGCGAGCGGAATCCCTTCTCCGTGACACGCACATGACCTCTGACGAACGGCCGCCAGCGCAGCGCTTGCTGGCGGCCGCCGAGGAACTGTTCGGCGAGCAGAGCTACCGCAAGACGACGGTGGCCGGCATCTGTGCCCGGGCGGGCATCGCCACCGGCAGCTTCTACGCGCACTACGGCTCGAAGGCCGAGATCTTCGCCGCGGTCGTCCGCGCGATCAACGCCGACCTGCGGACCGCGATGAGAAACGCGCTGGAGACCTCCGACGGGAGCCAGCGCACCCGGGAGCGCGAGTGCTTCCGGGTGTACTTCGAGATGGTGTCCAAGCGGCCGTGGATCGACCGGATCGTGCGCGAGTCCGAGTTCATCGCCCCGGGCCTGTTCCGTGAGTACTACGAGCACCTCGCCCGCGGGTACGCCCGCGGCGTGCGCGCCGCCCAGCTGGCCGGTGACGTCGATCCCCGGTATGACCCGGAGGTCATCGCCTACGCGTACACCGGCATCGGCAACTTCGTCGGCATGCGCTGGGCGGACTGGACCGCGGGCGGCCAGGTGCCCGCGGACGTTCTCGACGACGTACTGGAGCTCCTCGCCCGGGGGCTGGCACCCCGCCAGCCGGCCGGCTTATCCGCAACGCTTGTCCACCCCGGTATGTGGACATGTGGACAAGCCTGTGGAAAGCCTGCGGGAGAGTGTGAATAACATCCGCGCGGCAGGCGGCAGCTCCGCGGGCTCGGCGGCGGGCCAGTCGAGCGGCCGGCCGCCGAGCCGGTCCAGCTCCGTGAGCTGAAGCGCGCACCACGGCGAAATCGGTTGCTGACCAGCCCGGACCCGCTGGCCGAACTCGGCCCAGTCCACCCATTTGACGTCCGCGACCTCGGCCGGATCGACGCTCAGCGGGCCATCCCAGGCGGCCAGGTATACCGGGCACATCTCGTTTTCCACAATCCCGTCCAACTCGGCCCGGTACCGGAACCTGGGGAGAATCAGGGTCACCGACGGCACCGTTATCCCCAGCTCCTGCGCCAGCCGCCGCCGCACCGCGTCCGGGATGGCCTCGCCCGGCGCCGGATGCCCGCAGCAGCTGTTCGTCCACACCCCGGGAAACACCCGCTTGGCGTCGGCACGCCTGGTCAGCAGGAACTCTCCGGCCGGGTTGAACACATAGCAGGAGAACGCCAGATGCAGCGGCGTGTGGCCGTGGTGCACCTCGGCCTTGTCCGCCACGCCCGCGGCCAGACCGCTCTCGTCCAGCAGAACTACGCTCTCCACAACGGAGTAACCTACCAGTCCACCCGGTGTCCACCTTCAGGCTGACGCGGCGCGCCCGGACACGGCCTACCGTGAAAGGCATGGACACACGACCTGCCAGCTACCCGGCGGCGGACCTGCGGGTGTCGGACGCCGACCGGGACCGGGCGGTTTCCGAGCTCAGCGAGCACTTCCAGGCCGGCCGGCTCACCCTGGACGAGTTCGACGAGCGCTCCGGCCGCGCGCTCAGCGCCAAGACGGCCCGCGACCTGCGCGGCCTGTTCACCGATCTGCCCCCCGGCGGCACTCCCGCCAAGGACGCCGAGCAGCCGACGCGGTCCGCGCCGCCGGCGCGGCGTAGCAGTGCCAGACTCGGCCGGCTGCTGGTCGCCCTCCCCATCGGGCTGTTCATCGCCATCGCGGCGCTCGCCAGCGGCTACGGCCACGGCCACCACGCGGCGTTCGGCGGCCTGGTGCCGCTCGCCATCGTCTGCCTGGTCTGCGTGCGCTCGTTCGCCCGCCGCAACGCCAGCCGCATCTAGCCGCCCACCCCCGCGGGCCCGCACCCCCGCGGGCCCGCAGGCCCGCAGGGGGAGCGTGGCCCCCGAAACCCCCTACAGCGGGGTACGTGGCCCCCGGAGCCCCCTGGTGCCGGCGATAGCAGGGGGGTGTGTGGCCCCCGAAACCCCCTCCGGCGCGCGAGGCGGGGCGGCGGCGGGGCGCTGTGCGAGACTGGGCGTATGAGCCGGGTGCATGACATGGGCGGTCAGACGGGGTTCGGGCCGGTGCCGGTCACCGACGACGGGACGCCGCCGTTCCACGCCGACTGGGAGGCGCGGGTCTACGCGTTGTGCAAGGTGCTCCAGCAGCGCGGACTGTTCAACGGCGACCAGCTGCGCGACGCCATCGAACGGCTGCCGCCGGCCGAGTACCTGGCGGCCTCCTATTACGAGCGCTGGCTCGGCGCGGTGGAACTGCTCCTCGCGGAGCAGGGGCTGCTCCCGTGAGTTACCCGGTCGGCGCGAAGGTACGGGCCCGGCTGGGCGACCCGGACCACCACACCAGGGTGCCGCGGTACGCCCGCGGCCACGTGGGCGAGGTCATCGCGGTGCTCGCCGAATGGCCGCTGCCGGACGACAACGTCCGCGGGGTACGGCGGCCGGAGACCTGCTACGCGGTGCGGTTCCCGGCGGCCGAGCTGTGGGGGAGCGGCGATCACTGGGTGACCATTGACCTATGGGAGAGCTACCTTGAGCGACCATGACGACCACGCCTCCGGCGCGGTCGCGGAGCGGGCAAGGCGGCTGGAGCAGCGGCTGATCGAGGCGGGCCTGACCAGCGACGCGGAGATCGACGAGTTCATCGCCACCATGTACCAGGGCAGGCCGGTGAACGGGGCGCGGATGGTCGCACGGGCGTGGACCGACCCGGAGTACCGCGCGCTGCTGCTGTCCGACGGCAACGCCGCGGGCGCGGAGCTGGGCTTCGACTGGATGGCGTACCAGCTGCGGGTGGTGCCGAACTCCGCCACCGAGCACAACGTGATCGTGTGCACGCTGTGCTCCTGCTACCCGGTCTCGCTGCTCGGGCCCTCTCCCGGCTGGTACAAGAGCTTCGCGTACCGGTCCCGTACCGTCCGGGAGCCGCGCGCGGTGCTCGCCGAGTTCGGTGTCACGCTCGATGATGACGTGTCGATCTCGGTGTGGGACTCCACGTCCGAGGCCCGGTACATGGTGCTCCCGGCCCGCCCCGCCGGGACGGACGGCATGGGTCCCGACGAGCTCGCCGGCCTGGTGACGCTCAACGGGCTGGTCGGGACCGCGCTGGTCTAGCTAAGACCTAGCTAAGGACTAGCTAGGGACGCAACGGCGCGCCGGTCCGGCCCGCGCCGACCCAGGCGAAGGCCGAGACCGGATCGTATCCGCCGAACAGCAGCCGAACCACGACGATCGCCATCGCCTCCAGGTGACGTGCCTGGGTGAGGTCGCCGGCATCCAGCGGTTCGCAGCCCAGATCCGCGATCAGCTCGCTCGCCGTGCGCTTGCCCGGTTCGTCGCCCGCGAACGGTACTGCCAGCGGACGCCCGCCGAACTCCGGCGGGGTCATCTCCCAGACCTTGGCGTGGCACAGGTTGAACGCCTTCACCACATGAGCGCCTGGCGCGAGGTACGCCGCCTGCTCGGCCAGCGACTTGCCCTCCCAGGTGATCAGGGAGAAATCGCTGGTATCCACCGCGTTGCCGCAGTCGATGATCGTCTTGCCCGCCAGGGCACCGACCGGCCCGCCCGCGATGGTCAGCGTGCCGGCCAGCCCCTGGCGCTTGACCGCCAGCAGGAGGGCGTCACCGAACCGCGCCGCCTCGCCCAGCGTGCCGGCCCGCGCGCCGATCCGCTTCGCCAGGTCGGTGGCCTTGTCCGGTGACCGCCCGCCCACCAGTACGTCATGTCCGGCGCGGACCCACTGCCCGGCCAGCGCCTCGGTCATCATGCCCGCACCCAATGTTCCGATTCTCATGTCACTAATCGTGACGGCACGCCGGGAAACGGAACAAGAACCGGTTACTAACCGGTCATGTAGCAGGGCTAATCAATGTCAGCTCGGCCGGATGTCAGCTCGGCCGGATGACGGTGACCGCGCCGTGCGCGTGGTGCACGCAGTAGGTGCTGACGGAGCCGAGCAGGGCATCAGCGAAGCCGCCGTAACCCCGGCTGCCCACGACGAGCAGCTCCGCGTCCCTTGACGCGTCCACCAGGACCTGGGCCGGGTGGCCTTCTACCACGCGCCGCTGGAGGTTCGCCGGAACGTCAGCGCCGAACACCTCGTTGATGGCGTCGTTCAGCGACTTCTCCGCGAAGTCGGCGAGCGCGTAGTCCTCCGGCGGAACCGGTACCCAGCCGTAGGTGGCGGGGTAATCCCAGGCGGCCACGACCTCGAGGGTGGCGCCGGTGTAGCCGGCCTGCTTCGCCGCCCAGCGCAGCGCGTGCTTGGAGCCCTCGGAGCCGTCGACCCCGACAACGATCCGTCCCTGCGTGCTCATGCTGTACCCCTACCCTCGTCACGTCGCGATGTCTGTCTTTGCCTGTCTACCTGCGACAACTGCCACGGGTGCCGAAGTATGCCGGGCATTTCTGTGATCTAGCGCAAATTTCGCCGCAACCGGATAGGTTCCTCGCGCGTGTTAAGTCGAGGGGTAACACGGAGAGGGACAACGGATGCGGGATCCGGGGAGCTTCGACGCCTTCTACACCGGAAGCGTTCGCCGGCTCGTCGGCCAGCTGCACGCCATGACGGGTAGCAAGGCCGAGGCGGAGGACTGTGTGCAGGAGGCGTACGCGCGTGCCTGGCAGCGCTGGGACAAGGTATCCGGCTACGGGGACCCGGAGGCCTGGGTGCGTACCGTAGCGTACCGGGTCAGCGTCAGCGCGTGGCGTAAGTCCGCCAACATGCGGGCCGCGCACCGCAGGCACGGCGTGCCCGATGACAGTCGCGGCCTCAGTCCCGACTACGTGGCGATCGTGACCGCGTTGCGCAAGGTCTCCGCTGCCCAGCGTCAGGCGATCGTGCTGCACCACCTGGTGGGGATGTCGGTGGAGGAGATCGCGCGGGAGACCGGGGCCGCGGCCGGCACGGTCAAGGCCCGGCTGTCGCGGGGCCGTCAGGCGCTGGCGCCGCTGCTCGATGAGGGAGTTCAGGTCGATGCGTGACGACGAGTTCAACTCCTGGCTGCGGTCCGGTGCCTCGCAGCTGGCGGCATCGGTGCACCCGCCGTCTCCCGAGGCCGTCCGGCGGCGCGGTGACCGGCGGCGGCACCGCACGATGGTGGTGTCCGGTGTGCTTGCGTTCGCGGTCGGCGCCGGCGGCGGGGGCGTGGCCTACGCCAGCCTCGGCCAGCCCGGCAAGAGCGGTCCGCCGGCGGCCGCGGGGTCCACATCCTCGCCGTCCAGGACGTTCGCCCCCTATTCGAGTGCCGCGGCGTCGCCCGCACCCGCGGCCGGGGCAACCCCGGACGTCGTCGCGGTGAGCACCGCTGGATCGGTTGAGCTGCTGAGCACGAAGACCGGTCTGGCCACCAAGGTACTGGTACGCAAGGCGGACGCGATCGGCGACGAGGTTGCGGTCAGCCCGGACGCGAAGACCGTGTACTACACCGTCAAGTCCGGCTGCACCGACCATATCTACTCGATCCCGGTGACCGGCGGCACGCCTACCGCGGTGACCACCGGCGCGCTGCCGGCGGTCAGCCCGGACGGCAACGAGCTTGCGTTCGTTCGCGAGCCGTACACCTACTATCCGTCCGAGACGCTCGGCTGCTCCGGCGGGGTGGCGAGCCTGCATCCGGGGAACGCCTACTCGGTCGTCGTCCGCAACCTGTCCACCGGCAGCGAGAAGGCCTATCCGGCGGACCCGGGCCTCACCGCACTGCCGGTGCCGATCTCACACCTGTCGTGGTCGCCGTCCGGCGGCATGCTACTGGTGTCGATCGCCTCATCGCAGGACAACGAGGGCTGGGATCTGCACGTGCTGAACACTGCGACGGACCGGTACTTCTCCGGCGCCAGCTTGTTCGCTGGCGGCATCCCGGTGACCGGGTCGCCGGGCAAGCGACCCGCCTACTATCCGGAAGCCGTGTTCCAGCCCGACGGCGACATCTTCGCGGTCCGCGTCTGCTGTACCGGGTTCCCCGTCACCCCCAGCTCGATCCTGCTCCAGGAGATCACCACCTCGGGCACGCTGGTCCACTCGGTGGCTTCCGGCTTCCTCGACCGGGTCCATTCCAGCCTGGACGCCGCCCCGGGCAAGCTGCTGTACCTGTCCGGCAACACCTTGTTCGCCACCCGCGACGGCGGTAGCGCCAAGCTGGTCACCGGCGGCCTGATCGCCGCGGCATGGCTGCCGGCGACGTAACCGCCGCAGCGTCGCCTGGACCCGGGCCAGCGTCGCGGCGGCGCCGGCCAGGGTCGGCGGCGGCTGGGTGAACGCCAGCCGGATGCGCCGGCTCGCGTCCGGACTGCCGGTCGCGCTGAGCAGCCGGCCAGGCACGACGGCCACGCCGTGGCGCAGCGCCGCCTGGGAGAGCACGCCGCCGTCTATGCCCTCAGGCAGCCGCACCCACACGGTGAGCCCGCCGTCGGGGACGGGCCAGCCCCACTCGGGCAGGTGGGCGCCGAGCGCGGCGGTGAGTGCCTCGTAGCGCGCGCGCAGCCAGTCGAGGCGCCATTTGACGACGTCGTCATGCTCGCTGGTGAGCAGCCCGGCCAGCACCGCCTGGCCGAACGCCTGGCTGCCGAGATCGGCCGCCGCCTTGACCGCGGCGAGCCTGCCGATCAGGCCCTGACTCGCGCAAACCCACCCGGTGCGCAGGCCGCCCCAGTACAGCTTGGAGACCGACCCGATCGTGACCAGGTTCGGCAGCGGCCGCTGCGGGACCGCGGCCAGCGGCGGGGGCAGCGGCGCGTCGCGCAGCCGCAGCTCGGCCAGCGCGACGTCGTCCACGAACAGCGTGTCTGGATGGTCGGCCGCGAGCTGGACAACTCGCTGGCGGCGGCTGGCCGGCAGCACCAGGCCGGTCGGATTGTGGTGCGTCGCGATCAGGTACACCAGGGCCGGCCGGTGCGTGCGCAGCGCGTGCTCGAGCCGGTCGATGTCGAGTCCGTCGTCTGCCGGGATCCCGATCACGCTGGCACCGGCGCGGTGCAGTGCGTCGATCACGCCGGGAAACGTGGGATCCTCCACCACGGCGGCCTGGCCGGGCAGCACCTCGCTGCGGACCAGCAGGTCGATGGCCTGCTGGCCGCCGGTCGTCACCAGTATCTGCGCGGCGTGGGCCGGTATGCCTAGGCGGTCGGTGAGGTGGGCCGCCAGCGCCTCACGCAGCGCGCGCAGGCCGTAGGGGAAGTAGCCGGTGGACTGCGTGACCGCACGCATCGCCGCCTGGCTGAGCACCGACCTCGGGTCGCTGATCGCGGCCGCCACCTGCGGCGCGCAGTCCACCGTGGCCAGGCTGAGGTCCGCCACGACGTCGGATGACTCGAGCCCCATCGTGAAGAACCCGTTGGCGCGGTGCACCGCTGCCGGGGTCGTGCGATGCGGCACGATCCGGGTGCCGGCGCCCTGGCGGCTGTCCGCCATACCCTCGTCACGGAGCAGCTGGTAGGCGCCAGCGACCGTGTTGCGGCTGACCGATAGCGCGGCCGCCAGCTCGCGCTCGGCAGGCAGGCGCAGGCCAGGCGGCAGCTCGCCGGTATCGGCGAGGCGGGCGATCCGGTTGGCGAGCAGCCGGTACAGCGGCCCGTCCGCCGTCGGCCAGTGGCCGAGCAGGTCCGCGAGCGCGACCGCGCGGATCCGGGAACTGGCCATCGAGGTCCGGATTGGCTCTGTCATGACAGGGCCAATCATGACATGGCCGGCTCAGCGTGACAATACGCGCCTAACGGGCGCTACGACCCGGGATCGTCGAGTACCGCGGCTGCCTCGGCGTCGAGCACCACATAGTCGCCGTCTTCTGGCGGACGCCACCACACCGGGTCGGCGGTCCGCCACCGGTCGGCGGCGAGGACGCGGGTGAGCACTTTGAACGTGGGAGTCCGCGCCAGCTCACCGGCGATCCTGACGAACCGCGGGTGCTGGCGCGGACCGAGGTCCCGCTGCGCCGCGAGGAACGCGCCGAGCCCTTCCGGCGTCAGCGTGGCGCCGTCGCGCAGCGTGAGGCAGGCCATGATCTGGTCGCCCGTCACCGGGTCTGGCACGCCGTACACCGCCGCGTCGGCGACGGCCGGGTGGCGGCGCAGCGCCCGCTCGATGGGGGCGGTGCCGAGGTTCTCCCCGTCCACCCGCAGCCAGTCCCCGGCCCGTCCCGCGAAGTAGCAGAAACCGCTCGCGTCCGCATAGCCGAGGTCGCCGCTCCAGTACCTGCCGTCGCGCAGCCGGCTGGCATCCGCCTCCGGGTCGTTGTAGTACCCGGCGAACAGGCCGGCCCCGGACGTGTTGACGAACTCGCCGACGGCCTCGGCCGCGTTGAGCAAGTCGCCGCCAGCGCCGAACCTGGCCGGCGGGCACGGCTCGCCGGTCTCCGGGTTGAGCAGCGCGACGCCGTCGGCGAGCCTGCCGAGCGCGCCCGGCGGGGTGTCGAGGGTCCGGGCCACCGACACGCCGCCCTCGGAGGAGCCGAACCCGTCCACGACCGCGCAGCCGAACCGCTCCGCGAACCTGGCCAGGTCACCCGGCGCGCCCTCGTTGCCGTAGGCGATGCGCAGCGGGTTGTCCGCGTCGTCCGGCCGGGCCGGCGTGGCCAGCACGTAGCTGAGCGGCTTGCCCACGTAGTTCGCGTAGGTGGCGCCGAAGGCGCGCACGTCGGGCAGGAACCCGGACGCGGAGAACCGCCGGCGCAGCGCGATCGCGGCCCCGGCGGCCAGCCCGACCGCCCAGCCCGCCATGATCGCGTTGGAGTGGAACATCGGCATGGACACGTACACGATGTCCGCCGGGATGAGCCCGAACCGGTCGGCCAGCATCAGGCCGGGGATCGCGATCTTCGCGTGGGTGCAGCGGACCGCCTTCGGCTCGCCGCTGGTGCCGGACGTGAAGATCAGCATGAGCAGGTCGCTTCCGGCGGCGGGCACAGGGGTAGGCGCAGTGGCCGACGCGGCGTCCGGCAGGTCGAGCGCGCCGAACGGCAGCACCGGAACATCCATCGACGGCAGCAGCTCGGCGTAGCGCGGTTCGGCGAGCACGTACTGACAGTCGGTGCGTGCCACGTCGGCGGCCAGCGCCGGGCCGCGGCGCACCGGGTTGAGCGCGACAAGCACCGCCCCGGCGAACGCGCACCCGCCGAGCAGGAACGAGAACTCGGGCACGTTCTCGGCCAGCACGCCGACGTGGAACGGCCGCCCGGCCGCGCGCCGTGCCCGCAGCGCGGTCGCGTACCGCGCGCATTCGGCGACATGCTCCCGCCAGCTCCACCGGCGGTCCTCGAACAGCAGCCCCGGGCCGTCGGCCGCGGCCCGGGCGAGCAGCAGCTCGGTGACCGTCGGCGGTGCCGCAGGCGCGTCCACGTGGCTCGGTCCTCCCCGAACTGAAACCTGTTCTAGTGATGATAGACCCGGGCCGGGAGAAAACCTGATGCTCTCATGACCGGAGCTGACGTAGCCTCACGCAATGGCCGACCCAGTCCGCGCCGCCAAGGCTCAGCGGCTACGCGAGCCATATCCGGTTGGCTACCCGCGCACCCACCTGATCGGCGACGTCCGCGCGCGGTTCGCGGACCTCTGCCCGGACCAGGCCACGGGCATGACGGTAGGCGTGGCCGGCCGTGTCATGCTGCGGCGCGACGGCGGGCGGTTGTGCTTCGCGACGATCCGCGACGACAGCGGCGAGATCCAGGTCATGCTGTCCGTGGCCAGCGTCGGCCAGGAAGCGCTCGCCGAGTGGAAGCAGACGGTCGACCTCGGCGACCACGTCGGCGCCACCGGCGAGGTGATCTCCTCGCGCCGCGGTGAGCTGTCCGTGCTCGCCAGCTCGTTCGCGGTCACGGCCAAGGCGCTGCGCCCGCCGCCTGACAAGCACAAGGGCCTCACCGACCCTGAAACACGCATCAGGCGGCGCTACCTGGACCTGCTGACCCGGCACGACGCGCGGCAGGCCGTCGCCGATCGCGCGGCGGTGCTGCGGTCGGTGCGCGAGCAACTGCACGCCCGCGGGTTCGTTGAGGTGGAGACCCCGGTGCTGCAGACACTGCACGGCGGCGCGGCAGCACGGCCGTTCCGCACCCGGAGCAATGCCTACGGCATGGACCTCTTCTTGCGGATCGCGCTGGAGTTGCACCTGAAGCGACTCGTGGTCGGGGGCATCGAGCGGGTCTATGAGATCGGCCGGGTGTTCCGCAACGAGGGCGTCGATACGACGCACAGTCCCGAGTTCACCATGCTCGAGCTGTACCAGGCGTACGCGGACTACGACACGATGGCCGCGCTCACCCGCGAACTGCTCCAGGCCGCGGCGACCGCTTTGCACGGCCGCCCCATCGCCCTGCGGCCGGACGGTTCCGAGGTCGACATCGGCGGCGAGTGGCGCAGCGGCACTCTGCACGAGGCGGTGTCCGCGGCGCTCGGCGAGGCAGTGCCGCCGCAGACCTCCGGGGAGGAACTGCTCGAGCTGTACGAGCGTCTCGTCGAGGCCAGGACGGTGGCGCCCACCTTCTACCGCGACTTCCCGGTCGAGGTCTCGCCGCTGGCCCGCAGGCACCGCCGGGACCCGCGGCTGGCGGAAAAGTGGGATCTCGTCGCGTTCGGTAGCGAGATAGCGACCGCCTACTCCGAGCTCACCGACCCCGTCGAGCAGCGCGCCAGGCTCGCGGCCCAGGGCGCACTCGACGAGGACTTCGTCGAGGCACTGGAGTACGGCATGCCGCCTACCGGAGGCATGGGCATGGGTTTCGACCGCATGCTGATCATGTTGACCGGCCGCCCGATCCGCGAAACGATCACCTTCCCCCTGGTCAAACCGGGCTGACCAGGCGGGCGGGCGCGGACGCGGCGAAACCGGCCAGCGTGGCGGTGGCGGTGGCCGTCCCGGACCGGAACCAGTGGTGCGGGCCGGGGCACCACGGGTTGGCGGGCACGCCCGCGCACGGGTTTGGCATGGTCGGCAGGTTGCGGGGGAGCGGCTTGAGCACGACCGTGCCGTTCGGCGTGGGGTACTTGGCGCCTGCCGGACACGGCGCCAGGCCCGCGTCGCACAGCACCTGCGGGAACAGGTCCCCGCCGGGGTTGCCGGCGGCGGTCGTGCCGCCGCAGCGGCGCTGCGTCTTCGCGAGGTTGGCCGGCGCGCTCCCGTCGGGCGCGCGGTTGCCCGCGAAGCAGTTCTGCGGCTCGCCGCCGAACAGCGTGATCTGCCCGAAGTCGGAGTTGCTCGGGTTGCGGAAGTAGCCGTTGTGCTTGAACGTGTTGTGGAGCAGCGCGTCGCCTTCGGGGTCCATGACGCAGCCGAAGCCGGCCAGTTCGTGACCGCCGATGCCGGCGCAGGTCTGGTGCAGGCTGGGCTTGCCGGACTGGGCATACGGCACGAACAGCACGCCCCACGCGCCGTTGTCCGCGACGTAGTTGTCCATGATCGTGTCGTAGCGGCCGCCGGAGACCGTCATGCCGGTGCCCACCGGGCCAGCCGCCGCGCTGCCCGCCGCGGGCGCGGTCGCGTTGTTGTTGTCGTGAATGTAGTTGTGGATCAGTACCCAGCACGAGGTCGTGTGCGTGATGTGGCTGATCCCGCCGTTCTGGCAGCGGCCGTCCTGCGGGGCAGGCGGATCGCCGACGATCTGCGTGTTCGTGTCGAGCCCGTCCTGGTTCTCGTCGAATTGCGAGTTCTCGATGACGACGGTGCCGCCGGAGTTCGTGCCCGAGTAGCCGAGCGCGTTGTTCTCCATCCACATGTGGTTCATGACCACGTCGCAGCGGCGCAGGCAGGCGCCGACATAGGTGCCGGAGTCGTTCATGTTGCTGCCGTACAGCACGTTCAGCGTGGCCGGCCCGGCCGCGTTGCTGGCGAAGATGCCGTACTGCGCCGCGGTCGTCTCGCCGCCGAAGTAGCTGGATGTGGCGGTCAGGTAGCTGCCCCAGTAGCCGGTCATGCCGATCTTGCCGGAGCCGTCGCCGCCGTTCCACCAGACCTCGTTGCCGGACGCGCCGGTACCGGCGAGGAAGTTGCAGACGGTGAGGTTCTCGATGCTGACGTCGTTCGCCTTCCAGACCAGGATGCCGTTGCGGCCGACCGCCGCGCCCTTCGTGCCGGCCCGGCCGAAGTTCTGGTCCGCCG
>DASRFJ010000285.1:0-23121 GCA_035651595.1 Streptosporangiaceae bacterium | reverse complement strand
AAGCCCGTCAGGCGGAGGCCAGGTCTCGTATGGCTTGGCAGCCAGCTGATCGTAACCACATACAGGGCAGTTGAACATGGCGACTATTCAGCCTTTTCATCCTGGTCGTAACGGGTTCGTCACGATCTGGTGACTGCGCGGCGTGTCGCCGCCGGGAACGAGGAAGCCCCCGGTAGATGAGCTAGTGGGTATGTCTGTAAGTCCTGCTGTGTATCGCTGCTAGGCGATAGCCAGGCGGCGGGGTCGGCGAGGTAGAGGCCGCACGCGCAGTCGAGTGCTTCTTCTGGGGTCCCTGAGGGCTGTCCGCTGGGCAGGTAACTGTCGTGGTAGTCATCGTGGCTGGCGCGGTAGATGGCGAATCCCCAGGTGCTGGCGGAGCCGGCGTACCGGAGCCGGCACAAGGGCAGGCTGGTGCCGTCGGGTAGCTGGCCGGTGATGTAGGCGCACTTGCCGTGGAAACGCACATCGACGCTGGCGAGCTGGGGCCAGCGTTCGCGGGCGCGGGCACGCAGTTTCTGGCCCAGGCTGGTCCTGGTCGATGCGGGCGGGCTGGCCATCAGCCCAGTATGGCCGCGTAAAATGTCCAGATAATCCCTGTCCGGAAAACGCGGGGCAGCTCACGCGACATCACGTGCTGGCACCGGCTAGGAGCTTGCCCGATGCGGCCTGCAGTTCGGCCCGTATCCAGGCCGCTGCCGGGTTGCCCTTTGTCAGTGAGGCTCACCAGCGTGGCGCGCCGGTCGGCTGGATGCGCTTGCCGGGTAACCCAGCCATCGCCTTCGAGCGTGCCGACGAGCTGGCTGGCCTGGGCGGTGAGGATGGGCAGCCGTCCTGCGGACGGGTGCGCTAAGGGCGGGCGGTGGCCGCGCACGCCGCGATGACCAGCGGGAGGCATGCGATGGCCGCAGGGAGCAGGAGCCCGGCGGTTGCGGCCAGGCGGGCGAGCCGGGCCTGGCGTTGCCGGGGCGGAGCGAGCAGCCGCTGGATCCGGGCGATGGCAGCTGGCCCGCCTGCGGCGAGCGCAGCCGGACGCGTACCGGCCCTGGCCAGGATGACCAGCGCCTTGGCCAGGTGATCGGGGCCGTGGCGGCGGGCCGCGGCGTCGTCGGCGGCCATCTCGGCGAGCACGCCGAGCTCTGGTCCCGCCTGGGCGAACAGCGGTACCCGCGGGAACGCGCGCGCCAGCGCCGCGGCGGCGGCCAGCATCAGGTGGTGCCGGCAGCGCAGGTGGGCACGCTCGTGAGCGAGGACCGCCTGCAGCTGCCGCGCTCGCGGTCCGGGAGGGCCGGGGTGCCTGGCGCGGCAAGGGCTGCTGCGCGGCCGGCGGGGCGCTGGCCGCACCGCCCGCCGGGGCCAGCGCGACGGCGTGCGACTGCGGCCCTGGATGCGACTGCCATGACTGACCGCGCGCAGCCCGCCGACCGGCGACCGGGCGCAGAGGAGGAGGCACTAGGGACCGGCCATGAGCACGAGCATCCCGACAGGGAGCCCGGCGGCCATGGGGAGCCAGACGCTTTAATTCTCGGGCGCGGGATGCCGAGGACATGATCAGGGCCACAGGACGGGCGCGCCGCCAGCAGGAATCACGGAGCGTGTCGGCATCTCTTGCCGGACTCGGATCGCTGTTATCACGTTGCGCCGCGCCAGACGCCTGCACCTTTGTCGACGACGCCCACTGCCTCTCCTGGTTCTGTCCCTGACCACCCTCGAGACAGTGGTCTAGACCAGTACCCATCGATGGTTGCTCGGATGCCCCGGTACGGTCCGCCATCACCCGGTATCTGCAGCGCGCCGCGGAAACCGGAGACCGTACAAAACGGCAGCTCCCGGCACGTGCTAGCATAGGTTGACAGCAGCTCAAGGAGAAAAATCGAACGGAACAGCGGCTCTTAATCCGCGGGTTCGGGGATGAACCCCTGATAGTGGATGTCCGTCAAAGCGGGTCAGGCTCACTCCTCCCGTGCTTGGCCCTGTTCTGCCGCGGCGGGCGGCTTGGCCTCCAGGTCGGCCACCATCTGGTCATGGCGCGCCCGCATGGGCTTGGCGTCGGGTTGCTCGAGGATCGTCCTTACGAGGGTGGATACCCACCGCTGGGCGGAGGGTCTGTCAAGTTGACGTGTTTATGGCCCTTACCGGCCTGCCGGGATGGCTTCGCCAGCTGAGCCCGGGCCAGACGGTGGAGGGAAGCGCGTTGTCATCACGAGTCCGCCTTGCGGGCGCGAGCGCGCCTGAAGGATGGCGTCATGGGCGTCGGCGATTGCGCGGACGATGGACAGGCCGAGTCCGTGACCGTCCGGGTGGCTGGCCCGGTCGTCGATGAGCCGCTGGAAGGGCTCGAAAAGCTGGTCAACCTTGTCGGCGGGCACAGGCCACCCGGTGTTGGCGACGGTTAGCACGGCGTGGCCGTACCGGTTTTCCGTCCGTACGCTGACGCTGCCGCCGGGCAGGTTGTACTGGATCGCGTTGTCGATCAGGTTGGCGGCCATGCGTTGGGTCAGGTCCGGGTCGCCGTGCACGGTCACGTGGCCGAGGGAGACGTCCAGCCGCAGCCCGCGGTGCCCGGCCTTCAGGTAGTGCGCGGCGAGGGCGAGCCGGGTGACTATTGCGAGGTCGAACGGTTCCCGGCGGTCGAGGCCCCGCTCGCTGGTGGCGAGGGCGAGCAGGGCCTCGATGAGCCTCTCTTGGTGCTCGCCTGCGGTCAGCAGTTCCGCGCACGTGGCGCGCAGGTCATCGGCGCTCGCGTCCGGGTCGGCGAGCGCGACTTCGAGCAGGGCCCGGTTGAAGGTGAGTGGCGTCCGGAGCTCGTGGGAGGCGCTGGCTACGAACCTGCGCTGCGACTCGAAGGCCGTCTCGAGGCGCGCGAGCAGGCCGTCGATGGTGTCGGCCAGGTCTTTCATCTCGTCGTCTGGTCCGGGGAGGTCGAGGCGCTCGTGCAGGCTGCTCTCGGTGATCCGCTGGGTGGCGGCCTTCATCGACCGCAGCGGGCGCAGAACGCGGCCGGTGGTGACCCAGCCGAGTCCGATAGCGAGGACAGCCATGATGCCGAGCGCGACTCCGGACCATGCCAGCAGCTGACGGAGATCGCGGGCGTGTGTGGCGGCGGCCTGTGTGTACAGCTGACGGGCGAGCTGCACCGAGCTGGCGGACGGGGTGCCGCGCCTGAGCTGGGCGCTGCCCGGCGAGGGGATCTGGCTCGATCCGGTGTTCTTGACCGCGATCCTGGTGTTGCCCGATACCAGGAGCAAAGGATCGGTGCTGCTGTCGACCAGGACATAGGTGATCGCGAGGAGCGCGGCGCCCGCGGCCAGGAACAGCGCGCTGAACAGCACGGTGAGGCGGAATCGCACCGTCCGTGTGGGCAGGTTGATCCTCACGTCAGATCCGGTAACCGCCCGGGGGCACGGTCGCGATGACCGGCGGCTCACCGAGCTTGGCGCGCAGGCGGCTGATCGTCACCTTGACCGTGCCGGTGAACTGGTCAGTCATCTCGTCCCACACGCCCTCCAGCAGGTCGCTGACGGTGAGCACGCGTCCCTGGGCGGCGAGCAGGCGTTCCAGGACCGCGAACTCCTTGGGGGTGAGCGCGAGTTGCTTCCCTGCCCTGGTGGCTATCCGGCGGCCGGGATCCACGGTGAGGTCGCCGTGCACCAGCGTCAGGGGCTGGGCGGGCGCAGCGCGGCGGCTGAGTGCCTGGATCCTGGCTACAAGTTCGGAGAAGGCGAACGGCTTGGGCAGGTAATCGTCGGCGCCGAGGCGAAGGCCGTCGACCCGGTCGCTGACCGAACGCGCAGCGGTCAGCATCAGCACCCTGGTGTTGCCGGGCGCGGCGGCGATCTCCCGGCAGACGTCGTCGCCGTGGACCCGGGGCAGGTCACGGTCCAGTACCACGACGTCATATGCAGTCTCGGCGATGCGGTCGAGCGCGTCCTGCCCGTCGAAGGCAATGTCAACGGCCATGCCTTCGCGACGCAGCCCCGTTGCCAAAGTGGTTGCGAGCTTGGCGTGGTCTTCGGCCAGCAGTACTCGCATCGTTCCTCCTGATCCTCTAGCTGTCTTTCCGCACTGCAACTATGCCCGGCCTGAGGTTACACGGCGGTAACAGTGGAACCGTGGTGTAACCGCCTGTTCCGTAAGGTCTGACGGACAGCAACCACCACCTCCCACCTGGAGCGCACACCATGCACACGAAGAAAAAGATGCGCCAGGCGCCGCTCCTCGTCGCCGCGGCCGCCGTTCTCCCCATCATGCTCGGGGCTTGCAGCTCGGGCAGCTCTTCCTCCTCGGACGCGCCGGCCGCCCAGGGCGGCGGATCGAGTACGGCACAGGCCGGAGTGGCGCAATTCGCGCAATGCATGCGCCAGAACGGCGTCGGGAACTTCCCCGACCCGTCAAACGGTCACTTCGTGATGGGCGGCGACATCCAGGGCAACCCGCACTTCCAGTCCGCAGTCCAGACCTGTCAGCACTACCTGGGCGCCAGCGGAATCGGCAGCAACAACAACGGGCAGCAGTCAGCGGCGCTCGCCTTCGCGCAGTGCATGCAGACCAGCGGCGTGCCGAGCTTCCCTGACCCTCCGGCTAGCGGTGCGATCCAGGCGCCGCCGGAGTCCGTCAGGAACTCGCCGGCTTACCAGGGCGCGTTTAACAAGTGCAAGTCGAAGCTGCCCAACGGCGGGAGCGGGCTGCAGGGATGAGCGCGTCTACACAGCAGGCTGCCGAGGACGCAGCGACCGCCCGGCCGAGCCGGCGCCGCCCGAAGCGCCGTCGGCGAGTGGTCACGGCGGTGGTGGCGGTCGTGGTCATCGCGGCCGGCGGTGCCGGGTACTGCGAACTCAAGCAACTGCACAAGAACGCACCCGCCCCGGCCGCCACTAGCGACAACACCACGCTGAAGCCCGTGACCAGGCAGTCACTGTCCGAGCAGACGTCGGTGGACGGAACCCTGGGCTATTCGGGGAGCTACACCGTCGTCGTACCGTCGGCGTCGTCTGGCTCCTCGTCTAGCGGAAGCTCCTCTTCCGGAGGGACGTTCACCTGGCTGCCGACCGACGGCCAGGTGGTGCAGCAGGGTCAGCGGCTGTATTCGGTGGGGAACTCGCCGGTCGTGCTGCTGTACGGTTCGGTGCCTGTCTACCGCGGCCTGTCGGAGGGCATGACCGGGCCCGACGTGCAGCAGCTCAACGGTGACCTGGTGGCCTTGGGGGACGCGTCCAAGGCGGATCTCGACCCGTCGTCTGATGACTTCAGCAGCGAGACCGCCACCGCGCTGGAAAAGCTGCAGTCGAACCTCGGACTGACGCAGACCGGCACCCTCCCGGTCGGCCAAGCGGTGTTCCAGCCCGGCGCAGTGCGGGTCGGCAACGTCTCAGCGACGCTCGGCTCCCAGGTCCGCCCCGACTCGCCGGTGCTGACCGGGACCTCCGACACCAGGCAGGCCGTCGCCCAGGTCAATCCGACCCAGCTGCCCGAGGTAAGCGTGGGCGCAAAAGTGTCCATCACGCTGCCAGACGACGACACCACGCCTGGCGTGGTGTCGTCCATCGGAACCACTGCCAGCAGCTCGTCATCGGGCAGCAGCTCCAGCGGATCGAGCGACTCCAACAACAACGCCAGTTCGGGCAGCTCTAGCGCTCCCGCAACGACGGTGAACGTGGACATCCGGCTCACCCGCCCGTCCGCGGCCGGCAGCATCGACCAGGCCCCGATCACGGTCAACATCACAACGTCCACAGTCAGCAACGTCCTGGCGGTGCCGACCGACGCCCTCATCTCGGAACCGTCCGGCTACGGGGTCGAGGTCGCGGGACCGGACAACACGCGGCATGTGGTGCCGGTGACGCTGGGGCTCTTCGACGACGCCGCGGGCCTAGTACAGGTATCCGGCAACGGCCTGGCCGCCGGTCAGCAGGTGGTGGTCCCGAACATATGAGTATCGACGGTATCGCTACAGCCGGGCATCGCTTCCCCGCAGCGGGCCCGCCTGCCGCGGACGGCAGCGCGCTGCCCGTGCTGGAAATGGACTCGGTAACGAAGACCTACCCGACCGAGCCGCCGGTGCATGCGCTGCGCGGCGTCAGCTTCAGCGTGGGCACGGGCGAGCTCGCGGCCATCGTCGGCCCGTCGGGTTCGGGTAAGACCACACTGCTGCACCTGATGGGGACCCTGGACCGGCCTACCACCGGCACGGTGCGGGTAGCCGGAACCGACGTGGCCGCGCTCAGCGACCGCGAGATCGCCTTCCTCCGGGCAAGCCGCATCGGGTTCGTCTTCCAGCAGTTCTTCCTGGCTGAACAGAAGTCCCTGCTGGACAACGTCGCCGACGGGCTGCTCTACGCCGGGGTCAAGATGGCCGAGCGCAGGGAGCTGGCACTGGATGCGTTGTCGGCTGTCGGCCTCGCAGGGCGGGCAGATGCGCGGCCCACCCAGCTGTCCGGCGGCCAACGGCAGCGGGTGGCCATCGCCCGGGCCCTGGCCGGCGAGCCGGCCATCATCCTCGCCGACGAGCCCACCGGCAACCTCGACCAGGCCACCGGCCAGTCGATCCTGGACCTGTTCTCCGCCCTCCACGAGCGCGGCGCCACGATCGTGCTGATCACCCACGACATCGGCATCGCCCGCCGCATGCCCCGCCGCATCGAGATGCTCGACGGGCGCATCGTCACTGACACCCGCGGCGGGGATACCCGCACCGTCGTCCGCGCCCCCGCTGCAGGCCCGCCCGCCATCCCGCCAGCGGAGCACCCGTGAGCATGACGACGCATGACTCCCGCCAGCTATTCCTGTCGGACCTGGTACGGCTGTCCAGCGTCGGACTGCGCACCCGCAAGCTGCGGGCCGCGCTGTCCGCCCTGGGTATCGCCATCGGGGTAGCCGCCATCGTGGCGGTGCTCGGCCTGTCCCAGTCCGCGGAGTCGGGGCTGCTGTCTGAACTCGACAGCCTGGGCACCAACATGCTGACGGTCTCCAATGGGCAGACCTTGCTCGGCCAGCAGGCCGAACTGCCCACCGCGGCCTCGGCCATGGTCGGCCAGCTCGACGGGGTCACCGGGGTCCAGTACACCGGCCAGGTGCGCAACGTGAACGCCTACCGCAGCCCGCTGATCCCGTCGATCGACACCAACGCGCTGACCGTGCAGGCGACCAGCCTCAACCTGCCGTCGGGCCTGCACGACACGCTCGCGCACGGCACCTTCCTCAACGCCGCGACCGCGCGGGAACCGGCCGTCGTGCTCGGGGCGGTCGCCGCCCAGCGGCTGGGCATCGACCGGGTCTTCTCCGGGGAGCGCATCTGGCTCGATAACCAGTGGTTCTACGTCCAGGGCATTCTCAATCCCGCCATGCTCGCCCCGGACATCGACACCTCTGTCCTAGTCGGGTTCCCCGCGGCGGAAGCCTACCTGGGTTTCGACGGGCATCCCTCGACGATGTACGTTCGTACCCAGATCGACCAGACCAGCACGGTACAGCCGCTGCTGGCAAGGACCGCGAACCCCGAGTCGCCCAACGAGGTCTCGGTGAGCCAGCCGTCCCAGGCGCTGGCCGCCCGGGCCGCGACGCAAAGCGCGCTCAACGGCCTGTTCCTTGGCCTCGGCGCCGTGGCCTTGCTCGTCGGTGCCATCGGCGTCGCCAACATCATGGTCATCTCGGTGCTGGAACGCCGGTCCGAGATCGGACTGCGCCGCGCGCTGGGCGCTACCAGAGGACACATACGCACGCAGTTCCTCTCCGAGGCCATCCTGCTATCCCTCATCGGCGGCGCAATAGGAGTGGCCCTCGGTGCCGTGGCCGTCTGGGTCTACACATACCTCAAGAACGAGTCGACCGTCATCCCCACCGAGGCCTGGGCGGGCGGCCTCGGTGCCGCCATCGCGATCGGCGCCATCGCGGGGCTGCTGCCCGCGCTGCGCGCCGCCCGCATGTCACCCACCCAGGCGCTGTGGTCCGTCTGACACAAGTACGGCTGCCAGCCCGTAATTCGCGACCATGACAGCTCAGAAAGGAACGTTATGACTGCTCAGCGACCGTCCGGGCGCACCAGCCTGTCCCGCCGCGGCGCGCTCGGCCTGTTCGGCGCTGTCCCGCTGGCTGCCGGCGGGGCTGTCGCGCCGGTGGGAACCGCGCAGGCTGGCGCCGGCCGGGGCGCGCCCACCGGGGCCGCCCCCGTCGGCGTTGCTGCCGGGCGGGCGTTCGACCAGTACGTGTCGGGGCTGGCCGCCCAGGACCAGTTTTCCGGCACAGTACTGCTGGCCTGGCACAGCAAGCCGACCCTGGTCCGCTCCTTCCAGGACGCCGACAAGGCAAAGCACATCCCCAACCAGACAGAAACCATCTTCCCTTTGGCCTCGATCACTACGTTCCTCACCGGCGTGGCGGTGACCCAGCTCGCTGCCCAGGGCAAAGTCGGCTTCTCCGCCACCTTGGGCAGCTACCTGGACGGGTTCATGTCCAGCGCCGCCGACACCGTCACCGTGCATAACCTGCTCACCTATACCTCCGGCTACCCGGCGGATACCACCATGGGTTCCGGAGGAGCGTCCGGGAACGGACCGACCCGCATCGAGGCATTCAACCAAGAGCTGGCGGCGCTGCGCCAGCAGCAGCTGGGGACCTCCCCTGGCACCCAGTTCGCTGACTCCAGCGCCAACTACTTCCTGGCTGGGGCGATTGTCGCGGCAGCGTCCGGCCAGTACTTCTGGGACTACATGCCCCGGCATGTCTTCGCCCCGGCCGGGATGGCAAGCACCGCGTTCTACACCGGCCAGCAGTGGCTGACCGACCCGCGCTTCGCCCACATCTACGGTCCCCCTGTCGACGGCTAGGGCCAGGACCTCACCTCTGTCTACAGCGACGTGGTCAACGGGATATCCGGGGGGTCAGGGGCGTTCTCCACCGCCCCGGATCTACTGCGCTTCGCCAGCGCCCTGAGCGATGGCACGCTGCTGGCACCGGAGTGGGCCGAACTGAGGAGCGCCGGGAGGTACCCGAGCTCGGCCAAGTACGGCTCCGGCGCCCTTCCCGGCCCGATTCTAGTCGGTTACGGCAGCGAGGAACGGGTCACCATCGGCGGCCAGCGCGCTTACGGGCACCAGGGTGAGCTCAAGACCTCATGGACGGCGGCGACTTCGTCGCACAAGTCGACCGCATCATAACAGGCAACCCATCGTGATCCGCCTGGCACGGCCCGCGCTGCTGGCCATCGCAGCCGTCAGCCTGCCTGGCTAGATCGTTCGCAACCCACCAAGGAAGGACATGTTATGACTGCTCAGCGACCAGCCGGGCGCACCGGTCTGTCCCGCCGCGGCGCGCTCGGCCTGTTCGGCGCCATCTCGCTGGCTGCCGGCGGAAGCGCCGCCGCCCTGGCCGGAACCGCACAGGCCAGCGCCGGTCACGCGGGGGCTCCATCGGGGCCGCCCCCGTCGGCGTTGCTGCCGGGCGGGGCGTTCGACCAGTACGTGTCGGGGCTGGCCGCCCAGGACCAGTTCTCCGGCACGGTGCTGCTGGCCTGGCACAGCAAGCCGACCCTGGTCCGCTCCTTCCAGGACGCCGACAAGGCAAAGCACATCCCCAATCAGGCCGGCACCATCTTTTACCTGGACTCGGTCACGAAGTTCATCACCGGCGTGGCGGTGACCCAGCTCGCAGCCCAGGGCAAAGTCGGCTTCTCCGCCACCCTGGGTAGCTACCTGGACGGGTTCCCGTCCGACATCGCGAGCACGGTCACCGTGCACCATCTGCTCACCCACACCTCTGGTTACCGGGCGAGCGAAGCCGGTACCGCCAATGACTGGAAGACCCGGGAAGAGGCGTTCAACGGCATGCTGGGGTTGCTGCGCGGTCAGCAGCTGGCGTCTACCCCCGGTACGACGTACGCCTACAGCAACGCCAACTACTTCCTGGCCGGGGCGATCGTCGCGGCCGCCTCCGGTCAGAATCTCTGGGACTACGTCCCCCGGCACATCTTCGGGCCGGCCGGAATGACAAGCACCGCGTTCTACAGCAGCAATCAGTGGCTGACCGACCCGCGTTTTGCCCACCTCTACGGTCCCCTGGCGGCCGGCCAGCACCAGGACGTCACCGCCAAGGCCGCCATCGGACCCAACGGGTGGGACGGGGCGTTCGGTGCGTTCTCCACCGCCCCCGATATGCTGCGCTTCGCCAGCGCTCTCACTGATGGCGCGCTGCTGCCCCACGCGTGGGCCGAGCTGAGGGCCAGCGGGAAATACCCGGTCAGCACGGCCCTGCCCGACCCCGACGACCCGGCCGGCTCCCAGAGCTTCCTGGTCGGCTACGGCTCCGACGAGCGCATCACCGGCGCGCAGCGCGCCTACGGGCACACCGGCGGGCTGCACATCGCGGTCAGCGGAAGCTCCCAGCCCGGGGGCGGAACAACGGCCCTGACCATCTACCCCGGTCTGGGCGTGACCGCAGTCGTCCTCAGCAACTACACCCTCTCCAGCATCGGTGGCATCAGTGGCTTCCTCGCCCAGCAGGACCGCATCATCACCCAGCACGCTTCCTGACCCCCCGCTCAACCATACGGACGAAAGGATTCACTCCATGACTGCTCAGCAACCGCCCGCGCGCACCGGCCTGTCCCGCCGTAGCACGCTTGGTCTGCTCGGCGCTGTTCCGTTGGCCGCCGGCGGGGCCGCCGCCCTGGCGCAGAGCGCGCAGGCTGGCACCGGTCACGGCGGCACGCCACCCGGGTCGCCGCCGTCGGAGCTGCTGCCGGGCGGGGCGTTCGACCAGTACGTATCGGGGCTGGCCGCCCAGGACCAGTTCTCCGGTACGGTGCTGCTGGCCTGGCGCGGCCAGCCAACCCTGGTCCGCTCCTTTCAGGACGCCGACAAGGCAAAGCACATCCCCAACCAGGCCGACACCATCTTCGCTCTCGGCTCGATGGGCAAGTTCATCGACGGCACGGCCGTGGCCCAGCTCGCCGCCCAGGGCAAGATCGGCTACTACGACACCCTCGGCACCTACCTGGACGGGTTCCCGTCCGGCATCGCCGATGTGGTAACCGTCAACCAGCTGCTCACCCACACCTCCGGCTTCCCGTACCAGGCGCCCCCGAGCAATCCGGACTGGAAGACCCGCGTTGAGGCGTTCAACGGCATGCTGGCGTTGCTGCGCAACCAGCAGCTGGCGTCCACTCCCGGCACGACGTACACCTACAGCAACTCCAACTTCTTCCTGGCCCAGGCGATCGTGGCCGCTGCCTCCGGCCAGTACTACTGGGACTACGGTCCCCGTCACATCTTCGGCCCGGCCGGCATGACCCGCACCGGCTTCTACAGCAGCGAGCAGCGGCTGACCGATCCGCGTTTTGCCCACCTCTATGGCCCTCCGGTACCTGGCGGCCAGCGTCAGGACGTCACCGACCAGAACAACCACGGGCCCAACACCGGCGGGTCCTTCTCCACCGCGACCGACCTGCTGAGCTTCGCCAGCGCCGTCACTGATGGCACGCTGATGCCCCCCGCCTGGGCAGAGCTGCTGACCACCGGGAAATACCCGATCAACCCGACCGCACAAAACCCCGACCAGGCACCCAGCCAGAGCTACCTGATCGGCTACGGCACCGAGCAAAGGATCGTAGGCGGCCAGCGCGCCTACGGGCACACCGGCGCGCTCCTGGCCAACGTCCCAGGAAGCTCCCAGCCCGGCGGAGGATCAACCGCCCTGACCGTCTACCCCGACCTGAACGTGATCGCGGTCGTGCTCAGCAACTATTTCCTCTACCCAGGTATGGGCACCTTCCTCGCCCAGCAGGACCGCATCATCACCCAGCACGCCTCCTGACGCTGAGCCGCCTCACCGCTCCCTGATCAACCACCCATCCGTATCAGACGCATAGGAGTATCCCAGTGAACCGGAACATCATCGGCCGTCGCCAGTTCCTCCGCCGTGGCGGCATGGCCGCCGCTGCTGCTGGTGCCGCTCTCCCGCTGCTGGGTTCGCAACTGCAGGGGTCCCCGGCACGCGCCGCGCCCGCCGCGAATGCCGATCCCGATCAGCTCTTCGCGGCCGGATGGTTCGAAGCCGCCGACCGTGGCTACGCCCGCCAGCTTCGCCACGACCCCGGCGATGCGCATGCCCTCGCGCAGCGCGGTTACATCGCCCTGCTGTCCAACCGGTTGGGCGCTGCCGAGAAGTTCCTGACCAGGGCGCTTCAGCTGGCGCCCGGTGACACCTTCTCCCGGGGGAAGCTGGCGGACTGCTACCTGCGCCAGAACCAGCTCGCCCGTGCGGTGCCGCTGCTGCGCCAGACCGGCGACCCTAGCGACGCGGTGTCGGCCGAATGGTATGCCGCCCTGGCAGGGGTTCCCTGGCAGGTGCACGGTGCCGAGAGCACGCGGGTGTCCATCGTGTCGATCAACCCGCTGCCCGTCATCGAGGCGTCGCTGAACGGCGGCGCTCCGCAGCCCTTCGTCTTCGACACCGGGGCCACCACCCCCGGCTTCACCACGGAGCTGGCCGACGAACTGGGTCTGCACGCGGTGGCCAGCAAGACGGGGGAGGACGGCGACGGGGTGCCCACCACCTTGTATTACGGCTGGCTGGAGTCATTCCAGATCGGCGAGATCGAGGTGCGTAATCTCCCCGTGTCGTGGAGCGACCTCACCAGGCCCAGCCCGCCCAATATCCCGGTGGTGGGTGCCTTCGGGACTGTGTTCTTCACCCACTTCCTCACCACGCTCGACTATCAGGGCCTGAGTTTCGTGCTGCGGCGCAAGAGCGAGGCGGGGCTGCGCGAGTTCCAGATGGCGGCCAAGCGCGAGGGTTACCGGCCGCTGCCGCTGTGGCTGGCAGACACGCGGGAGGATTGGACGCACTTCCCCTGCACGCTAGGCAGCCTCAACAACTTCGGGCCGCGCTTGGTCTCCACGGACACGGGCGGCCAGGGAAGGGGAATCGAAACCACCCCCCAGATCGCGCAGGAAGCGGGGATCACGGTGGACTACAACGACCCGATAGAGGCCAACGGGCAGCTGTACCCATCGATCTCCCCCGACAAGATCTCGCTGGGCGACGCGGTGGGAAGGCACATCCTTGGCGCGGTGAAGCCGCAGCAGCCCGGCAGCGGCCCGCACGGGTTCCAGTTCCAGACCATCGGCAACTTCACCCACGAATTCTTCAAGCCGTTCGCCGTCACCTTGGACTTCCTGGGGATGAACCTTTACGTCACACCCACAGTGCCGGATGGCCGCTGACTGCTTACATTTCAAGGAGACCAGATGCACGACGATACCCATCTCTTGATCCGCGGGTTCGAGGTTCGAGGGCCACGTCCTCCGAGATGGTGTATGAAATGGCCACCTCGCGACCTATTTCCATTTAAGCAGAAATTGCCTCTACCGTCAATCCAGCCTCACTAGTTATATTCTGTCCCATACCTGTTTCGGCGGCCTTCCGGCAGGCGGCGAGGATTTCCAGGCCCATATACCGGCGGGACTCGGTCCATTCATCGTCCTGCTCGGCCAGCACCGCGCCGACCAGCCGGATGATGGCGTCGCGGCCCGGGAAGATGCCGACCACGTCGGTGCGGCGGCGGACCTCCTTGTTCAGCCGCTCGAGGCCGAGGATGCGGCACCAGCGGCGGCCGAGTTTGAGCATGGTGCGGGCGTCGGTGTCTGCGGTGGCGTGGGCCTCGCGCCAGACCTTCCGCAACCTGGCGAGGCGGTCGGTCCCGATGAGTCGAGCCACCGCTCGTTCGGCGGCATGGGTTTCGGTCTTTTCGAGAATGCCGGCGTCGGCGCGGGCCAGAAGCAGCGCGGCGGCGGTTCCGGCTTCGGCGGCGGTGGACGGGGCGGTCCGCCCACGCCGCGACGGCGCCGTCGGGCGGGTTCCACTTGCTGTGCGCGGCGTGCGCGCACTCATGGGTGAGCGCTCCCCAGGCGACCGGGTAGCGGTCGCGGTCGGACGGCCGGGCAGGGTCGGCGGCGGCGGGGTCGACGCCGAGCAACTTGCCGTCCACCTCGATGTGCGCGCGGTCGGGCCAGAAGCAGGCGGGGTTACCCTGGCCGGCGCTGGGCGCGCAGGTTACGACGACGTCGTCGCGGTTGGCGATGGCGGGGACTTCGGCGGCCATGGCGGCGGACAGCTTCAGCCACGCGCCGGTAGCTGGGATAGCCGGCTGGCCGTGCGGGGTGTGGGTGGTCATGGCACTGTCTCCTTCGTGGTCAGATCTGCCGGCCTAGGGCGAGCGGGGTGGCTGGCTTGCCGAACACGCTGGCCGCAACCTGGGCGACGACGTCGCGGTCCTCTTCTGGCGCGATGCCGACGAGGTTGGCGATCGCGGCGTCATCGCCGAGTACTTCGGCGATACGCCGGAATGCGAGCGGCGCCCAGCCAATGTCGCCGTTGGCCTTACGGGTGGCCAGGTTCTGCGCCGCGCGGATGGCGCGCGGGTCGATCTTGAGCGAACGGGCCAGGTCGAAGTCGGTGCTGACCTGTACCTGAACGGCGAACCGGGACGCGAGCGCCTCGGTCAGCACCGCGCCGTGGACGCCCGGGTTGTGACCGCCGACCACATAGAAACCGTCCTTAGCGTGGACTGTCTCGCCCTTGTGGACCTTGATCCGGATCTCGTGCCGACCGTCCATCGCGGGGTAGACCACGGCGAGCACGGCCGGGCTGATCAGCGTGCAGTCATCGATGAACAGCACGCGGCCTTCGGTCATCGCGACCACGAGCGGGCCATCGATCCAGGCGAACGTGCCGTCGGGGTTCTGGGTGTACTCGCCGACGAAGTCCGCGACCGTGGTGTCGCCGTCGCCGGCGACGGTGACCAGGTCGGGGAACGCTGCCTCGATCAGGCTGGTCTTGCCGGTGCCGGGCGGACCGTACAGCAGCGCGGGAACGCCCGCCGCGCGCAGCTTGCGCAGCGCGTCCACGTCGGCCATGTCGGCCAGCACGCGCGGGTCCTCGCCCCCGGCGGGCGCCTGCTGCTCCTGGATCACATCGCCAGCACGTGGCCGCCCCTTCACGCCGCCCAGCGGCTCGCCGAGCGCATCACGATCCGCACGGCCGGCGAGCACTTCACCCGCCGCCAGCTCCCCCTGGTCACGGCAGCCGGGTTCCAGGTCATGGAAGCCGAACGGCTCAAGGCCGGGACCGTCGAGAGCATCCACGCCGTCAAGCCCGCCTGAACCGGCGCCGCCGGGACGCGCGGCAAGTCCCGGCCGCCGTCCCGCGGCCCAGCCTCGCGGGCGCTCCCTGCCCCGCTTCAGGTCCGTCATCCCTATCTCGCCCGGATGCTGGCCCGGCACGACCTGGAGGCGGAGGAGCGTGCGCTGATTGACGTGCAGATGCTCCCGGCGCTCGGGTTCTGGATGATTGCCGGGCACGCAGGCGCGAAGTGAGCCTGGCGGCTGACTGGGTCCGCGTTAGCTTTCCTCGATCAGCCGCTTGAGCGCGGCGATGTTTTCCGGCATCTCCTTGCGCGCCTCGCGGCGGACCATGAGGGGCACCAGGATCTTGCCGATCCCGTGTCCGGTGAAGTCGACACTGATCGTCAGCCGGGACCGGGAGCCGGCCAGCGGCTCGACCTGGACGTCGACAGTTGCCCGGATCGGGCCGTCCGTGCCCCGTACGCCCCAGGTCCTGGGCGGGTCGATATGAGTGAGCTCGGAGGTGACCGGGCGGCTGGCGCCGCCGATGCGCCGCGTCGTCACGCACCTGGTGCCCACCGGGGGTACTCCGGTGCCGTCGGGCGGGCCGTCCATGTGCCCGCTCTCCACGCCTTTCTGCCACTGGCGGAACAGGGACGGGTCGGTGGCGCAGGCGAAGACCCGGGCGGCCGGCCGGCCGATTTCGGCGGTGGTGACGATCGGCGGCATGTCAGCGGCCCTCCTTCAGCAGTGCGGCGTAACGGTCCAGGTACAGCGGCCAGCCCTCCGGCCCGTCGATCCCTTCGGTAACGGCTTCCCATCCGGGGCCGTGCCGGTCGATGTGCCGGTGCTCCAGTTCCACCCGGGTGCGGGCCGGCGTCTCGGCGTAGAACCGGATCTCGACCTCGCTGGTCCGGGCCTGGTCGGTCTCGATGGTCCACCGGGGGCTGATGTCCCAGCTGAACACCACCCGGTCCGGGGGCTCGAAGGCCAGGATCCGGGCCCACCGGCACTCGCTGCCGTCCGCTGCCCGGTCCACGATGCCGCCGCCGACCCGGGGCTCGAACACCGTCTCAGCGACCGGTGCCCCGAGCAGGTTGTGCTCCGGCGGCTTGAAGTCCCCGAACCGGCCGGTGAACACCGTGAAGGCGCGCTCGATCGGTGCATCCACCACGATCTGCTTGCGGACTGTCGCCGCCTCCGTCTGGGCCATTAATCCTCCTCGGCCGGCGCTTGGACGGCATCGGCGTACCCGGCCAGCGCCCGCTGCCAGTAGGTGTCGAGTTGATCCCGCAACGCGGCCAGCGCGACCGGGTTGAGCCGGTAGATCCGGCGCGTCCCCGCCGCGACGTCCGCCACCAGGCCGGCGTCTTTCAGGATCTTCAGGTGCTGGGACACCGCCGACCGGCTCACCGGCAGCCCCGCCGCCAGCTTCCCGACCGCCAGGGGCCCGTCGGCCAGCCGCGCGACGATGGCCAGGCGCGTGCCGTCGGCCAGCGCACCCCACCGGTCAGCATCTCGGTTAGCATCCACTAACCGTTAGAGTTCACTAACCGAACCGCCCTGTCAAGACGCACCTGCTGGTCCGCTACCCCCTGCCCAAGAGCACGCCCGGCTCCGGCCAGGGCTTTTCACCATGACACTCAGCGGCCCGCCATGATTGTGGTGGGCTGCCAGCGGACGGGCCGGGCAGCGGGGCAATGCCTGAGACAGGCACGCAGGGAAGGAAAGTGCTGTGGCTTACGACGAGGACCTGGCCGACCGGGTCAGGGCCGTGCTCCCGCCCGGCGAGGCGGTGACCGAACGGCAGATGTTCGGCGGACTGGCGTTCATGATCGGCGGCCACATGTGCTGCGGCGTGGTCAAGGACACCCTGATGGCCCGTCTCGGCCCCGAGGCCGCGGATCAGGCCCTGGACCAGCCGCACGTGCGGCCGATGGACTTTACCGGCCGGCCCATGAAGGGCATGGTCTTCATCGACCCCGAAGGTCTGCACGGCGACGCGTTGCACCAGTGGGTCGGTGCCGCCGCCGGCTACGCCCGCAGCCTGCCGCCCAAGCCCGCCTCGCCCGCCAGCAAGCGCCGCTGACGTCGCGGCGGGCGCGGCCGACGCGCTGATCAGGGGCCGGACCCGCCCCGGGCTGGACTGTCCGGTACAGTCCGCGGCTAGCATGGGCGCATGCCGGGTGAGCCGACAACCAGGCGCGGGCGCGCCAGCCGGGAGCGGATCGTGGAGCGGGCGGCGGACCTGTTCGCCGCGCGCGGGATCGCGGCCACCAGCCTGGAGGAGGTGCTGGCGGCCGCGGGAGCCGGCAAGGGCCAGTTCTACCACTACTTCCGCAGCCGGGACGAGCTCGCCGCGGCAGCGGTCGGGCACCGCTGCGCGCAGGTGGTGGCCGGGCTGGCCCAGGCCCTAGGCGGCGTGTCGTCGCTGGCCGGGCTGGAGCAGGCGCTGGCTGGCTTCGTCGCCGGGTTCGAGGAGACAGGCATGGCGGGGTGCCCGATCGGGACGCTGGCGACGGAGGTCGCCGGCCGCAACGAGGAGGCCCGGCTGCAGGCCGCCGCCGGGTTCGACGCCTGGGAGCGGCTGCTGGCCGGCGCGCTGGAGCGGATGCGCCAGCGCGGCGAACTGCGCACGGACGCCGCGCCCGCCGTGCTGGCCACGGGGCTGCTGGCCAGCATCGAGGGCGGCATGGTGCTCAGCCAGGCCCGCAAAGACATGGCCTCGCTGCGGATCGCGGTGGAGGCGGGGCTAGGGCAGGTGCGGGCGTACCTGAGCTAAGACTGTACTAAACCGTCCACTTCTTGTAGCCTCGGACTGTACCAGACCGTCCAGTCCTGGGGCTGATCTTCGCGACCTCCTGGCCGACTGCCCCTCAGACGCATCACCGAACGGGAGAACCACGGCCATGAACATCACTGTCTTCGGTGCCTCCGGCGGTATCGGCAGCCTCGTCGTTGCGCTTGCCGTCCAGCGCGGCCACCACGTGCGCGCCGTCTACCGGGAGGCGCCGCGCACCGCGCCCCCTGGCCAGGCGGAGGTCCTCCGCACCGCTGACATCTTCGACCCCGCCTTCGCCTCCGAGGCGATCCGCGGCTCCGGCGTTGTGGTTGCCGCGGCCGGCCCGAACTTCGCCACCCGCCACAACCCCCGCACCGCCATGACCTCGCCTCCCGACCTGCATCAGCGGCTAGCCCGCACCCTCATCACCGCGATACGGAACTCCGCCACGCCCGCCCGGCTGATCACGGTCAGCACCGCCAGCATGGGACCAGCCGACAACGTCATGGGCCCCGGGCCGCGGCTGCTGTTCCGCCTGTTCCGCACCGTGGCGGTTCCCAACCTCGGCCGCGTCGGCAGGGACCTGCGCGCCATGGAGGAAGAGCTGGCCGCCAGCGGGCTGGACTGGTACGCGGTACGCCCCGTCAAGCTCACCGATGGCCCCCAGACCGGCAACGTCCGGGCCAGCGACCGGTTCCGGATGAAGGCCATCTCCCGCGCCGACGTGGCCCGGCACATCCTCACCCTCGCCGAAGACCCGGCCCCGGACCGTCCGCGCACCCCGGTCATCACCACCGGCACCGGCCGCACGCCCCCGGCGGCAGCGGCCAGGGACATGTCCACCCGTGCCGTGGCCCGGTTACCGGCCGGGGGCCGCGTCCTGCCACGGGTCCGGGCCGGGATCGTCCCCGGCGGCGGCGAGGGTGAGCCGGGCGAGGAAGTGCCGCCAGCCCGTGGCGTGGATCTCCCCCTGCCCAGCGGAAAGGCCGCGGTGGACCAGCCGCAGGCGGGTGCCCGCCGAGGTGGGGGTGAGGGTGAACTCGACCTCGGTGGCGCCCGGCGGCATGGCGGCGTTTCCGGCCACGCCCCAGCTGACCAGGACCCGGCGGGGCGGGTCGACCTCCAGGTACCGGCCGCGGACCGGGACGCCGTTGATGTCTACCTCGAAGGCCCCGCCGGGGACCGGCTTGAGGACAGCGTGCTGGCCCATCCAGCGGATCATGGCGGCCGGGTCGGTCAGGTGCCGGAAGACCTCCTCGGGCGGGGCGGGCAGGACCACCTCGGTGGCGAATGCGTCAGTCACCGGCAGCTTCCCCTCCCGCCGGGTTGCCGGGGCCGGCGAGCGCGGTGCCGAGCCGGGCCAGGTGCTCGGCCCAGAAGCCGGCCAGGAACTCCTGCACGGCGGCGAACCCGTCGGGGTTGACCACGAACAGGTGGCGGGTGCCCTCGCGGCGCTCGTCGACCAGGCCGGCCTCGTGCAGCACCTTCAGGTGCCGTGACACCGCCTGAGGCGTGATGTCAAGGTGCCCGGCGATGTCCCCGACCGGGCGCGGCTCGGCGGCGACCAGGGTGAGGATGGTGCGGCGGTGCGGTTCGGCGAGCGCCTTGAGCGCCGCGTCCGGGTTCACGGCCGGCGGCCGAGGAAGGCGACCAGCCGCTCGGTCACCGGGGCGTCCGCGGCGACGGGCACGGCCGGGCCGATGCGCCCGGCACGGCCTTCCGGGGTGGCCAGGGCCTGGTCGGCGAAGGCCAGCACGTGCGCGGCGAGCCGGCCGTCCAGGTCGGCGGGCTGCCCGGTGGCCGTTGCCAGGTCCCAGCCATGCACCAGGATGTCCAGCGTGGTGAACCCGGCCAGGCCCGGGCCTGGCATCTCGCCCAGCGGGGTGGCGTGCACGCGGGTCAGGGCGTCGTCCGCGCCCGCGGCGGCCAGGGCGGCGGCGGCCGCCTCGGCATAGGCGGCAGCCGGGTCCTCTCCGGCCAGGTCAGCCTGCGGCAGCCCGCCTGGCGCCATCGGGTACCGCGGCGCCTGATCACCGAACAGGCCCCCGGCCAGCCACAGGGTGCCGATCACGTGATTCAGCAGCGCGCGGACGTCCCACTCAGTGCACGGGGTGGGGGCGTCCAGCTGGCCGGCCGGCGTCGCCTTGACGATCTCGGCGGTCGAGGCGACCGCGTGCTCGAACGCGGGGAACAGGTCCATAGTGGCTTCCTTCCGGGAAACGTTACTGCCTGGCATCGGACACTACTACAACCAGTGAGTTGCGCAATAGGATACTTGGGAAACAAGATGGTTGCGCAAGGTAACCCTGCGCCCTGGGCCGCCGGCGGCGGACGGGGCTCTGCACCGTGCGGGCCCTGGGCCGACCCTGGCCGGGACGGTCAAGTGACGAGGGAGCGGTTATGGCCTTTGATCAGGAACTAGCGGGGCGGGTGCGGGAAGTCCTGGCCGCGCGGCCGGACAGGTGCCGGCCGAGAAGAAGATGTTCGGCGGGCTGTTGTTCCTGGTCGGCGGGAGCATGTGCTGCGGTGTCATGGGCCAGGACCTGCTGATCCGCCTCGGGGCGGAAACCGCCGACGGCGCGCTGGCCGGCCCTGCCGCCCGGCCGTTCGACATGGGCCGCTGGCCGCGGCCCGGACGGGTGCTCATCGGCCCCGGCGGCACCGTCACCGGCCAGGATCTCACCAGCTCGGTGAGGCAGGCACTCACGTTCGCGCCACGCTGCCGCCGAGCAGAAGCCGCCGCCCGCCCGGGCCTTCCGGGTGATGCAGGAGTGGTGCCAGTGGCGTTCCCGGTGCGCGGGGTATCCGATCTGGCCCGCGCGCCGCGCTTACCGGCCGGCGTGCTGGCCAGCGGGCGGGCGGGGCTAGCGCAGCCGGGCTGCGCGCAGCGTCAGGTAGCGCTGCTCGGGCAGGCTCGCGGTCATCCTCGCCGCGCGCAGGTAGCAGGCGCGGGCAGCGGCGGTGTCGCCAGCCTGTTCGAGCAGGTGGGCGCGCACCGCTTCGAGGCGGTGGGTGTGCGCCATCCGGGCATCGGCATCGAGGGTGCCGAGCAGCGCCAGCCCGGCCCGGGGGCCGTGAACCATGGCGATGGCCACGGCCCTGCTGAGCGTGACCGCCGGCCCGGGCGCCACCGCGGCGAGGATGTCGTATAGCGCGAGGATCTGCGGCCAGTCGGTCTCCTCCGCCGTCGGCGCCTCGTCATGCAGCGCCGCGATCGCCGCCTGCAGCTGGTACGGGCCGACCGGCCCGGTGCCGAGGGTCGCGGCCAGGATGGCCTGCCCCTCGGCGATCACGGCGGCGTCCCACAGGTCCCGGTCTTGCTCGGCCAACGGGACGGCTTGCCCGTCGGCACGGGCGCGGGCCGCCCGGCGGGCGTCGGTGAGCAGCATCAGCGCGAGAAGTCCGGCGGCCTCACCCTGGCCGGGCAGCAGGCGGTGCAGGAGCCGGGTCAGGCGGATCGCCTCGGCCGTCAGGTCTGCCCGCAGCAGGGAAGGCCCGGAACTGGCGGTGTACCCCTCGTTGAAGAGGAGGTAGAGCACGTGCAGGACGACGCCGAGCCGTTCGGTGCGCTCCGGCTCCCCTGGCAGTTCGAACCGGGCCCCGGCCTGCCTGATGCTCTGTTTGGCCCGGCTGATGCGCCTAGCGATCGTCGCCTCCGGAGCCAGGAACGCCGCCGCGATCTCGGCGGTGCTCAGGCCGCCGACCGCCCGCAGGGTGAGCGCGAGCTGCGACGGCGGGGACAGCGCGGGATGGCAGCACAGGAACAGCAGTGTGAGCGTGTCATCCTCGCCGGCGCCGGCGTCGCGATGACCGGCGGCCGATGCCAGGCCCGCCGGGTCCAGCGCGGCCGCGGTCTCGCGGCGGCGCCGGGCGCTGTCGGTACGCCATTCGTCCGTCAGCGCCCGGCCGGCCACCGTCAGCAGCCAGGCCCGCGGCCGCTCCGGCACTCCGCCCGCCGGCCACTGCAGCGCCGCCGCGAGCAGCGCCTCCTGCACGGCGTCCTCGCAGGCGTCGAACTGACCGTGGCGCCGCGCCAGCGTGCCGAGGACCTGCGGCGCGAGCTCGCGCAGCAGGTCCTCGGTCCGGTCCCCGCTGGTCACCCGTCACCTAGGCGGACGGGACGGGTCACGGCTGGACCGAATGGTCCATGATCCGCCTGACCTCCATCGGGCACTCGGTGTAGCCGACCACCCGAGAAGCGATCTGAAGGACCCGCTCCTCGTCCGCCTCGACGACCCAGTAGCCGACCAGTGACTCCTTAATCTCGGCGAACGGCCCGTCGGTGGGCACCGGTGTACCGCCGACGAAGCGGACCGTCTTCGCCTGGCCGGGATCCGCCAGCGCCTCGCTGGCCAGGCACTCCCCCGATTCCTTCAGCTCGGTATCCAGCTTCATCATCAGCTCGTGCATGCCGGCGATCCACTCCGGCGAGCGGTCCTGCGCGGCGGCTCCGGTAACGCCGAACATCATGATCATGTACTTCACCGCGTGACTCCTTCCGTCCCCGCGCCCAGGGCGGGCGCGCGGACCATGGTCGGATCTGGCACCCCGATTCCGGACACCCCTGCCAAGATTCTCGCCCCGGGCCCAGCCCGCAGCCCAATCAACCGCCACCGCAACCCGCGACCATCGGCGGCGGCGAACGTGCCAGTCGCTCCGCACCGCCTACCCCGTGATCCGGCCAGGAGCATCGCCGCTTCTCACGGCTCAGCCCGTACTTACGGACATCTGCACGGCCGTCGAGCACAGCGGCCGCATGGGCCTCTGCCCTGGGGATCGAGGGTGATCAGGCACATCGATCGGGGAGCTGCCAGGACAGATCACGAACCGTGTCGGCAGCTTCCGCCGGACTCCGATGGACCCTGTGAGCGCCAAGTATTCATCCGTGCAGGTCAGACAGCATTTCGGCACTCGCGGCGGATGCTGCAAGCCCGGCTGGTACCGCGAAAGCACTGGAGTGAGGTCTTCCCGGTGACGCCCGCGACGCTGCTGGCCTGGCACCGCAAGCTGATGGCCAGGAAGTACGACACGAGCAAGCGGCGCAAGCCCGGACGACCGCCGGCACACCGCAGCATCGCTGGACTTGTGATCCGCCTGGCGAGGGAGAATCCGCTGTGGGGCCATCGCCGCATCCACGGTGAGCTCATCAAGCTCAGCGTGAGGGTCGCGCCGTCCACCGTGTGGGAGATCCTGCACGCGGCGGGCATCGACCCGGCACCACGCCGG
>DASRFJ010000284.1:0-1194 GCA_035651595.1 Streptosporangiaceae bacterium | reverse complement strand
AACAGGAACTCCACCTTCTCCCGCTGCCACCCGCTGTAGGCGCGGGACGCCGCTGGCTCGCTGGTCCAGGTCATGACCATCCCTCCTCGTCCAGGTCGCCGCGCGTCTCATCGAGCGCGGCGGGCGGCGGGATGTCCGGATCCGCGCCGTACCCGGCACCGGGAAGCTGGCCGCCGGGAAGCGGCGGTGCGGGCTGCTCCGGCAGACGCCGTCCGTCCGGAGCGGGCGCTGTGTCGCCGGTTGGTGCGTCGCCGGTGCCGGCCGAGGCGGCGGCACTGCCGGCCGTGGCGGGCGGCGCGGCCGGGGGCGGCGGCTGCGAGGCGGTTTGCCCGGCTGCCTGGTCTCCGGTATCCGCCGCGCCGGGCGTGCCAGCTGCGGCCGGCTGCCGGTAGCCTGTCGAGCCGGTCCGGTAGGTGGGCTGGCCGGCGGGCTGGGCGTACGGGTTGGCCTGCATGCCGGCGTATCCGGCGGTCTGCTCCATCCGGCCGGTCACGGTGTTGATCGCATGCTGTGCCATCCGCGCGCCTGCTATCGCTATCGCTGCCGGGCCCGCGGCACTTGCCAGGCCACCCGCGGCTGCGCCGCCACCTGGGGCACTCGCCATGCCCGCGGGACCCAGGCCTTGTGGCGCGGCTCCGTCGTCGCCCGCCAGGCCGCTCATCCGCGACATCGTGCGCTGCTCGGCGCGGCGGGAGAACTCTCCGGGCTCGATTCCGGCCGGGACGCCGTATCCGCTGCCTGACATGCGGCCCGCCGCGAAGCCGAGCATGGCGGCGAGCCCGGACCCGCCCGCCACCTGCACCGAGGCGAAGGTGAAGAACCGGGCGATCGCGGGCCAGGCGAACACCGCCAGGAGCAGGACGAGCATCCCGGTCAGCAGGTTCTCGATGGTGCCGGGCTGCCCGGCCAGGCCGAGCCCGACCGCGAAGACCAGCGCGATCACCGGTTTGAGGATGATCAGCTGGGTCACCGCGGCGACCAGCTTGGACCACCACACCTTGGTTGCCTGGCTGACCTGCCCGGCGGCGGCGATCGGCGATGTGGCGATCAGGACCGCTATCGCGGCGTTCCGCAGCAGGAGCTCGAACCACAGCACGACCACGAGCAGGATGCCGATGATGCCGAACACGAGCAGCAGCGCCGCCGAGACCCCTGTCCCTACGGCGCTGTTCCCGGCGGTCGCGCCGCCCAGCA
>DASRFJ010000283.1:0-26965 GCA_035651595.1 Streptosporangiaceae bacterium | reverse complement strand
TACCTTCGCGTCCCCGGCGCGAAGCTCCCGGAGCGGCCCGAACGCCGCGCCGCAGCAGACGAGTAGCCCCCATCCCGGCACGCCCCGCTCCCGGCCGGTGTCAACCCGGCTAAGGCACTCGTCCTCGCCTCCCAAGGAAATCCTCAGACATGGCTCTCGATAGCCCGGCGGCTTCGTGCTGCCCAAGCGCCCCCGTGCGCCGCTCCGGCGGTGCCCGTGGGTTACGAACTTCGCCGCATGATCCGCGACGGCGCACCGCCCGAGTGGTCCCCGCTGATGCGCCTCGTGGCGTCTGAGATCGCCGACGACGCCGGCGACCCCGTCGCGCACCCACTCAAGGACGGCGAGCTGCCGTGGTCCGCGATCCCGGTTGAGGGGGAGTTCCGTCACGGCAGGTGGCGCGACGGCCTCACCGAGCGGTGCGGCATGAGCGCCCGCGCGGTCTCCCGTGTCCTGGCCGACCTGGCGGCGGCCGGGTACGAGATGCGCCAGCCGATCACCGGCCGGGACGGGAAGCCCGTCATGGACAAGCGCGGACGGCTCGTCTTCGCCGCGAAGGGGCACGCGCTGAGGTTCGTCGTGCCGCCCTTGGTACCGCGCGAGCAGCCGCAAAGCTCGCCGGAACCGGCATCCTTTGACGGGCAAAGCTCGCCAGATCTGGCGACCAATGAGCCTCAAAGGTCGCCGGAACCGGCGAGCATTACCCCCCAAAGGTCGCCACTTCCGGCAGCAAAGGTCGCCGAATTCGGCGACCCCATCTCCCCAGTGTCTCCTCAGTCTCTTTCTCCTCATAAAAATCAATCTCCTCAGCCGCCTCTGCTCGCCGCGGTGGCCGGCGTGGAAGCGCACCCGGTTGCGGTCAGCGGGGAAGGGAGAACCGATTCGGCGGAGTCGCGGCAGTGCGGGTACGCCCAGTGCCGCATACGGACCCCGGTCCCTGCGGGCAGGGGCATGCACGAGGGCTGCGAGCGGTTCGCCGCTCTGAAGGCGCAAGCAGCGCGGCCTCCGGTGCCCTTCGCCGTCCCGGCATGAACGGGACTCGGGCCGCCTCGGTTCGCCGGGGCGGCCTGTTGCGTTCCAGGGCACGCGCCAGCGCACATCCGGCGCACATCGTGTTGGGATGACCCCGGATTCAATGAGACGCAATGAGACCAGAAATTGCAGGTCAGCAGCGGTTTCGGAGGAACGGCGCAGGTCGCGCATAGGTGGGTGTTCGTACGCCGAGGACTACCACCAGCAGTACCTGTACAAGGTCCCGCACGGCTACTGCCCGGACCACAGCACCGGTGTGAGCTGCCCGATCGGGCTGAACCTCGGCTGACCGTCGCGGAAACCTCGGCGCACACGGGCGCCCGCAGCGCACATTCAGCGCACATCACGGGCGCCTGACTCTTCGCCGGCCTGCCTGCTGCGGGTGAAGAACTGCCCCTTGGCCTTGCGGGCCCGGTCCCGGTCGTCCGGCATCATGTGCGAGTAGGTCTTCTGCACGGTCGCCTCGGCGTCGCCGATGAACTCGGCGACCGCGCGGACGCTGATCCCGGCCGACAGGCACGCGGACACGAAGGTATGCCGGGTGACGTGCATCATGTGGTACCTGTCGGCAGGGATGCCGGCCCGCTTCAGCGCGGCCCGCCAGCGGTCATTGACCGGCTTGCGGTGCATCGGCAGGCCGGGCCCGCGCGACAGCAGCAGCGTGAACGTCACCAGGTCGCCGTCGGCCTTGACCCACGGTAGCGTCACCTTCTCCGGCGGGCAGGCGCAGATGTACTCCGACAGCATCACCACGTCGTCGTCGGTCAGCGGCACATCGTGCACCCGGTCGTTCTTGATCGGCGCGAACACCTGCTTGCCGCGGATGATCTTCACCTGGCGGCGCACGTGGAGCACCCTCCGCAGGAAGTCGATGTCCTGCTCGGCGTCGATCGCGAACATCTCGCCCTGGCGCTCACCGGTCGTGGCACCGAGGTAGGGAAGGATCTCGTACCGGGACGGCCCGCACCGGTCGCAGTCGGCTTTGCAGCCTGGCATGTGGCGCAGGGCGAGCGACAGTGCGTCGAGCTCGGCGAGCGTGAGCGGGATTGCCTCGTGGTCGTCCGGATCGGGGCGCGACACTGATTTCGCGTGCAGCGGGTTGCGGGGAATCAGGCCGTCGTCGACCGCCGCGGCGTAGACCTCTGATACCCGGTCGACCACCTTCACCTTGGTGGAGTCGGCAAGTTTCATTCCCGCTATCCACTGCTGGGAAAGCGACGGCCTTTTCGCGAGGTCGCGCAGCTTGTGATGCCCCAGTGCCGGGCCGCCGCGCCTGCTGCGGCCCTGATTATCAGGGTCGGAGTAGACGTGAAGCCGGAACTGGTGCTCTACGTTGATGCCCGTGGTCTCCCCGTGGGTGCGGGCCTTGCGCCAGGTCTCGGCGTAGTCCTCGAACGTCGTGTCGCCGCTGGCCGGGTCTGTGTAGGTGCCGGCGTCCAGCTCGGCCGAGATTTTCGCGTCGAATGCGTCAGCATGAATCTCGGGGTTCTTGCCCTCTTTCTTAGCGAAGCTCTTATGCTTTTGCTTCTTGTTCTCGTCACGCCAGCGGACTTCCCAGCGGTCGCCCTGCTTGTGCTTTGCGGACGGGTAAAGCGGGTGCTTCGCGGTACCGCACTTGCACGCTTCCTCGCCGGGCTTGGGGTACGCCTTGTGCCACCTGTCGGAGACACTCATTCGCTCTTCTCCTCGACCTCGCGAGATTCGGTTTGGAGCGCGTCGCTTAGCTCCTCGGCTGGTCTCTCAGTAAATGTGAGCAGCAGCTCAACCAAGCGGCGGACCTGGAAAGCGAGACTGTCAAAATGACGTCCCTTTCGCAGGCCCGTTGCCATGACCGACGTCACTGCAAGTATGAGTTCCCGCAAGCCGATGTCTATTTCTGGGGTCGTGACGCTTTCGGTGACGATCTCGGCACGGGCCGCTCGGCCAGTCAGGTAGGGCCGATTCTCGATTGCGAATGTAATGTCCGGATTGTGGCCTCCGCCGAACCAAGAATGCGAATTCTCAAACGGGATGGGAGGGTGGCGTTCGCCTTGAGCCCACTCCCACAGCCAAGAAGGCCTCCCCTTGACGATTTCGGTGAGTCCGGCTTCGGCAGGAGCTCCGGGAAGGTCAACGTCCGGCAGCATGAGCCTGTTGGGCGTCACCCCTAGTGCGAGAGCGAGTGCGACTAGGTCGTCGACGTCGACGCGACGATCGCCCTTCTCGATTTTGAGCAGCCCAGTGTCCAGGATCGGGTGTCCGATCCTGGCGAGACGCCGTGCAAGTTCGGCGTACGAGAGCCCCCGTTCCAGGCGGATGCGGCGGAGGTTCTCGGCGGTGCGGATGCTGATGGGACCTGGTTCCCGTGTGCGTCCTGCCATGTTGGCAGTATTCCAATCTAATTAGGTCAGGGCAACTTGCTTCGTCGCAACGGGTCCTATAGTGTCCTGCTTCATCAACTGTAACCCTGCTAACCGAGAAGGAATCGTGTCGATCAAGAAGGATGCTCGGACTGCCTCTCGCGCGCAGCCGCCACGCCCCCTCGCCACACCCAGCGAGGTCGCCGCCTACCTGCGGAAGCCAGTGAAGACCCTGACCGAGTGGCGCTACCGGGGCATAGGGCCGGCCTACACGCGTTCGGGCCGTGACGTCCGCTACGTCTGGGACGACGTGCTCGCCTGGGTCGCTCAGCAGCGCCGTGAGACTACCGAGAGCGTCCACGGTCCGGCGGCCTGACGTGGCACACGTGAAAGACCTGTGGCTGACCCGCGACGGCCGGGAGACTGCCAAGTACGGCAAGGGCAGGCGGTGGAAGGCGACGTGGCGAGAGCCCGATGGCACCGAGCGCGCAAAGTGCTTCGCCAAGCGCATCGACGCCGACCAGTTCCTGGCCATCAAGGAAAAGCTCCGGGTGCGCGCCGAACTGCTCGCCTCGGACGGGGACGGCATCGACCCTTCCGGCTGGTACGTGTACCTGCTATGGGAAGTCGCCGGAGATGACACCCCGGTCTACGTCGGTTGCTCCGGGAACATCCTCGCCCGCCTCGGCGCGCACCTTGGGAACAGCGCCAAGCGGCCCCGTGTCGGCTGGGTGACGCTGATCCGCTGCACCTCGGAGAAGGCGATGCTGGCGCGCGAGGCCCAGCTGATTCGTAGGTACCGGCCCGAGTGGAACAAGCGGATCCCCGCCGACCCGCGTCCGGCCGCCTGACTCTCCCGCCCCGGTCCCGGAAGACAAATGAGAGGAGGTAAACCCCAATGCCACGACACCGCAGGCCCAAGTCTCAGCCCGAGCCTGCTCCCGCGCTCGTCATCTGCCTGGACACCTTCCATCGCGATGAGCCTGGATACGCCAAGCGCGGTTATCACCTCGTCGGCGAGTTGCGCCCTGTCCCCGGCGGGAACGGCTCCGGCCGTCTGGCGTGGACCGGCCCCGTACCCGAGCGCGGACCGGTGCGCACACCGGGAATGACGATCGCGGCGAACCTGGCGCCGGACGCACCCCCGGTCAAGCACTACCGCCACGGCGACGCCCCGCCCCCCTGGCGTTTCAGGTGCTCGTGCGGCCTCGACAAGCAGTCGGCCGAGGCCACGCTGGCCGCGTTCATAACAGCGTGGGCACGCAAGTACCCCGGCCGGCGCTGCCTGATCCCCCTGCAGCGGCTGTGACGCCTGTGACTCTGTATAATCATCGTTGCCAGTGGCCCTGCGGCGGTTCCGCGGGTGCGCTACGGCACTCCGAGCAGCCCCTTGGGAGGGGGCGTGACAGTTCACGCCCTAGGAGCCTCCCGTGGCCGACCAGGAGCACTCTCTCCGTAAGCGGCAAGAGCACTCTCTCCGCCAGCGGATCGCCATCGAGCACCGCAAGCGCAATCCCGATCTCGATCTCATCGACGACCTGCAGCGCCAGCGTGCCGTCGTCCGCGTCGAAAACTTCGCATCTGAGATCTTCGCCGCCGCACCGCCACTCACCCCCAGCCAGCGCCAGCACCTGGCCGCGGTCATGCTCGGCGGCGGTGACGATGAAGCAGCCTGAGAACGAGCAAGGCCGCCCCGGAGCACCAATCCAGGGCGGCCCAGACAACTCGGACACCGCAGCCGACCAGCCGCAGGAATCACCGACTAAGGCCAGTGTAAGGCGAGGCCGCGGCTCGTGGCGGCGCGACGCGGTGACATGCCGCGTGTCCCTGCTCGTTCCGGCCGGCCGGCGCGCATGGTGGCATTACCTCGCAGCCTGCCCGGTGTGCGGCGCGCCGCACCTCGGCCGTTCCCCCGAACTGGCCGGAGTGACCGGCACGCGCCGCCTTCCATGCGGCCACTGGATCGCGATCATGATCGCACGGACCTACACCCAGAGGAGTGGCCGGTGAGCGCCCAGGGTGCAGCCGTCGCCCGCGTGGTGTCGGCGCTGCGCGAGAAAGGGCGCCGCGTCGAGCCGCACGGTACGGGCAGCTACATGGCCCAGTGCCCCGCCGACGGCCATGATGACCGCAAGGCGAGCCTTTCGGTTGCTCAGGGCGACGTCGGCGCGGTGCTCTGCTGCCAGGCAGGATGCGACACGCGCGACGTGCTCGCTGCCTTGGGCCTCAGCTGGCCGGACCTGTTCGAGCAGCCGCAGCGGGCTAAGGACCGCTCACCGCGCCGCGTGGTGGCCCAGTACCGCTACACCGACGAGGCCGGGGAACTGCTGTTCACCAAGCTCCGCTACGAACCGAAGAATTTTGGCGTACGCCGTCCGGACGGCAAGGGCGGCTGGGCTTACAAGCTCGGCGACGCCCGCCGCGTCCTGTACCGGCTGCCCGAGGTGATCGCCGCCGTCAGGGCCGGGCGCCCCGTGTTCGTGGTCGAAGGCGAGAAAGACGCCGACCGGCTGGCAGCCGAAGGGCATACGGCGACATGCAACTTCGACGGGGCATCTGACGGCCAGCGGACGAAATGGCGGCCGGAGTACGGCGACGTCTTGCGCGGCGCGGACGTTGTGATCATCGCCGACCGGGACACGACAGGCATCGCCCACGCCAAGGCTGCTGCCGCTGACCTGACCGGCAAAGCCAAGAGCGTGGTCATCACGCTGCCCGCCGTCGACCGCGAGCACGCGGACGTCAGCGACCACCTGGACGCGGGCTTCGAGATTGGCGACCTCGTCCCGCTGCCCCCCGCAGATTCCGTGGCGGCTGCGCCTTCCGCCCAGGAAGACGAGGGCGACAGCGGACGTGGACCGTCGCAGGCCGCCATCCTGGCAAAGCTCGCCGAAGAGCATTACCGGCTGCTGATGTCCGACGATGGCCGCCCGTACGCCGTGAAGAAAGCCGGCCCGAACATCGCCGTCCTGCTGCGCGGCAGAGGCGCGCTCCGCGCCCAGCTCGCCCGCCTCTACGCCGACGCATATGCCGGCCGCGTCCCCTCCGCGTCAGCCCTCGCGGACGCGCTCACCGTCCTTGACGGGCGTGCCGCCGACAAGGATCCGGAACCTGTCTACCTGAGGCTCGCCCACCAAGAGGACCGGATCATCGTCGACCTCGGCGCCTCGGACGGCCGGTGCGTGGTGGTGGGCCCGGATAGCTGGACACGCGAGCCTCGCTCGCCGGTCCTGTTCCGACGGACGAACCTCACGTCGCCGATTCCCGACCCGGTCCGCGACGGCGACGGCCTTGACAAGCTCCGCGAGCTCATGAACACGGAGGAGAAAGAGTTCCGCCTGATCGTCGCGTGGCTCGTCTCGGCACTGATCCCGGAAATCCCGCACCCGATCATGGCGCTGCACGGGGAGCAGGGGTCCGCCAAGTCGAGCACCGCGCAGATGCTCGTCGACCTGATCGACCCGTCCCCTGCGCCGCTGCGGTCGGTGCCCCGCGACATGAAGCAGTGGGCGGTCACCGCGTCAGCGTCATGGGCGGTCGCCCTCGACAACGTCAGCACGATCCCGGGCTGGCTGTCGGACACGCTGTGCAAGGCGGTGACCGGCGACGGGTACGTCGACCGTGTCCTGTACTCGGATGACGACGTGACGGTCCTCGCCTTCCGCCGGGCGATCATCATGACCAGCATCGACCCCGGCTCGCTTGCCGGGGACCTGGCCGAGCGGCTCCTCATCGCCGAACTGCAGCCCATCCTCGACACCAAGCGGCGCCCGGAAGCCGAGGTCCGCGCCGCGTTCACCGAGTCACGCCCCGCGATTCTCGCCAGCCTGCTTGACCTGCTTGCGCGGGTCCTAGTCGTGCTGCCGGGCGTGGACCTGAAGCAGATGCCGCGCATGGCGGACTTCGCCCGCATCCTGGCCGCCGTCGACAAGGTGCAGGAATGGACCACGCTCAAGGACTACCTCAACGCGACCAAGAACGTCGCCGCTGATGTGATCGACGGAGACCCGTTCGCACGGGCCGTGATCGGGATGGCCGATCACGGCTGGCAAGGCACTGCCACGGAACTGCTCGCCGCTATCAAGCCACCGGATCCGCGGCCGAAGGATTGGCCCAAGGACGCGACCCGGGCGGCCGGGAAGCTCAAGCGGATCGCGACCGAACTCCGGAAGATCGGAGTCGAGGTCACCGAAGGCCGGTCGACGGGGCGCGACCGGACCCGCTGGTACAAGATCGAGCGCGCCAGCGAACCACCCCCTGAGAGTTCTCGCAATACAGCGTCCGCAGCGTCCACAGCGTCCGAAACGCTCTTTGATCAGCAGCAACGTGCGGACGCTAAGCCGGGCGCCAGCGTCCGCAACGTGAGCCCCAGCGTCCGCACCTTGCGGCCTGCGGACACTGCGGACGCTGGCGCGGACACTAGCCACGCTCTAGCGTCCGAAGCAAAAACGGCACCTGAACAGCGCAAATACACCACGTCGGACGCTGCGGACGCTGCGGACGCTGAAATCCGGCAATCATCTGAGGACTACCCGGACGACTGGCCCCCTGTCCCGCCAGCCGACGGCGAGTTCTGGGCTGGCGAGGAGTGGTCGGCATGACCGGCCTTATCGAGCTGCTCGCCCAGGCTCGCCAAGCCAAACTCGACATCGAGCAGAAAGACGACCGGCTTGTGATTCGCGGCCCCCGCGAGCATGAGCGGCTCGTCCGGGCGTTGCTCGACCGCAAGCCCGAGGTGCTGTCGGTCCTCGCCGTCTACAACGGCGAGGTATCCCGGCTCGACTGGCGCCGCGAACCGATCCTCAGCCAGGCCGCTCCGTGCGCGCTGTGCGGCCGTTCGACGTTCCTGATCGAGCCGTACGACCGCAGGGCGTGTCACAAAACGTGCGCCGAGGCAGCGATCAGGTGGGGCTCATCCTGCGGCGTCGTGCCGGATGCGGGGCGCGCCGCGTGAACGACACGTTGGTCACCAACGTGACGCTCGCCGAGCAGGCCGACACCATCCCAACCGAAAGGACAACCTGATGACCCAACCGGCCCAGATCCGCGCCGAGCGCACCGCATGACCCCGCCGCACTGGAAGCCATGGCCGAACAGAGCCAAGGAGGTCACCGCCATCGCCGTGGCCGAGATCACGTGCAGGAAGTGCGGCGCGACGGCCGGCCAGCCGTGCACTGACCCAGGCGAGGACCGGGAGGTCCACGGTTCCAGGTGGGCGACCGCGGCAATGGTCCGCCGCCGCCGACGGCAGGCCGCCCGCCTGACCGAAGAGCAGCAGGCGGCACTGGCGTCGCTGCCGCGCGTCCCCCCGGAGGAGATCGAGAAGTGCCGGCTGCCCAACGGCGGCTACAGGTTCGACCAGGCCACCCTCGAGCGCTGGGGCGTCCCGTGGCCACCGCCCGCCGGATGGCGCAAGGCCGTCGAGCGGGCGGAACCGTGACCCCAGCCGAGCGCGCCGCCACTTTCGAGCGGATCCTCCACTCGGCTATCCCCGTCCTCGCCGACCCGGACAGCCCCGCCGAGGACGTCACCCAGGCCCGTCACACGCTCGCCGAGGTAACCCGCCTCATCGACGCCCTCCACGGAATCCGCCGCCAGCAGGACACGCGTTCACCCGAAACAGGCGCACCCCATGACACGCGCGCCTCCGCACCAACGCCGACCGGACGGCCGAAGGCATCCACGGGCTACGCAAAGGGCGCCGCCAGTGCGAGGCCGAAACCCGCAACGGCGGCCGGTGCAAAGCCCCCGCCATACCCGGCGGCTCCGTCTGCAGGCACCACGGCGGGGCCACCAGCCGCGCCCAGATCAACGCCGGGCACATGCAGCTGCTCGAAGCCCGCGCAGCCGCTTACGACGCCTGGGAAGCCGCGCGCGGGACACCCGGTGAGTACGCGGCACTGTGCGAGACCAGCAAGGCCGACAACGCGCTCGCCGAGTACGAGGCCCGGCTCGAGCGGCTCCGCGAGCTGCGGGCCGAGGTCCGCCGCCGCAAGACCGAACCGCCAGGCCACCCCGGCGAAAGCCCTTGAGCGGCCGGGACGGCCATGACAACCCTCGCGGACCGCCGCACCTATGGGACCGGCCCCATCACATCGCAACCCCGGGAGGCAGCCCTGTGGCACGGAAACGCCTGGCGCGCCGCTGTAAGGCCCGCCGCACTAACGGCGAGCCCTGCGCAGCGTTCGCGGTGACCGGCTGCGAGGTGTGCTCGGCGCACGGCGGGAGCGCCCCGCAGGTCCGCGCAACCGGGCTCCGCCGCTACCGGGAGGCCAGGATCGCGGCCGCGTTCGACGCGGCTTGGGAGCGGCAGGGACACGAGCAGACGGAATGGCAGGTGCGACGGTTCGTGACCGCATCGCGCGTCCTAGGCATCCCCCCGGACGCCATCACGCGAGGAGACCTGTTCTTCCTGGTGATGGAGGGCAAGATCCCGCCGGAGTCCGACGCGCCCAAGCTCCGCCACGACCGCCGCTACGGGCCGCGGACCCCCGCGCAGCTGGCCACCCGGGCAGCCCGGCAGGCCGAGCGCAAGGCAGCACATGACCAAGCCGCCCCGGAGGCCAGCACATGACCAGGCGAGGCGGCCCCAAGTGCGGGGCGAAGCTCCACGGCCGCGACGGCACGTGCTCGCTGCCCGCCGGATGGGGCACCTCGCACCCGGGCTACGGCCGATGCCGCAAGCACCTCGGCGGCACCCCGAACCTGATCAGGGCGGCCGAGGCGGAGCGCGTCGACCTCGAGGCCCGCGCGGAGCTCGCCCGCCAGGACGTCGTCCCGGTGGAAGACCCGCTGACCGAGCTGCAGAACCTCGCGGGCCGTGTCCTGGCCTGGGAGCGGGTCGCAGGCGAGATGGTGAACCGGCTCGAGGCGGTCCGCTACCGGGACCACCGCGGCGGCGAGCAGCTGCGCGCGGAGGTCGCGCTGCTGGAACGCGCCATGGACCGGGCCGCGCACATCCTGATCGCCATGGTGCGGCTGAACCTCGACGAGCGGGTTGTCAGGCTCACCGAGCGGCAGGCCGACCTCGCGGCCGAGGCGCTCAGGGGAGCGCTCGCCGACCTGGGCATCGACCGGGACGGGGACGAGGTCATGAGGGCGCTCGCGCGGAGGCTGCGCCTGGCGGACGCGCAGGAGCGCCGGGCCATCCCGGGCAGCGTCACCGACCCGAGCTAGCACCCCGGCCCGGCTGACTGGATCACGTCTTTCAGCGGCGCTGCCGGGACTGCTTTCACGTCGTAGCCGGGGTTGTCCGACGCCTTCACGATCGTGGTGCACTCGCCCGATGCCTGTCCGGCTGTCGCGGTGAAGTTGCTCAGCGAGTCGGTGCAGTTCACGATGTCGACGTTGCCGATCTCCTGTGCCATGACTGACGCGCCGGGGTTGCTGTCGCGGACGATGTAGTCGAACGTCGTCTTGAGCGTGCACGAGGGAGACGTTGCCGCCTTCGCGGCCACAGAGGCCGAGCCCGGGTCGGAGGCGCCGGCGGACGACGCCGACGACGCGCTGCACGAGACTAGAGCCGCGCAGACAAGAGCAGCACCCGAACCGAAGAACAGTCCCTTGCGCCTCACCGGTTGCATCCCTTCGCTGACTGCGTGAGCGCCTTGTAAGCCACCCATGTCCCGCTTTCCCATGCGGGAACTACCCCGAGCTTGGCGGCGGTCTTGATCCAGGTGTCACGGACATCCTGAGACGGGAAGGTGTCGATGCCGATCCGCTCGCTGCCCTTGAGCCCGGTCCCGCTATCGGTCACGCCTCCGGTCGGCGCCGGGCCGCAGTCGGTGAAGCCGGTCAGGCCGAGTTGCTGCGCCACCGAGGACGCAGAGGGGGGCTGGGGCACCTGGGTAACGGAGGAACTGGTACCGGAGCCGCATGCGGTGAGGGCCGCGAGGGCCGCGGTGCTGAGAGCGGCCTGCAGGAGGTTCTTGTTCACGACAGGTACGACGCCCGCAGGAGACGAGGAGTGTACGGGCGTGACCAGCCTGGTTTCACTCTGTTGCACCGCCGTTGCAGAATGTCCCTCGCGTGAGGGAATCCTGCTTCACCGCGGCGAGCGCGGTACGACCACAGGCAGGCCCCAGGGTGCCTCTGCTACCCGCGTGCTGCTGCCTCCCTGGCGCGGCGCACGTAGCCGTAGACCGCTTCACGGCTGATGCCGAAGACGTCGCCGACCTCGGCGACAGTCCGGTCCTTCGCGGCGACCATGCGCAGGAGTTCTTTCTCCTGGGCGCCGCTGAGCTTCTGCCTGCGTCCGCCTGCACGGCCGCGGGCACGGGCAGCCTCAAGTCCTTCAATGGTGCGCTGCCGGATCAGGTCACGCTCGAGCTGGGCGAAGACGCCGGTCATCTGGAAGAACGCTTCTCCCATCGGGTCGTCGCGGTTGAACGTGCCCGACAGGACCTCGAGCGCCACGCCCTCCTTGCGGAGTTCGTCGGCGATGCCGATCAGGTCAAGCAGCGACCGCGCCAGCCGGTCGACCTTGGTGACCACCAGCACGTCGCCGGGCCGCAGCATCTTCCGCAGCTTCTCAAGCTCCGGGCGTACCGCCAGGCGCGTGCTGGCCTTCTCCACGTAGATGTGCCTGGGGTCGATGCCCGCGGCCGTCAGCGCGTCGTGCTGCGCCTCCGTCTGCTGGTCCCGCGTGCTCACCCGCCCGTAGCCCCACCGGATGCCGTTGTGTGCATCAAACGTCTTTACCTTGCTCATACTGCACATTGTTTCATGCACACGGTTACTACACAACGCGAACAGGGCTTTCACCGGATGCCGAACGCCGGCCGGAAGTGTGGCGCAGACGTTCGTTTAAGACACACCGCGCCGTATCACGACACACCGCGCCGACCTTCCCGAACCCTCGCGGGACACGCCGCGCGTCGCACTGCGACACAGCGCCACAGACCGTAACTTGATCCCCGGAAGCACCGCATTTCACCGCAAAGGAGGCCCGTTGGCAGACACCCCTGTTGTCCTGCTCAACCGCGGTGAGGCCGCCGCGCTGCTGCACGTATCCCGCCGCACGGTCGAGCGGTACGGCAAGGCCGGGCTGATCGAGGAACGGCGGATCGGGCCGAAACTCATAATGATCACCGCGTCGAGCGTCACGGCGATGATCGCAGGACGGAAGGACGCCGCCGCGTGACGACCTCGCAGATCAGCCTCCCTAACCCGCGGACCTGGTCGCCGGGCGATTACGTGCTCGTGCCGAGGCTGCGTGCCGACCTGTCGGACGCGGCGGCGCTGCTGCTGCGAAGGCCGATGGCCGTCCTGCAGTGCAGCACCGGGTTCTCCCCGCCCGGCGGCGGCGGCGTCGTCCCGATGGACACCACGCTCGCCGACACGTGGGGCGGTCACCTGGCCGACGTCAGCCCTGCGTTCTTCGGGCTGCAGGCAGACTACTGGGGGCAGCTGGCCGGCTGGTACCTGTGCGATGCCCGTATGCCGTTCATCTACTCGAGCGGCACCGCGGCGGCGTTCCTGGCCGGGTGGACCGGGAACATCAACGGCGGCAGCAGCTACGGACCCTTTTACGGGGCTGCGGCAGCCAACGGGTCTGGTGCCGGGACGACAGCCCGTGCCGTCGACCTGATCGAGATGACGGTCCTGTCTGTCCCGAACGGGGGCGGGGACTTCATAGCACCGTGGGCCAGCTCCGGCGCCGGCGGCGGCGTGGCACTGAACACCTCCGGGCAGAACCTGCCGACCGCGAGTATCCGCTGGATCTGCGCGACAAGCGGCACGCGGCCGCTTCCGGTGCCGCCGCTGACTCCCGCGCCGTCGCCGATCACGAGCGCGTGGCTCAACGCGAACCTCCGCGACGCGGTCCGCTTCCTGACCTACCCGCCGGCCGCGAAGGCGCACTACACCGCCGGATCGAGCACCCTGGCGAACACCACCCTCGCGTCCCCGGCGGTTGTCCCGCTGACCACGGTGGACCTGGACACCTACGGCGGCATGACCACGGGCGCGAACGCGAAGTACACCGCACCGGTGAGCGGCCGTTATCTGGTCGCCGGGCAGGTCAACCTCGCCAGTTCGAGCACGACCACCTGGTACGCCTGCGGGGTGCTCGTGAACGGCAGCACCCAGTACTGGGGCGGCATCGTCCGTTTCGCGGGCAGCAGCCTCGCGGGCGGGGCGGGCATCACGAAGCGAATCCGGCTGAATGCGGGCGACACGGTGCAGCTGATCGCCGCGCAGGCCTCCGGCGGGTCGATCGCCTACCATACGGCCGCCGCTAACCAGACACGGCTAATCGTGGTCTGGGAGGGGATTTAAGTGCTGCAGCCCGTTCCCGCTGTCCCTGGGATTCCGGCCGGGTGGCGCCCGGTCGTCGCGGACTTCACCACCTGGGTCACGAATCCGTTCAGCTACCGGGCGCAGCCGGCTCCAGGCTCATGATGATCACCGCGCCGGGCGTCACGGCGATGACCGCAGGACAGACAGCACAGAAGGGCACTCCCGCATGACCGTCACCACCACAGAGGCCGATCCCGTTGCCCCGCTGACCGGCGCGGTCACCGCGGACGACATCACCGCGGCGGCAGAAGCTCACCGCCGGGCCGCAGAGGGCAGGCAGGAGGACGCCGAGCGGGACCAGATCGAGGCCGAGGAGCTCCTGGCGGCCGCGCGGGCACACGCCGAGCGCATCGTCGGCGAGGCCGAGGCCGCCGCGCGCCCACTTGCTGAGGCAGCGGCCCTCGCAAGGCGGGAAGCAGCCGCCCTCGCGGAGCGCGCCCGGCAGCTCGGCAGTGCCGCCGCCCTCGCCGTGAAGGCCGAGGCGCAGCAGGCGGCCGTGCGCGCCCTGGAGGACGAACGGGACGAACTAGCCGCGAAGGCGGCGGGGCTCGCCAGCCGCCTGGCAGAGCTGGACACCGAGCGGCGGGCGGCGGAGACAGAACTCACCGCCGCCCGCGAGGAAGCAGACCTCGAGCGCATGACCTCCCTGCGCAACCGGATCGGCAGCATCGGCGACCTCGCCGGCACTCTCAGAGCGCAGCGCGCCCCGCTGCTGGCCCGGCTCGACGCGATCGGCGACGGGGAGATGTCCCCGATCTGGCCGCAGAAGCTGCTTGCGGAGGCACGCCGGGTCGCCGACAGCAGGTCGGTCCGCGACGCACTGAACCAGGCGTTCCCTGACCGGCCCGAAGCTGTGCGCGACCGGGAACGCGAGGAATTCCGCCTGACCATCGACGCGCAACGGGAACGAATCGCCGAAGAAGCCGCTGCGCAGAAGAGGTCACGGCAGTCCGTCTCGGTTAACCAGGCGGGCCTGCAGACGGTCATCAGGAGGAACTAGCAGCGCTTGGACAAGGTTGCAGGCCTCGCCGTGGTGCACTCCGGCCCGGCGCTGGTCCTCACCGGCGCCGCGCTCGGGGTGTTCGGCAGGCACCTCAACGAGGCGATCTACCGCGGGTGGACCGTCCGCAACGCCGCGCCGCCCCATGACCTGCTCGAGGTGGCAATCGAGATCGACAAGCTGACCGGCGGAACCAGCGGAACCACACGCTCCCGCATCCGCGCAGGTCAGGTGAACGGCGCGGAACCGCGGAACCCGCGGCGCTTGCAGGGTGCGGGAATGTCGGGCCAGCCGGCAAGAACGGTCTCGGTTAAGCAGGCAGCAGCGCAATTGAGGTCGAGCGAGAGCTACGTCAGGCGGCTGGTCAGGCACGAAGTCCTTGAGGTGCAGTCCAGCGAGAGGCCGATGAAGATCTACGCCGACAGCGTGGCCTCGTACCTGGAGCGGAGACGCCGGAAGGAGACCGACCCGAAGGCGGCATAATGCCCGCTCCGCCGAACCGCAGGCCCGACCCGGCCGCGCACCTCGCACTGCTGTACACAAACTTGATCCCCGACGCCGTTCGCAAGGCAATCAGCGCCGACGAGCTCAACGACCGGCTCATCGAGGCAGCCCGCCTCGGCGCTCAGGCATCCGACCCGGCGGTCAGCGCCGACCTGCGGAAGGCCGCGAAGCTCAGGTCGCAGGCGATCCTCAGGGCCCAGCCGCGCGCCGTCACCACCAGGCAGCACCAGGCGCTGATCGCGAAGGCCGCGGCAGCCCCGCCGGCGCAGGCCGCCGCTATCCGCCGGGATGCCGAGCAGCTGATCGAGGAGAAGCACCCGATCGCGCCGACCCGCGCCCAGCGGGTCCGCAAGGCCAAGGCCGAGGACGAGGCCGAGCAGCCGGTCGCCGTGTTCGACCAGGACGGCACGATGATCGGCATCGCCGACCCGTCCGACATCACCCCGGTCACGGGCAAGCAGGCCACTCCCAGTGCTCCGGCCGCCCAGGCAGGCGAACCTGTCGCCAAGGCTCAGCGGCTGTCGGTGTGGGACCAGCGAGGGCACCGGTACGAGACCACCCGCGGCAAGATCCGCAAGACCGCTGAGCCGCGCCCCGGCGTTTACGACGACGGCCCCTTGCGCCGGGTGCTCGGCGATGACGACGACACCGGCTGGGGTACGGGAGTCGAGTCTCCTGCCAGCCAGGCGAGGCGCGGCCCGGTGATGGCCGGGGGTACCACCGGCCTGGGCATGCCGAGGCGCACCGGGCCCGCCGCTGCGCTGCCCGGCGAGGGGCCGCAGGCCGCGCGCCCGGGCGACGTCGAGGCGCGCACCATCATCAAGTCCCTCGGCCCCCAGTGGCGCTGCTTGTACGACTCCGCGGGCCGCCTGCGCGGTGCCGTCCAGCAGCAGGACATCCGCCCGGCCCGGCCCGGTCACGTCCTCAAGGGCGCCGCGGCGCTGGCCTACACCGCGGTGTGCAACTCCGCCGGCCGCCAGGTCGGCATCGCGCCCGCCGCCGGCATCATCCCCCTCGCGGACCTGCGGACGGCCGGCCGGGTGGCGAAGTCGATAGGGAGACGGTGACCCGTACGCCGGGCGAGAAGGACGTTATCCCCCTCGCCGCAGCGCAGACAGCGGTCGCGCTCCTGGCCCGCCACCGTGCCGGCTCGCCTAGACGAGGACGCCCCCGCCGGAGTCCAGGCACCCGGAACGTTCGGCTGGAACATTCGCCGTTCCGGCGGGAGTACCCGGGGCTGAATGTTCCGGGGGCTGCCGGTTCCGGAGGCGCACATCTGTGCGCGATACCCTCGAAAATCCGTGAGCCAGCTCATGCAGATTGCGCAGGCGCCTGCGCAATTACCGGGCGGTAGACCTGTCGGTGTGGCGGCATGTTTCAGTCGGCCGCCGACTGATTTGGGGACTCGCGCGAGTGCCTCCGCTGTCCAAGGCGGGGTGTACAACTGGGCGCGCGCGGAGTGCCGTCACCTGCGGTTGCAGATCCAGTCGGACACGGTGCTTGGACACCCCAGCCGGCCAGGGTTGTCGCCGTCCCGGCGCACATCACCGGACCACGGCGACCGCTCCGACCGTCCGGGCGGTGGTCTGCTGCCGGCCGAACTTCGCTGCCGCCCAGCCGAGCTCCCGGCCCCGGACGTCGGTGACCCCCGGCGGCACCAGGTCCAGGTCCGCCGCGGTGATCCACCCGGCAATGTCCGCCTCGGTGTGCGGGTACACGATGCCGCCGGCACCGCCGAAGGCGGCCAGGAACTCGTGTGAGTCGCTCGCGCCGCCGGGAACGATCAGCGACAGCGCGACCGTCGACCCGGGCGGCAGCAGCCGCCCGTACTCCGCGACCGCCCACGCAGCCAGCTCCGGCGGCCACCACATGGCGCAGAGCTGGAGCTGGACCATGACGGGCCCGCGGTCCAGGAGCACCCGGGCTGCCGGGGTGGACAGCAGTGCGGCGGGGTCGCTCGCGGGTACCTGGCAGGCGGACACCCGCAAGGGCTCCGGCTCGCTGAGCAGCACCTTGGACATCAGGACCGCGCCCGGGTCGGCGTCTGCGTACACGAACAGCGCGCGGGGCGCCTGCTCTGCTGCCCCGGGGTGGAAGCCGCCGCCGGGAAGCGCACGGAAGGACTCGCGGTCGGTCTTGACGCCTACCGGGTAGCCGCTGGCGGCGAAGATCACCCCCTCCGCGGGCGGAACAGGCCACTCCGGGGTGCCGCCGGAGACAGCCCATACGGCTGTGCGGCTGTTGAAGTCGTTCGCTGACTTGACCAGGCTGGCGGTGCCGGGCCAGCGCTCGAGGATCGACCTGGCAAGCTGCCGGTCAGGCGCAAGACCCATATGGCCGCCCGCCAGGACGTCCCGCAGCCGGGCGATGCGCCCGGCGTCGAGCAAGGGGACAGGTGGGACCGCCACGGCGTCTACGCTACTTTCCTTCTCGGGTGTGAGTGGCCGGGACGGGACCGGGGGCGGGGGCGGGTTTCGGCGGCCCCGTCCCTGGGTCTCGTCTCGGGTCTGGCGGCCGGGACGCGCGGGATGGTGGCCTGCGCGCGCCCCGGCCCTTCGCCGCCGCCCCGTACGGGGGAACGGGGAGGGACCGGCGGCGGTCCTGCTTCCCGCACGGCCCCCGGCCGTGCGGGAAGGCTCACGGATCCCCGGGGGCCTCAACAGGGACGTGCTGCCATCCCTGTTCTCGCTCCGGCCGCCTGATCCGCTGGTGACAGCGGCTGCACACCGCGATCACCGGGTAGCCGCTCACAGCTTTCAGGTTCGCCGGCAGCGTCGTCTTCTCCTCGTACCAGCTGTCCTCGACGGGAACAGCAGGGTGGCCGGCGGTGGCGGGGTCCCGTTCCCGCGCGATCACGGTGCCACGTCCCTCGGTACGGGCTGCGCCGCGTAGTCCGCCTGGATCATGGTGTCAAGCTCGTCCAGGGTGCCGGCTTCCAGCCAGCTGCCGAGCCCGTCACGCCGGCGGGCACGTCCCTTCTCGATCTCGTACGCGCTGCCCCATGACCAGCGGAGTTTCCCCAAGGGTGTCCGGGGGGGATACGAGGCGGAGTGCTTAGGCCGCGGCCTGGGCGGCAGTCCGGTCACCGCCCGTCCTCCCCCGCGTCGTCCTGGGCCCGTGCCGTCATCATCAAGTCGATGCCGTACCGCCACGCCATCTCGAGTTCCTCCGGGGTCATCCGGCGGAGCCATTCCTGAAGGGAAAGCTTCTCGGTTAGCCCTTCGAGGCTGGATGAGAAGATAAACGGCAAGATCAGCGACTGCGGCCCGTCCAGCGTCACGGTTCCGCCGCGCACCGCCAGGTACATGCCGTCGTTCTCGATGATGCGCCACTGATCGAAGACCGCCCTGACCGCGGCCAGCGTCAGGGCCTCGTCGAGGGGCCGCCTGGCCGCTTCCCCGGCGTCCTGCGCCGCGGTGTCCTCACTGGTCTCCGCCTGCCCGCTGCCGGCGCTCATCAGGCGACCGCCTTGCTGATCCGGTCCAGCAGCACGAACGCGTCGGCGGGGAGTGCCCGCAGGCGTTCCTGCGCGTCGAGCTGCTCGGCCAGACCGATCGGCGTGCGTGCGGTGAGCAGCGCACGGAGCAGCGACCGCGGGTGCAGCCCCGGTTCCGGTACGCGCTTCACCGCCCACAGCCACTCGCCGGACTGGCCGACGTGCCAGTCGGGCCAAGCTCCGCGGACCGCATCGAGGGTGACCGGCTGCAGAAGCGCGGCCAGTGCCTCCCAGTCCACCAGGTCCCTGATACCGGCAGCCTGCGGCGCTGCCTCGTCGTCCATTCGTCACTCCTACTCCGCGTGCCATTGCGTTCACGGGAAGCATTTCGCTTACGCGACTACGATCGGTAGGTGTCGCCTGTTTGGCGCTGTTGGGCAACACCCGCACAACATTCCTTGAGCACCGGAACCTCTCTGCGATTGGCACACGCAATGAGCGACTTCGGCGGGGAACTCGTACGGCTCATGGCAGAGCGCGGCGTCGGAGTGCGCCAGCTCGCACGGGCCTGCTACGTCAACCCCGGTCACATCAGCAATATCCGCAACGGCAAAGACCGTCCGTCCCCCGAACTCGCAGGCGTGATCGACAAGTACCTCGGCGCAGGCGGGCACCTCACCGCGCTCGCATCCCGGCGGCCCAGCCCGGCGCGCGCCTCGCGGGTCGCCGAGGCGCTAGAGGTCACCGCCAGCGGCGGCCAGGGCGGCATGGACGCGGCGGCTGACGGCCTGGCCGACCTCGTCGGCCACTACGCCCACGTGATCGCCGTTAGCCCGTCCGCGGCCGTCTACGACGAGATCCTCGGCGCCCGCACCTTCGCCGGCACGCTGCTCGAGCGGGGATCTCCGGCCGGGCGGCCAGTGCTGTCGGTTACGGCAGGGTGGCTGTCGAGCCTGCTCGCGGTCTCCGCGGCAGATCTCGGCGACCATGCGTCGGCCGTCGTGTGGTGCGCCGATGCTGCACGCCGGGGCACGGAGGCGCGGCATCCTGAGCTAGCGGGATGGGCGGCGCTTACCCGGTCGATGATTGCCTGGTACCAAGGCGATGCAGCCAGGTCGGAGGCAGCGGCAAGCCGCGGGCTGTCGGTCACGGCGAAGGGCACCGCGGCTTACGCCCGGCTCGCGTCCCAGCAGATGCGGTGCGCGGCCATGCTTGGCGACACTGCCGGGATGACCGCTGCGCGGCACAACGCGGCCGATGCGCTCGGCAGCCTCCCGTCGTCCGCCGGGACGTCCGGAGTCTTCTCGGTGGTCCGCGCCGAAGACCCGCCCTATACCGCGACGTCGCTGCTCGTCGCCGGACGGCCTGCCGAGGCGGCGGCAATGACGCGGAGGATTATCGCCACCGCTTACCCTCCCTCGGGGGAGATGCCGACGAGGTACGCGCGGACGCTGCTGATCCTCGCGCTCGCGGCGGCCGGGTCGGGCGACGCCGACGAGGCGGCAGCGGCGGGAACGGCAGCGCTCGCAGCCGGGCGTGTCGTGTGGCCGACGATGGTGCTCGCGGGCAGGCTCGACAAGGCGCTCACCGGGCAGGCACCCGGGTCGGCGCACACGAAGGACTTCAGGGCCGCGCTCGCCGACGCCGAAACCCGGCTCGCGCTTCCGGCCTCTGGTGGTGCGGCCGGTGAATGACGGCGCCCTAACCGCGGCGGACATCCGGCAGCTGACCGAAGCCGCGGACATCAGCGCCCCGCCTCCTGACGGCGTGCCCGTCGCCCTGGTGCTGTTCGGCACTAACAAGCAGGACCAGCCCGTCCGCATCGCCGCGGAGCGTTATCACGCCGGAGCGGCGCCGCTGATTATCGCGACCGGCGGGATCAACCGCCACGACGGCAGCACCGAGGGGCGCGAGTTCGCCCGCAGGCTGGCGGACGCGGGGATACCGGCGGACGTGGTGCGCGTAGAAGACCAGTCCAAGGACACATGGCAGAACGTAGAGCTGTCACTCCCGTATCTGCGCGAGGCGCTCGACGTCGGCTTGCCGCTGACGGCGGTGTCGAAGTGGCATCACCTGCGGACGGTCTACTGCCTGCGCACACTGCTGCCTCAGGCGGTCCCGCTGTACGCGATCGGATGGGAACCCGTCTACGGCGGCCAGCCGGTCACCCGCGAGACGTGGCCGCGTGTCCCGGACGGCCGCCGCCGGGTCGTCCGGGAGGTCACCGAGGTAGCGCGGCGCGTCGCCGAAGGGAGCTACCTTCCGGCGGTGAAAGAAGACGGCGCCTGGCGATAGCCGACCGGGGGGCTAGTATCGGTGGCACGTGTGCCAACGCGGCGACGCCCCCGCCAGGTAGGCTCCGGCGGGGGCGTCCTCATGCCGCGCTGTCACACCGGGGCGTTACGGAAACACCCCTGGGGGCTGAAATGTGAAGCCCGGTGTGACAGCCCGAGCGGGCTCTCTGGTCCGTTTCCGGCCTCGTGGACTGGTCCATCTCCCCCATCCGACAGTCAGTGTCGCCGTTCCCGTGTCGCCGGCGCCTGCGCCCACCGTCTCCGGGCTTCTCTGTAGCCCTTGACCACGCCGCGGTGGACGAGCCGGGCGCCGAGGCGGAAGCGGCGTCCTGTGCCCTTGCAGCGGCGGCAGCGGCCCGCGCAACGGCACGGGCGGTCGGGGAAGACGAGGACGAACAGGCCGTAAGCCGTCACCAGGACGAGGACGATCAGGACATGATCCACCGGGGTCTCCTTACTTGTGGTCGCGGGGGCAGGCCGCCTGGCCGTCCGGGTAGCCGCGGTTGTATCCCTGCTGCCATCCGCGGTCGTAGCCCTCGAGGTCGCCTTGCTCGCGGCCGGTCTTGTACGCGACGCAGGTTGGCCGCTTGCACTCGGCGTCGGAGCATTCGAGATAGTCGTGCTTCGGCCGCGCCTTGCGGTTCTTCTCCCGCTCCCGCTTTGCCTGCTCGGCCTCGAACGCCTTCTTGCGCTTCTTGAAGTCCGAGCGGGGCGCGCAGACGTGGGATGCCGGGGTGCCTGTGTACTTGCGGCGGCACTTCGGGCAGGTGCCCCACGACATCCTGAGCCGGACGCCGTGGCCCTTGCGGCGCGGGTTGACGCAGACGTGGCCGAACAGCTCGCGCGGCCTCCCGCACGCCGCGCAGACCGTGTTGAGTCGCGGGCTCCAGCCCATCAGCGCCAGCTTCCATGGGGCAGCGAGGGCGGGCGGCGCCCGCTACAGCGGCGAACAGCGGAACATTGCAGGCCAGGGCGCGCGGGACGTGTCGCGCAGTGTCGCGGGGCCCGGCGTTTCCGCTGGTCATGGCGTGTCGTGCTAGCGCGACACATTTACGGCTCACCGCGACGGCCCGAGGCCATCGACGTACTCCTGAACGGCGGCTCGCTCGCATCCGGCAAGGGGCTTGCCGCCCTTCTCCCGGACCGACTTGACCGTGATCTGAAGGGCGCGCAGCTGGCTCAGCACGGCTTCCTTGGTGATGCCGTCGTAGGCGTCGCCGAACGTCCCGGTGAGCCGGGCGGCGATCGTCTCGCCGTAGAGCTTGTCGCTGTCGCCGAACACCTCGAGGACGTCACGGGCGAACGACCGGGTACTGGCGGCGAAGTCCTCGCCCGCCGCGTAGCCGGTGACCCGGCCCGCCCGTTCGCGCATGAGGCGGGCGCGGGCGAAGATCAGGCGTGACAGCGGCCCGTCGATGTACTGCGACCGCATGATGACCGGGCGCAGGCCCTCCCCGCCGAAGTACAGCACGCCCTTGGCGTCGAACCCGAACATGGTCGCCCGGATGCCGCTCTTGTACTGGGACGTCCCGAGAACCATGTCGTTCGCCGCCTGCTCGGTGACGTACAAGCACATGCGGAGCACGACGTTGGCCCTGATGCCGGGCGGGATCGACTGCGCGTCGGGCCGCTGCGTAGCCAGGATGATGACGATGCCCAGGGCCGGGCCGCGCTTGGCCAGGTCGGTGCAGATCATCTCGAACTCCTCGCCGTAAGCGGGGTGCTCGAAGGCAACCTGGCACTCGTCGACGGCGATCACGACGGGGTGCAGTCCGAGACTCGGGTCGCTTGCCAGCTCGTCGGTGATCTTGTTCTCGGGGCAGCGGTGCGGGTCGGCCTCGGCGATATCCCTGATGACCTTCGTGCGGCGGCGCAGCTCCTTGCGCAGAGCACGGAAGTCCGTGATCATGCGCTCCATTTCCTCGGGCTCGTCGCCGACCGAGTAGGCATGCGCTACAGGCCGGGCGGGCGCGAGGTCGCCGGTTCCCTTCAGGTCATAGGCGTGGATCTCGCTCCGCACGTCAAGCGCGGCGATCAGCAGCAGGAGCCGCAGCAGGAACGTCTTGCCCATCCGGGGAACCGACCCGATCAGGATCGAGGCGAACATCATCGTGACCCACACCGGCTTGCCGCGCGGGTTGTAACCGAAGATGTTCGGCTTGAACATGTTCGCGGCGCCGCGCTTGGCCAGCGGCCACGCGGGCTGCTCGGCCGTGGTCATGTCCTCGTCGGCGACGTACAGGTTCAGCGCCCCCGGATGCCGTTTGTGGTCCGTCTCGGGCCACACGCAGCCGAGCGGACGGCGCAGGCCGGAGGCCAGTTCCTCGCGCTTCTCGCTGACCGCGCCCGCGGTGACGCCAGGGGGCAGGTCGCCGCGCCACAGCCAGCCGGGCCCGTCCCGCATCGGCCCGTCAATGGTGACGATCGCCTTGTCCGGCTCCTCCCGGAGTGCCTTGTTCATCTCGGCGATGCCGAGGACGCCCAGGGCGCGGACGATCAGGGCAACGGTGACCCGCTCGACGGCGACCGGGACAACGGCGCTGGTGACGATCGGCTTGTCCGCAGGCCGGCCGATCCACGCCAGCAGCGGCACCAGGACAAGGCCAACGGGGATCCACAGCAGCACCGACACGGAACTGATGAACACCCCCAGACCGATCAGGACGCCCAGCTCGCCGAGCAGGAGGCAGCCGCGGACCAGCCGCACCTCCCGGGCGTGCTTGTGCAGGCTGAGGTACTTGCCCGTGTCGCCGTCCGCGATGGCCTTGTGACGAAGGAACGTCTGCTCGGCAACCCACCACCAGGAGAGCTGGACGCCTGCGAACACGAGGAGTCCGGCCCCGGCCCACCACAGCATCTGCAGGAGCCGCCAGGGCGACCTGACGCCGTGGTAGGCCACGTGGTGCTTCGCCCGCTTGTACTGCCAGTCAGCGGCCTTGCGGCGGCCCTCCGGGGTGCGCAGGTGCTCGGGGATGACCGGCTTCCACTCGCCCGGCATGCCGCGCTCGGGCTTCACCGGGGCCAGGGCGACACCGGGAAGCGGGATGATCTCGGCGTCCGCGCCCTCGTCCGCGCCCTCGGGTTCGGGCGCGTCTTCGCCGTCGAGGGGGACCTCTGACATTCTTGAACCTCCACTTCGGTGGGAAACCCGGCCGGGGCGGCGATCCGCCAAGATGTGACGCCCCGGCCGGGGCCTGCTAGGCGGCTTTCGACCGCCGCCGATTGCGGTTCTGCTCGGCCCCTGAGGCCCAGCGGACATTCCCGGGCCCGTAGTTGCCGTTGTTGTCGATCCGGTCGAGCGTCTTGCCGTCTGGCCGCGGGCCGAGGTTCGTTTCGATCCAGGCGACGAAAACCGCTATGTCGTGCCACTCCGGGCAGACCAAGATTCCCCGGGCGCCGTAATCGCGGAACTTGGGATCTGTCTCGACCTCGCAGCGGTGCAGCATGGCCTTCCACGTGTCGTACAGCGGGTGATCGCGCATGCCATGCGTACGATTCGCATCGTTACGGGCGGCGACCGCCGATGGTGACCTGGCGTTCTCGGCAGCTTTCTCCCGCTTCAGGCAACCGCAAGAGCGGACGTTCCCGTTGAGCAACTGCGACAGCTTGACAGCCGTCTCGCTGCCGCAGTCACAGCGGCAGACAAGCCCCCGCCGCGTCTGACCTTTCCTGCCAGGGACCCTGATCTCCGGACCAGTCACCAGAAGCCGGCCGAACCTCTCGCCGATCGGGGGCGGTGCCAGGTTCCGGCGTCCGCGCCAGCCCGCGAGCTGACCGCTTCTTGCCCGCTTCGCTGCGGCCCGGCATCGCTGTCCGCAGTAGCGTGCGTGAGACCGGATCCCGTCCGGCATCGGCCCGTGACATGTGTCGCAGGCGCGGTCCGGTACCGGCACAGTCGGCGGCGTGCGTGGCTCGTCAGGCATCGACGGTGCTCCCGTTCAGCTCGGCGTAGCGGACCGGCGGGAGGTAGGGCTTTACCAGCTCTGCCACCTTCGACCGGGAGATCCCGAACGCTTCCGACAGTTGCCGCTGCGAGATCGCCTCGCCGAGGCAGTCCCGTGCGTGCAGGAACGCCTGAACGGCCGCCTCGTCAGCAGTCAGGGCCAGTGAATGCGGGCACCTGTCCGGATCTTCCCGGATGGTTTCCTCATCGTTCGAATCCGTATCCGGCTGGCCAGTCCTGCCACCCCGGCCAGCCTGCGCTTTCAGCCACCTTTCGAGGGTGAACGTGGCCAGGAAGAACGCGGCCGAGGCCATGCCCGCCCACCCCGCCGCGAGGTAGCCCCAGCGGAGCCCGGACTCGATGTTCGCGAACAGCGACGCGACCGCTCCCGGGGCCACGCAGAGCCAGCCGAGGTACGGGTGGTCATCGGCGGCCTGGAGAAGCGCGACGGAGCCCACGACGATCAGCCCGTCGATACCGAACGGCATGAGCCGGGCGACCATCAGCGACTGGTGGAGTGCGAGCGTCAGGTCCTCGATGTGGGTGTAGCTGACCACGCCTGTCACTCCGGCCACGACGGTGAAGGCGAGCCCGGCGACGAGGCGGGACCAGTACGCGCGGAGCCAGTTCAACGGTCCTCCTCGTCGATGCGGTCAAGTTCGTCGAGCACGCCACCGAGGAGCCCGGCGAGGCGCTCCGCCCAGACAGCGCGGGCCATCATGTCGAGTTCGTGCGCATTCGAGGCGCGCTGGTAATCGGCGAGCGCCGCCCGGGCGGCGGTACGGCGGGCGGACAGTTCGGCGGTCACGTCCGGGCCCTCCAGTAGACGCGGAGCCCGGACGCAATCCAGATGAGGCGGCACAGGCCGCCGATGACGGCCGCGAAGACCAGCAGGACCGGGACAGGCGCCGGGATGCCGAGCACGCTCACATGGACGGCGAAGAACAGGGCCGCGAGGACCGCCAGGGCGCGTTTCATCGGTCACCCCTGGCGGCCTCGCTGCCCTGCGGCGTCCGGTACGGCTCCGCAACGAGCGGCACCTCACCGGACCTGGGCTCCGCGCTGTGGTCTTCGTCGAGGAAGCTGGCGGTCTCCCGGGTACCCGCGCCCGGCAGGACGAGGTGACGCCAGCGGGGTGTCTTCCCGTCGTAGGGGTCGGTGTAGCCGCCGTCGATCAGGCCGCCGCAGGTGCGGCAGCGGGATGCTTCGGTGTCGCCCGTGCGGGCCTGCCCGAACCGTTCGGCGAACGTGCCGCCGAGGCTCTCGGCTGCCCAGTCGAACACGTCCGGCCGGCCGCCTGCGACTGCGGCGAGCAGCGTCCGCGCCTCGTCGCGGGTCATCCCGGCGATGAGGTCACTGCGCCAGGTCATGCCGCACCGTCCCCGGGTTGTGCCGCGGCCGCGCGGGTGACGAGCGGCCCCGCCTCGCACTCGGCGATCAGCTCCTCGGCCGCGTCGGCGAACTCGGCGAACGAGCGGCTCAGTTCACTGTCGCCGTCGATGGCCGCCTGGCCGGCGATCCTGCGGCAGATGCGGACAGCGGCGGGGCCGCGAGCTCGCAGCATGGCCTCGGCCACCGCGCGGACTTCCCGCCGTGCCTGCTCGGCGCCGCAGCGCTGCGGGTGGAGGCCCCGGTTCGCCCGGCCGCGCTCGTCGAGCACGACGGCGGCAACCTGCCGGGTGTAGCCGCAGGCGGTCATGAGGTCGATCTCGTCGGCGATCTGCTTGTCCGCGGACTTCTGCGCGGTGTCGCCCGGGCGGGTGCGGACCTCGGCCGCGGTGAAGCCCATGGAGATTCCGAACAGGGCGGTGAAGCGGAGGCTCGCGGGGGTGAGTTCGGCGGGGATTTCAGTTACCGTCATCGGTGGACTTCCAATCGGTTGCGTCGGTTGGGTGTCAGGCCCCGCTGTCGTGTGCCATCACGCCAGCGGGGCGTCTTCGTTTCGGGCTAGAAGGCGGGCACGAGGTCAAGGGCGCCGACGGCCTCCAGGGGCCATGTTGGCAGTATTCCAATCTAATTAGGTCAGGGCAACTTGCTTCGTCGCAACGGGTCCTATAGTGTCCTGCTTCATCAACTGTAACCCTGCTAACCGAGAAGGAATCGTGTCGATCAAGAAGG